>JASJDZ010000015.1 GCA_030065575.1 Acidimicrobiia bacterium
CCACGTCCAGCACGCCGGCGGCGACGCTATCGATGAGCGCCTGGAGGTTTGAGCCATTGCCCGAGATGAGAACAACGATCCTCTTCATTGCATCACCACCTCGTCAGTCTCCCTGGGGATGACTTCACCTATCACCCACGCATCGGAGCCGAGTGCATCGATCGCATCTCGAGCCCGCTCGGCTGCAACAACCACCAGCATGCCGACTCCCATATTGAAGGTGCGGAACATCTCCCCAGCTGCAATGTTGCCCTGCGATTGGATGAGGGCGAATAGCGGCGGGATGCGCCACGAGTCGAGGTGGAGGCGCAAGGCCAAAGTACTCGGCAGAACCCGTCCCGGATTCTCGATGAGGCCGCCACCGGTGATGTGAACAAGCGCACGGATCGGGATACCGGTTTCCCGCAGGCGGGTGATCTCAGCGAGGTAGCTGCGGTGCGGCTCCAGCAGGGCATTGCCCAGCGAGGTTCCCAGTGCGGCAACCCGGTCGTCGAGATCCCAATGCTCGAAGACATGGCGGGCCAGCGAGTAGCCGTTGGTGTGCAGCCCGGTCGATTTGATGGCAAGCACAACATCGCCGGCAGCGACCTGAGTCGGGTCGATGATCTGGTCCCGCTCTACAACACCAACAATCGTGCCCACAACGTCGATCTCGTCTGCGACATAGACCCCCGGCATTTCCGCCGTTTCTCCGCCGAGGAGCACGCAGCCCGCCAGCCGGCACGCGGTGGCCATCCCGCTCACCACGGCCGCCGCGATCAGCGGATCCAGCGAGCTGGTGGCGATGTAGTCGAGGAAGAACAGCGGTCGGGCCCCTTGCACGAGGATGTCATTGACGCAGTGATTGACGATGTCGTGCCCGATGGTGTCGTAGCGACCCATGGCGGTTGCGATTTTGGTCTTTGTGCCCACTCCATCGGTGGACGCCACGAGAACCGGATCGGCCCCGAGTTCGGCCGCGTCGAACATGCCCCCGAAGGCACCGATCCCGGCTATCACGTCGTCGGTGTAGGTGGAGCGGACGTCGCGCTCCATCATCTCCACCGCTCGGTTACCTGCCGCGATATCGACTCCCGCATCGGCATATGAGCTCTGCCAGGGCAGTGCTACAGGGCTGCCCTCAGTGTCGGTCTGTCCTGCGATGCGAGCTCCGATATCGCTCCGGAATTGCATCCCCTTGAAGTCGACATGCTCGATTCCGTGGTAGGCACAAGCCAGCGCCATCGACAGGTCAGGTTGCACCCCGGTCACCGCAAGCACCCTGCCACCCGACGTGACCAACTCTGCGTCGTGGTTGGTGCCGGCGTGGAAGACCGTCACGCCGGGGATGCTCTCGGCTTCACCGATGCCCGCAATCGGGATCCCTTTGTCATAGGGTCCCGGGTAGCCGGCCGATGCGGCTACCACCGTTGCTGCAACACCATCGTGCCATTCGACCTCGGCTGAATCGAGGTCTCCGGCGAGGCAGGCGTTGAGGATCTCGAACAGGTCGCCCTTCAGTAGCGGGAGGACAACCTGGGCTTCCGGGTCACCGAACCTGCAGTTGAACTCCAGCACCTTCGGCCCTTGCGCTGTCAGCATCATTCCCGCGTAGATGACCCCGACGTAGGGAGAGCCCTCGAGGGCAAGCTGACGAACGACCGGGCGAATCACGGACTCGACCACGAACTCGTTGATCGACTCGTCCACCACCGGGGTGGGGGCGTAGGCGCCCATTCCTCCGGTGTTGGGGCCCTGGTCCCCTTCGAGCAGGGGTTTGTGGTCCTGAGCGGCAGGCATCGGCACGATGGTCGTGCCGTCGCAGAAGGCGAGGATGGTCGCTTCCTGGCCTTCGAGGAACTCTTCGATGACCACCTCGTCGGCGGCGGCGCCGAACTCACGATCAATCATCAGGCGATTCAGTGCCTGCTCCGCTTCGGCGAGCGATCCGGGCACGATCACGCCTTTTCCGGCTGCCAGCCCGGACGCCTTGATGACAATCGCGTGCTCGGCGTTACGGACGTAGGCGAGCGCCTCCTCGTAGTCGGTGAAGATCTCGTAGGCCGCGGTTGGCACGCTCACCTTGTGCATCAGCTGCTTGGAGAACCGCTTCGAGCCTTCCAGGCGGGCTGCTCCGGCAACCGGCCCGAAACAGGCCAGGCCGGCTTCCTCGAAGCGATCGACTATGCCGGCTGTGAGCGGTGCTTCGGGTCCCACGACGGTGAGACTCACATCGTTGGACTCGGCGAATGCGATGAGTTCATCGATCTGACTGTCGGCGATGGGTACGTTCTCGATCTTCCCGCCTGCCGTTGCCGTACCACCATTCCCAGGGGCGACGAAGACCTTGGCCACCAGATCAGATTGGGCCAGCTTCCAGGCGATCGCGTGTTCGCGGCCGCCCCCACCGACGACGAGGACATTGTTGGTCATTGCTCCGCTCCGTTCTCGGACGTTGCCCCTTCGGCCCATGCCCCCTGGAAGGCATTCTTGTCCCGGGCCTCCCAATACCCGCTGAGCTCGAGGGGGTATTCCCCGGAGAAACAGGCATTGCAGTGCGCTTCGCCGCTGTCGGTTGCGGCCGTCACCGCCCGCATCATCCCGGCCTGCGATAGGTAAGCCAGGGAGTCGGCTCCGATGTGTGCCCGGATCTCCTCGACGTCTTTGATGAACCCAATGAGTTCCTCGCTGTCCGCCATGTCGATGCCCATGAAGCAGGGGTGGCGGACCGGTGGTGACGACACGCGGACGTGCACCTCAGCAGCACCACCCTCGCGCAGCAGGTTGACCAGAGGCCCGGCCGTGTTGCCACGCACTATCGAGTCATCGATGAGCACCACCCGTTGGCCGGCCAGGTTGGATTCCAGTGGGTTGTACTTGAGGTGCACTCCGGAACGCCGAAGCTCATCGCTCGGCTGGATGAAGGTGCGGCCGATGTACCGGTTCTTGATCAAGCCCTCGGTATATGGGATTCCCGAGGCGATTGCATATCCGATGGCTGCCGGCGTAGCTGAGTCCGGCACCCCGACGACCAGGTCGGCATCCACCGGGGCCTCCCGAGCGAGGGCTTCGCCGAGTTGCTGCCGAACTCGGTGGACTGTCTGGCCTTCGAGGACTGAGTCGGGCCGCGCAAAGTAGACGTACTCGAAGACACACAGCGAGGGTGTTGCCGGCACCGGTCCCCGAGTGCTGTGCATTCCATCTCGATCAAGTCGGATGATCTCGCCGGGTTCGACTTCGCGGACGTAGCTGGCCCCGATTGTGCCTAGGGCGCAGGACTCCGACGCCAGTACATACCCCCCTACCCCGAAGGCTTCGGCCGCCGCGGTGCCTTCCCCCCATTGCAGGGGAAGCAAGGCAGGCCCCCCTACCCCCGCCTGCGGCGGTACCTTCCGCCCAGCTTCGCCGGGGGGACTGATATCTCTTTGCTCCAGCCGGCCGACACAGAGCGGACGGAAGCCGTGCGGGTCGCGGACGCCGAAGACGGCATCGCGGGTCAAGACCACCAGGGAGTAGGCACCCTCGGCGGCAGCCATGAAACTAGAAATGCGAGCCTCCCAGTCTGCGGCACCATTACTCGAGCCCGGTGCCGGCGCCGCCAGCATCTGAGTGATCACTTCACTGTCGGTGGACGAGGTCAATCCCACCCCGCGCTCCAGCAGACGCTGCCGCAATTGCGGGGCATTGGTGAGGTTGCCGTTGTGGCCGACGCCGAGCGGTCCGTGCATCGTCTCGATCAAGTACGGCTGCGCGTTGCGCAGGTGCGATGAACCCGTAGTCGAATACCTGGTCTGCCCGACCGCCAGGTGGCCCTCCAGTTGCGACAGATTGTCCTCATTGAAGACCTGAGCGACCAGGCCCATGTCCTTGTGAACCGCAGCCGATGTCCCATCGCTGGTGGCTATCCCCGCGCTTTCCTGGCCCCGATGCTGCAGTGCATAGAGGGCGAAGAAGCTGATCCGGGCTACGTCGACGCCGGGCGCATAGATGCCGAAGACACCACATGCCTCCCGGGGCCGGTCCAGCTCGTCAGAGAATCGATTCACGGGTTCACTCCGGGGCGGAGGCTAGTGCTCCTGTAGTTCCTGGTCGTCTGTGATGATCGTCTCGGTCCACGCCCCCTGGGCTGAGGCCACCGCATCCCGGATCTCGGGGTTGGCAATCCCCAGGATCTTCGCTGCTGCGAGCGCGGCGCCCGACGGATCGAGCACGACCAGCGGAGCGATTCCCGATGGCATTCGCAGCGACGAAAAAAGGTCGGACCCGGCGAATCGGTCTGAGTACGGCGGGCAGGCGATGACCGGTGAGGCCACATTTCCGTCGACCAATCCGCTGAGGGCGTTCGATCGGCCGGCGATGGTGACGTACACCTTGGGCCTGCCATCGGATTCGTAGCCGGCCAGCAAGTCGAGTAGGTAGGTGGCTGCCTTATGGGCAGAAGCGACCCTGATCTCGCTATCGATCCCGTAGCCGATGAGGGCGGTAGCGATAGCCTTGCCGTGGGATAGGTCGGACTTGGATCCCATGATGATGGGGACCAGCGGTTTCATAGCAGCGCCCTCCTGATTCGCTCAGCTGCAGGTTGTTCTCCCGGCTCGAACCGATTACCGGTGAGCCGCTCGTAGGTGTCGATGTAGCGGGTCGCCACCTCAGCAACGAACTCGTCCGGCATGGCTGGTGCGGGGCCATCGCCCCGGTATCCCTGATCAACGAACCAGAGACGCAGGAACTCCTTGTCGTAGTTCTGCGGCTCGCCCAGCCCGTAGGTGTCGGCGATCCAGTAGCGGCTCGAGTCGGGTGTGTGAACCTCGTCGATGAGAACCAGTTCGCCGTCGACGAGACCGAACTCGTACTTGGTGTCGACCAGGATCAGGCCTGCTTCGGCAGCCACCCGCTCTCCCATCTGAAACACGGTCAGCGCCGCTTCCTGAACCTGCTCCCACAAGCCGGGCTCGACCAGCCCTTGCTCCACTACCTCGGCGCTGGTCAGTCGCTCGTCGTGAGCGCCGCCGGTGGCCTTGGTCGTCGGGGTGATGACAGCCGCTGGAAGCGGATCGTTCTTCTTCAGGCCGGGAGGCAGGTCGAGGCCGTAGGGGCGTTCCACCCCTTGCGAGTAGAGGGTCCACAAGGATGTTGAGGTCACTCCGGTGATGAAGCCACGCACGATGACTTCGACCGGGAGGGCGACAGCTTCAGCCCCGATGGTGACATTTGGATCCGGTACCGAGATCACGTGGCTGGCCACGGCGTCCCTTACCTGTTCGAACCACCATGCGCTCAGCTGGTTGAGGACCTGGCCCTTGTACGGGATTGCCCCGAGAACCTGGTCGAAAGCCGAGACCCGGTCTGTGGTGATCAGGACTCGACGATCCTCCTGCAGGTAGATGTCGCGAACCTTCCCTTCGTGTCTCTCGCCGAGCTCAGGAAGGTCGGTCCGGAGCAGGGCCTCCGGGATTGCCTCGAGGATGGTCTCTCGGTCTATCACTCTCACGCTCCTCCTATGTGCCGGCGGCGTGCCGGACTCCGTTCTCGAATAGCGGCAGGCCCGACCCGGGTTGGGGGCCGTGGTGCCGTTGCGGGTGCTGCTCGCCGACGATGTGGTTCTCCGGGTGGGGCATCAACCCGAGCACGTTGCCGGCCGGATTCGCGATCCCGGCGATGTCGTGCAGAGACCCGTTCGGGTTTGCCGGATACCCATCGCCAACGTAGCGAACTGCTACCAGGTTGGCTCGTTCGACCTCGGCGAGGGTGTCCCCCTGAGCCACGAAGCGGCCTTCACCGTGAGCGACGGGACAGTAGATGGTTGTCTCGAGGTCTCGCGTCCAGATGTTTGTTCCCTCAGGAGCGAGCTCGACCCAGCGGCACTCGAACCTGCCCGACTCATTTCGAGTTAGCGTCGCCTGTTGCGTCCAGGCGCCTGCGGCGTTCCCCTCTATCCCCGGCAGGAGACCCGACTTGACCAGTGCCTGGAAGCCGTTGCAGATGCCGATGACCGGCTTCCCGGCCGCAATGAAGGCATCGAGATCGGCGCCGAATCGGGAACGTATGGCAACCGCCCACAGCTTGCCGGCCCCCAGATCATCGCCGTAAGAGAAGCCGCCGGGCAGCACAAGCATCTGGTAGTCGCTCAGCCGCATTGCTTCGTCGCGCATCTGGTTGATGTGGACGATCTCCGGAGCGGCCCCGGCCAGCTCGAGTGCCCGGGCCACATCGTGGTCCCGGTTGGTGCCGGTGGCGTGGAGAATCATCGCTCGGGGCTTCAAGAGGCGCCTCCTCGCCAGGCGGTCTCCACCGCAACGACGTCGGTCGTGATTCGAAGCTCACCTGCCTGGATCTCGATGCGCTTGTCTGCGGTGGTGATTCCGATGGCGGCAACGGGGTGGCCCTGCATCGCTGTCTCGAATGCTGATTCGTCAGCAGGGTCGACTTCGACGAGAAGCCTCCCCAGAGACTCGCCAAAGAGCATTCCGGTTGGGCTCGGTTCACCTTGTCGGGGAGCAGTACTCAGATCGACATAGACTCCCACCCGGCCTCCGATGGCCATTTCGGCAAGCGCGACCGCAACGCCTCCCTCGGAGACATCGTGGCAGCTGCGCACCAGGCCGTTTCTTATCGAGTGATGGAGTGCCCGGTAGCGGTCTGGTGCTGTAGGGACCGGTGCCGGTGCTTCGCCCCCGGCGGTTCCGGCCAGTACCGCTGCACCGCCGAGGTGCTCGCCGGTGGCCCCGATCAGGTACACCGTGTTCCCGGGTCTGCGGAGGGCGCTGGTCACTGTGCGCGTGACGTCTGGCACGATGCCCAGGCTGGAGATGACCAGGGTGCCGGGGATGGTGTGCTTCTTGCCGTCCTGGCCCGTGTACTCGTTGTTGAGACTGTCCTTGCCGGAGATGAAGGGCGTCCCATAGGCGACGGCGGCGTCGTAGCAACCTTGGGTGCACCGAACCAGAGACCCGAGCCGGTCCGGGAGACGGGGGTTACCCCAGGAGAAGTTGTCGAGCAGCGAGATCCGATCCGGATCAGCGCCGACCGCCACGACGTTGCGAACCGCTTCGTCGACTGCCGCCCATGCCATCCGATAGGGATCGAGAGCACCGTAGGCGGGGTTGCATCCGATGCCGAGAGCAGCGCCGGGTGTTCCTGGCGTAATCGGAAGCGGGGTCACCACTGCGGCGTCCCCGGGTCCATGTTCGGCGGTGCCGACAAATGGCTTGACGACCGTGCCCCCCTGCACCTCGTGGTCGTATTGACGCACGATCTCTTCCTTGGATCGGATGTTGGGGTGGCCAAGCAAATTGAGCAAGGTCGAGGTTGCGTCGGAAGCCAGCGGGGCGGCGGCCTGCTGAGGTTGGGGAGCCCACTCGGCTTGCAGATGCTGCCGCGGGATGCCCCCGTGGAGGAAGCTGCAGTCCATCTCACCCACGACCGTCTCACCGTGGCGCACCCGGAGCATGCCGTCCCCGGTGAATTCCCCGAGGTCGGTCATCTCAACGTCGAGGGCTTCCGCAATCTCCTCAACCCGGGATGCGTTGGCCGGAGGGACGGCGATCACCATGCGCTCCTGGGCCTCGCTCAGCCAGATCTCCCAAGGGCTCAGCCCCGGGTATTTCAGCGGCACTCGCTCCAGCTGGACGGTGGCTCCAAGTTCCTCGGCCATCTCACCAACACTCGATGACAGCCCCCCGGCGCCGCAGTCGGTGATGGCGTTGTACAGGCCTTCGTCGCGAGCCTGAATGATGACCTCGAGCGTCTGCTTCTCGTGGATGGGATGACCGATCTGGACGGCACTCCCCGAGACGTCGCTGGTTGTGTGATCGGACTCCATCGACGAGAAGGTCGCTCCTCGCAGTCCGTCGCGACCGGTCTTCCCCCCGAGGACGACAATGCGATCCCCGGGTTGAACCGCGGTTGGGTGGGACCCGGTCGGCAGCGCCCCGAGACAGCCGCAGAACACGAGGGGGTTGGCCGTATACCCGGGGTCGTAATAGACGCCGCCGCTCACAGTGGGGATTCCCATCTTGTTGCCGTAGTCCTCGATCCCGGCGATGACTCCCGAAGCGATGCGACGAGGGTGAAGCACGCCGTCGGGTAGTTGGTCGAACTCGACGTCCTGGGGACCGAAGAAGAGGATGTCGGTATTCGCAATCGGCCGCGCGCTCACGCCGATGACATCACGAACGACCCCGCCGACTCCGGTATTGGCCCCGCCGAAGGGCTCCAGCGCCGACGGGTGATTGTGGGTCTCGACCTTGAAAGCCAGATCGGTCGCATCATCGAGAGCGACGATGCCGGCATCATCGACAAATGCGGAGCGAACCCAGGGCCTGGCAACCGCCTCGGTAGCAGCCCGGATGTGGCTGGATAGAATCCCGTCGACGTGGACGGTGTCGATTGGCCCGTTCTGTCCCGGTGGCGGGCCGGTGTAATCGATCTGAGCCCGGAACGTCTTGTGCACGCAGTGCTCGGACCAGGTCTGAGCGAGGGTCTCGAGCTCCAGGTCGGTGGCGGGCCGGTCGGCGAAGTAGGCCTGAATCGCCTTCATCTCAGCCGCATCCAGGCTGAGGCGACGGTGGTTGCTCAGGTGGACCAACTCCTCCTCGGTGAGGCCGCGGAGATCGATCCGTTCGACTCCTGTGCTGCTTGCTGCCGCCACCGTGAAGGGGGGAGGAGCGGGCTCGTTGATGAAGTAGCTCTGGATGACGGAGTTGGCCAGCAGCGATGACGCAATGCGCTCAACTATTGCGAGGGTGAGGGTGGATCCGCGCATGGTGAACCGGGTGCCGGTCGCGGCTTGCTCGACCCCCGACAGATCCAGCTCCCGGGTCCCGGCCAGGAGGCTCTCCGCGGCGGCGTCGGTCACGCCGGCGTGAAACACGACTTCCACTGTGAATACGCCGGGCTCGGAGCGGGCCAGATCGTCGCTGACGTCGAACCAAGTCGCATCCTCGATGATGGGGTCGCAGAGCAGAGAGTCGGTGAGTTTGCTGAGCAGCCCCGGATCGAATGAGCCGGATAGGTAGTAGCGGTCACCAATTTCCACCGAATCGACTTCGTGAATGCCCAGAAGCTCGATTTGGCCCTCCAGGTTCTCGGCCCTTATGTCCCGAAAACCCGCCTTGCTGGCAACCTCAACGCAGTAGTTCATGCCCCGGTCCCTGCGGTCGGTCGCATAATGGCAGCGCCCCTCCGCTGTGTCCGCATTTGCCGGAGGTTTGTGGGAAAAGCGCGAAATCTTTCCTTATCTCCGACCACCCAACGTGATCAGCCGACCACTAATCTTGGCCACGTCGACGTTGTGTCGATGCCTGAGGCTCGGGGCAACCCGGGCCCGGAATGCGGCAGTGCGGGGGATCGTATTCCACGAAGTAGGGCGATGCATCCCGGTAGGGGGTGATGGTCGCCCTACTTCTCTTCTCCCTCGATCCAACCGCTCCATGAGCCGGGATAAAGAAGGGCGTCCTCGATTCCCGCAATCGCCATGGCCAGGATGTTGCTGCACGCGGTCACTCCGCTGCCGCAGTAGCAAACAACCCGGGCCGATGTATCGACGGCGGCATACCTTTCTTGCAGCTGCTCAACCGGCAGGAAGCGGCCGGATTCGTCGGTGTTGCCCTGGTAGGGGATGTTGAATGACCCGGGGATATGCCCGGCGATGGGATCAATCGGTTCGATCTCGCCGCGGTGCCGCTCCGGGGCGCGGGCGTCGATGAGGAACAGGCGCTCGGTGCCATCCGCAACTGTTCCCCTCTCGATGGTGCCAGACCATTCCGAAGCGAGGTTCAGTTCCGAGGTATCCCAAACCGGTACTTCGGTCGTTGTCGATCGAAACTCAGCAACCCAGGCCTCCCATCCCCCGTCGAGCACAACGACGGATTCGTGCCCCAGCGATCGAAGCATCCACCAGAGGCGTGCTGCGATGCTGGCGTCGTGCTGGTCGTAGACAACCACCTGGTGGTGATCGCCGATGCCGAGTCCCTCGAGCTTTGCGGCAAACCGGGCAGGCTCGGGCAGCGGATGGCGCCCCGGCCCGACGGTGCCGGTGAGATCGTCGTCGAGCGACAGGTACCGCGAACCCGGTATGTGACCGGCCTCGTACTCGGACCGGCCCCGGGTCGGCTCGGCCAAGTAGAAGCGAGTATCGACAACTCTGATGTCTTCGTCGTGGAGTTGCTCCCCGAGCCAATCGGTGGTGACTAGCGGCGCCACGAGAACAGTGTCCTGGCGAGGCCGATCCAGTAGCCGGGTCGCACGGTGCGGGGTAGCCACGCTCGGATCAGCTTGGTTGTCGGCTGGAACGAAGCGACGGTGATCGACCGATGGATCGTGAACGCCTTGATTCCTTCCTCACCGAGCTGGCCGTTCAACCCGGATTCGCCGATTCCCCCGAACTTGATGCTGGGCACGACGAAGTTGATCACGTGGTCGTTCACCGCGACCGTGCCGGTTTTCATCCGGGCGGCTACTGCTGCGCCGCGGGACCGGTTCTTGGTCCAGACAGATCCGTGCAGGCCGTACGGCGTGTCGTTGGCCAGCTCCAATGCCTCGGCCTCGTCGGTGACCCGCATGATGGGAATGATCGGGCCGAAGGTCTCGTCGCGCATGAGATCCATCGAGTGGTCGACGTTCTCCATCAGCGTTGGCTCGAAGTAGACGCCGTGGTCGGTTTCGATTCGATTGCCGCCCCTGACGATGTGTGCTCCGCGGGAAACCGCGTCGCGGACGTGACTCTCGATCGCGTCGGCCTGGCCCGGCCAAATCATGGGGCCGATGTCCGACTTGTCGCCGGTCCCTGCGCTCAGCCTGTCGATGGCTTTGATCGCCTCGGCCATGAACTCGTCGTACACCTCGTCCACTACGTATACGCGCTCAACACCGACGCACATCTGACCGGCGTTGAAACAGCCAAACGTCACTGCCGCCTTGGCTGCGTCCTTGATGTTGGCGTCCTCGAGCACGATCTGGGCATCGCTACTGCTGAGCTCGAGCACGACCGGTTTCAGCATCGGCGCGGCCGCGTTGGCCACCTTCTTCCCCGCATCTGTGGATCCGGTGAAAGAAATGATGTCCGTGTCGGCGTTGACCAGAGCCGCCCCGGTATCGCCTCCACCGTGGATGACCTGGACGACGTTGGCCGGCATTCCGGCTTCTTCTGCGATGTCCTGGATGAGCTGACCCGATAGTGGGGTGATCTCCGACGGCTTGATTACAACCGTGCACCCCGCACTGAGTGCCTGGATCGCCGACATCAGCGGTAGGTAGAAGGGGTAGTTCCAAGGGGAGATGATTCCGGCTACGCCCAGCGGGTGATACTCCGTCCATCCCTTGGTGATCACGAAGGGCCAGCGGGCAGCCTTCCGGGGCCGAAGCAACTCGCCCGCCTTGCGGGTGAAGAAGTCGAGTGCGGTGAGAGCTCCGATCAACTCGAGATGTGCGTCGTTGCGGTGCTTGCCGGTCTCGAAAACCAGTACGTCGGCAATGCGGTCCATGGAGCGCAGCACCTGCTTGGCGAACGCACGAAGGTAGGGCTTGCGCTCGGCGTGACTGAGCTTCCCCCAGTCACCGAATGCGGCCCGCGATTTCGCGACGACGGCGGCTACCGCGTCTGGAGGTGTCACCGGTACCGTGCCTGTGGTCTCGCCGGTGAGCGGACTGCGCGGAGTCAGCCACTCGGTACTCACTCGGGCTCACCTTCGGCGGGTGACGCAATCAGTGTGGCGGGGGCTGCGGCCGCTTCCCACGGTCGAGCGACCACTTGCCAGGCAAGAGCGACCACCAGCAGCGGCACTCCCAGCGGCGCATCGATCATGACCCGGTTGTAGGAAACCAGTGAACCGGTGATCTGAGCAACGGAGGTGCCTCCAACTGCGATGTGCCAGCGTCGGGGCCGGGGATCGCTGATCAGCTCATAAGCCCACTTCTGCGATTCGATCTCCCAGCGGCGCCCGAACCAGGAGGTGCGTATGATGCGGGCAAGCTCGTTTCCGTCTCTGTCGAGGGCGACAACGACCGAACGCCCATCGGGGGTTAGCGTCGCCTCCTCGCCGCTCGGCAGCTGAATCCGGCTGATGTGGAGGCGACCGAGCCTGCGTAGCTGAGCCAGTTCCTCATCGTTGGCGAACAACCGCCATCGGTTCGAACCGAGAGAGCTGCGTAACTGACCCTGTCCGTAGACGGTTGTGTGAAGACCGCGTTCTGCCATGAGGCAAACGGTACTAGGTGAATGGCTGCGGGACGTCGGCCAAGCCGTACCTGTATCGTCTTGGTATGAAGCTTCATCTCATGGACGGAACCTACGAGTTGTTCCGTAACCACTTCGGTTCGCCCACCCGCACCGATCCGTCGGGTCGGGAAGTGGGCGGGGTATACGGGATCATCACTTCGACCCTGGCGCTGCTCAACGAGCCGGGTGTCACCCATCTCGCGGCGGCGTTCGATACGGTCATCGAGTCATTCAGGAACGAGGTGTATCCCGAGTACAAGTCGGGTGAAGGCATCGCCGAGGAGCTTCTCGAACAGTTTCCGCTGGCCGAGCGTGCCATGGATGCGCTCGGGGTGACCGTGTGGTCGATGGTGGAGTTCGAGGCTGATGACGCTCTTGCCACTGCAGCCTGGCGCTGGGTCCCTGAGGTGGACCAGGTCGTTGTGCTCACTCCCGACAAGGATCTGGCGCAGTGCTACGGCAACCCAAAGATCGTCGGCTACGACCGGCGCAAGCGTTCCTTCATCGACAGCGCGGCGGTACAGGAGAAGTTCGGCATTCTGCCGGTGTCGATACCGGACTACCTCGCATTGGTCGGCGATTCCGCCGACGGATTGCCCGGGCTGTCCGGTTGGGGGGCCAAATCAACGGCGACCGTCCTCGACCGCTACGTGCATCTGGAGAACATCCCGCTCGATGACGCCCGGTGGGAGGTGTCCGTGCGGAGCTCAACCAAACTGGCCGACACGTTGCGGGAGCGTATGGGTGATGCGCTCCTGTTCCGATTCCTTGCCCAGCTGCGGCCGGACGTTCCGCTGGTCGAAGATCTCGCGGACCTCGAGTGGAAGGGAGTGCGGCGGGAGCCTTTCCTCGAGCTGTGCGACGAGCTCGGGTTCTCCGGTCTCGAGAATCGGCCCCATCGCTGGCTCGACTGAGCTCAGTCTCCGTGCCGGCGAATGTGATAGAGCGTACGGGTGGGGCTCACCTGGCGCTCGGCCACGACCTTGCCGCCTGCGGCGACGTACTCCTCAAAATGCTGCTGTGAGTACGGAGCCAGGTCCGAGGTTCGACTCGCTGAGATCCGCTTTGCCATCGGATCGTCCGGGGACACGAACTCGACGACCGACTCCGGGCTGAAGTCGAGGATTGTGGCGACGACACTCTCCAGGGGGATTCCCGCTCCGAGACTGAGGTGGTGCACCACTGCCAGCCACGTGGCGAAGTCGGGGCGGACCCTTTCAGTGAAGGCCTTCCGCTCCCGTCCCTGCCATCCGAATGCCGGGGTGGGATTTGTGATATCGATCACGAGCGGCGTCAGGTTCTCGATCTCCGACCGCTTTGTCTCGGCGTAGAGGGCATCGATGGCGCCCGGGTCGAAGTCGATTCCGAGTGTCTGCTCGAAGTGCCTGGCGAGGATCTTGGTGAACAGGCCGGCGTTGGCGCCAACATCGACAGCGGTGGATCGAGCTTGGACCCGTCCGGCGCTCTCATCGACGAACGCCGTCTTGGCTACGGCTTGCTGTTGCTCATACGGGGTAGCTTCTTCGTATGTGGCCCATGTGCTTGGTGCCGATGATTCCAGATCGGAGACCAACGACTTCATCCTCTGCATAGTGGCGATGACTGCACTGCGGGGTAGCGCCATTCGCCCGACCGCACGGCGTCGATCGGTGTCCATCCGGGCCGCTCTCTGCTCCATTCTGCTGCGTAGCCGAACGTGGCTGAGGATTCCCTTGTGGATGCCGGACCTCCCTCGCAGCAGGCGATTCAGCTCGACGATCGGAATGCCCTCCGTCTGGCCGCTCAGGTAGCGCTGAAACGCGATCCCGGCGTGCGCCTCGAGCATCAGAGGGGCAAGGAAGTGGTCGCAGAACTGGCCGTACGCGGTCCAGATCCCTTTCTCGCCAAACTCCTCCAGGGAGGTGATATCGATGATGAGTGGCCGCGTTCCCTCGTAGACCACATTGAATGCGGAAGCATCCTTGAGAATGAAGCCCTGCTCCATTGCCAGAAGGTTGGCGTCCAGGGTGGCCAGCGCCGCATCCCGCAGCATTGCAAAGGACCACTCGGATGGGTAGTTGATGGTCGGAACGCGTCGAGATTCGATGACCGCAGTTGCCGGCAGTCCCTCCGGTGCTGTGATCTCGTCGTTGGGCCAGCTTTCAACGAAGAGGTCTTTCGCAACGAGTGTGTCGAGCAGTCCGACTTCCCGCGCCTTGCGGTCGGCGGCGGCAGCGGTCTCGTCGAGACCGCGGAAGACGCGCCCGTCGTGATAGAAGACGCGCGCTGCAGGATCGCGAAAGGACCCGTGCTCGATCATTCGGCGGTGGCCGTCTCCTCGGTGACCTCTTCCGCCTGGCGCTCTTCCTCGGGCTCCGCAGAGTCTGTCTTGCGGCGAAGACGGTTCATGCGCAACTTGGCGGCAGCGGCAATCCCGGCAGTACCGGCGAGTGCGATTTGGGCAAGGGTCGCACCCGTTCCCGGGTCGAGGTACAAGATCACTGGATCGGGCATTGGTGTCCTTTCGTCACCGATTCATCGGCACGGAGCCTATCTATCTGAAGGCCATGTCAAATGCACTCAACTCTCCTGGTGCTGGAGTCTATTGCCCGGGATAGATAGCGGGGATCCGTTCGGTGATGTCGCTGACTTCGCCGAACTTGTCCTCGGTCGCCCACAGCGAGCGATCGGGAAGCATCTCGGCTTCCGACCCCTGGGAGCAAGCGACAACCGCCCGTGCCCCGTTGATCGGGGTCATGGCCGGGTAGACCAACTCCTTGCACCCCGGCAGTCGGTAAGCGCTCATGATGCCCATCCGCTCGTAGAAGGCATGGGGGATGCTCACGGGCTCGCTGTTGCCGAAGGCGAGTGCCGATTCGGATCCGTGGTCGCCGGTGACCATCACGATTGTGTCCGGGCGATCGGTCAGGATCTGGTCGAGGCCCTCGAGAACCAGGTTGTTGACACACTCCAATTGATCGACGAACAGATCGCCTCCCAGGGCCACAGTTTCCGGGCTGGTGGCGTCGAAGCCCGATTGAGGTGGCGACGCCTGGAGCTCACATTGTGGGTTCAACAGGAACGGTTGGTGAGGAACCAGCGCATGGAATACGGTCAGCAATGGCCGGTCCTGTCCGCCGTCGGTCGCATGGGACCCGAAATCCTCCAGATGGGAGAAGGAGACGCTGACGAACGGGTTGGGGCGCACCGCCCCGTAAATCGGGGCGAAGATCGTAGTTCGGCTCAGGTTCCACAGCGCTCGCTCGGCAATGCCGTCCCGCACACAGTTGTCTACGTACGGGCTGCACCTCGACCCCTGCCAGGCATTCTCGTAGTAGGAGATCTCGTAACCCCGCTCCTTGAACGCCCGCAGCAGAGGGGAGTCGCCGGCTAGAGCATGTCGCATTGCGGCTCGCTCGTCGTCGTCGATCGGTCCCACATCGAACACGTAGTCGAGGGCGAGCATCGAGGACAGAGCACCGTAGGTGTAGCTGTAGTTGGCTTGAGCGCGGTCAGCGATCACGAACCCCATCGTTTCCAGATCGCCGAGGAAGCCGGAGTTGTCGTACCCGAAGACGGAGTCGAGGACATCGGCCCGGGGGTAGCCGTCGAGAACGAGGAGGAGAACATCCGGTTGCCCGGGGCCCGCAGCGGATTCTGTGCCGCCGGCGGGGATGCGAGGGGTGACTGATGCGGTGACGAACACGAGGATCAGGACCACTCCCCACAGCCCAATCGCAGTGATCATGGCAAACGCACGGTCCTGGCCCAGGCGAGCGGCCAGCCACAGCATCAGGCCGGCGACGGCTACCGGGATCACGTCTCCGAGCAGTCCGATGGGAATGATGTCGACAATCGCTTGCCCCCCACTCGTGAGAATCCACCACTGGAACAGAACAAGCAGTGTCATGGTGGTCATCGACAGCGACCAGCGCAGTCGGCGGCCGGAACTGAAGTAGATGATCGCAAAGACCACAGCAGCGGCCACGGCGGCAAACACATCAATGGTGATGCCAAGCCGCAACTGGGCAGCGAGTGGGTAGCCCGATGCGATCCACGAGAGACCGGGCAGTAGGACTGCGGCGAGCACAGGGAGGGCCCAGAGGAGGTCCTGCCTGGTCATGCGAGTCCTAGTTCCCGCAGTCATTCCGTTTCCTCCAACCTCGGCACCACCTGGTGCTCCAGAGCGATCTACTCCGCACCCATTCCGAGCAAGCTCTCCCGATTCAGTGATCGTGAGCCGGAGATCAGGCCTCCGGCCGCAAGAACCCAGGCGACGAGCCCGACACTGAATGCGGCCACCACCGGATCGATCAGCAGGCCACTGGACACTGCGTAGGCCGCCATGATCACCGGAAGAGAAACGAGCGTAGCTGCCTGTTGGGCCGCCGCAGTGCTGCGCACTTTGGATGACACCCACAGAATCACCGAGAGCGCTACGACGATGAATGGGGGCACTACCCACAGGATGAGGATCCACCAACCTGCAGTTGGGAAGAACCAGCCGCCGATCAGTGGGCCTACCTTGACGTTGACCAGTACTGCGTAGATCGAGAATCCAACCGCGGTAGCGAGGAATCCGGGGACCAGGCTGGCCAGCATCTTGCCGACGAAGATTTCACGAACCGTGAGGGGTGAGTGAGCGAGGAACTCTCCCGTGCCGCGCTCTCTCTCGCCGACGATCGAATGCGCGCCGACGGCCGATGAGATAGTCAGCGGAACGACGATCGCCACCGGCGCCAGCAGGTAGACAGCCAGCATGTAGGCACCGCGGGCCGCCGGGGTGTCGCCGACGACATTCTCCTGAACCGGTCCGGGCAGAGACTGGAGGACCTCACCTATCTTGTTGACCAGGTCGCTGCTCGTTGTGGAGGTGACGACGGTCAGCAATCCGTAGGGGAGTATCACGAAGAAGACCATGGCCAGGACACCCATCGGGATCCAATAGTCGAGGCTCTTGAAGAGGCGGCTCAGGTCGATGCGGGCCACCGTGAGAACGCGGTCTCTCCTCATGAGACCTCCCTCAGTGCTTGCGGTCGATCATCAGGGGCTCGCGACCCCTCCCGCAACGATCGTTGCATTTCGAAGTAGAGGGTTTCCAGCGTCGGGTTGTCGGGCTCGACTCGCGTGAGCCGGGCACCGGCGGCAACCAGGTCGGCGACGAGATCGGGTAGCCGATCGAGGTGGGTGAGGCGGACGTGGACTGATCCGTTCCAATCAGCAGACACCACGTGCTGATGAGCATCCAGCCGGGCGAGAGCTGCCCTGTCTTCAGCGTCGATGATCACTGCGGGATTGGTCACAAAGCGATCGGCGAGGTCTTCCTGACTGCCGACGATGCGCGCCTGCCCGGCGCCCATCAGCACTACCTGATCGGCCACGCCTTCGGCCTCGTGGAGAAGGTGAGTGCACAAGACGATGGTCCTGCCCTTACCGGCCAGTTCCCGGATCAGGTTCAGCACAGCACGGGCCGACTCCGGATCGAGCCCGGCAGTTGGCTCGTCGAGCAGGAGCACCTGGGGGTCGTGCAGCACCGCTCGAGCCAATGCCAACCGGGTCCGCATTCCGGTGGAGTACCCGGCTACGTCCAGGTCGAGAGCATCGTCGATACCGAACCGCTCCGCCGCGGGAAGGATGGCGGCGTGATCGGCTCCGAAGATGTCCGCAGTGAACCGGAGGTTGTCCCAACCGTTGAGGCGATCGTACAGAGCGGGCTTCGGAGGAACCACGGCGCTGCGGGAGCGGACTTCGTCGCCGTCTCGGATCGGATCGAGACCCAGGACCCGGATTGCACCCTCATCGCAACCCAGTGCCCCGGTGGCGAGGCGGACGGTTGTGGTCTTTCCGGCGCCGTTGGGGCCGAGCAGAACGGTGATAGTGCCCTCAGGAACGGTGAGAGTCAGATCATCTACTGCGGTGATGTCGCCAAAACGACGAGTGACATTGGTGAGTTCAATTGCAGGAGGCATGGTCAGCCTTATCGGCCGATCTGCCGGTCTTCTAAACCATCGTTGGTGTCAAAAAGACCGCGGCCATCGGCGGGATGGTCACCGCGAGCGATTGTTCGTAGCCGTGAGCCCCTTCAAACGACGTTTGCAGCGGTCCGGAGTTGAGCACCCCGCTGCCGCCGTAGCGCAGATTGTCGCTGTTGAGTACCTCGGACCACTCGCCGGCAACAGGAACGCCGAGCCGGTAGTCGTACCGCACGACCGGAGTGAAATTGGCGACGAATAGCAGCGGCTTATCGGCAGAGTCGAGTCTGAGGAATGCGTAGACGCTGTTGGCGTCGTCGTCGCCGATGATCCAGCGGAACCCGCGATGGTCGCAATCCCGCTCGTGCAGTGCCGGCTCCGATCGCAGCAGCCGGTTGAGGTCGCCGACCCAGCGAGCGAGGCCTTCGTTCTCGGGATGGGATGCGATTGACCAGTTGAGCTCCTGCTCGTGGTTCCACTCCTCGTCAACTCCGAACTCGCTGCCCATGAACAGCAGCTTCTTGCCCGGCTGCGCCCACTGGTACGACAGCAGCAGTCGCAAGCCGGCGAACTGCTGCCAGCGGTCCCCGGGCTGCTTGCCGAGCAGCGAGCCCTTGCCGTGAACGACTTCGTCGTGGGAAAGAGGAAGAGTGAAGTTCTCGTTGAATGCATACACCATGCGGAAGCTCAGCTCCGAGTGGTGATGCTTGCGATGTACCGGGTCTCGTTTCACGTACTCCAACGTGTCATTCATCCAGCCCATATCCCACTTCTGGCCGAACCCAAGCCCGCCGGTATCCGTCGGATGAGTCACGGCCGGAAACGCGGTGGATTCCTCGGCGTACATCTGAATATCGGGGAAGCGGGCGTAGGCGGCGCGGTTGATCAACCGGAGGAGGGAGATGGCTCCGAGGTTCTCGCGGCCACCGAACTCGTTGGGGATCCACTCGCCTTCCTTGCGCGAGTAGTCGCGATACAACATCGAAGCGACCGCATCTACCCGAAGTCCATCGGCGTGGTACTTGTCGAGCCAGAACAGCGCGCTCGACAGCAGGAAGCTGCGGACCTCGTATCGGTTGTAGTTGAAGATCAAGCTATCCCAATCGGGGTGGTAGCCCTCTTTGGGATCGGCGTGCTCGTAGAGGTGGGTGCCGTCGAACATGCCAAGACCGTGGTCGTCCTTGGGGAAGTGAGAAGGGACCCAATCGAGGATGACGCCGATGTCGTGCTGGTGCAGGTAGTCGATCAAGTACATCAAGTCCTGCGGGGTGCCGTAACGGGAAGTAGCGGCGTAGTAGCCGGTCACCTGATATCCCCAGGATCCGTAGAAGGGGTGCTCCATCACCGGCAGCAACTCGACGTGGGTGAAGCCCGTCTCGGTGATGTACTCGGCCAGTTGGTGGGCCATGGCTCGATAGCCACCGGGCTCATAACGCCAGGAGCCGAGGTGGAGCTCGTAGATCGAGATCGGAGCGTCGAGCGCATTGGCGCGATACCGGTTCTTCATCCACTCGGCGTCGTCCCACTCGTAGTCGAGGTCCCACACCACCGACGCGGTTGAAGGTGGTTCCTCGGCTTTGAATGCGTGCGGGTCGGCCTTGTCGAATGGAGGGCCACCATCGCCGGGAACAATGCGGTACTTGTATACCTCGCCCTTACCGATGTTGGGTATGTGCCCGCTCCAGATACCCGAGGTGTCGGGATTCAGCGCCCAGCCATCGGTCCACGAATTGAAGTTGCCGACCACCTCGACTCGTGACGCCGCCGGCGCCCAAACCCGGAAAGTTGTGCCGTCACTCCCGGCCTGTGATCCAAGTACGTCGTAGAGCGAAGTGTGTGTGCCTCCATTGAACGACCAGCGGTCGTCGTTGGTCAGCGGGCGGGGCTCATGGTTCATGAGCCCAAGTTACCTGCTCGGACCGCATCGCGAGAAACGAGGACCGGTGACGCCGTAGCTTCGGCTTTGGACGGGTGTGGCATCATGTCGGCATGCGTACTCGTTTCACTTCTCCGGATGTACTTTCGATGGTTCTCGCAGGCGGACAGGGGACAAGATTGCTTCCCCTCACCTCGGTCCGGGCCAAACCGGCCGTTCCGTACGGTGGCCAGTACCGCCTGATCGACTTTGCGCTCTCGAACTTGGCCAACGGTGGGTATCGCAAGATTGTTGTGCTCACCCAGTACAAGAGCCACAGCCTGGATGTTCACCTTTCCACGACATGGCGGATGTCCTCGTTCCTGGGAAACTACGTCACGTCCGTTCCGGCTCAGATGAGGCGGGGGCCGCAGTGGTTCTCCGGCTCGGCCGATGCGCTCTATCAGAATCTGAATCTCATCGACGACGAGCGGCCCGACTACATCTTCGTGTTTGGCGCCGACCACATCTATCGAATGGATCCGGGGCAGATGCTCCAGCATCACATCGATTCCGGTGCCGGGGTCACGGTCGCCGGGATTCGCATCCCGCGCAGTGAGGCAAGCGCGTTCGGTGTCATCGATCGCAGCGCCGACTCGGCAATGATCAACGCATTCCTGGAGAAGCCGGAGGATCCTCCCGGTCTGTCCGATAGCCCGGACGAAGTTCTTGCTTCCATGGGCAACTACGTGTTCACGACGGACGTCCTGGTCGATGTGCTCAACGCAGACGCCGAGAGCGAGGGCAGCAAGCACGACATCGGCGGTGACCTCATTCCGGCGCTGGTCGCTTCGGGCCAAGCGTATGTGTACGACTTCACCACCAACGAAGTTCCCGGGGAGACGCCGCGGGACCGCCACTACTGGCGTGATGTTGGAACGCTGGACGCCTATTACGAGGCCAACATGGATCTGGTTGCCCCCCACCCGATCTTCAACCTCTACAACGAGGATTGGCCTGTCTTCACGTCATTCCGGACGCTGCCCCCGGCCAAGGTTGTTGCTCACGGGGAGTTCGGTTCTGGAGATATCGCCAACTCGATGCTCTCGCAGGGATGCATCATCACCGGCGCCACCGTCCGCGGGTCCGTTCTCTCGCCCAACTGCCGGATCGAGCCCGGGGCGGTCATCGAGGGGTCGATTCTGTTCGACGATGTGCACGTCGGCGCCGGGGCGATCGTCCGCAACGCGATCATCGACAAGCACATCGTGATTCCCCGCGGGCGTCACATCGGCGTCGATGACGAACACGATGCTGAGGAGTTCACAGTCTCGCCCGGCGGGGTGGTGGCCATCGGCAAGGGGACGAAGGTCAGCTACGCCTGACGCGACGAAACGGCTACATCCGCTCCCGGATCATTTGCTCGTACATCTCGATGTGCTGGTTGGCGGGAGCGGTCCACGACCAATCGAGCGCCATACCGCGCCGCTGAATCCCGCGCCTGCGTTGCTTGTGCCGCCAGGCGCGTACCGACCGGTGCAGAGCATCGATCACCCCGGGGACATCCACCGCACCCGTCAGGAAGCCGGTGCCGTTGCGCCGATCGGAGTCGGCATCGACGACTGTGTCGTGGAGCCCGCCCACGTTTGTCACCACCGGGATGGTGCCGTAGGCCATCGATTGCATCTGAGCCAACCCGCACGGTTCGAAGCGGCTGGGCATGAGGAACAGGTCGGAGCCGGCGAAGATCTTGTGCGCCAGCTGCTGGTTGTAACCCTCAGCGAAATGAACCTGGTCGGGCCACTCGGATGCGGCCCAGTGCGCCCAATCGGCGAGCCACCTCTCACCCGATCCCAGCAATACGAGGCGGAACGGCACACCCGCTGCGTAGCGGACGGCTTCGAGGGCGAGGTCGATCCCTTTCTGGTCGACCAGCCGGGTGACGATGCCGACGACGGGTGCGCCGGTGTCCTCCCATCCGGCCGCGGCCAGCAGATCCAGGCGGCATTCGTCCTTCCCATCCAGGTCATCGGCAGCGAAGTTGGCTGCGATGTTCTGATCGGTTGCCGGATTCCAGATGCCGGTGTCGATCCCGTTGAGGATTCCGACCAACCGGTCGCCAATTCCGTTGAGGACGTGATCGAGCCCCATGCCGGACTCCGGTCGCCTGATCTCGTCGGCGTAGTTGGGGCTGACTGCGACAACTCGTTCTGCGACCTGTACTGCCCCGGCCAGCGGATTCACCGAGCCGAAGCACTCGAATGCCGAGAAGTGATGGCGAATGCGAGGTAGCCAATCGGCCCCGGCCCAACCCTGGTGACCGAGAGTGTGGATGGTGAAGGCGGTGGGAGGCCGCTCGCTTAGAAATGCCGGAACTGCGGCCGTGTGCCAGTCGTTGAGGTGAACGACGTCAGGTTCGCTGTTCTGAATGAGGCTGGCTACCGCAGCGGCGAACCCGAAGAACCTGTGGTCGTTGTCGGGCCACCCCGTGCCGTACTCATCGACGTACGGATGTGGCTTCACGATGCCGGGGACCTTGACCAGGGTGACATCACCAACCCCGGCTACCTGGCCCCGCCGCGCCGAGACGGGACCGACCCAGCCCGGAACCGAAAGCTCCCGCGGTCGCTCGTTCTCCATGTCGACCTCGAAGTAGTCGGGGAGGACGAGATCCACCGACACGTCGGCGGCGCGCAACGCAACGACGAGCCCGGCGGCTGCTTCGGCAAGGCCTCCGACCCTGGCTAGAGGGGCGAGCTCGGCACTAGCGAAGAGCACCCTCATGTTTGCTGAATCTGTTGCATCAGAACGACCGACCATCCCTCAACCTCCCAAGCATCCGATGGTTCGAGCAGATCGGCGCAGGTCATCTCGCGGGATGTGTCGATGAGGACCTGCCATTGGTATCCCGCGAGATCCTCAGGGACGGTGAAGGTTACCGGTTCCGTGTGAGCGTTGAACAACAGGATGAAGCTGTCGTCCGAGACTCGTTCGCCGCGGGGGCCCGGTGTTGGAATGGCATCGCCGTTGAGGAACACCCCCAGTGAGCGGGCGTAACCTTTGTTCCAGTCCTCCTCCGACATCGGGTTCCCGTCGGTGTTGTACCAGCCGATGTCATGGACCCCGGCGCCACGGACACGTCTCCCTTCGAACCAGCGGCGCCTGCGGAACACGGGATGGTCGTTGCGCAGCGCGATCAGCCTGCGGGTGAAGCCGAGGAGGAAGCGATCGACACTCTCCCAGTCGTACCAGGAGACTTCGTTGTCCTGACAATATGCGTTGTTGTTGCCCTCCTGCGTCCTGCCCATTTCGTCGCCGCCCAGCAACATGGGCACACCCTGGGACAACATGAGCGTGGTGAGGATGGAACGCTGTCGGCGCTTGCGCAGTTCGATGACGGCGGAATCGTCTGTCGGCCCCTCGACGCCTGAGTTCCAGGACCGGTTGTGCGACTCGCCATCGCGGTTCTCCTCGAGGTTGGCCAGGTTGCGTTTTTCGTTGTAGGAGACCAGGTCGCGGAGGGTGAAACCATCGTGTGCGGTAACGAAGTTGATTGAGGCGTTGGGGCGCCGCCCCGAGAACCCATAGAGATCAGACGAACCTGTGAAACGTGACGCGAAGTTCGCCAGAGACCAGTCCGTACCTCGCCAGTAGTCCCTCACGCCGTCGCGATACTTGGCGTTCCATTCCGACCAGAGCGGCGGGAAGTTGCCGACCTGATAGCCCCCGTCACCGACATCCCACGGTTCGGCGATGAGCTTCACCCTGCTGACGATGGGATCCTGCTGAATCAGGTCGAAGAAGGACGAAAGCTTGTCAACGGCATGCAGCTCGCGGGCTAGAGCCGACGCCAGGTCAAAGCGGAACCCGTCGACGTGCATCTCGGTGACCCAGTAGCGGAGACTGTCCATGATGAGCTTGAGCACTGCCGGGTGTCTGACATTGAGGGTGTTGCCGGTCCCGGTGTAGTCGACGTAGCGGCGACGATTCGCGGGATCGACGCGGTAGTACGTGTGGTTATCGATTCCGCGCAGTGAGAATGTGGGGCCGAGTGCCCCACTCTCGCCGGTGTGGTTGTAGACAACATCGAGGATCACTTCCATGCCGGCGGCGTGGAGGGCCTTGACCATCTGCTTGAACTCGATCACCTGCTGGCCACGGTCTCCCGACGCCGAGTAGCGGCCGTGTGGTGCCAGGTATCCGACCGATGCGTAGCCCCAGTAGTTGGTCAACCCCTTGGCGATCAGGCTGTGCTCCGACACGAAGTGGTGCACCGGCATCAACTCGACGGCTGAGATGCCCAGGTTGTGCAGATGGTCAACGATCGGCTCGCTCGCCATCCCTGCATAGGTGCCACGCAGTTCCGGTGGCACTTCGGGGTGCCGCATCGAGATGCCCCGAACGTGGGTCTCGTAGATCACCGACCTGAACAGCGGAGTTCCCGGGGGAGTGTCATCA
This sequence comes from Acidimicrobiia bacterium, assembly GCA_030065575.1. GTDB lineage: Bacteria > Actinomycetota > Acidimicrobiia > Spongiisociales > UBA5794 > JAAETI01. The sequence goes on from JASJDZ010000015.1 coordinate 24,461, forward strand.
CCCCAATCAAAATGCGGGTCGATGACGATCGACCGGGGCACGAACGGTGCGCTGTCGACCTCGCTGATCCGATCCGGGTGATGCGCCTGGTGGGAGAAGACAGCTTCCGACCACTCGACTTCTCCCTCGATTGCCTTCGCATAGGGATCGAGCAGGAGCTTCGCCGAGTTGAAGAGAAGGCCATCGGCCGGGCTCCACGGGCCGTGGACCCGGTAGCCGTACCGCTGGCCGGGCCCGACTCCGGGGACATAGCCATGGTGGGTAAACGCGGTTATCTCTTCGAGCCGGATACTGCGCTCGTTGTTCTCATCATCGAATAGACAGAGCTCAACCCGATCTGCATTTTCGGCGTAGATCGCAAAGTTCGTGCCTTCACCGTCGAACGTGGCCCCCAGGGGGTAGGCGTCGCCGGGCCAGGCCTTGGTACTCAACGGGAAGGAGGTATCTGGTAGATCCGCTCGGCGTACTCCTGCAGCATGCGGGATGCCGTAACAAACGGGCCGAGTGTCTTCCAGTTGTGGCGAACCTTGGCCAGCCACTCGTCCGATGGGTTTTCGCCTCCGTCCCCGTAGTAGAGCGGGGCGATCTCGGTCGCCAGAATGTCGTAGAGGCTGTGGGCTTCCTCCCAGTCCCGCTGGCCCGAATCCTCAGCTGCCGACGACGGTATCGCCCAACCATTCTCGCCGTCGAAGCACTCGTCCCACCATCCATCGAGGATGGAGAAGTTCAGGACACCGTTGAGTGCAGCCTTCTCTCCACTGGTGCCGCTCGCTTCGCGTGGCCGGATCGGGTTGTTCAGCCAGACGTTGCAGCCGGCATACATAGCACGCGATACGGCCATGTTGTAGCCGGGTACGAACACGAAACGGCCTCGCGCGGCGGGGTCATTGGCGAATTCGACAACGTTGCGGAGAATCGCCTTCCCCGGCTCATCGGCCGGATGCGCCTTCCCGGCGAACACGAACTGAATTGGCCGATCAGGGTCGTTGATCAATTCGAGGAGGCGGTCGCGGTCGCGCAGTAGAAGATCTGCCCGCTTGTAGGTGGCGAAGCGGCGAGCAAAGCCGACGGTGAGGATGTTCGGATCGAGCCCGGTCTGCTCACCGATTTGCCGGTCGGCCATTTGGATCATTCGATCACTGCCCTGACGCATCGCCGAACGGATTTCCTCGTTGCTGATGTCATCGACCTTGGCCCAGGTTGCCGGGTCGGGGAGGTACCACTCGGGGCCGAGCTTGTCCTCGAAGGCTTCCTGCAGCTGCGGTGTGACCCAGGTGCGGGCATGGACTCCATTGGTCACCGATGTGATCTCCGGACCTCCGGGCACGTCCTGGAACATCGAGCGACTGACCTCGCCGTGGAGTCGGGACACCCCGTTGCAGCGGCCCGCTACCCGGATGCAGAACGCCGCCATGTTGAAGTGGTCGTCGCTTCCGGGGAGGATCCCCAACTGCAGCAACTCATCCATGTCGACACTGAACCGATCTGCCCAAACGCCGAGGTACTTGCGCATCAGCTCCGGGGCAAAGCGATCGATCCCTGCCGGCACCGGCGTGTGCGTCGTGAACACGATCCGCTGACGAATCTTCGCGACGGCCTCCTGCAACGAGAGACCTCCGGCGACTTCCTCAGCGAGAAGCTCGAGGGCGAGGAAGCCCGCGTGCCCCTCGTTGAGATGGAACTTGGCTGGTTCGTAACCGAGCTGCCGGATAGCGCGTATGCCGCCGACACCCATGAGCAACTCTTGCCGCATCCGGTGCTCGCGGTCTCCGCTGTAGAGACGGTCGGAGACGCGACGTCCTCGCTCGTCGTTGATCTCGAGGTCGGTATCGAGCAGAAAGAGGCGCGTCGTTCCCACATTGGCTTGCCAGACGCGAGCCGTCACGATCCGGTCGGCCAGTTCGAGTTCGACGCGGGCCGGGGTCGCAGTCAGAGCGAGGAAGCGTGGGTTGTTTGTCTCGTACCTTTCCCGCTGATGACCGGCTTCGAGTGCCTGCCGGAAGAATCCGTCGCGGTAAAACAAGCCGACACCGAGAAGTGGAATGCGAAGATCGCTGGCAGCCTTCAGGTGGTCACCGGCGAGTACGCCGAGGCCTCCGGAGTACTGAGGAAGCATCTCCGAGACCCCAAACTCCGGCGAGAAGTATGCGACAGTCTCCTCATCACGAAGCGGGAGCGGTTGTGGGATCTTCGCCTGAGCCTCCCGGGCCAGCTCGGTGAATTCGCTATCGGCGATCAGTCCAGCCCAGTCATCCTCGTCGAGGAGTTTGATTCGCTCCGCCGGGTGAAGCGCAGCCTCCCCGTTCATTGCGGGTATTCGGCGGAATAGCTCCCGGGCGCGAGTGTCCCAGGTCCAGGCGTAGTTGCCCGCAACTTGGAGCAGCGCGCTCTCCAGTTCGTACCGTGTTGTTGTCTCTTGCACGAGTGTGTCCTTGGTGAGGAGAGGATGATAAAGCGAGTGGGCCTAGCCGTTGTCGGTATTGCTCTCGGTCGACCCGTCCTGGGTCTCTTTGCGTAGCTCGCCTAGCCGCTCCAGGAAGGCGAGGATGCGGTGGTCACGCGCCACTTCATCTAGCGGTATTCGGTGGCGGGCTCTCCAGTTGGGGCGTTCGGTGTCGGTGCCGGGCACGTTCTGGCGGCGATCCTCGGCCCAGAGATCATCGAGATTGGCTACGGCGATGGCTGCCTCCGACCTGGCCATCCATTCGAGGATGGCATCGCGTGTTTCCTCCAGGCCGTCGGTGCTGAGCAGTTCCTGCAGATAGTCGGTTGTCTCGTTGCGGTCCTGCCTGGCGATATCGCCGCGTCCGTCTGCGTACACGCCGAGGTCTTCACCGTCGTCGATGTCGGTGCACTTCCACCAGGCCGCAAACGGCGGGCTGTCGTGGGTGCTCAACGCGATCAGCTCATCGGGCCCCGGTTCGACCAGACCATCCTGGGCAACCTTCATCCCGAGTAGCCCGTGTGTTTCGAGGGCCTCGCTGATTTCCACGGGAACGGTGCCGAGGTTCTCTCCAATGACTGCGGCACCGGCGCGATGCGACTCGAGGCAGATGATGGCGAACATCTCGTCTGTGGGTTGCAGGACGTAGGCGCCGTCTGTGGCCTTCAACCCTCGCGGTACCCACCAGGCCCGATGTAATCCCATGATGTGATCAATGCGGAGCAGACCGGCCACAGACAACTGGTGACGAACAGCCTTGCGAAAGGTGACATGGCCGTTGCGGCGAGCATTGGCGGGGATGATGGCGGGGAGCCCCCATTCCTGACCACCGAGGAACAGGGAGTCAGGGGGAGCACCGACGCTGGCCGGGGCGTAGAGGTCGGGTTGATCCCAGATGTCATAGCCATCGGGGTGGCAACCGATCGGTAGATCCAAGTACAGATACTGTCCCCGGTCAGTCAGGCATTCGCCGAGATCAATCAGTTGCTCGGTAGCGAGCCATTGCGCAGTGAGGTGATATTGGAAACGATCGGGGTATCCCTTTGCCCCGTCGGGCCAGGCCCGCCAGTTGCGGCCATAGCGGTCACATGTCGCCCGGAATCCTGCGTAGCGAACCATCTCGGGGTTGGCAGCGCCAAAAGCCTCTATCTGCGACATGATTTGGGGCATCTCGGCAACCGAGGCTGTGTATCCGGCCAGAGCAGATCGCACATCAGCCGCTGCTCCGTCGTAGTCGACCCACAGCGGATCGCCGGAGTAGCGGGGAACCTCGCCGGTCCATCCCGGCGCTCTCGTCAGGTCGATGAACAGCTCGTTCCACGCCCGACGTGAAGCCGGCGCGTATGGCGAAGGCTGATCGGGGAAGGTGGCGACAATCGGCAGGGTGCCAACCACAGCTGCTCCCGTCACCAAACCGAGATCTGCCAGCTGCTCGAGGTGGCTGTAGGTGCCGACCCCGCTATCGGCTTCGGCGCTGCGCATCGCATACACGGGTGCGCTCACGCCGAGGGCAGAGAGCGGTGCCTCGTGGGCCCGGACCGGGGCCGAAATCACCGTCGTGGGGTGTTCGGCACGGGAGACGTGGAGCTCGTGGTACCCGAGCGGTAGCGGGCCCTCGATCAATAGCCGGTTCCCATCGATAGCTACCGGGACCTCGTTTCCGGACTCCGTGACAAGAGAGGCACTCGACACCGGGTAAGCGGTCTCGACCGGATCCAGATGGCCGTCCCAGGCTACGAGCACCGGTTCGACGAGGGGTCGGTCGTTGGTGAGGTCGAGGATCGCACCTTTGATCCGTTCCTCTCTGCCGAGGTCGCGTCCGGTGAGGGCCTCGATTGTGGCAATCAGATGATCATCGGAGACCTGCTGCGGCTTCTTCCACACGTCAACCCATTCGGTGAGCACGCCTGCGGCATTGGCTAGCTGATGTATGGGGTTTTCGATCTCCGGCTCCTTGCCCGGGAGGAGTGATTATTGCCGTTCCTTCGCCGCCGCCAAAGCCAAGCCGGTCTGGGACAATGGGGGAATGTGTGGCAGGTTTGTGCAATCTCATGATGCTGCGTTCTACGCGGATGCCTTTGCGGTGGAAACGATCCGTACCGACGGGTTGCCGGCATCGTTCAACGTGGCTCCAACCGATCAGGTCTACGCCGTTGCCGAGCACGATGGCAAACGGTTGCTGGGGTCGTTCCGCTGGGGGTTGGTTCCGTTCTGGGCCAAGGACCTGAAGATCGGCGCACGCAACATCAACGCGCGAGCGGAAACGGCTGCGGACAAGCCTGCGTTCCGTGACTCATTCATCAAGCGGCGGTGTCTGATTCCTGCCGACGGCTTCTACGAGTGGCAGCGACTTCCTAAGGGAAAGCTCCCGCACTACTTCCACGCTGCCGACGACCGACCCCTGGCTCTGGCGGGTCTGTGGTCGAGTTGGAAGGATCCCGAAACCGGGGAGTGGCTTCGTTCGTGCACCATCCTCACCGGAGAGCCGAACTCGCTGGTGGCGGACATCCACGACCGCATGCCGGTGATCCTCCCCCCGGCTTCGTGGGAGACATGGCTCGATCGGGATAATCAGGATCGCAATCACCTGGAGAGCCTGATCTCCGTGTTCCCGGATGCTGAGATGGCTGAGCATCCAGTTTCGACCCTGGTCAACAAGGTCGCCAACAACTACCCCGAGTGCATCGCGCCTCTGGAGACGGCGGCGGTGGAGCAACTGGAACTGGGGGAGTGACATTGCCCTGCAGTTGCGCAGCAACTGCCAAGGAACTCACGGAGTGAGTTCCCCCCTACCCCCGCCTTCGGTGCCTACGGCACTCCCCCCTACCCCCGACCTCCGGTCGGCGGTACTTTCCCCCCACTGCGTGGGGGGACTGACATTCGGTACCTTCCCCCCGCCTTCCGGCGGGGGGACTGACATTGCGGTGCCTTCTCCCCGCCTTCCGGCGGGGGACTGACATTGCCCTGCAGTTCGCACGTGTCGCATTGGCGGTGCCTCACCTCGAAGTATGCCGTAGGCATACTGCGCCGAACGTTCTGCCCATTCAGCTAGCAGTTTGCCGGAGGCAAACTGCTCCCGACCCGGCCAAAGCCGGGTCGGCTCCGACTTGCTGTCGGTCCCGGGTACCGCGAATGTGTCTCCGCTAGCAATACGAAGGTGCAGATGTCGGTGGACAGTTTGCCGCCGCTTCCCGAAGTCGAGGAAGCTCAGATAGCGACGAGCCGGATTACCCGGGTCGTCTATGCCGCGCTTGGGTTTCTCTTCCTGGGAATCGGCATCGCCGGATACATCGTCCCGGTCCTACCGGGCACCGTATTCCTCCTGATCGCAGCGGGTCTTTTCTTCAAGTCGAGCGAGCGTATGTACCTGTGGGTGCTCAACGATCGTCGCTTCGGCCCCACCGTCCGCGCCTACCGGGCGGGCTACGGGATCCGGCGCAAGGTGAAGGTCTATGCGATAACCCTCATGCTGTTGAGCGTCGGCCTGTCGATCGTGTTCGCAGTGGACGGCGCGGCATTGCGCATCTTTCTGCTCGCGCTGGCGGCCTGCGGAGTTGTCTTCATCCTGACTCGCCCCACCACAGAGGATGTGCTCGCCCGTCGCTAGCGAGGATCGGTGGCCGGCTCCTCGGTCTCCAGCTCCGGCACTTCCTCCTCCTCGAGGCGGCGGCGGAGAACCGCGCGACGCTGATAGATCGTCTCTCCCGGACCGACGGCGAATCGATCGTCGCCTGGAGTTCGCTCGGTCTTCGGTTCGTCGGCGGTCAGATCAATGGTCGTCTTCTGCGGCGTGAGCCGGACTACGTCCGGTGCGGCCTCATCGAGAATCTCCTCGATCGGTTCTGTCTCCAACGAGATCATCGAAGCCATGATCTCGGTCTGCTCGAGGGTGGTTTCGGCGAGGTAGCGGAACTGCCCCTGGATCTCCGCGATTGCGGAACGAAGCTGGGCGAGCCGTCTCTCGAGAGTTGCGTGCTCACGACGCGCTCTGCCAAGAAGGGTGCCGGCTTCGTGCCGGGCGTCCTCGATGACCTGTTCGGCCTTCAACTCTGCGGTGTGTAGGAGAGACATTGCCTCAGCGCGGGTCGCGTCGCGGTAGTCGTTGGTTTCACGCAGACTGCGTGAGCGTAGGCCCTTCACCTCAGAAAGAGCTGAGGTGATGAGAGCCTCGCTGCGCTCATGGCGACGGGCAACGAGACCGGCGGCGTCGGCGCGCGCTGTCTCCAGTATCTGTTCTGCTTCTTCACGGGCGGCCGCCAGCATCTCATCGGTCATGAGCTGGGCTCTACCGAGCCCAGGGATTGTCTCGTCGCTGAGTTGACGGGCTAGGTCGCTGTCTTCGACGGGGGTCGGCCTTGAGCTGCGCGCCGCAGAGATATTGGTGACGGTTGCGGCGCTGTTGCGAGCTTCCTCGCGCTCCTCGTACTTGCGGAGCGTGGCCACGAGCCGCTTGATTACGGCGTCCACCTCGGCCGGGTCGTAGCCGCGCCGGTGTGACGCGATGAAGTGATGTCCTGCGACGGATGATGAATCAATCATCTCTATCTCCCGGCATTCCACCCACCGGAGCAGCAGAGCTGCACCTGACCCGAGTATCAAATGTCCAGCGCGGCGCAAGTATCCCAGAGCGCCAAAACCCCCGCAAATGGGCAGCGGCCTTGATTGCAGCTGCGCCTGCCCATAGCCTGTGCCGGGCAATGGACAGGATCACCGTCGACCTCGACAAGGATTGGCTCTCGGTAGCCGACATCTGTGACTACATGGGCGTGTCAGCGTATGTGGTCACCAGCCAGCTGCGTTCCGGAGATCTCCCGGCTGTGAAGTTCGGTAGGGAATGGCGGGTGGCGCGGCAGGACTTTGAGAACTGGATCAATGCACAACGGTTGGGCAACGATGGGACAGCAAAGTGACTGCTCCGATCGAGGTCGATGCCCCCTCGGATGAGCGCCTCAGCGACTTCATCCCGGTATGGGACGTGATCGTCTGGGATGACCCGGTGAATCTGATGAGCTACGTGGTATGGGTGTTTCGCTCGCTGTTCGGGTACCCAGAGGAGGAGGCGACGCGACTCATGCTGCAGGTGCACAACGAGGGAAGGGCTGTGGTCGACTCGGGCCCGCGGGAGCGTGCCGAGATGAGTGCTTTCCGCCTCCACCATCATGGGCTCTGGGCGACTCTGGAGAGACGATGAGCCGGTTCCGCGCCACAGCGGATGGGATCGCCGTGACCCTGATGGGCCCCGAGATCGCAATCCTCGCTCGCCTCGGCGGACTGTTGGGAAGCGCCGGCTTAGACGAGGGAGATCCCGCCACTAGCCGCCTTCGCCCCGATATCTATCCGGCCGACGGGCAGGCATCACGCGACTTCAACCGTCTCGCCGACAAGGAGCGGGTGGAGGCGCGATCAGCCGACCGGGAGGCTTTCAGCCGCGGTCTAGATGACGCCTCCACAGGTTCGATCGTCCTGGGCCCGGATGATGCGGCGGTCTGGGCGCGCGTGATCGGGGAGGCACGGATCGTTCTGGCGGCTCGAAAGGGGCTGTTTGACGCAGGGCTTCCCGAGGAGAAGGTCGATGACCCCGAAGTGGCTTTTGTCATGTTCCTCGGTGTTGTGCAGGAGGAGCTCGTGAGCCAGATGCTGCTGACAATGGAGGAGCCGAAGTGACGGATCAACCCGAAGACGGCGTGCCGCAACAACCAGCAGAGGGCGCGGTTCCGGGGGAACCCAAGAGGCCCCGCGATCCGGCCACAACGCTGTCGACGGCGCTCGTCGTCTACATCTTCATCAACCTTGCTCTCGCTCTGCCGCTGCTGGTGTTCCCGGTCGCCTACTTCGAGGTGATAGGCCTCGATGACAGCATTGCCGGCATTCTCGGCGGCCTCCGCTGGGTTGGCGCGGTGCTTCTTGCCTGGTCGATCACTGGTATCGCGGTGATGGCGCGCCCGGAGGGTCGCGGGGTCTTTGTCACGGCCGGGGCGGCTCAGCTCACATTGGGTGCGATTGCGTTTCTCTACTCGTGGTCAATCGATGAATACCAATGGAGTACCTGGTATCACGCCCTGTGCTCGGTCATCCTCACCGGCGGCGCCGCCTACCTGTGGTGGGCGAGGCTCAGCGGCCGGAAGGTGCTGCGCGGGTCGGAGCCAGAAGATGAAACCGGCAAGGGCTGGTTCCGCCGCTAGCGTTGGTCGCCGACACAAGGAGGTCTGATCGGTGAAGGTTGCCGCCATGGTGCTGGCGACGGAGTCGGGAACCGGGTTTGCCGGCAGTAAGTATCTGACGCCGTTCCGGGGATCGACGCTCATCGAGACCGTCGTGTCGGAAGTCTTCCAGTGGCCGGTCGATCTGGTGATGATCGTGCTCGGGCCCTCTGCGGAGTCGATCCTGGAGGAGGCCGATCTCGGGGACTCGCTTCGCGTCATCGACCTCGAGTGGGCCGAAGGGGAGGCAGCTTCGCTGCGGGTGGGCATCGACACCCTCTTCCGGCTCGATGAGTACGACACGCTGGTGCTGATCCATGGCGACCAACCCGGCTCGCGCGGCGACGAAGTGTTGCGCATGCTCGAACAGAACCGGTCGAGCCACCGTCCCGCAGTTGTGCCCAAGTACCGATACGCAGTGGGGCACCCAGTCGTAGTGGGGGAGGAGCTCTGGCAGCGCTTGATCAGCATGGAAGGTACCGCCAGTGTGGACCAGCTACTTGCGGCGCATCCGGATTGGGTGGAAGAGGTGTGGTTCGACCGGCTTCCCGTCAAGCGCGTGATGACGGCTGAGGACCTGATCGATCTCGACGCTCGGCGACAGTGACGGCGGCTTGGCATAGCGACTGGGTAACTCGGTATTCTCTGACCCGTGCTGTCGTGTGACAGAGGGGCTCGACGCACTGCTGGTGTACTGACGGGAAGGAACAGCGATGGCGGCCATCGACACGATCGAGGGAATCGGCCACAAGCAGGCGACGAGCCTCCGCAAGGCCAGAATCCGCACGGTTGAGGCACTGCTGAAGAGAGGTGCCACCCGCAAGGGCAGGCGAGAGGTCGCAACAGCAACGGGCATTTCCGAAAAACTGATCCTGGCTTGGGTCAATCGAGCGGATCTGATGAGAGTCCGCGGGATCGGCGAGGAGTACTCGGATCTGCTCGAGGCCGCCGGTGTCGATACCGTCAAGGAGCTTCGTCGCCGCAATCCAGCGAACCTGCTTGCCTCGATGGTCTCGGTGAATGCACAGAAGGCGCTGGTGCGCCGCCTCCCTACCGAAGCGATGGTCGAACGCTGGGTTGAGCACGCCGGTGAGCTCGACTCCGTCATCAAGTACTAACCCCGAATAACTTCGGAGCCCCCCGGGTTTGTCCCGGGGGGCTCCATTTGGCCGGAGAAGTGAAGCAGGAAGGGAGGGAGAGCTTCGTCAGCCTATCGCTGAGCTCCTTCCCGGCCAGGCCTCGCTACTTGGCTGCCTTCTCAGGCGTCTTCTCAGGCGTCTTCTCAGTCGTCTTCTCAGTCGTCTTCTTTGCCGCAGGCTTCTTGGCCGCAGCTTTGGTTGCAGGCTTCTTCGCCGCCGCCTTGGCAGGTGCCTTCTTCGCCGCCGGCTTGGCTGCCGGCTTCTTCGCCGCCGGCTTGGCTTCCGGAGCCTTCTCCGCCTCAGGGGCGAATGACTCGCGCCAACTGTTCAGCGTGTTCTCGAGCTGATCGCGCAACTGCTCGACCCGATCCTGGACCTTGTCGATGTTCATGCGGTGCTCGAGCTCTTCGACCACATTGCGGTCTTTGAGCTGCTTGGCCACCTTTTCGCCCTCTGCGGCGTACTCGTCGATCTGATCCTGAGCGCCGCTCATCATCTTGGAGCTGAACTCCTTGAACTTGCGGGTTGCCACGACCGGGGCTCCCACTGCGGCGTAGGCAGTCTTCTTGGCAGCCTCTTTGGGGGTCTTCAGGTCCATTGCTACTCCTCGTTTCCGATGAAGCTGCTGTAAATCTCCAGCAGCGCAGTCTTCTGTGACTTGGTCAACGTCTCATCTGCGGCGATAGCCTCCGGCACATCGAGGCGCTCGCCGACCTCATCGAGTAGGCCGGCTCGCTCATAGAGCGTCTCCGCTGAGATGGAGAGTGCTCTCGCCAGCGACTTGAGAATCTCCGCCGATGGCTTGCGTAGGCCGCGCTCGATCTGGCTCAGATAGGGGTTGGAAATACCGGCCGCCTCAGCCAGCTTGCGCAATGACATAGCACTGCGCTCGCGCTGCTGACGGATGTATTCACCGACGTCGCCAATCTGTTTCATTGTTAGCACGATATCGCAAAGTGCTAACAATTGCAAGCACTCTCAGATGGCAGACCCCCGCTCCACAAGCATCTCATCGAGGTTTGCCTGGATCAGCGATCGGACCGCTTCGGTGCGTTCCAGCATCTCGAGCGGATCGGGGTCCTCGCCACTGTGAGAAGGCTGGATGGGCGGAAGGAAACGGATCCGCCACCGGATCGGCAGCGGGACGAGGTTCAGGTACACGGCCATCTCGTCGACGCGCTGTGACGGCCATACCAACCGGACCAGACGGGCGAGCGCCTGCGATGAGAAGACCGCCGGGTGTACCTCGTCGGAGCCGACGATGGCAACCGGAACTACCGGTGCCGAGTGCCGCTCCGCCATTGTGACGAACCCGCCCCGGCCGAAGCGCTGGACCTTGTAGGCCTGCGAGAACGGCTTCTGGAACGCACGTACCCCTTCAGGGAACACAGCGAGCATGTGCCCTTTGCGCAGCAGAAATTCGGCGTCGGGACGCGAGGCATAGACACCCCCGACTTTGCGGTAGAGATGAGAAAGAGTGGGTGTGGCGTTGAAGACCTCGGTTGCCATCACCCGCGGCCGACGCGGCACCGGCATCTCGTTGGTCACTGCCACTGTGAGCATGGCGGCGTCGTAAGGGAGGGCAGCTCCTCCGTGGTTGGCTGCGAGCAGCGCCGGTCCCTGGGTTGGGAGATTCTCAATCCCTTCCACGTCGACCCGGAAGTACTCGAAGTACAGGTAGTTCACCAAGTGCCAGACCATTTCGGAGACAACCGGGTCGAGCCCCATTGGGTCTACGTCGTAAGTAGCCAGCCAGACATGGCGAAACAGGGTGGGCCAGGTGTCAAAACCCAATCGGCCCAGAGCCGGGATCGCCAGATCGGTGTTGTCGATTCCGCCGTGCAGAGCGCAGCGGTGGTGCTCCCGAATAGCCGGTAGACCGCATGGATACCCCTCGACACTGCGCCAGTTGCAGCTCCTGGTCAGATCCACAAAGCCGCGCAAACGAGCAGCGAGGGCGGCCCGTCTCGCCTCAGGATCGCCGCGGGGTGGCCCTTCCCGGGGGCCACTGGTAATCGCGGAAAGGGCGTCGACTAGCTCTTGCTTGTTCATGCGGGAGCGGCCCTTTAGGTCGTGCTTGCGAGCCAACTCCAGCAGTTGCGCCTTGGTGAGTGAGGACAGCGTCATCGCACCTCGACCCCCCCGCCGAGCGATCCATATCCGTTGAGGACCGTCGCCCGGAGATTCAGTTCGGGGGTGAACTGCAGTACATCGCTCATCCGGCGGGTGTCGGCGACCATGCCGTGGTGGACTAGTCGCTTGATGTCCTCAGGTAGATCCAGGTCGAACCTACTCATTCCTCTCACCGCAGCGTCGTAAGCCCGACGCGGGAGTGGCTGAGCGAGGCGCTTGCCGAGGCGAAGGATGCGGGACAGGAACAACTGGCCCGACGCAGCGATGTTGAACACCCCGGACTGAGGTTGATCGATCGTGTGGGCTAGGGCTCCAACGGCGTCTTCGCCCGAGATGAGCTGAATCCGGGGGTCATAGCCCAGGCGGGTCGGCACAACGGGGAGACGCAGATACCGGCTCAGCGGGTTGTTGACATCGGGCCCAAAGATGGGGGCGAACCTGAGGATGGTGAAGGTCACGTCTTGGCGCACCCGAGCTGCATCGGAGGTGAAGCCTTCGACGGTTCTCAAGTCATTGGCAAATCGGCTTCGCCGGCCGTCCAGGTCGGCATCCTCAACCACAACGGAAGGGCTGCGCGGTCCCATCCCATAGACACACAGATGGGACCTGACCACCACGTGACGAATCGACTGGCAGCGACGAATCGCCCCGAACAGCGCCTGTGCGCCAACGACGGCCTCATCATGAGCGCGTCGTCCCCCCAGCATGGCGGAGCGGTCGACTGTTTGCAGGTGAACCAGGGTCTCGGGCTTGCTGTCTATGACGAAGTGGGCGAACTCGGGATTGTCCAACTCGTATCTGTGGAAGGGAGACTCGAGTTCGGCGCGCGGTGGGATTTCGTCAACAGCGATTACCTCGAGGTCTTCTTCTTCCTCGAGGCGGCTGATCAACTCCCCTCCGCTCCAGGTAGCGGCGCCGGTGACAAGGATTCGCCTCATGACGATCCAGCCTAATGACGAGCACCGCCCCTCTTCTCTGCATCTGCCTTGCGCCAACCCACAGGGAGTCTCCTATCCTGCTTCAACACTTCGGAGAGATTCAGATGGAATCCACAAAAGGGGATGACTCCTTGATCATCGTCATGAAGAAGGGCTCTTCATCCGAGGACGTTGCGCATGTCATCGAGCGACTCGAGTCAATTGGTGCAGAGGCCCACGTGTCCGAAGGCAAGCTTCGCACCGTGATTGGCGCGGTTGGCGACCGCGGAGCGATCCAGCAGCTGCCATGGGAGGCCTTCCCCGGTGTCGAGCGAGCGGTGCCCGTGCTCAAGCCTTTCAAGTTCGTCAGCCGTGACTTCCAGGTCGAGGACACCGTCGTTGACGTAGGCGGTGTGCCGGTCGGGGGTCCCCACTTCGCTCCGATTGCCGGTCCGTGTGCGGTCGAGACGCGTGATCAGCTGTTCGCTTCCGCCGAAGCAGTGTCCAAGGCCGGCGCCACCATTCTCCGCGGTGACGCATTCAAACCCCGAACGTCCCCGTACTCGTTCCAGGGGCTGGCGGAGAAGGGATTGGAACTGCTGGCGGAAGCCCGCGAGGAATTCGGCATGCCGTTTGTCGCCGAAGCGGTCGATCCGCGTGACGTTGCTTTGGTGAGTAGCTACGCCGACCTCATTCGGGTCGGCACTCGCAACATGGCCAACTTCACTCTGCTCTCCGAGCTGGGGCGGCAAGACAAGCCGGTGATGCTGAAGCGAGGCCTGACTGCGACTATCGAGGAGTGGCTGAACGCCGCCGAGTACATCTACAAAGAAGGCAACCACGACGTCATCATGTGTGAGCGTGGCATCAGGACGTTTGAGACCGCAACCCGGAACACCCTCGACATCTCGGCGGTTCCTGTGCTCAAGGAGCTGTCCCACCTACCCGTGATCGTCGATCCGTCGCACTCCGGCGGTAGGCGGAGCCTGGTGGCCAGCCTCACCAGGATCGCAGTCGCCTCCGGTGCCGACGGATTCATGATCGACGTGCATCCTTCCCCGGAGACAGCGCTCGTTGATGGGCCGCAGGCGATCCTCCCGGTTGAGTTCGCCCAGCTCATGGATCAGGTGAGGGAGCTGCGCGCAGTGATGGAGACCTTCTAAGGATGCCGTCGGCTGCGATCGCCGGTACGGGGCTGATTGGGGCTTCGATAGGGCTCGGCCTGTCTCGCGCCAATTGGGAAGTGAGCGGCTGGGACCCCGACCCCGCAGCTCTGGCCACCGCTCTCGAGATGGGCGCAATTGGCACTGCTGTGAGCTCATTCGACGATCTTGTTGCCGGCACCGACGATGTTGTGATTCTGGGCGGTCCCCCCCGAGCGGTTCTCGACCAGATTCAGGTCATCGAGACCACCTCGTTGGTGATCGACGTGGCCGGGGTGAAGCTCGAGGCTGTCGAGCGTGCCATCGGCAAGCGCTTCGTTGGGACCCATCCCATGGCAGGTCGGGAGATCCGCGGTCCGGCAGCGGCCACTCCTTCGCTGTTCCGCGGAGCGACGTGGGTCATCACGACCGACGGTGCCGCGGAGGGAGACCTCCAGTTCATAGAGACGATGCTGGAGCAGCTGGGTGCCCGCCCGCTGCGCATGACTGCTGCGGAGCACGATGCGGGAGTAGCCATGATCAGTCACCTCCCGCAAGTCCTGGCTACCGCTCTCGTGAATGAGGCTGCGGATCGAACGAAGACCCTCGAGCTAGTTGCAGGGAGTTTCCGCGACCTGACCCGGGTCGCTGCTTCGGATCCGGCCAATTGGGTGGACGTCCTCGAGTTGAACACACCGCAGGTGCTGGCGGTCATCGAGGACTTCCGGGAACGGCTCGGCCGGGTGGCCGATGCCCTGCAGCAGGATGACGACGCGGCCCTGCGTGAGTTTCTCGGCCGGGGCCGGCAGATCAGACGTGACCTGGCGCCGGGCGCGGTTGCCGTCAGGGTGGCGCTGGCGGACCAGCCGGGTGAGTTGGCCCGCGTCGGTCGGGCATTTGGGGCGGCCTCGGTTGACATTCGCGATCTGCAGTTGCGCCATGCCCCGCACGGGGGTGGCGGCGTGCTCACCGTTTCGGTCCGACCGGGAGAGGACGCGGCGCTCCGGACCGCACTGGAGGACGAGGGTCTCCTGGTTCTCGAGTAGTAGAGGGGGTTGGCGATGACGGGCTCGGTGGTACTGCGGCCGGCGCGGCCCGACCCGGAGGAGGGCAAGGCCTTCGCTTGCTATGTGGAGACGGCTGCAGATCATCTGTTCCGGGTGATGTTCGGCGCCGGCGCGGAGTCGGTTCTGGCCCGGGCGTTCATGACTTCCGGTCACGACCTGTCCTACGAGCACGTGGTGTTTGCGGATAGGTCGGGCAGCCTGGTCGGGATGATCTCCGGGTACACGGAGGCCGCCCATCGCAAGTCAGCCGACTCGGAGATCATGAAGGCCGCCGGGGTGCTGCGGTCGGCCCGGATGCTGGCGCTGAGTCCACTTTCCCGCGGTTTGGTCCGGTTCATGGACCGGCTGGACGACGGCGACTTCTACGTGCAGGCAGTAGGGGTTGATCAGAGCGCTCGCGGCGAAGGCGTGGGGTCGCAGCTGCTCGATCTGGCCGAGGAGCGTGCTCTGGGCGCATCGTGCCATCGACTTGTCTTGGATGTGGCGTGCACCAACACTGCGGCGCGGCGGTTGTATGAGCGGCGTGGGATGGAGGTTGTGGCCGAGTCGCCCGCGATTGTGTTTGTGCCGGATTCGAGCGTCTACCGGATGGCCAAACAGCTCTGAGCCTCTTGCTTACCTCCGTTGCCGAACTCAGCTCGGACGGAGACAGACGGGTACCGACTCGTAGCCGTGAATTGTGAACGCATTGGCCCTCACCGGCTCAGCTGTCAGTTCCATCTCCGGCGCCCGATGTACCAGCGCCGACAGGCCAACATCCAGCTCGAGGCGGGCCAGCGGGGCGCCGAGGCAGTGATGCGTCCCACCCCCAAAACCGATGTGATGGGTGGCGTGACGGTCGGCGCGGAATGCATCGGGCTCCTCGAACGCACGCGGGTCACGATTGGCAGAGCCGAACAGCATCCCGATCTTGTCGCCGAACCGAAGCCTGGTCCCCGCTATCGCTACATCGTCGGCGAGCACCCACCGCTCGAAGAGCTGCAGCGGGGCGTCCCATCGCAGCATCTCCTCGATGGCGACGGCGGGCGTCGTTGCGCCTTCCACGACATGACGCCACTCCTCGCGCATATTCATGAACGCAGTGATGCCGTTCCCCATTGTGTTGACCGTGGCTTCGTGACCGGCGTTGAGCAGCACGATCGTCGTCGACACAATCTCTTCTGTGGTCAGACGCTCTCCCTCGACCTCGGTATGCACCAGCTCGCCGACCAGCCCGCCACGGGGCTCGTCCCTGTGGAAGGCGATCAGCTCTCGCACGTATCCGTCGAACTCAGCCGCTGCGTCTGCCGCCGACTGCGCCTGGTCCGAGCTGGTGTTCAACTCGTACATCTTGACCATTTGGTGCGACCACCCGAGAAGCTCGCGATGATCGGCGGAGGGAACGCCGAGTAGCCCGGTGATGATGCCGATCGAGAAGGGCTGCGCAAAGTCGGCGAGCAGGTCGATCTCGTCCTGCTCAATGAGATCCTCGAGGAGCTCGCCGGCGAGGCGTGCAGCTGGTTCCCGCATCGCGGCTACCGCCCGCACCGTGAATGCCTTGGAGATCAGGCGGCGCAATCGAGTGTGCTCGGGAGGTTCCAGCTCCAGTAGCGAGTGCTTCTCTACGTCCCAGAAGGCTTGCCAGCGCGGGTCCTGCGGGCTGGCGCCTATCTCCTCTGCCGTTGTGACATGGTCGTAGATCCGGCCGAGCCGTCGATCGCGCAGGCACGCCTTGACGTCCTCGTGACGAGTGACGAGCCAGAGGCTTGAAGCCTCATCGTGGATCAGCGGGGATGATTCCCGCATCGCACTGAGGGCGGGATAGGGATCCCTGATGAAGTCCCGGTCGTTGAGATCGATCAGTGATTGGGTCATGACCTGACGCTACCCAATGGCATCGAGGCCTGGCAATGGATTGGCGGTCGCAAGTGGCCGTCAGCTGTCTAACCTGCCGTCATCGCAGCCACCTGGCTGCGACAACCCTGGTGGACGGGTGATGAAATCACCTTGTAGATCGAGGAGATCGAACTACACGGCGATCTGGCTCACGACTGCTTCCCGGTCCGTGAGCCGGAAGACGGCGACGGCCAGGCCGTGCGCCAACAAGGAGAGCCAGTGAGTCAAGACACCTCGCCGACGTATGCCAGGGAAGGGACCGCATGAGCGGGTTCCTGCACGCCCTCGCCGATCGAGTGGTTGTCTTCGATGGTGCCGCAGGTACGTCCCTGCAGGGCGCCGGCCTCGGCGCACAGGACTTCGGCGGCGAGCAGTACGAGGGATGCAACGAGGTCCTCAACGTCACGCGGCCGGACGTCATTGCCGCAATGCACGACAGCTTCCTGGCCGTCGGTGTCGATGTAGTCGAAACCAACACGTTCGGTGCGTTCTCGGTGCCCCTGGCAGAGTACGGTCTGGCCGAGCGGGCCTACGAGCTGAACCGGGCTGCAGCCGAGATCGCCGCAGCTGCCGCGGCCCGCCATTCCACTCCCGATTGGCCGCGCTGGGTCGCCGGCTCGATCGGGCCGGGCACCAAGCTCCCGTCTCTCGGCCAGATCACCTATTCGGAGCTGGTCGATGCGTACGAGGTGCAGTCCCGGGGTTTGATCGACGGAGGCTGTGATCTTCTGATCGTCGAGACCATGTACGACCTCCTCACCCTGAAGGCTGCCGTCAGTGGGAGCCGGCGTGCCATGGCCGCATGCGGACGGACGCTTCCGATTCAGGCCCAGGTCACTATCGAAACCACCGGGCGGATGCTTCCCGGCACGGAGATCAGTGCAGCTCTCGCCGCTATCGAACCTCTCCGTGTTGATGTGATCGGCCTCAACTGTGCGACCGGTCCCGAGGAGATGGAGGAGCATCTCCGCTACCTGGCGCGGCATTCACGGGTCCCCGTCGCCGCCATCCCCAACGCCGGCCTCCCCGAAGTTGTGGACGGGAAGATGCATTACGGTCTGTCACCCGAGAGTCTCGCCGGGCACCATGCACGCTTCATCACCGAGCTTGGCGTGTCGGTGATCGGCGGCTGCTGCGGCACGACCCCGGAGCATCTGCGCGCCGTCGTCGACCGCTGTCGTGAGCTTGTGCCGAAGCGGCGGCAGCCGGAGACACTGGCCGGTGCGGCATCCACCTACAGCTTTGTCCCCTTCACCCAGGACACCTCGTTTCTGATCATCGGCGAACGAACGAATGCCAACGGTTCCAAAGCGTTCCGGGAGGCCATGCTGGCGCAGGACTGGGATGCCTGTCTCGAGGTTGCTCGAAGCCAGGTGGCCGAGTCGGCCCACCTACTCGACCTCTGCGTCGACTACGTCGGGCGCGATGGGGCGACCGACATGGACGAGCTCGCTTTCCGCTTCGCAACTCAGGTTCCCGCGCCACTTGTGCTCGACAGCACCGAGCCCGAAGTGCTGTGCGCCGGCTTGGAACGCATTGGAGGCCGGTCCGTGCTGAACTCGGCCAATCTCGAAGACGGGGATGGGTCAGGTTCCCGGGCCGACCAGGTGTTCCGATTGGCTAGAGAGCACGGTGCGGCTGTCATCTGCCTACTCATCGACGAGAACGGCCAAGCGCGTGACGTGGAGTGGAAGATGGACGTTGCCCATCGGCTCTACGACCTCGCAGTGAACCGGCACGGTCTCGAGCCGTTCGACCTGATCTTCGATCCGCTCACCTTCCCCTTGACCACGGGCGATCCCGATCTGCGTCGGGACGCCCTGGCCACAATCGAGGCGATCGGCCGCATCAAGGCCGAGCTGCCGGGTGTATTCACGGTGCTCGGCATATCCAATGTGTCCTTCGGGCTCCGCCCCGCGGCTCGACACGTGCTCAACTCGATGTTCCTTCACGAGTGTCTCGAGGCCGGGCTGGACGCGGCCATCATCCACGCCGGACGCATCCGGCCGCTCACCCACATTGAGCCGCGACATCGTGATCTGTGCCTCGATCTGATCTACGACCGCACAACCGACGAATACGACCCGCTCACGGAGCTGATCGAGGAATTCACCGGGGTCACCGCAGCCGCGGCCGAGACGTTTGACATCAGCGACCTGCCGGTGCGGGCCCGGCTCACGCAGCGAGTCATCGACGGGAACATGACCGGGCTGGAAGCCGACCTCGATGAGGCTCTCGCAGAGCACGGCGACCCCCTCGACCTCATCAACGGCCCGCTGCTGGCAGGGATGAAGGAAGTTGGTGAACTGTTTGCGTCCGGTGACATGCAACTGCCGTTCGTGCTTCGGAGCGCGGAGACGATGAAGCGCGCTGTCGCCCATCTCGAACCTTCGATGCAGCGAGGAGAGGTCGAGCATCGCGGCTCGATCGTGTTGGCAACCGTCAAGGGAGACGTGCACGACATTGGCAAGAACCTCGTCGACATCATCCTCAGCAACAACGGCTTCGACGTGCACAACCTCGGCATCAAGGTCGGGATCGGCGAGATCATCGAGGCGTTCCGGGAGAAGGATGCCGATGCGATTGGGATGAGCGGTCTTCTGGTCAAGAGCACCCTGGTGATGCGAGACAATCTCGAGCAGCTCAACAGACTCAACATGGATGACGTGCCGGTGGTCCTCGGGGGTGCAGCCCTGACCCGAACCTACGTCGAGGACGACTTGCGCAGCATCTACCCGGGACCGTTGTTCTACGGCAAGGATGCCTTTGCCGGTCTCGACGTCATGGAGCAGATAGAGCAGCAGCGCACCGGGGGGCGAGATCCGGACTTCGGGCGGGTGAGTACACGGAAGCTACCGCTGCGTGACCCCGCTGCGCCGGAAGGGGAAGGTGCAGTCCCGGCTCGATCCCCCGAGGTCGCTACCGACAACGAAGTCTTCTTCCCCCCGTTTCTCGGTTCCAAGGTGGTCAAGGGAATCCTGCTCGACGAGATCGCCGGCTATGTCAACAAGACGGCCCTCTACCGCAACCAGTGGCAGTTCCGTCCGGAGGACGGCGAGGACGATGCCGCTTTCAAGGAGAGGATGAACTCGCTCTTCCAGGAGCAGCTTGCCCTGGCCCGCCAGCAAGACCTGCTCATTCCGCAGCTGGTGTACGGCTACTACCCGGTGAACTCGGCAGGAGATGATCTGATCGTCTGGGAGGACGAGGACCGCACCGTCGCGCGGACGCTCTTTGGCTTCCCCCGTCAGCAGCAGCACCCATATCTCTGCATCTCCGACTTCTTCCGCCCGGTGGGCGAACCCGACTACGCCGCCTTTCACATAGTCACGATGGGAGATCGCATTTCGGAGCGCACGGCCGACCTGTTTGCCGGCGATGCCTACCAGAGCTATCTGCTGCTCCACGGGCTGGCGGTAGAGATGACTGAGGCTCTGGCCGAGTACTGGCATCGCCGCATTCGAATCGAGTGGGGCTTCGCAGATGAGGACGGGCCATCGCTCACCGGGCTGTTCCGGCAGAAGTACCGCGGCGGCCGATACTCATGGGGCTACCCGGCATGCCCCGATTTGGAGGACAACGCAAAAGTGAGTGAACTCCTGGACGCTTCCCGGATCGGATTGACCGTCGGCCCGCAAACCGGCTACCAATTCCAGCCGGAGCAGACCACCTCGGCGTTGATTGCTCATCACCCGGGTGCGAAGTACTTCATAGCGCGAGGATCGTGATGCTGTCGCAGGCCGCCAATTGGATCGAGATCGCCGAGGTGAACCCGCCGGCGCTTCCCGACTCGCGACACCTCATGCTGGACCATGTCTGGGACCACGTGCTGGTCACCGACAACACATTTGGCAAGATCCGGGTCTCGCCCTACGCCTTTGGTGCCCGCATCACGCACGACGTGCCTTCGGTGAAGCCGACGGTTGTGGCTTCGACTCGCGACCGCAACATACTTGCCATCGAGAGCGAAGTGCGTGGGGCTCTCGGTAACGGTGTGCGGTCCTTTCTGGTGGTGGTTGGCGACACCCGCCCCCAGGTCGAGCACATGTCGCACCATTACGAGATCATCGAGCATCTCCGCGCACTGCAGAGTCATCTGCCGCAGTTCGAGGCCGGTATGACGACGCGGTTCCGTGATTGGCAATTCCGCAGGCGAGTCGATGCGGGTGCCGAGTTCTTTGTCTCCGGACCGATCGTCGATCCGGCCACCGTGGTTCAGAGTATGGACGCGCTGCGGCGGGACCCCGCTGATCCACCCGTCTACGTGATGGTCATCCCGCCTTTCAGCCTCCGCTGGGTGGAACGGATGGAGACGATCGGCGCTGTCCCGACCGGAGATCGGCTTCGTGCCGAGCTCGCCGACGGTATCGATCGGGAGCGTGCCTGGGAGCTTTCACTCGAAGTAGCGGAGGCGGCCAAGGACGCCGGGTTTGCCGGGGTGATTCTCACCGGGCTCAAGTTCAACACGATTGTCGACGAAGCCGCCACCGTCTGGCATCGCGCCCGGCGTTGATGGCTGCGGTTGCAAGAGGTAGCAGCCAGCGCCTCCGATTGTCCGGGTCTCGCTACGCTCGGTAGCGATATGACCAATGACCCGAGCGCCGGCACCGGTTCCGGGGCGATAGAGCGGGATCGCCTCACCATTCTGATCTACGGCGTGGCCGTTGCCTTTGGGTTCAGTGTGGCTGCAATGGGCCCGGCGATGCCGCTGATGCGCGAGGACCTCGGCATCGACCGCACGGTCGGCGGCCTGCACTTCACAGCCCTGGCTATTGGCGCAATCACTGCGGGCTTGCTCGTTGAGCGAAGTGTCCGAGCCCGGGGTAGACGAGACGTCTTCTGGAGAGGTGTTGCGGGTGCCGCCCTCGGATTGCTCTTGATTGGCGGAGGGTGGACTCCGGCGCTCACGCTTTTGGGCGCTCTGGTTGTGGGTATCTCCGGAGCATCCGCTCTGATGATGAGTCAGGCAACCTTGTTCGATCACCACCCCGATCAGCGTGCGGTTGCCCTGACCGAGGTGAACATCGCGATGAGTCTTGGCAGCGTTCTGCCGGCCCTGGTCATCGGGGCTCTGGTTGCGATCGGGCTCGGGTGGCGTCCCGCCTTGCTGATGCCCGTTGCGCTGCTGATGGTGCTGGCGGCAACCCGTCGTCGCGAGCGCTTTCCGGTTTCACGCCAGACCCTCGCTAGGGGAGAGGCACGTCGACTCCCCGGCCCCTACTGGTTGTACTGGGCTGCGTTCATCCCGTCAGTTGGCGCTGAGTGGTCGATCGGCGCCTGGGGAGCCGGCTATCTCGTCGATATCGCCGAGACCAGCGAGGCGGCTGCGGCGCTCTTGATGACTTCCTTCTTCGGGGCAATGGTCATTGGTCGGATCATCGGAGGGCGCGTGGCTCGCAATGTCGCCGCGTTCCCGTTGCTCATCGGTACAACCGCAGTTGCCCTGACGGGGTTCTTGCTCTTCTGGGCCAGTAGTTCCGTCTCGCCGGTGGTAGTCGGCCTGCTGATAGCCGGACTGGGCATCTCGATGCAGTACCCGATGCTGCTCACCCTGGCGACCGAGACCGCCTCCGAGCTGGTCGACACCGCCACGGCTCGAATCTCGATCGCCGCAGGCGGCGCGGTACTGGTCGCTCCGCTCACCCTGGGCTACGTTGCCGACCAAGCCGGAATCCGCACCGCATTTGGGATAGTGCCGGCGCTTCTGGTGTTTGTTGCCGGGTTTGCGCTCATGGGCCGGCGAGCTTCTGCCGCCTAGGCGTCTTCCAGGAGCCGTAGCAAGGTCTCGCTGGCAACCAGGATCCCGGTTTCGATCGCGGCTTCGTCGATGTCGAAACTGGCCGAATGCAGGTCGACGCGGCGATCGGGGAGCGCAGCACCGAGCCGGATGAGGGCGCCGGGGACATCCTCGAGGAACCATGCGAAGTCCTCGGCCCCCAGGCTCTGATGGGTGTGCTCGATCTTGTGCTTGCCGAGAGCGGCGGCTGCGGCCCCTTCGGCGATTGCGATGATCTCCGCATCGTTGACCACCGGCGGGCAACCTTGGTGATACTCGGTTTCCACGATGGCTCCGAGCGGGCCGGCCATCTCGGCAACGGCACTGTCGACGCGCTTGGGCATCTCCCGCCACAGATCCAGGTCAAAGAGGCGGATCGTGCCCTCCATTTCCACGTGGGTTGGGATCACATTCGCCGCCGAACCACCTTCGACCCTGCCAAAGACTATGAGCACGGTCTCCCGCGGATCGATGTCGTGCCGGATCACCTGGGGGAGATCAGTGATGATGCGACCGGCCACGTAGAGCAGATTCACCGTCTGATGCGGCCGGGAGGTGTGGCCTCCAGGACCGGACAGTCGGATGTCAACCCGGTCGCCGGCGCCGGTGATCCCGCCGGTGCGGATGCCTACCTTCCCCGTCTCGAGTGACGGGTCGACATGGAAAGCAACGATTGAGGAGAGGCCGCGATGAGCGCCTTCGTCGCGCATCGCTTGCGCTCCTCCGGGCAGGGTCTCCTCGGCGGGTTGGAAGATGAAGCGGGCCGTTCCCGGCATTGCGTTGAGTTGGCTGAGTACCCACGCGGTTCCCAGGCCGATTGCGGCGTGGGCATCATGACCGCAGGCGTGCATTACCCCGGGGATGATCGACGCGTACGGAGGGTCGGCCTCCTCCTGGATGGGGAGCGCGTCGAGATCAGCGCGGAAACCAGCCGCCAGACCACCGGATCCGACCTCGGCAACCAGGCCGGTGCCCTCGGCGCGGATGTGAGCCTCGATACCCCACTCGTGAAGCAGGGCCGCGACCTTCCGAGTAGTGCGGTGCTCGGCCCATCCCAGTTCCGGGTTCCGGTGCAGGTCGCGTCGCACCTCCACCATGCGGGGTGCGATTTCGGCGGCGAGGCGCGCTAATTCAGGGATGCGATCGGGCATTAGGGGGATTGTAGTGAGCCGAGATACCTGCGATCCAGATGGTATGACGACTAACTTGGCAGTCGACTTCGGGAGGTGGAGTTCGATGCAGCGACCGGCATTCACGATCGGGATCGAGGAGGAGTACCTGATCGTCGACATCGAGACCCGAGAGCTTGTTCGGGATCTGCCCGACGGGCTGATGCAATCTTGCAAGGAGATTCTCGGCGGCAAGGTCAGTCCTGAGTTCCTTCGCTCCCAGATCGAGATCGGGACCAAGGTGTGCCCGAGTATCTCGGACGTCCGCGAGGAGTTGAAGAACTTGCGCCGCGCCGTGGCCGATGTTTGCGGCGAATACGGGCTTGCCCCCATTGCCTCCTCGACCCATCCCTCAGCGGACTGGTACGAGCAGCGCCATACCGATGCCCCCCGCTACAACATCCTGGCCAACGCCCTCGGAGGTGTGATTCGAAGACTGCTCATCTGCGGTATGCACGTTCATGTGGGCATCGAGGATCCGGATGTGCGAGTCGATCTGATGAACCAGGTGCTCTACTTCGTCCCGCACATGCTGGCTCTATCGACTTCGTCACCGTTCTGGAACGGCAAGGAGACCGGACTGAAGAGCTATCGGACTTCGGTCTTCCGTGCGGTGCCGCGGACGGGGATGCCCGACGAGTTCGACTCCTGGGCCGAGTATCAGCGCCACGTCGACGTGTTGGTGGGAGCGGGGGTCATCGAGGACGCCACCAAGCTGTGGTGGGATCTTCGGCCCAGCGCTCGCTACCCGACGCTGGAGCTGCGCAGCAACGACATCTGCACCAATATCGACGACACAATCACGATCGCCGCGATGTACGTTGCTCTGCTGTCGATGCTGCATCGCCGGCGGGTTCAGAACCAGCGGTGGCGCATCTACAGCAGGATGCTCATCGAAGAGAACGTGTGGCGGGCGCAGCGCTACGGGATCTCCGACCGGCTCATCGATTTTGGGCGTGGAGAGATGGTGCCCTACCCGCAGCTTGTCGACGAGATCCTCAACCTGGTCAAGAAGGACGCCAAGATGCTCGACTGTACCGATGAGCTCGAACACGCACGAACCATCGTCCAGCGGGGGACATCTGCAGATACACAACTGCGGATCTATCACGATGCACTCGAGGCTGGCGCCGGCGAGGTCGAGGCACTCGAGCAAGTCGTTGACTGGCTGATCGCCGAAACGGTCAACGGGGTCTAGGCGAACGCACTTCGTGCGTTCGGTGCCTTCGGCACTCCCCGAGTTCCATTGCATGGAACTCGATGGTGATTGCATCACCCCCCTACCCCCGCCTGGCGGCGGCGGTACCTTCCCCCCACTCCCACCGGCAGAGTTCCATTGCATGGAACTCCAAGCTGATTGCATCAGCCGGGGACTGACAATCGGTACCTTCCCGCCGTTAGCGAGTCGGTCACTCCCGCTTCGTGGCCGCGGCGGCGCAACGCTCGTAAGACGGGCCCGACTTCGATCTCATCGAAGTCGAAGGCGATTTCATCGCCCGGTATCCTCCCGAGCATGTCATTGATGCGAATCGCCGGGGCTCAGGTCAACCTCACCGTTGGGGATATCGACGGCAATCTCCGGATCATTCTCGAAGCTATGGAGCGAGCCGAGCAGGCCGAGGCGGATGTCCTCCTCCTCCCCGAACTCGCCATCACCGGATACCCGCCGGAGGACCTGCTGCTGCGCCGATCGTTCATCGATGAGAACATCGAGGCGTTGCGCCGGGTGGCACAGGCGTCGGAGCGAACGGCAGTCGTCGTCGGGTTTGTCGACAGGGTTGACGGCGATCGTCACAAGGACGATTCCGTCGAGCGTGGCCTCGCCAACGGCGCCGCCGTCCTGGCCGACGGTGCGATTCGTGGCATCTACCACAAGGTTCTTCTGCCGAACTACGGGGTATTCGACGAAGCGCGGTACTTCGCACCAGGTCGGGTGCCGGAGAAGTTGTGGGGCATCGGTGGGTTGGCCGCCGGGGTATCGGTATGCGAAGACATCTGGTCGGCGGACGGTCCGCCTGCCCTTCAGGCTGCGGCCGGGGCCCGGGTCTTGCTGAACATCAACGGTTCCCCGTATCACGTCGGCAAGGGCACGGAACGGGCCGCCCTATTGGCAGCTGAGGCGCAGCGATCCGAGGTGCCGGTCGTGTACGTGAACATGGTGGGCGGTCAGGACGAGTTGGTCTTTGATGGCGATTCGATGATCTTCAACTCCGATGGCGAGACGGTCTACCGCGCTGCTCAGTTCGAAGAGGAGCACTTCGTGGTCGACGTGGAGGTTGCCGACGATGAACACGAGGGTGGCCTGGTGTCGGTGTCGGACGGATTCGCCAAGACAGAGCCTACGCGTACACCGGAGATCCGGCCTCGGCTCGATGAGAACGCCGAGATCTACACGGCGCTGGTAACCGGTCTGCGTGACTACGTGGCGAAGAACGGATTCCGCGATGTTGTCATCGGCCTTTCCGGCGGTATCGACTCGGCGCTGACGGCGGCCATTGCGACGGACGCCCTGGGGCCTGCGGCGGTGCGGGGGATCACGATGCCGACCCGGTTCAGCTCAGATGGATCCGTCGATCACTCCGTCGAGCTGGCGAAGAATCTGGGCTGCCGGATCGATGAGATCCCGATCGAGGGCATATTCGGCGAGTTCCAGGGCGCCCTGGCGCCTGTCTTCGAGGGCCGGCCGTTTGATGTCGCGGAGGAGAACCTCCAGGCTCGGATCCGGGGCGCAATCCTGATGGCGGTGTCGAACAAGTTCGGTGGCATGGTGGTTGCCACCGGGAACAAGTCGGAGATGGCGGTTGGATACGCCACGCTGTACGGCGACATGGCCGGCGGTTACGCAGTGCTGAAAGATGTCTTCAAGACAGTGGTGTACCGCTTGTCGGAGTGGCGAAACCGTGATGGCGAGGTGATCCCTCGGGCGATCATCGACAAGCCTCCTTCGGCCGAGCTGCGTCCGGACCAGAAGGACACAGATTCGCTACCGGAGTACGACATACTCGATCAGATCCTGCGTCGGTACATTGAACTGGATGAGGCCCCTGATGTCATCGTCGCCGAGGGCTTCGATCGTGAGCTCGTGGCCCGAGTGGCCCGCATGGTCGATCGCAACGAGTACAAGCGGCGGCAGGCTGCGCCCGGGGTGCGGATCACCCAGAAGGCATTCGGCAAGGATCGCCGTCTGCCGATCACAAATCGCTTCAAGGATTAGCTGGCGGGATTGCCCTTTCTGTGATTGAACGCGAACAGCAGCTGGATGGGGGAAACGTGAACCCCGGCGTGATGCGCGTTGGCGACACGGTGCGCCGCTACGCGGGCGTATCGAGCCCGTCAGTACATGCCCTGCTCCGTCATCTGACGGACGCTTCGTATCCTGCACCGTGTCCACTCGGGTTCGACGAAGAGGGGCGCGAGGTGCTCACGTTCGTGTCGGGTGTCTGTGCCCATCCGGCCCACCTCGATGTCCTGCAGTCGGACACGGCAATGCGTCGGGTCGGCAGGCTCATCGCCGACTACCACAGGGCGCAGGCCGATTTCTTTCCCCCTGCCGACGCGATCTGGCGAAGCGAGGGCAGAGATCCGACGGGGTCGGAAGAGGTGCTTGCCCACAACGACCTCGCCCCGTGGAACCTGATTCTCGGGCCGGAGCAGTGGGTCTTCATCGACTGGGATCTCGTGGCGCCGGGACGGCGGACGTGGGATCTGGCGTGGGCCCTGCACAGCTTTGTTGGTCTCTGGCCCGACTCGACCATGTCCCTCGAACAGACGGTTCGTCGCATTGATGCGTTTTGCGACGGTGCCGAGGTTGATCATTCGGATCGACCGCACCTACTCGACATCGTCGTCGAGCGGACCCAGCAGCACGCCGGCATGCTGCGGGACGGGGCCAAGGCCGGTGACGCCGCGCTCACCCGATTGGTCGAGGATGGCCACGCCGAGACCTGGGAGCGAGGATCAAGGCACGTCGCGGCAAACCGCGATCGCTGGGCAGCAGGCTTGCAGGAATAGGGCATCGGGGTACAGGGAAACGAACTACGACGTATCGGGGGGATCCGGTCCCTTGAGATGGTCGGGTATCGAGAAGTCTTCGAGCATTCCGATCGGGCGTGCGGCGGCTTTCAGGTACCTGTCGCTGGGGACGAACTCGGGCCCTTCCGGCCTCAGCCAGGTGACTTCGCCGTTGGGGTCGCCCGAAATGCGCCAGCCGCCCTCGTGGATGAGCCGGTGGTGGTAGGGACACAGCGAGATGAGGTTGTCCAAGTCGGTAGGTCCACCGTGCGCCCAGTGAATGAGATGGTGGATGTGGATCCACCGGCCGCGTCGGCAACCGGGGTACCGGCACCCGCGATCGCGGTTGCGGATGATCCTGGCGAGCCAGGACGGGATGTTGCGATTGGTGCGGCCTACCCCGACAACCGTACCCGTGGCTTGCTCGACGCTGATCTGCAGACGAGCGTCGCAAACGAGTCGCCGAGCAGTCTCGACATGCAGAGGCACCCCGTCTTCCGACTCGGCTGATCCGCCCGCTGAGCTGAGGTGCTCGATAGGTATGTGGATCACGGCGGTGGCGCGGTCCGGGTCGCGGTCGGCGCCCCGTGCCTCAGAGGCCAACTGGACGAGAGCGTCGACACAGCGGGCTTCGAAGAGTTCATAGGTTCCATCGGGTTGTGGTGGTGCCTGGTTGGCGTGGCGGGTGATGGCTTTGACGAGTTCGACGCCGTCGGCGGCGGGCATCTGCCCGAACAGGCTGAACACGGGTAGGTCCTCATCGAACTTCCAGGTGAGGCTCCGCTCCCGGTGCACCTTCTCGACGTCACGCAGTCGGATCTCCCGGGCGAGCCGATTGAGGTCGCGAACAGGTGTGTCAGGCGCCATCTCGGCGAGTTCGTCGTCGGTCTCAGTAGTAGCGATGCGGGTCACCGTCCGGACCTGGTCCCACGACATTCGGCCGGCTTGATAGGCGGCACGGATGGCCGGCAGATCCCGAATGCTGTGTGCCACTCGGACCCACTCAGATGCCGTGCGGTGTGAGAGGTTGTAACGGTCGACCAGCCAGTTGGCCATCGAGGAAGCCCCGTCGTAGGTCCATTCCTCCCCGCTGTCCATCCGCGCCATCTCGTCGAGGATCTCGACATGCGAGCCACAGTTGATGGCGTGCCACCTGTCGAGGGCGGTGTATCGATCTGTGTCGTATCGCGGAACGTCTTGCATTCCACACCTCGATGATCTGTGGTAGGGAAGCACTGTCAACGTATCAAAGGGGTGTGACACGTTTTCTTTCTAGGGGAGGGTAGATCCAGTCTTGGGCACCCCGGCGCACAGGATCGAGGACTGATCCACTGTCGTTCAGAAGCGAAGCCAGCTTGACGATGAGTATCCAATGAGACTGATCGGGGCCTCCGCAATCGTGGCGGCCTGCACCCTCGCTGTAACGCTGCTGTCCGTGCGGTTGTTCGAGTCTGCAGCGAAGCGGGGGTGGATCGACCTTGCTCCGATACCGGTTCTTGAACTCATCGTCGGTGTTCCCGTCGGATTCGCGATCGGTCTGATCCTGGCACGGCTCATCCTCTACAGGCGTACGTAGCTCGGCTCGGGCTAGTCGGTCCCCCGTTTTGGCGTAGGCCAGGCCCATATCTTGGCGCTGGATCCGCCAGAACGATGGCGTGGGTTCGGACTGCTGCGCTAGGCCTCGAAGCGGCGGAGCCGAAGTGAGTTGCTCACCACCGAGACGCTCGACATAGCCATGGCGCCGGCCGCAATCATCGGGTGGAGCAGTCCAGCAGCGGCCAGCGGTATCGCAGCCGTGTTGTAGGCGAACGCCCAGAACAGGTTCTGCCGTATGACCTGGAACGTCCGGGTGGCGAGCGACAGTGCCGTGACCGCCAGCTCCGGATCCCCGCTCATCAGCACAACGTCGCCGGCCTCGATGGCTACCGCCGTTCCGGTGCCGACCGCCATGCCTAGATCGGCCTGGACGAGCGCCGGTGCGTCGTTGACGCCGTCACCGACGAAAGCCACTTGCTCGCCTTCGCCCTGGAGGCGCGCTATCTCGGCGGACTTGTCACCGGGTAGAACCTCAGCCATGACCCGATCGATCCCAATCTGAGCCGCAATGGTCTCAGCGGTCCTGCGGTTGTCGCCTGTGACCATTCCGGTGCTGAGCCCCTTGTCGTGCAGCAATGAGATTGCTCGAGATGACGACTCCCGGACCGTATCGGCTACCGCCAGGGAAGCACGGACCTCTCCATCCCATCCGGCCAGGAACGCGGTCTCGCCGGCCAACTCCATATCCTCGAGGGCATCCTCGAATCGCTCCGGGACAAGGAGACCGAGTTCGGCCATCAGCTTGGCCGAGCCGACCGCCACCTGCTGGTCATCGACGGTGCCGCGCACACCGCGGCCAGGCAGGTTCTCGAAGTCCGATGGGAGGTCCAGCTGCGCCCCTCGCTCCTCAGCTCCCAGTGCGACGGCGCGCGCAATCGGATGCTCGCTCGCCGATTCGATGGAACCAATGAGACGGAGTGCAAGGGGTTCGTCTTCGGTGACGATCCGGCTCAGAGTCATTGCGCCCCGGGTGAGGGTCCCGGTCTTGTCGAATACAACGGTGGATACCTCTCGAGTCCTCTCGAAGACCTCGGCGTTCTTGAACAGGACTCCCAGCTCCGCGCCGCGGCCGGATCCGACCATGATCGCCGTTGGGGTGGCGAGGCCGAGGGCGCAGGGACAGGCGATGATGAGTACCGCCACGGCAGCCTGGACGGCCTCGGGGACATTGCCGTTGATGAGCAGCCACCCGATCAGGGTGGCGATGGAGATGAGCACAACGATTGGCACGAAGACTCCAGAGATGCGGTCGGCGAGTCGCTGGATTGGTGCCTTGCTCGTCTGAGCCTCCTCGACCAGGCGCACTATCTGCGCCAGCGCAGTCTCCGACCCGATTCGAGAGGCCTCGACGATGATCAGCCCGTGCTGGTTGATGGTGGCGCCAAACACTTCGTCGCCCGGTGCCTTGTCGACCGGCTTCGACTCGCCCGAGAGCATGCTCTCATCGAACGAACTCGACCCTTCCAGCAAGGCTCCGTCGGTAGGCACCTTCTCACCCGGGCGGATAACCATGCGATCGCCGGGGATCACCTCGTCGATCGGTACCGTGACCTCAGCGCCGTCGCGCAGAACCCGGGCCTCTTTGGCCCCGAGTTCGAGCAGCCGGGTGATCGCACTCGAGGCACGTCCCTTGCTGCGTGCTTCGAAGTAGCGACCGAGCAAGATGAACGTGATGATCCACGCCGCCGTCTCGAAGAAGATCGGATCGCCGGAGAAGTACGCCCAGATCGAGTAGCCGTATGCGGCGAGGGTGCCCATCGAGATGAGCGTGTCCATGTTTGCTCCGCCGCTACGAAGCCGGGTGAACGCCGCCCGGTGAAACTGCCACCCGAATACGAAGACGACCGGGGTTACCAATAGCCAGATCACCAGGCCGGGCCAGGTGGCCCCGTCGTCGTGCCCACCCGGCCCGAACATCATCAGCAGGAAGGCAGGGATGGTGAGGATCGCCGCCCCGACGGCCATACGGCGTTGGTAGCGGGTCTCGGAGTCGTACCGTTCGGCCAGACTTTCCCGAGCTTCGTCCTCCACTACCTCCGTTGCGCCGTATCCGATCCGCTCGACGGCTGCGGTGAGGCTGAGCACGTCGATCCCGGGGTGCACGGTGACCTTGGCCTCTTTGCCGGTCAGGTTGACGACGGCGGATTCCACACCCTCTTGCTTGCCGAGGACGCGCTCGATACGCATTGCGCACGACGCGCAAGTCATGCCCTCGATGTCGAAGGTGACGGTCTCGGTGGTGGGGGTGTCGGCCAAGTTCGTCTACTGAGCGGGGACTTCGTAGCCCTGGTCCTCGATGGCGCCGATGATGCCCTCGATCGACGCCGGCGCATCGAACGCAACGCTCACGGTTCTCTGTTCGACATTGACCGAGGCCGAGGCGACGCCATCGAGCTCACCCACTGCCCCTTCAATCGACATCTTGCAGTGATCGCAATGGATCTCGGGCACAGATAGGTTCGTTTCAGTCATTAGCTGGTTTCCTTGATCGGTCGGTCACGTAGATGTCATGAGGGTACCCCTCCGCAAGCGGGCCACTAACGGTTGAGACCTAGGTCTCCGGGACCCAGTAGAAGAGGCAAAACGGATGTCCTGCGGGATCGAGCATGACCGTCACCCCGTTCTGCGGCTGCCACTCGGAGACGGTTGCCCCGAGTTCGACGGCCTGCGCCACTGACCGGTCCACGTCGTCGGTTGCGATATCGAGATGAATCGACATCTGCTGGTCGACTTCGTTGCTGGGCCACACCGGCCGCACGTATTTCGGCTCGGTTTGGAAGGACAACCGTGTCCCTTCGTCGGGTGGCGTCAGCACCACCCAGTTCTCCTCGTTCTGGGTGCGCCGCCATCCGAGAAAGGCCTCCCAGAAGTCAGCCAGGTCGCGGGCGTTGGGCGAATCCAGGACGGTTCCGGCAAGGATCATCGACGGACGGGTCATGCCATCAACCTACATGAAGCCCGATGTCCCATGCACGCTGTAGCCTCACCAGGATGAACGTCATTGGATACGTGCTGGTCGACGGAAACCCGGTAGACCCCGCAGATGCCACCATCTCGGTCTTCGACATCGCGCTGCTGCGCGGTTTCGGTTGCTTCGAGTCGCTGCGCTCGTACAACGGAGTGGCCTTCCGTCAGCAACAGCACCTCGACCGGCTCGAGCGGTCCGCCTCCGCTCTGGGTCTCAGCCTGCCCCCGCGGCCCGATCAGGAACGCTGGGTTGCCGACCGGGCCGCAGTGGGCGAATGCACGGTGCGGGTTGTCGTCACCGGCGGTACCGATGAGAAGGGGAGCGGTGAGGGATCCCGGTTCATCGTCTTCGCCGAGCCGCTGCAACCGATGGACGCCACCGTCGCCCTGCTTCCCATCGAAGCGCCGTGGCATCCCGACGGTGCCGTTTCCGAGCTCACCGGGGCCAAAACCCTCTCCTACGGCCCCAATGTCGCCGCTCGCTTCCACGCCAAAGCGGAGGGATACGGCGATGCCCTTCTCGTCGGCCGGAGCGGCAATGTTCTCGAAGGGCCGACCAACACCGTGGCCTGGGTTCTCGATGGTGTCCTGGAAACTCCCGAGCTCGAACTGGGGATTCTGGCGTCGGTTACGCGGCAGGCGGTTCTGGATGTTGCCGAACGAATCGGTCTTCCCGTCAGCGAAGGTGCGTTCCCACTGCAACGCATGCTCGACGCCGACGAAGTCATTGCGCTGTCAACGTTGCGAGAAGTCCAGCCGGTGATCAAGGTCGGCGATGTGGAGAAGACAGTAGGCCCGATCACCGAACGACTCATGTCCGGCTTGCGTGAGCTGATTGAGGAAGAGACGGCGCGGTGAGCGCCGACCAGTATCTCAGCGCGCTGCGGTCGATCGAGCAGCTCTATGAAGCCGTAGTCGACGACCCGCACCGTTGGAACGAGCAAGCGTTTGTGGATTGGGCCGCCGACACCCTGGGTGAGGCAAACGAACTGCCGCGGGATGCGCAAAGGCAGATAAGGCGGAGCCTGCGAGCGGCCCAGCGGCTGCAAGCGTTCTGGGCGAGCGATCCGAGCACCGTTTCCGACCACGACGACTGGCAGTCGAAGGTTGACATTGCCCTCGGGGCACGAGCGTGGCGTCCGCTGCTCGACCTGGCCCGGGTGGGTCTGGAGACTGCGCCGAGTGAGGAGTTGTTCGACCAGGTCAAAGAGACGTTCTCCCTTGTCAACTCGGACCGGTGGATGGACGGGGTTTCCTTTGCGGACTGGTCCGAGCTCAACTAGCTCCCGCATAACTCCCGCAATTCGCAGGCCGATGTAAAGTGGCACCGTGAGATTTAGACGGGTTCTACTGGTGGGTTTGGCGACGGTTCTGATCGCCTCCTGTTCTGGCGACGAGGAACCGGCCGAGGATCCGCTTACCTCGACTTCGGCTGCTCCGGTGACCACGTTGGCAGAGTCGGGAACGGAGTCCGCTCAGCAGTCGACCACTACGTCTACGACGACCACGACATCGACCACGGTCCCGGAATTGGGCTACCCGCAATACAGCATCATCAGCCGCGAGGAGGCCGACAACGGGGACATTGTCGTTGTTCTTCTCGACACGGAGACCTATGAGTCATTGTCCGATCTCGACATTCTCAACGTGATGTCCGACCTCGTCGAGCAATACGCTCCCGTGGTCGAGGCACACATCGTCGAGACCCAGGCAGCTGCCGATGCGCTGTTTGTCGAGGAACCGACGGAGGACCAGCAGTCGGCACTCGCCATCGGATACGTTGCCCGGCTCGAAGAGGGCTTCCGGATCGTCTACCTGGGCCCGCTCGAGGACTCCGGCGTGCAGATCCTCGGTTCCTGATCGGCCGACTCCACCGAGCTATAGACCCAACAGCAGCTTGGCGGTGAGCAGGAAACCTCCGAATCCGACCGTGTCGGTGACGGTCACAAGAAGGATGTTCGAAGCAAGTGCGGGGTCCTGTCCCAAACGCCGGAGCACGATCGGGATCGAAGCACCCACGAAGCCCGCAATCACGAGATTGACGAAGACTGCAATCGCAATTACCAAGCCGATTCCGGCATCCTGGGCCACAGCACCACCCAGCAGACCCGATAGGGTGGCAATCGCCGCACCGTTGATCAACCCGATAGTGGCCTCCCGGCGAACCGCGCGAGCGGCCCGGCCTGGTGGCAAAGATCCGACCGCCATTGCCCGGATCACAACGGCGAGGCTCTGGTTGCCGGAGCCGCCGCCGAGCAAGGCAACCATCGGCATGAACGACGCCAGAACGGCCCGGTCCTCGATGAGGCCCTCGAATCGGCCGATTATGAGCGCAAGGGTGAGGCCGATGAGCAAGTTCAGGCTGATCCACGGAAGGCGGCGACGTACCGAGGTCGGTACATGGGTGTATACGGTCTCCTCGGCGCCGGCGCCGACCATCTGGACTATGTCCTCGGTTGCCTCGGTCTGAACCGCCTCCATGGCCTCGTCGACCTTGACGATCCCCACGAGGTGGTTCTGGGCATCGGTGACGGGGAGCGAGATGAGGTGGTACCGCTGGATCAGTTCGGACACGACTTCGCGGTCGGTGTCCACGGTGACCGAAATGGGGTCGGCCAACATGATTTCGTCGAGACCGGTGTGGGGTCGGGCGAAGACCAGCTCCCGGAATGGGACGACACCGATGATCTTCCCTTGGACGTCGACGACGTAGACATAGGTCAGGTTCGAGCCGATCTCCTCATGCAGCCGCCGTAGCGACTCGATCGCCTCCCCGCTGGTGATCCCGGCCGGAAGCGACGCGTAATCGGTTGTCATCAGGCCGCCGGCGCTATCGGGCGGGTAGACGGCGAG
>JASJDZ010000016.1 GCA_030065575.1 Acidimicrobiia bacterium
CAGGAAGTCCTCTAGATCGAACGAGGCGGTGCGGAGCTTCTCGGCTGCCGCCGCGGCCTGTTCCTCGTCGTATGCGTCTTCAGCCTTCTCGATGAGAGTCAGCACATCCCCCATGCCGAGGATTCGGGAGGCCATCCGCTCCGGGTAGAACACATCAAGATCGTCAAGACCCTCGCCCAGACCAACGAACTTGATCGGGCACCCGGTTACCTCACGAGCGGAGATAGCCGCTCCCCCGCGAGCGTCGCCGTCCAGCTTGGTCATGACGAGGCCGGTCAACTCGGCGTAGTCGAGGAAGCCCTTGGCCACGTTGACCGCTTCCTGACCGGTCATGGCGTCGACTACCAGCAAAGTCTCGTCGGGGTCAGCGGCCTTGCGCACCGCGGCCAGTTCTTTCATCAAGTCGTCGTCTACTTGCAGTCGTCCGGCGGTATCGATGATTACTACGTTGTGGCCTTCCTGACGTGCGTGCTTCAGAGCCGCTTTGGCCAGTCGCGGGGCCTTCGCCTTCCTGTCCACGTAGACCGGAACGCCAACCCGCTTGCCCAGCGTCTCCAGCTGGTCGATCGCAGCCGGCCGTTGCAGGTCGGCCGCAACCAGCAGCGGTCGCCGGCCTTTGCTCTTCAGTAGACGAGCCAGCTTGGCGGCGGAGGTTGTCTTTCCCGAGCCCTGCAGCCCCGCAATCAGAATCACCAGCGGCGGAGCAGCGGGACGCTTCAGTGGAGCCTCCTCGCCAAGGGTGTTGATCAATTCCTCATGAACGATCTTGATGACCTGCTGACCCGGGGTCAGGCTCTTGGCTACGTCTGCGCCGAGAGCTCGCTCTTTGACCCGGGCGAGGAAGGATTTGACGACGACGATATTGACGTCGGCTTCGAGCAGCGCCAAGCGAACCTCGCGCAGCGCAGCATCGACGTCCGCCTCCGAGAGGCGGCCCTTGCCCCGCAGTCGCGAGAACACATCGTTGAATCGGTCACTGATTGCATCAAACATGCGCGCCGGAGTTTAAGCGCGCGCCCTCTCCAACGTGATCCCCGACCATCGGTGTACCCTGCGCACAACCGACCTTGCGCTGGAGGATCGCTCATGAATCTGACTGTTGTCGACCACCCGCTTGCCCGTCACTACCTCACCACCCTCCGCAACAGCGAAACCGGCAACGATGCATTCCGCGCTGCGGCCAGGCGCCTCACCAACGTGCTTGTAATGGAGGCAACCAAGGAAGTCCCCACGGTCATCGCCCCCGTAACAACACCAATGGGCGAGACGGAGGGCCACACGCTCGCCGACGTCGTTGCGGTTGCCGTTCTCCGCGCCGGCCTCGGCATGCTGGATGCCGTTGTGGACTCGATGCCCAACGTCAAAGTCGGGTTTGCCGGGCTGCAGCGCGACGAAGAAACAGCCGAGCCGGTCGAGTACTACGTGAACCTCCCCCAGGTGGATGAGGCGTCCGTTCTGATCCTCGAACCGATGCTCGCCACCGGAGGCTCGCTCTCGTGGGCCGTCGACAAGGCCAAGGAGGCAGGGGCCACCGACATCACTGCGCTGTGCGTCGTCACCGCACCCGAAGGTGTCGCTCGGATGTACCGGGATCACCCCGACGTGCGCATCGTTGCCGCCGCCGCAGACAAAGAGCTGAACGACACGTTCTATATCGTGCCCGGTTTGGGCGACATGGGTGATCGGCTATTCGGCACCATCGATCGTCCCCCTCTCTGATGACGACGAATGAGCATCGCGACACGCTTCGTGCCGCTTACGACTTCGATGCGCCGCGGCGCGATAACAACGTGTTCGACGGATGGCGAGCGGAGATCGTTGACGAGTTCCTCGCCCGGCTCGAGCCGGGAGGGTCGGTCCTCGAGCTCGGCGCTGGTGCCGGGCAGGGGGCGGTCTATGCGGAGGCGCAGGGATATGTGCTCACTGCGATGGACCTCTCCCCTGCCAATGTCGAGCTGGCCCGGGAGCGGGGAGTTGACGCCAGGGTCGGAGACTTCACAGACTCTGATTTCTTCGTGGGTGAGTTTGATGGTGTGTTTGCGATGAACTCACTCCTCCACGTCAAGAAGGCACTGTGGTCGACGGTGTTGCATGTGATCCGTCGCGCCCTGCGACCCGGCGGTATTGCGTCAATCGTTGTATACGGCGGCATCAGCCACGAGGGCACGCTCGAAGAGGAGTGGACCGATCCCCCCCGATTCTTTGCGTTCTACACCGATGAGGACTTTGCCAACCTGCCAACACCGGGTTTCCGCCGAATTGCCTGCGAGTTCCGCCACGGCGATTCGGAAGAGGGCTTGCATCCGCAGGTGCTGACTCTGGAGGCGGTGTGAACGAGGGAGATTTTGAGGCCGCAGTCATCAGCGTGATCGAGTCCCTACAACCCGGCGAGGTGGCCGCGTACGGAGAGATCGCCACCGAAGCAGGTTATCCCGGAGCAGCGCGGGCGGTGGGAAACTTGCTCCGCAATGTGCCCGGGCTTCCCTGGTGGCGAGTCGTCAACGCGGCCGGCAGGCTGACCCCGGGAAATGAAACCGACCAGGCCGAGCGTCTCCGCGCCGAGGGTGTCACCGTCATCAACGGCAGGGTGAAGCGCGCCAAGTAGCGGAATGTGCTGGCGAAATCTGCATCGTCGGCGATAATCGGGGAATGAAGCACCACTCGATCATCGAGCTCATCGAGAGGAAGCGCGACGGCGGCACGCTGCTCCCCGACGAGCTCAAGTGGATCATCGCCGAGTACACCGCCGATCGACTCCCCGACTATCAGATGGCTTCACTGCTCATGGCCAT
The DNA here is from genome assembly GCA_030065575.1 of Acidimicrobiia bacterium. Taxonomy (GTDB): domain Bacteria; phylum Actinomycetota; class Acidimicrobiia; order Spongiisociales; family UBA5794; genus JAAETI01. Next base: position 2,793 of record JASJDZ010000016.1, read on the forward strand.
CTTCATCAACGGCTTCTCCACGGAGGAGTTGGCGCCGTGGACCGAGGCCATGCTGGGCTCCGGGGAAGTGCTCGAGCTCGGGCACATTCCGGCCCCGAAGGTCGACAAGCACTCGACCGGCGGCGTCGGCGACAAGATCAGCATCCCGCTTGCGCCCATGGTGGCCGCCTGTGGCATTGCAGTCCCGATGATGTCGGGCCGCGGTCTGGGCCACACCGGAGGCACTCTCGATAAGCTCGAATCCATCCCGGGATTCCGCACGCGTCTCGACCGTGATGAGTTTGTCGCCGTTGTGGAGCGGTACGGCTTCGTCATGGGCGGCCAGTCGGAGACGATGGCTCCCGCGGATCGGCGCATCTATGCGCTGCGCGACTCGACCGGCACGGTGCCGTCGCTGCCCCTCATTGCCTCCTCGATCATGTCGAAGAAGCTCGCCGAGGGTATCGACGGGTTGGTGCTCGATGTCAAGACGGGCTCGGGCGCATTCATGAAAGATGAGCCCTCGGCACGAGCGCTGGCAGAGACCATGGTCGGTATTGGATCGGCGCATGGGACACGGGTCATCGCCACCCTCACCGGAATGGATCAGCCGCTCGGCCGTGAGGTTGGCAACGCCAACGAGATGGCTGAGTCTCTCGACGTGCTTGCCGGCGGTGGTCCGGCGGATGTGGTCGAGCTCACTTACTCGCTGGGGGCCGACATGCTGATCCTTGGCGGAATCGAGTCGGACCGGTCCACAGCCCGAGCGCGACTGGAGGCCGCCGTCTCCTCAGGTGCCGCCATGGAGAAGTTCCAGGAAGTGATCGTCGCCCAGGACGGCGATCCCAATGTTGCCGAAGACCGTTCGCTCCTGCCGGTTGCCCCACACCGCTTCGAGTTGACCGCACCCGATTCCGGGTTTGTCCGGCGTTGCGACGCTCGCGATATCGGTGTGGCCGGCGTTCGGCTCGGCGCTGGACGAGAGCGCAAGGAAGACAACGTCGACCATGGCGTCAGCATCTCCGTCGAAGCCAAGGTTGGAGACCGTGTCGAGCGTGGCGACGTTCTCGCCATCGTTGCCTACAGCGACGAGGATCGGCTCGTCGGGGCCCGTCCCCTCTTGGAGCGGGCCTGGGAGATCGGCGACGAGATCGCCAAGCCAGAACTGATTATCGGCCACATCGGCTGATCCACCCGGCCCGATTCGCCTCGAGTGGTTAACCTCGGTTGGGTGTGAGGGGCCGAGCATGGAGGCTGGTGTGGGCTACGAGAAACTACTGGAAGCCGCGCAAACGATCGCGGCACGGTCAGGACGGGAGAGGCATGAAGCAGCCCTCGTCCTCGGATCGGGTCTCGGGACCTATGCGGCGGAGCTACCCGACGCAGTTGCGATCCCGTACACCGAGATTCCCCACTTCCCGACCCCGAGAGTGGAAGGTCACAGTGGGACTCTCTATTCGATTGATGTCGACGGTCGCGGCGCGCTGGTCTTCTCCGGTCGGGTCCACTTCTATGAGGGGTGGGACTTGTTCGACGTGGTCTTCGGTGTTCGCGCCGCCGCTCTGGCCGGGTGCCACACCTTCCTACTGACCAACGCCAGCGGTGGGGTGAGCCGGGGGCTCTCGGTGGGAGATCTGGTTGCGCTGTCCGATCACATCAACCTGACCGGGCGGAACCCGCTGATCGGAGCCAACGACGAACGACTCGGAACCCGATTCCCCGACGTGAGCGATGCTTACAGCGGCGAGCTACGTCATCTGATGAAGCGCTCCTTTGAGGCAGCCGACGTGCCATACAAGGAGGGCGTATACACCTGGTTCACCGGCCCGAGCTACGAGAGCCCCGCAGAGATCGAAATGGTGCGGCGTATCGGTGGCGACCTGGTCGGCATGTCGACGGTGCCGGAGGCGATTGCGCTGGCCCACATGGAACGAAGAGTCGGCGCGATCTCATTGGTCACCAACCTCGCTGCCGGAACATCCGACGAGCCGGTGACTCACGAGGAGGTCCAGGAGGCAGCGGCGATGGCAAAGGCCAAGTTCACCCTCCTCATCGAGGACCTGCTCCCCCACCTCGTGGTAGCTCCGAGCTAGCGCGAACCGAAACCCCTGCAAGCATTATCCGATCTCCGGTAACATCGGAGAACAACGTTGCCGCAACTGCAGTGAGGAGAAAAGCGCCATGAAGATCGCTGTCTGCGTCAAGCAGATACCCGATCCGGCGGCACCATACGATCTCGACCCGGACTCACACTTCGTGGTCCGACCCAACGATCAGGTGCTCGACGATACGGACCGGTACGGAGTAGAGGTAGGGCTGCAGCTGGTCGAACAGGTAGGCGAAGAAGCCACATTGACGCTGGTCTCTATGTCGCCTGCGGGCTCGCTGCAGGGTATCCGGCAAGCCCTGGCCATGGGTGCCGATCGCGCCATCGTCATCGACGACGAGACTTTGCGAGGAGCCGATGCGCTCACCACCGCGAAGGTGCTCGCCGCGGCCCTGCAGGAGGACGGCTTCGATCTTGTGATCGCCGGCACCGAATCGACCGACGGCTACGCCGGCGTGATGCCACAACAGTTGGCTGAGCTGCTCGGTGTCCCCAGCATGAGCTTCGCCCGCAAAGTGGACAGGGACGGCGACACGCTGCGCATCGAGCGGCAGACCGAAGATGGCTACGCCGTGGTCGAGGCGCCATTCCCTGCGGTGCTCACTGTTACCTCCGGCGTTGTCGAGCCGCGCTACCCCAACTTCAAGGGGATCATGCAGGCCAAGAAGAAGCCGATCGAAACCAGGAGCTGCGCCGATCTCGGAGTCGTCCCGGAAGTGCAGCAGGTGATCCAGTCTGTCGAGCCGATCCCGGCCCGCCAGGCCGGCGAGGTCGTAGAGGACGAGGGCGAGGGTTATCTCAAGATCATCGAGAAGCTCGAGGAAGCGAAGGTGATTTGATGACTACCTGGGTCTTCTGCGAAGAACAGAACGGCGCCCCAAGTGCGTCTTCCCTCGAGTTGCTCACCAAGGCCCGCAGCTGGGGTGATGTCGCCGTCTTCTACGTCGGTGCGGGCAGTGATGAGGCCTTTGCCGCCCTGGGCGAGTACGGGGCTACGACCATCCACCAGCTTGATGCCGGCGACGCTCTCCCTGCCGCGGTCGCAGCAGCGGCGATGAGCGATCTGGTTGCGGCAGACGATATCGCTCTCTTCGGAATGGGCTACACCGCTCGTGACGTCGCCGGTCGCCTCAGTGCCCGACTCGGCTGCACCGTGCTATCGAACGCGACCGACATCGATCTCGGCGGCGATCAGGTGAGGGTCTCCAACGAGATTCTCGGTGGAACCACACGCGTGATCACGGCCGCCACCGAAGGTCCCGTTGTCGTTGTGGTTCGTCCCAAGGTGTTTGCCGCTGAGGCCGGCGAGGGCGCAATCCCTCCGGTGACGACGGTGGCGGTCCCGGACGTCGGTCATGCCGGCGCCGGCACCGTGCTGGAGCGGCATGTCGAGGAGAGCGAGGGCCCCGACCTGGAGGCTGCGGCCATCGTGGTCGGCGGCGGACGCGGCATGGGTGGCGCCGACGACAAGTGGGAACCGGTGGCGAAGCTCGCAGGTTTGCTAGGCGCCGCGGTTGGAGCCACCCGAGCCGTCGTCGATGCAGGTTGGGTTCCCTACTCGCTACAGATCGGCCAGACCGGCAAGACCGTGAAGCCCGATGTCTACATCGCCTGCGGCATCAGCGGCGCAATGCAGCACCTGGTCGGCATGAAGGACTCCGGCCTGATCGTTGCCATCAACAAGGACGCAGAGGCGCCGATCTTCTCAATCGCCGATCTCGGTGTTGTCGGTGATGTGCACAAGGTCGTGCCGGCACTGATCGAAGCACTCGAGGCGAGATAGCGAAGACGAATCGCAGCGAGGGGCGTCTCCACCGGGAGGCGCTCCTTGCTAGTGCGGCAACTGATGTCCGCCGACTCTTGCGAGCATGGCGGCGCGGCGGCGCATTTGCTTGCGAGGGGCGGGTACCGGGTCCGGCACCAGCGTGGAGTTGAGCCACCCGACGAAGCCGATCCCGACCCCCTCGGCGATCGCCACGAAGTCGTTGGCAACAACCCCGTTGCGGATGACCACGACGCTGAAAGCCACTAGACCGAAGCCCACCAGCAGCATGAGATTGCGGAACCAGGGGCTGAGCCAGCCTTCAGCGAAGTCGCGTCTGTTTCCCATATTCGGGACTATCGGTGCGATGAGGCGGCGGCTTAGCCGTTTCTGGTTGCGAGTCCGAGGGATTTTCGCGGTCTACTGCAGCGAATCCGGCCCGAATGAGTGCGGCAGAATCGCAGCGAAGTCGTGGGTACGCAGCGAGCCCCGACCGTCTTGCACCACAACGGTGTCGACAGAGAACTCACGCATGATCTGGCGACAGTTTCCGCATGGATAGCACTCGCCGCCGTCGAGGCAGGCAATGATGACTGTATCGACCTTGCGCACGCCGGCAGCTGCTGCGTTGCTGATGGCGTTGCCCTCGGCGCATATTCCCGATCCATAGGCGGCGTTCTCGACGTTACAGCCGGTGAAGATCCGGCCGTCGTCGGCGATGACCACCGCTCCGACCCGAAACCCCGAGTAGGGCGCATACGCCCGGGCGGCAACGTCGCGTGCTTGCTGGTAGAGATCTGCTGTGTCGCTCATGCTCCGAGGAGGGCGTCGACAAATGCCTCCGGGTCGAACGGTATCAGGTCTGCCACGCCTTCTCCCACCCCGATGTACTTGACCGGGATGCCCAGCTCCTGCTCGACGGCGATTGCCACGCCGCCCCGAGCTGTTCCGTCGAGCTTGGTGAGCACAATTCCGGTAACCCCGACGGCTTCAGTGAATACCCGGGCCTGCTCGATTGCGTTCTGGCCTGTGGTGCCGTCGAGCACGAGCAGGACCTCATCAATGTCGCCTGCCTCGCGGCGGAGGACGCGAGCGACTTTGCCCAGCTCGTCCATGAGGTTGGACTTGGAGTGGAGCCGCCCGGCGGTGTCAACCAGCACAACGCCCGCACCGCGGGCCTTGGCAGCGTGATAGGAGTCGAAGGCGACCGAGGCAGGGTCGGCGCCGCTATCGCCGGCGACGATGTCGACTCCAATGCGCCCGGCCCAGGTCTTGAGCTGATCGGCAGCCGCGGCGCGGAATGTGTCGGCTGCCCCCAGGAGGACCGGTCGCTCCGGACCGTCGAGTTGCTGCGCGAGCTTGGCGATGGTGGTGGTCTTCCCGCTCCCGTTGACGCCCACAACGAGCAGGACCGAAGGATCCCCGCCGGTTTCGAGATGGCGATCAGCGGCGGCAAGCTGAGCAATGAGCTCAGCAGCGAGCAGATCCCGCACTGCAGCCGGGTTCTCGGGTTTGCGCCTCTTGACTGCGTCGACTGCGGTGCTGGCGGCCTTCACGCCGACATCGGCAGCGACCAGAGAGTCCTCGACGTCACTCCAGAAATCGTCATCGAAACCCGACCTGCTGAGTACACCGGAGAGGCGATCCGACAACGCCCGACGGGTCTTCCCCAGCCTGTCCCGCAACCCGCGGGATGGCGCGGTCACCGGCGGCGGCGCGACCTCCGTGGTGGGAGCGGCGGTCGTCGTCCCGCTCCGTCCGCGCAGGAACCAGAACGCAATCGCGACGATCACGACAAGCGCGATGACGATGTACAACCATTCCATTGAACTGCCTCCAGGGCGGAAGAATCAGCCGCAGGTTAGTGCGGGTTTGCATCGCCCTCTGCGGCTTTCTCCCGCTAGGGGCCGCGTGCTGGGTGGGTGAACTCGAAGTCGCCGTTGGGGGTTCTGGTGATGGTCCAGCGGCTGTTGTGGATCAGGGTGTGGTGACGCCTGCAGAGCAGGATCAGGTTGTTGATGTTGGTTTCGCCGAGTGATTCGACCCAGCCGGCGATGTGATGGGTGTCACACCATTGCGGTCGACGGTTGCAGGACGGGAAGCGGCAGTGCCGGTCCCGAACCGCGAGGGCCTTGCGCTGCGCCGGGGTTGCGTTGCGGACGGAGCGGCCCATGTCCAAGACCTTCGATTTGCCGGCCATGATCAGCCGGGTGAAGCGGGCATCACAACCGATCTGGTCGAGTACTGCCTTGGCCACGGGTCCGATGCCCTCGATCTCGCACCGCCGCGTCACCAACTCTGACGACATCCCCGTCAGTTCAGCGACGTCGGCGACGGCAACCACATTGGGTGGATTCCCGCCCGGGACGCCACCGTTGATGTGTCGATTGATGATGTCAACCAGTGCGTCGGCACGGCGCTGCGACAGGGTGCGGGGACCATCGGGAGCGTCCTCGGGGTCGGGGGGCGCCTCATGATCAAGAACACCGATCAATGCTGCGCCAGCAATCGGGTCCAAGAAGAAGTCACCTTGTACCCACCCATCGAGCCCGACCGAGGCATGGAGATGCCTGCGGTTCCACTTCTCCTCATGAGAGTCTTTGCTCAGGTGGTCGTCGGCCAGGGAAGCCCACCGGCGCATCACAGTCGAGAAGTCACCGACCGGAAGGCTCTTAGCCTGTTCGACCAGTACCTCAACGTGCTCGTCGAGTAGCGGGAGACGAGCCGGTGACATGACTCGACCTATGGCTTCAACGTGACCTGTGGTGATGTCGCCGTCAGCCAGCGCCTCCGAAACCTCGTCGTGTGAATCCACAAGGCGGGCGTTCTTCACCAACCGCCCCGCCTCGGACTCGGACATTGCGGTGCGATAAGCCAGCCAGGTACGAGGAGACAACGCACCATCGATCTCCCAGGCTCGATCACGGTCCCATTCGCCGGTGGCGCGAAGAATCTCCGCATCCAGCCGCTCCCGTAGCTCCAGCAGCTCCTGGAGACGCTCGGATTTCGCCCTCCCGGTCCACCCCTCGCGCTTTTCGGAAGCCAGCACGGCGACACACATACGCATCTGCAAGACAGGGTCACCACTGTCTATCGGTGAAGGTGTTGGTTCCTTGATATCGAACATATGTTCGACACTACACGATATATAACAATTGTCAATAGGTATGAAGCATCAATCTGTCAACAGAATCGGTACCCTCGAGGCGCGCCGAAGGCCCGGACACGAGTCCGGGCCTCCTACGTATGCCGGCTTCGTTCTATTCGCCGTACAGCGTGGCGGCGGTGACGCTCTTGTAGAGAGCCTGTGTGTAGTCCTCCGACTCCTGATCGAAGAAGGCCACGTATTCGTTCATCAGGCGCCCGTAGGTGCTGTTGGCGTCCAATCCGGCGGCAGCCATTGCATCCTGGGCGCCGTAGCTGTCCAATTCGATGAAGCTGTGCACGGTGCCAACGCCCTTGTGTGAGTAGATGGCCACGTAGGTTCCTATGTACTTGGTCCCTTCGGGATGTGAGTCGGCTATGGCCTGCTCGTTGGCAGCAAGCCACTCCTGGAACTCTCGCATCTTGCCTTCTTTGAGGTCCCCGCCAAAGTGCGCGATGAAGCTCATGTCTTCCTCCCTTCGCATACGGGCACCTTGCCCGTCCGATCGAACCTACAGGAGGAATTGCCGATTTGGGGGCGTCTTTCGCCCACTGTTCTCGGTCCACCAAGAGACTTCTTCGATAGTCTTGGAATCTGTACGGACCCGCGCCAGGTTGGCGCTCTCATGGTCCGTGAGGAAAGGGGATCCGATGATGAGGATCATCCGCATCTTCGTCGTCTTATCAGTCTTGCTGGTGGTCTTCGCAACACCGGCGGCGGCCCGTGACGTGCCGCTTGAGGGAACCGTCATGGGGGAGCACGTGAGGGTTGAGGGCGATCCCGCGTGCGCAGGGTACGCCTGGAGTTTCTCCAGCGAGGGGACCGGGCAGATGACCGATCTCGGCGCGGTCGAGTACTCGCTGATGCAGTGCACGAGTCCCGGTCCCGGTGGAATCGCGTCCGTGGGCACGATGTCGTTCATTGCTGCCAACGGTGATGAGCTCTACTTCGAGCACACCATGGTCAGCGAACTCCAGTTTGCCGGACCGGGTCCACCGGTTGGCTTCGCCATGGGCGGCGAGTGGGAGGCCGTTGGGGGTACCGGTCGCTTCGCGAATGTGGAAGGAGAGGGCACGCTCGAGGGGGTCGGTGACATCCCTGACGGAGCAGGCAATCTCGGCGTGGACGACGGTCTCATGAAGTTGGAGTTCGAGGGCAAGATCACCTACACCTACGATCGGTTCGTCGACGATGACGAGTCGATCTTCGAGTCCGACATCGAGGCTCTGGAACGGGCGGCAATCACCAAAGGGTGCAACCCGCCCGAGAACACTATGTTCTGCCCGAACGCCGTTCTGAGCCGCGGACAGATGGCGGCCATGATGGTGCGGGCGATGGGTTACACAGATGTCGGGGATGGGGATCTGTTCACCGATGACGACGATTCGATCTTCGAGACGGACATAGACAAGTTGGCAACAGCGAAAGTGACTCTGGGCTGCAACCCGCCTGCCAACGATCACTTCTGCCCTGACGACCCGGTGACCCGCGGACAGATGGCGGCGTTCTTGGTACGGGCACTGGCTCTCGGATAGAGAGACGCCTATTGCCTATTGCGTGGCTTCCGGTGCGCTCAGCTCAGCCGGGCGCACCGGTCGGGCTGCGCCGGCGCCAAGAAGCGGAGCTGTGCTGAGCTAGGCCATCGCGGCCAGCAAATCGGGAACCTGGCTGAGTGAGCCCTTCATGCCCTCCTCGGCGCCCATCTCGATGAGTTGCTCCATTGCCTCGAGCGAGGGGAACATGGTCGTGATGACCATTCGGGTGGCGTCGCCGATGTCTGAGATGTCGACGCGACTGGTCATCGTCGGCATTCCCTCGACCTCGTTGCCGTCGTCGTCGAGGAAGCCGTCGCCGAGCTCGAGTGCCTTGGGCGGGTCGATGGCGATGAACTCGGAGAACCCGTGGTACTTCTCACCCTCAGGCCCGGTCATGTAGTAGCGCACCTTGCCGCCCGGGGTGAACTCGTGCTCGACAACCGTTGCCGGATACTCGGGCGGGCCCCACCACTTCTCGAACAGGCGAGGGTCGGCCCACAACTGCCATACCCGTTCCGGGGTGGAGTCGAACTCCGCCGTGAACGACATGGTCAGCTTCTCGGGGTCCTTGTGGATAGCGGTGATGGTCATCGTGATTCTCCGGTTTCTAGAGCGAGAAGCTCGCCCATTCTGTTGACTCGCTGACGCCACAGCTCCTCGAACTGGTCGAGCAGCTGTGCCGCCTGGTTGATGGTTGCGATATCGGTGGTGACCAGCCGTTCCCGGCCGCGCCGGGTCTTGGTCACCAATCCGGCCCGCTCCAGGACCGAGACGTGCTTCTGCACAGCCGCAAAGCTCATCGCATAACCGGCGGCCAGCTCGGACACCGAGTGCTCGCCGGCAATGGCGCGCTTGACGATATCCCGCCGGGTCGCATCGGCCAGGGCGTGAAAGAGCAGATCAACTTGCTCGTCGGTCATCGTATCTACAACCATATGGTTGTATGTTAGCCGGGATCGGCGGCTTGGCAAGGGTGTCTCCCATCGGTGCATCCTCGTAGAGTGATCGTCGTGATCAGCCGTCCCCTCACGAAGCGACAGCTCAACCGCACCACGCTGGCCCGACAGCTACTGCTGCAACGCAAGCCGCTCGGCGCTGTCGATGCGGTTCGTCGCGTGGTTGCCCTGCAAGCGCAGGAGCCCGCCTCGCCCTACATCGCACTGTGGAACCGGGTGGAGGGCTTCGACCCGGCGGAACTCGATGGGGCCTATGCCGATCGTTCGGTCATCAAGGCATCGTTGATGCGGATCACACTCCACGCCGTTGCCGCCACCGACTACGCGACCTTCCAGCTTGGGATGTTGCGCACGCTGCGGGCTGCCCGGCTGAACGATCGCCGCTTCGAGTCAACTGGTTTGTCGATATCGGAAGCCGATGCGCTGGTGCCGATCTTGCTCCAACTCCTCGCCGAGCCCCGCTCCCGCCAACAGATCGAGGAGATGCTCGAGAGCGAGCTTGGTGAAACTCCGGACAGGCACGTGTTCTGGGCGCTGCGCACCTTTTCCCCTCTGCTGCATGCTCCCACCGGTGGGCCGTGGTCGTTCACGAGCAATGCTCCCTCGTACCAGGCCGCGCCTTTCGACCGGACCGAGACGGATCAGGCGGCGGCACTGCAGCACCTCATCTGGCGCTACCTCGAGGGGTTCGGTCCGGCTTCGCCTGCCGACTTCGCCCAGTTTGCGTTGCATCGGCAGGCGGAGATTCGCCCCGCACTGGCGGGCCTGGCCGATCGCCTCGTCACCATCGACGGGCCCAACGGGAAACTGCTCGACATCCCCAACGGTCACGTTGCCGATAGCGACGCCGCCGCTCCGCCCCGCTTGCTCCCGATGTGGGACAGCACGCTGCTCGCCTATAGGGACAGAAGCCGAATCATCCCCGAGGAGCACCGCCGGACGGTCATTCGGCGCAACGGTGATGTGCTTCCCACCGTGCTGGTCGATGGCTACGTCGCCGGTGTGTGGAGATCGATCGAGGACGGAATCGAAGTCACAGCGTTCCGCCGATTGAGCGATGCTGAGTGGACCGGGCTGGCTGAGGAGGCCGCCGGCCTCGTCGCATTCCTGTCCGCTCGCGAGCCCCTGGTGTACTCCCGCTACGGCAACTGGTGGAAGGACATGCCGGGGGAGCGGCGGCTTCTGGCGGCGTGAGTTCTCCCGCCGTCGCCTTCTCCGTTCTTGCGTAGAAACGTCGCCTATACAGCTACGGATGTACGCAAGAACGGTTGGGCTACCTCTGTTCGCGGAAGTAGGGGAGACCCAATGCTGCCGGGGCACCGAGGAACCTGGCTCGCTTGCCGCTGGTGAGGGCCAGCATGGCGACGATGGCCAGGATGAACGGCAGCATCGCCAGCAGATTCGACGGCACGTTGGACCATGGCTCACCGAGGGTTTGCAGGGTGAACTGGATCCGCTCGGCAGCTCCGAACAGGTAGGCAGCAAACAGGGCTCGCGACGGTCTCCAACTGGCCAGGATGACCAGGGCGATACAAATCCAGCCTGCCTGACCGATGGGCTCGTTCTGCCAGGTCGGCACCAGGGCCAGCGAGTAGTAGGCCCCGCCCAGACCGGCGAACGCGCCGCCAATCATGATGTGGATGTAGCGCACCCGAGCCACGTTGACACCGGCCGATTCTGCGCTGGCGGGATCTTCGCCGACGGCGCGGAGTGAAAGCCCCATGCGGGTCCGGAAGACGTAGAAGCTCGCCGCCGCCACCGTGATCCAGGACACGTAGACCATGATGTCGTGACCGAACACCAGCGGTCCCAGGATCGGAATGTCGGCGAGGCCACCCTCGAGGATCGGCTCGAACGTCGCCTTCGACGGCTCGCCGACCAGCGGCTCGGACCCGGTCTCACCGAGGAAGCTCGACAAGCCGGTGCCGAAGATCGTGAGGGCAAGACCAGACACGATCTGACTCACCCGTAGCGTTACCGAGGCAAACGCATGAACCACCGACAGCGCGGCTCCGGCGAGCATGGCCACGATGACGCCGAGCAGCAGGTTCTCCGTGTTGAACGTCGCCCAGAAGCCGGCGACAGCCCCGACCAGCATCATGCCCTGCACACCGAGGTTCAAGTTGCCGGCGCGTTCCGTGATGATCTCGCCGACCGTTCCGAAGACCAGCGGTGTGCCCAGGCCGATCGCAGCGAACAAGGTGAGGATCAACGTTGACTCGTTCATGCCTCACCTCCTTCCGCAGCCGCCACCGGCTGGGGTTTCTTCTCCGGTCTCCTGAGCCGATTGGCGATGAAGAACTCACCGGCGACGGCAAAGATCAGGATTGCGCCCTGCAGCATCTCGACAGTTGCCGCCGGGACCCGGATCGACTGCAACGACGGGCCGGCGTTGTTGAGCGCACCCATCAGGATGCCAACAGGGACGACGGCGACCGGGTTCAATCGGGCCAGCGCGGCCACGATGATGCCGGTGAAGCCGAGGCCGAGGTCCAACGACCGGGGGTCGAGTGCCCCGACCGGCCCGGCGACGTACAGCGAGCCGGCCAGACCGGCGAATGCGCCAGACATCAGGAACACACCGAGGAACTTCCGGGGCACTGCGATGCCTGCATAGCGGGCCGTGTCGGACGAGTCACCGACGACTCGTACCTCGAATCCCCACTTCGTCTTGCTGATCAGGAACCAGGCGAGGATGGCGAACGCCACCGCAATGAAGAACCCGTAGTCGAGGCGCTGGGAATCGAGGATCTCCGGAATTCGCCCGCTGTCGGGGATGGGCCGGCCGCTCGGGAATTGGCTCACCTCGGGATCGCGCCACGGGCTGCTGCTCCCGAAGATCAGGTAGTACATGAAGTTGAGTGCGATGAAGTTCAACATCAGCGTGGTGATGATCTCGTTCACACCCAGGTACACCTTGGGAACGGCCGAGACCGAAGCCCAGAAGGCGCCACCGACGGCACCGGCCAAGATGACCACCGGGATGGCAATCAGGGCCGGAGTCCCCGAGCCGAGGGCGATGCCGACACCGGCAGCAAAGACCGCGCCCATGATGAACTGACCTTCAGCACCGATGTTCCAGACCAGCATCTTGAACGCAACGGCCGCTGCGACGCCGGTGAGGATCAGCGGTGTTGCTGAGATGAGGGTCTCGCTGAGCCCGCGCTGCGAACCGAATGCGGTATCGACCATCTTGACGTACACCTCGCCGGGGCTGTTCCCGGTCAGGGCGAGGAAGATCGCTCCCACGATGAGAGCGAGTAGCACCGACGCAGCCGGAACGGCGAGGGTGAGACCCAGCGACGCGAGCCCGCGCGGTTCGACGATGATGCGACGTGTCGTCATGTCGCTGCCTCCTCCTTGTGCCCGGCCATTAGTAGGCCGAGGCGCTCGGGTGTCGCCTCCTCGGCCGGCATCCTTCCGGCGACTTGACCTTCGTAGAGAACGAGTACGCGGTCGGACAGAGCGAGCAACTCGTCGAGGTCTTCGGAGATGAGCAGAACCGCCGTGCCTTTGGCCCGTTCCGCCAGTACCAGATTGCGGACCGCTTCGGTTGCTCCCACGTCGAGGCCGCGAGTCGGGGAGCGGGCGATGAGCACTTTGGGGTTGAGCTCAACCTCGCGGGCCAGCAGTGCCTTCTGTAGGTTGCCGCCTGATAGCAGTCGGATCGGCAGGCCGGGACGGACCCCGCGGATGTCGTACTTCTCGATCCACTTCTGGCCGCGCTCCTTGAAGACGCTCGCCGCCAGCATCAATCCCTTTGAGTAGGGCGGCTTGCGGTAAGCCTTGAGCCCGAGGTTGTCCTCGGTTGTCAGCCCGGGGGCAAGCCCCATACCGAGTCGGCTCTGCGGCACGTACGCAACACCGCGGTCGATCTTGTCGGCGACACTCAAGCTGGTTACGTCTTCACCATCGACGGTGACGGTGCCGGAGGTTGGGGTGCGCAGCCCGACGATCCCGTATGCGAGCTCGCGTTGCCCGTTGCCGGAGACCCCGGAGATCCCGAGGACTTCCCCGCCGCGAACTTCGAAGCTGATCCCGCGCACGGCTTCGAGCCCGCGGTCTCCGGCGACACGCACGTCGTCGACGATGAGCATGGCGTCGCCGACGTCGTGTTGGGCGTCGCGGGTGGGCAGCTCGAGATCGCGGCCCACCATCATGCGGGCCAGGTCGCGCGGTTCGGCGTCTGCCGTATCGGCACCGCCGACGGTTGTCCCGTCACGAAGGACAGTGACACGATCCGACACCTGTTTGACTTCGTGCAGCTTGTGGGACACGAAGATCACCGAGCGTCCCTCGGACGCAAGCTGTCGCATCGTCTTGAACAGCTGCTGTGCTTCCTGCGGAGTCAGCACCGCAGTTGGCTCGTCGAGGATGAGGATCTTGGCCTGCCGGTACAGCAGCTTCAGGATCTCGACCCGCTGCTGCTCGCCAACCGAGAGCTGCCAGATGCGCGCCGCCGGATCAACGGGAAGCCCGTACTCCTCGCCGAGCTGACGGGCATCATCCTCCAATTCGGCTTGCGAGATGCTCATCCCGAGCTTGGGATGGCCGAGAGCGAGGTTCTCTGCCACAGTGAGGTTGGATACCAGACGGAAGTGCTGATACACCATTCCGACACCGGCGGCGAGGGCGTCCTTTGGCGTCTTGAACACGGTGGGCGTGCCTTCGAAAAGGAACTCCCCGGCGTCGGGCCGGTAGAGGCCGGCGAGGATGGAGCACAGGGTGGATTTACCGGCGCCGTTCTCTCCGAGCAGGGCGTGCACTTCGCCCTTGCGTAACTGGAAGTTGACGTTGTCGTTGGCCTTTACTCCGTAGAAGGCCTTGTCGATGTTCCGGAACTCAACTGCAAGGGTGCTATCGGCCATTGCCGTAGCCTAGCGATTCGGATCGGAGCGCACCCTGGCAAAGAAGCGGGGCCCCGCATCCGCGGAGCCCCGACTTGCTTCAGGTTGGGAGCGGATCAGCCGGTCGGGCTGCCGATGACGCCCTCGACAAAGAAGTCCATCGAGAAGATGTCACCAAGCGGCTGCTCGGCGCCGTCCTGGTTCATGATCGGATCTGGGAAGACACTGAACGAACCATCGATGATCTGCGCCTTGCGCTCCTCGATCAGGTCGATCGTCGCCTGGTCGACCGAATCGCCGTATGGAGCGATGTCGACCATGCCGTCTGCCATGTTGCCGTAGTAGGCGGTGGCCTCCCAATTACCGGCGACGAAGTCCTCGACCGTCTTGAGGTAGTACGGGCCCCAGTCCCAGATGGCTGCTGTCAGCCATGCCGACGGTGCGAACTCGGTCATGTCGGTGTTGTAGCCAACCCACTTGGCTCCCGCTGCCTCGGCCTCCTGGCCGGGTGCTGCGGAGTCCTGGTGCATGGCGATGACGTCTGCGCCCGCGTCGAGCAGCGACTTGGCCGCTGCGCCTTCCTTGGGCGGATCGAACCAGGTAGAGGTCCAGACGACCTGCACCTGTGCATCCGGGTTCACTTCCTGGGCGCCGAGAGTGAAGGCGTTGATGCCGCGCAGCACCTCGGGGATCGGGAAGGCAGCGACGTAACCGATGAGGTTGCTATCAGTGGCAGCGCCGGCGGCCATCCCGCTCAGGTAGCGGCCCTCTTCGGCGGCGCCGAAGTAGTTGCCCATGCCCGGGCCGGTCTTGAAGCCGGTCGCGTGCAAGAAGGCAACATCCGGGAAGTTCTCGGATGCGGCCAGCATCGGATCCATGTAGCCGAACGATGTGCCGAAGATGACCTGGTTGCCTGCGGCAGCGAGATCCTCGAACACGCGCTGCGAGTCAGAGCCCTCGGGGATGCTCTCCAGCGTTGTGATTTCGACGTTGGCGTTGGCTTCGAGGTACTGAGCGCCCTGGTCATGTGCCCAGGACCAGCCCTTGTCCGCTACCGGTCCGACGTGAACGAACGCAACCTTGATTGCTTCTGCGTCGTCCGCAGCTGCTGTCGTTTCGGTGTCGCCTGATGGCGCCGCGGTGGTGGCCGCGTCGCCCTCATCGTCGCCACCGCACGCGGCGGCGAGCAGCGACAGGGCGAGGACGAGAATGGCGATCAGCCGCCAGTTCCTTAGATTCATAGAGTCTCCTTCTCCGCGATCGTTCCCGTTGCCGGGAAGGATCGATTGCGCTCTCATTTGGGGAGTGCGGCCCCCACTCTAGGAAGAGATCAGAGAAATGGCTCCATCGGCGGCTTCGGGCGAGTGATCTTCCGGCGTCTCGGTGATGTCGATCAGTCGGGGTGAAGCCATCTGCTCAACCCGGCCTTCAGTGTCGACCACGCGGCCGACCATTCGCCAATGGCCCGCCGGTCGTCGCTTCCCGCGATACATCAGATCGTCGGCAGTATGGATCATCTCCTCGACTGATCCCGGCGGGACCCGGAAGGTAACAAATCCGGCCGTTGCCGTCACTACGGGAATGTCGGTCCTCGCCGCCAGGCTATGCCTGATTCGGTTCAGGACGGCAGTCGCCTCATGTGGTCCGGTATTGGGGAGAATGAGCGTGAACTCGTCCCCGCCGACACGGCCGGCGATGTCGGTCGATCGAATCGATTTACTGATTACTTCGCCGAATGCGCTCAGGACGTTGTCGCCGACGATGTGTCCATGAACGTCGTTGACCCCCTTGAAATCGTCGAGGTCGAGGAATGCGATCGTCATCGGCAACCTGCTTGTCGCCGCGCCGACCCGGGCATGTTCCCCAGTCCGCTGCAGCGCTCCGGTGTTGAGCAAGCCGGTTAGCGAGTCACGACGAGTTGCCTCGTCCAACTCCAGCACAAGCCGCCGGAAAGTCTTGGTGAGGGCGATTCCGATTCCCAGCAGAATCGATCCCGACATGGCGGCCAGGATCACCCGGGATCCTTGTGTTGCGTTTGCGGCCTCGAGCTGTCGGATGGCCCACAGCCCCATGATCGCCACCCCGATGAACGATGCCTCGTAGGTGCGGCCCGCCCAGGTCACCGCCGCCACGATGACGTAGGCCCCGAGCAGAACGTGGGCGTCTGATCCGATGATCGTGTCGACCACCAGCAATCCGGCGGCGGCAACGATGGCGGAAACCAGCACCACCCAGCGGGGAGGGCAGATCCCGCGCGCCAGCACACCCCATGCTGGGACTTCGCTGTACGTCGGCGCCTGGCTGAGCCGTTCCCGGTGTAGAACCATGGCAACGTAATCGGAAGGTCAACTGCCGGCTTTAGCCTGTTTCTACCAGGCGGAGGTAGGCAGGACAGGGCGAATAGGCGGAGAAGAGGCCGGCCTGGCTCAGAACACAACCGGTACCGACAGCGCCATTGGCTTGTCGAGCCGACCGGCGAGCACGAGGCAGAACTCGATTGCGTCCATCTCGATCTTCACGCCATCGTCGCCGACCCGGTAACCGCCGCCCGCCGGGCCGTCGAGCAGCAACTGGAACGGCTCACCGTGGCGTTCGGCCCACTCGACAACAACATCCTCGACGATGCGCCCATCATGCCCGCGGGTCAGCACCAGCTCGCGGCCGGTTGCCGCAGCTATGTCGATGCGGTGCATCCACTGGTCCCGGGTGTAGACCCGATCGACGAGGTGGCCCATGGTCATCCGATAGCCGACGCCGGTTGGAATCGGGATCCGCCGTGCGAGTGCTGGTGTTCGCTGGCGTCCCTTGATGGCTGCCGGGGCGACCTCTTGCAGCTGAGCGATGAGCTCGGAGGGGGAGTGGTGTCTCCGGGCGTCCACCTGTACCGCATTGATGCCGTCGATGTCCTCGACGTCCTCCCGGATAGCTATCCGCTTCCCCTTGACGAGCTGGCGAACACTCTCGGCAACCGATGCGTTGGCCTCGGCGGCTCCCAGTAGGTGGGCCACCATGAGGTGTACGTCCCAGTCGTCGCAGACCGTCTGCGTCGCCCAATCGTCAGGGGTCAGCTCGCCGAGCAGCTCGAACAGGCGTTGGTACTCGGTGTTCGCCAGCCCGGCCATCTCGGTGCGGTCTATTGGTTCAATCGTTGTTGCGTCCTTCACGTGCTCTCCCTCCTCAGGAACATGTCTACTGCGGTTTCGATGAGGCGCAGCCAACGGTCGCCTCCGTGGTCATTGGCCACCTGCTGGCTCGCCAGGCCGCTGGTGAGCGCGGTCCACAGATCAAGCGACGGGCCATCACTGATGCCGACCCGACCCATGACCGAGCGCATATGCTCGTAGTTGTCGACTGCGGACGAATAGGCATCGGGCGACGGTTCCCATCCGGGTACCGCGTGCTGAAAGAGCAGCTGGAACCGCGCCGGGTCCTCGTCGCAGAACGCAACAAAGTGACGGGCCGTCTCGATCAGCATGCTTCGTCGGTCGAGATCGGTCGGGAGGGATTCAAAGCGCACGCTCAGCTCGTGATTGCCCGCGATGAACATGGCGTCGTGAATGGCGTCGTTGCCGGCGAAGTAGCCGTATAGCGAGCTCGGCGCCATCTCGAGGTGTGCCGCTATCTCCCTGACTCCCACCCGGCCCCAGCCCTGGGTCCTAGCGATCTCCCAGGCTGTTTCGATGATCGTGGCGCGAGTAGCCGCCCGACGGGATTCGACTCTTGCGGTGGCCAAGGCGCTCTCCTTACTAACGGTGTTCGGTTTTCCGAACAGTGTTCGGTATTCTGGCTGTCCCGGGTCCAAATGTCAAGACTTCTGCAAACGAGCGGGCCCAATCGTGGGCCGGTAGCCTGGCGGGAGCGACTGCACGGAGGGTGTGCAATGGATATCGCAGGAGCGTCGGCAATCGTCACAGGAGGCGCATCAGGTCTGGGGGCGGCCACAGCGCGCCGGCTGTCTGCGGAAGGCGTGCGCCTGGTTCTCGTCGACCTCCAGGATGATCTCGGAGGCGTGGTCGCCGATCAGGTAGGCGGTACGTACGTGCACGCCGATGTGACCGACGTCGAGCAGGTGCAAGCCGCAGTGGACGCAGCGGCGCAGGCGGGTCCGCTGCGAATTCTGGTCAACTGCGCCGGGATCGCCCCGCCGGCGCGGACCCTGAATCGGGACGGAGAGCCGCATCCAATGTCACTCTTCGAGAAGGTTATCGCAGTCAACCTCGTCGGTTCCTTCAACTGCATTCGCCTGGCTGCGGCGGCGATGGCGGCAACCGAGCCCCTCGAAGACGGTGAGCGCGGTGCGATTGTCAATACGGCGTCGGTGGCGGCGTTTGATGGACAGATCGGTCAGGCGGCGTATTCGGCCTCGAAGGGTGGCATCGTCGGCATGACCTTGCCGATTGCCCGTGACCTCTCTGCAATCGGTGTCCGGGTCAACACGATTGCGCCGGGAATCATGGACACGCCACTACTGGCCGGGTTGCCGGAGCCGGCGAAGGAGTCGTTGGGCCAGCAGGTGCTCTATCCGAAGCGCCTCGGCACAACCGACGAGTACGCCGAGACCGCCCAATTCCTGCTGACCCACTCATACATGAACGGGGAAACCGTCCGGATGGATGGCGGCATAAGGATGGCGCCGAAGTAGCCCACAGCGTCGATCGTGACCGATTTCGGGCATACGGCCGACTGACATCATCTAGAGTTCCGCGGATGTTGTCCAAGATGCTCAATCCGTGGCGTTGCCTGCCGACTGGTAGTGCATGAAGCCGGTCATTGCCGTTTCGGCTCAGCAGGCGGTCTCGACGACCAAGCACTACGGGGATCAGCGGATCACCAGTCTGTACGACCTGTACGTCACCGCCATTCAGCAAGCGGGGGGGCTACCGGTCGTGCTCGCGCATGGGGAACCGGTTGACGTACCGCGCCTGCTCGATCGGTTCGACGCCCTTGTGCTGCCCGGTGGCGGCGACATTGACCCCACTTCGTACGGGGACGTTCCGCAGACCGACACCCTGTACGGCATGCGACCGGAATCCGACCTGTTCGAGGTTGCGCTAGTACGCGAGGCGGCGAAGCGCCAGATGCCCATCCTCGGGATCTGCCGCGGTCTGCAGGTCATCAACGTTGCCTTCGGGGGGACTCTCCATCAGGATCTGCCGGAGCATCCGCAAGATCTCGCCGGACGCGCATTTGCCCCGCACTATCGCACCGACGTTGCCCCCGGTTCCCGGCTGCACGAGGTGGTGGGTCGGAACGAGATTGTCGTCAACTCGCTACACCATCAGGGAGTCAAGGATGTCGGCGAAGGGTTGCAGGTGGTCGCAACCGCCAACGACGGCGTTGTCGAGTCGCTCGAGCCCGAGAACCCGGCGTGGGACATGCTGGCCGTGCAATGGCATCCCGAGTGTCTGCACAAGGATCACGCCACCGCCCTGTTCAATTGGCTCGTTGCCGCTGCTGCGATGAAGGCGACCCAACACGATCTGCACTCGCTCACCGAGTCGGTTCGTGTCATTCCGGTCAAGAGGAAGACCGCAGCAGCTTCGTAGATCGAGCCGCATTCGATTCAGAACGCTAACTTTGCTCCTATGAGCACTCTTCTGATCAAGCATGCGCAAGTAGTAGCGACGATGGATGGGGAGCGGCGGGAGATCCCGGATGGTGCGATGCTCGTTGAGGAGGGATTCATCTCCCGGGTTGGTCCGAGCGAGGACCTTCCCGACACAGCCGACGAGGTGCTCGATCTCTCTGGGCACCTGGTCTTGCCCGGGTTCATCAACACCCACCATCACTTCTATCAGACTCTGACCCGTGCCGTTCCCGGTGCCCAGGACGCCGGGCTCTTCGACTGGCTGCGCACCCTGTATCCGATATGGGCCCGCATGACTGCCGAGCATGTCTGGGTTTCGACCCAGGTGGCCCTTGCCGAGTTGGCTCTCTCCGGGTGCACGACCGCCTTCGATCACCTCTATCTGTTCCCCAACGATTCCCGGCTCGACGACGAGATCGAAGCGGCTCGGGAGATAGGTCTGCGCCTCCACGCCTCCCGCGGCTCGATGTCGTTGGGGGAGAGCGACGGAGGCCTCCCGCCCGACTCAGTTGTGGAAACCGATTCGGCGATCCTCGCAGATACCCAGCGGCTGATTGAGACGTATCACGATGGTCGGCCGGGTTCGATGACTCAGGTCGTAGTTGCCCCCTGTTCGCCCTTCAGCGTCACCACCGAAATCATGCGGGACAGCGCCGCGCTGGCACGCCAGTTCGGAGTCACGATGCATACCCATCTCGCCGAAACGATGGATGAGGAGGAGTTCTGCATCTCGACGTACGGTCGTCGACCTATCGAGCTCATGGAAGACCTCGATTGGATGGGCGACGACGTCTGGTTTGCCCACAGCGTCTTCATCAACGACTCCGAGATCCAGCGCATGTCCGGAACTCGGACCGGAGTTGCCCACTGTCCATCCTCGAACATGCGCCTCGCCTCCGGGATTGCCCCGGTGCGCAAGTACCTCGAAGCCGGAGTGCCGACCGGCTTGGGGGTCGACGGATCGGCAAGCAACGATGGCAGCCACCTCCTCGGCGAAGCGAGGATGGCGATGTTGCTCGCCCGCCTCGATGCGGCGCCCAATCAGAGCGGCGGCGGGCTCATGACCGCCCGGACCGCAATCGAGCTCGCCACCCGGGGCGGTGCCGAGGTGCTGCGGCGCTCCGATCTCGGTTCGCTCGAGCCGGGCAAGGCGGCCGACTTCATCGCCATTGACCTGAGCCGCCTCGAGTACGCAGGAGCACTGCACGATCCGGTTGCGGCGGCCATGCTGGCCGCTCCGGTCAACGTTGATTTCAACTATGTCGGTGGTCGTCCGGTTGTCGTGAAGGGCGAGCTCGTCACCATGGAGCTCGAGCCGCTGATCGAGCGGCACAATCAGCTGGCTGCGACGCTGCTCGACAGCTGAGTAGCCCGATGCCCACCGTTTACAATCAGTAAAGAGGAGGTGCCGAGTGGAGATCACCCGTCCGACAAGTCTCAGTGAAGCCCTCGATGCACGAGCGCAGGATCCCGGTGCCGATTTGCTCGCCGGTGGTACGGATCTGATGGTCGAGGTCAATTTTGGTCTCGCCAAGCCCGAGCACGTTATCGCTCTCCGGCGCATTGATGAGATAGGCGAAGTCGAGGACCGGCGCATCGGCGCCGGCGTTACCTGGGCCCGACTGGAGGAGAGCGACCATCGCGCGCTCGCCCAGCTGTCGCGAACGGTCGGCTCACCGCAGATCAGGGCTGCAGGCACCATTGGCGGGAACATCGGCACGGCGAGCCCCGCCGGAGACGGGCTGCCCTGGCTGGCTGCCGTCGATGCCGAGATCGAAGTGGCCTCGCAGGCACGCGGTACCCGTCGCCTGCGCTGGGATGAGTTCTTCACCGGCGTGAAGCGAAATGCGCTCGAACCGGACGAGGTGATTGTGGCCGCAGTCCTGCCTGAGCGTGTTCCTTCCAACCAGCACTTCGCCAAGATCGGGCAACGCAGTGCGATGGTCATCTCTACAGTCTCCGCAGTCGTTGTTCGCGACGATGACGGTTCGGTTCGTGTCGCTCTCGGATCGGTGGCTCCGACCCCAATCCGAGCGCTTGCAGCGGAGCAGTTGATCAACGAGAACCCGCAACCCACCGACGAGGTGCTGGCGGAGTTTGCGCGGACGGTGTCTGCCGAAGTCACTCCTATTACCGATCACCGCTCTACCGAGTCCTATCGACGGCATGCCGCCGGTGTTCTAGCGCGGAGGCTTCTCGAAAGGTGCCTTGCATCATGATTGTGAGCTTCACTGTCAACGGAGAAGAGCGGATCGCCAACGTCTCCGGCCCCGAAAGCCTGCTCACGGTGCTGCGTGAGGAACTGGGCCTACCCGGCTCCAAGAACGCGTGTGAGCAGGGGGAATGCGGGTCGTGCGCCGTGGTTCTCGACGGGGCCGTTGTCACCTCGTGTCTCGTGATGGCCGCCGACTGCGAGGGCTCCGAGGTCACAACTGTCGAAGGCATCGGCAGCGATCGGGAGCTTCATGCGGTTCAGCAGGCGCTGCTCGATCACGGCGCGGTGCAATGCGGCTTCTGCACCCCCGGGTTTGTCGTAACGGCAGCCCATTTGTTCGAAGAGAACCCACACCCGTCCTCTGATGAGATCAAGGAAGCGCTCTCCGGCAACATCTGCCGCTGTACCGGGTACGGCGCCATCGCCAGAGCGCTGGAGGAACTAGCGGAGGGGACAGCATGACCACTTCTCCCATCACCAGGAAGAGGGTCCGTGGCGGTGTCGGCGATTCGCCGCTCCGTATCGACGGCATCCCCAAGGTCACGGGCAACTTCGCCTACGCCTCCGACCTGTACGCAGACGGGATGCTCTGGGCCGCGACGCTACGCAGCCCACATGCCCGAGCCCGGATCACGAAGTTGGACACCGCCCCCGCCTATGCGGTTGGTGGTGTCGTGCTGGTGCTCACTCAGGAGGACGTCGTCGGTCGCCCCGGTTTTGGCATGCATGTTCCCGATCAACCGGTATTTGCCGACGGCGAGTGCAACTACTGGGGCGAGCCCATCGCCGTGGTTGTTGCGTCCGATCTTCCCACCGCCAAGCTGGGTGTTGAGGCGATCGATGTCGAGTTCGAGGAACTCGAACCGCTTACCGACATGGAGGAAGCCGATGCCCGCGACTCGCAGACACGGCGGATGAAGATCCGTCGGGGTGATCGTGATGTTGAAGGCGCGGTTGTTGTCGAGGGGTACTACGAAGTGGGGCAGCAGGATCAGGCGCCGCTCGGCAATGAGGCCGGTCTTGCCATACCCGATGGTGATGGCGGTGTTGACCTGTATGCGGTCTCGCAATGGGTGCACAGCGACCATTGGCAGATCTACCCGTGTCTCGACATCGAACCGGAACAGGTCCGTTGCCATCCGGTGGGGATGGGCGGCGCCTTTGGTGCGCGCGAGGACGTGAGCATGCACATCCACCTGTGCATGGCCGCGTTGCGCACCGGTCGTCCCATCAAGATGATGTACGACCGCGCTGAGTCGTTCGTCGGTCATGTGCATCGCCATCCGGCCCGTATGTGGTACCGGCATGAAGCCGATAACCAAGGCAGGCTGGTCAAGGTCGAGGCCCGTCTGATCCTCGATGGCGGCGCCTACGAGTCCTCGTCAAATGCGGTCATCGCCAATGCTGCGTACTTTGCGGTCGGCCCGTACCGTTGCGACAACGTTTTCGTCGATGCCGTAGCCGCCAAGACCAACAACCCGCCCGCCGGGGCGATGCGTGGATTTGGTGGTGTGCAGACTGCGTTCGCACACGAAGCTCAGATGGACAAGCTGGCCGGCGAGCTAGGGCTTGACCCGTTGGAGATCAGGCTGCGCAATGCACTTGGCCGCGGCGATGCCCTGAATACCTCCGGTCAACTGATTGAGGGCTCGCTACCGACTGCCGAACTCATCAACGAGCTCGACGCCATGCCATTGGCGGAGCCACTCGATTCGGATGATGCTCGTCACCTTCCGGGCGGGACCGGGCTGACCACCGATCCCCGACACGTCCGGCGCGGCGTTGGCTACGGAGTCACCCTCAAGAACCTGGCGTTCTCCGAAGCCTTCGATGACTACAGCGACGTGCGGATCGTGCTCAGCCCGATCGGTGTCGAGGTGTACACCGCCGCAGCCGAGGTCGGTCAGGGAATGGTGACCATCATTCAGCAGCTCGCCCGTGAGGTGCTGCAGATCGAGCAAGTCGCAGTGGTGTGGGCCGACACCGGTGTTATCGGGTCCGCAGGTTCCACTTCGGCGTCACGGCAGACCCAGATGACCGGGGGCGCCACCCACCAGTGCGCCATCGAACTGCGGGAACAGATTCTCGCCGAGTTCGGTGGTGACGACCTCTCCGGCGAGGGCGTGTGGAAGGACGGTGAGCTGATAGTCACCCTCCACGAGGTCTGCGAATCGGGCCCGCGCGAGCACGAGATCCGCTACCGACATCCCGAGACCTTCGCCACCGACGAGAACGGTCAGGGAGATGCTCATCCCGCCTGGGCGGTGGCCGCCCACCGGGCCGTAGTTGATGTGGATCCCGAGCTCGGGCTGGTGCGGGTGGTGCAGATCGACGCGGTGCACGATGTCGGCCGGCTGCTGAATCCCGTCGCCGCGCTCGGGCAGATCGAGGGTGGGACCCTGCAGGGCGTGGGTCTGGCGACGCTCGAGGAGTTGGTTCTCGATAGGGGTGTCATCAAGAACGCCAACTTCACCGACTACCTGCTGCCTACCTTCCTCGATGCTCCGCACGTGGAGGTGAAGTGGGTCGAAGAACCGGAGCGCTGGGGGCCGCTGGGCGCCAAGGGAATCGGGGAACCACCCACCATCTCAGCGGGACCTGCAGTTGCCGCCGCGATCAGAAATGCCATCGGGGCCGATCTGATCCGGGTGCCGATCCTGCCGCAGCACATCGTGGGCGCATAGGCGAGGTCAGCCGGTCTGGGCGATCACGGCGTCGCCGGATTCGTTGCCGGCGCACGGAGGTTCACCCTGTTTCCGCTGTGCGGTCGGCGCATTGGGGAGACGGAGCCGGAAGTGGCTCCACTCTCCGTCATAGGCGTACTCGAGCTCGCCTCCCATGGCGCGAGCGAGGTTGCGCGATATGTAGAGCCCCAGGCCAACCGACTCGACGTTCGTGGTGGGCGCATGAGCGGACTCGTATGGCTCGAACACCGATCGTCGTTTCTGCACGGGGATGCCCATGCCATCATCGGCGACTGACACTTCGGTCCAACCCGCGCCCTCGGCGAAGTCGATCCGCACCTTTGACCCTCCGTACCGCTTGGCGTTGGTGAGCAGGTTGCGCAGGATCTGACGGACCCGTTGTGGGTCGGCCAGCGCGTGACCGGGGTCACCCCGGGTCGATGCCTCGATCCCCGTCGATTCCATGACCTGTTCGACCAGGCAACGAAGGTCGACTTCCTGGCGGTGGACGGTAACGCTCCCGATGTCGCTGCGGGCCGCGACCAGGAGATCCTCGACGATCCCGGTGAGCTCGTCGGTCTGTTCCACCAGCATGTCCATCAGACCTTCGCGCTCCACGGGGGTGAACTGGCTGAGCTTGTCGTGGAGCTCGTATGCCAACCCGGATACCACCGTCAAGGGGGTGCGCAACTCGTGAGAGACCGATGCCAGGAACCGGTCCTTGTCCTCAGCCCGTCTGCGCAGCCGGTCCAGTCTCTTGCGCTCCCGCTGTCGCTCGATGAGTAGCCAGCCGGCCAGGACAACGAGGAAGACCACGGCTGCGGCGATCGCCGGAGTAACCCACCAAGCTGCCCCGGTCAGTTCGGCCAGCGCTTCTTCAGTTGGCGCAATCGCCAGCGACCAGGTTGTGCCCGGTAGTTCCAGTGGATAGAGACGGGTGTTGGGCCCGGTGACGTGAGCGACCTCGGCACCGGGTGGGATGGCCTCCCAGGAGACGTTGTCGAGGATCGTTCTGTCGAGCTCCGGCAGCACCAGTTGCTCGACCATCATCGCTACAACTAGGCCCCGGGGCCTCTCATCTGATGGAGCAACGGGGACAGATGCGAAGAACACGCGGTCGAGCGTGACGAAGGCAAGATCGAGGGTGGTGAAGCCGCTGAAAGTAGGTATGTCGACGTCGAGCGCCCGCGCAATGTCCGCTCGCCACGCTGGATCGAATCCGGCATCCAGGCCCGGTCCGATGTTGGCGATCTCCGGATCGTTGGCGATGGCGCTGCGGATCGTGCTGCCGAGAGCGAAGTATCGGACCGGGTAGAAGGCCTCCCTTCCGTCTCGCTCCACTGGCGCCGGCTCCGCTTGCTCGTCGATCCCGAACACGTAGTAGTCGTCGTCCAGCGACTGTTGTGTTGCAGCTGTGTGGGCGTCAAAATCGGCGGACTTCAGCTCGGTCAGATAGCCAACGCCAACAGCGCTGGCGGTGCCATCGATACGGTCGACAAACGCCTCAAACTGAGTCTTGTCCGGGTTCGATTGCTCGACAAACGCGGCCACCGCTTCGAGGTCGGTAGTCACGCCACCCAGCGACTCCGTTACCACCTCGGTGACCAGCTCGGCCTGGCTGTCGGTCCACTCTGCAACGCGGTCGCTCCTGGAGTTGACTTCGAAGGCCGATGCAATGGCGAACGCCAGCAACACAACACAGATCAGGATGAGAACTGTGAGCGGACGTCGTCGCACCTGTGGCTTCATTACTCATGTGTCGGCACAAGAGGTACCGAGGTAAACCAACAAATGGATGACGGTGCGGCGTGAGGGTCTACTTGACGGCCACTGCAGGTGCCGCGCCCGATCCCCCGCGGGTTTGGCCAATGCTGACCCGATCACCGGTGGGTAGCGGCCTCAGCCGGAGGCGGAAGTGGCTCCACTCCCCGTCATATACGTATTCCAGATCTCCCCCCATGGCCTGCGCCAGGTTGCGCGAGATGTACAGGCCGAGGCCAACTGAGCGCACGTCGCTACTCGGTCGATGTGCCGAGCGATAGGGGTCGAAGATCACATCGCGCATCTCTCTGGGCACACCATCTCCATTGTCGGACACGGTCACTTCGACCCAGTCTGTTCCCTCCGAGAAGCCGACCCGCACCTCTGGCCCGCCGTACCGCTTTGCATTGGTGAACAGGTTGCGCAGGATCTGCCGGACCCGCTGCGGATCTCCGTAGGCCGGAACGGGATCACCACGACGGCGCACGGTGAGGTCCGATGTCTGGGCTGCATTGTCCACCTCGGCACCAACGTCGACCTCGCCGTAGTGAATGGCCACCTTGCCGATGTCGCTGCGGGCGGCGACCAGAAGGTCTTCAACGATCGCGGCGAGCTCTTCGGTCTGGTCCATGAGCATCGTCATCAGTTCGACGCGCTCCTCGTCACCGAACGATTCGGGTTGGTCTGTGAGCTCGTGGGCGAGACCCGAAACAACCGTGAGCGGGGTGCGCAACTCGTGCGACACGGAAGCAAGGAAGCGGTCCTTGTCGTCTGCAATCTGGCGGAACTGGACCGCACGGTTGTGTTCGGTACGGCGGTCGATCAGGAGCCATACCGCCAGGATCGCAAGTCCCACGAGAGTCGCTGCGATCGATGCGATGGCCCACCACGGCAGTCCTTGCAGGTCCGAGAATGCTTCGTCGGTGGGGGCAACCGCAACGGACCAGGTGGAACCCGGCAGCGCCACCGGGAAGATGCCGGCATGCTCCGAGTCGACGAATGCCGGTGTGTCGCCCTCGGCGATGATCTCCCACTCGACCTGCTGGAGAGCTGATGTGGTCAGCTCCGCCACGAGAAGCGGTTCGAGCATCATCGCCATGACCATGCCTTGCTTGGATCCGTCATCATCTTCGACAGGTACCGAGACGAAGAAGACGCGGTCCAGGGCGAGGTCGCCAACTCGGAGCGATATGAACTGCGAGATCGATGGGCCATCACGGGCAATGGCGGAGGTGATATCTGAACGCCATCTCGGGTCGAAGCCGGCATCGAGACCTAGCACCAGCTCGCTCCCGATCGGTTCGTCTGGCACCGCTGCCCTGATCAGGTTTCCAACTGCAAAGGCCTGGACCGGGTAGAAGACATCGCGACTGGTCAGATCTGTGGGTGCGGCATCCATGAAGAACAGGTTGTCATCTGAGCTCTCGTCATCTGGGAATCCCCAGATCTCGTACCAATCGCCGTGGACGGCCCTTTGTGAATCGACGAAGTCGTAGATCTCGCTTGCGGAGACCTCGGTCAAGTAGCCATACCCCACCGCGCTGTCGGTTCCCTCGATGCGATTGGTGAAGCTCTCGAACGTACCCGGGTCGGAGCCGATCTCCTCAACGAACGCAGCTACCGCTTCGACGTCGGCGATGACGCCATCGACGGCCTCTTGCATCACCTGCTCGATCACAGCCGCCTGCTCAGCCGTCCAGTTGGTCACGGCGGTGCGCGTGGAGATAGATTCCACCGCCGCAGCGACCACAAAGGCAACCACGACGAGGAGAATCAAGCCCATCAGTAGGATCCTGCGCGACCCCTTCGGTGATTCCATTACCTAACTATCGGCAGCCCATTCGAGCGGTAAAGGCTGGCTGCCGGTTAGCCGGGTATCGACGCAACCGGTCGCGGCGAGTCCTGCTGCTCGGTTCTCGAATCGACCGCCGGGAGGCGAAGCCGGAAGTGGCTCCATTGGTCGCGACGGGTGTAGTCGAGATCGCCGTTCATCGCCCGGGCGAGGGCGCGGGACACGTAGAGGCCCAAACCGACCGATCCCGTCCCGTTCCTCGAGGCGTGGGCCGACTCGTATGGTTCGAAGACCAACTCACGCTTCGCCGCCGGGATCCCCTCCCCGTTGTCCGAGACGATGGTCTCGACCCAGGGGCCTGCGACGCTGACTTCGACCCGGACCTCGTCTCCGCCGTAGCGGATTGCGTTGGTGAAGAGATTGCGCAGGATCTGTCGCACCCGTTGCGGGTCGGCAAGAGCGATGGCGGGATCGCCGCTGACTTTGGGCACGGCATCGACAACGCGAAGGGCTACCTCGAGCTCGGCCATCACATCGACAGGCTGGCTCGCCACTGTCACGCTGCTGATGTCGCTCCTCGCAGCAATAAGCAGGTCCTCGACTATTGCACTGAGCTCGTCGGTTTCGTCAACGATCATTGAATGCAGAGTTCCGATTTCGTCCGGTTCGAAGTCCAACGGTCGGTCCCGTATCTCATTTGCCAGGCCGGAGACCACAGTCAACGGTGTTCGTAGCTCATGAGAAACGGTGGCAAGGAACCGGTCCTTCTCCTCGGCCAGCGCTTTCAAGTTGACCGAGCGGTTCCGCTCGCGACGTCTATCGACGAACAGCCACAGTGACACTGCGGCGAGGGTCATGGCTACCGCCACCGCGAGCCCGGTGGTCCACGGTGGCCGCCCCTCCAGTTCGGCGAGCGCCTCGTCCGTCGGCGCCACTGCGAGTCGCCACGGCGCGTTGGGGACGTCCAGGTCGAAGAAGCTGACATTGGCGGACTGGATCCGTTCGGGCGCACCGCCAATGGGCACAACCTCCCATTGCACATCGTCGAGGATGCGAGTTTCGGCGTTAGCGAGTAGCAGCGGTTCCAGCATCACGGAGGCGACGACTCCTATCGGCTCGCCACCGTCTGGGCCGACCGGAACCGACGCAAAGAACAAGCGGTCAAATCTGAAGGAGGCGGCCTCGATCCCGAAGAAGGACGAGAGGTTGCGCCCATCGGCCTTGATCGCAGTAGTCACCAGAGCTCGCCAGGCAGGGTTGTAGCCGGCATCGAGTCCCAGTCCCAGTTCGGGGATCGATACATCGTCACCCAGCAGGGGACGAATCAGGTCGCCGAATGCAAACAACTGGATCGGGTAGAACTCAGTACGTCCGGTGCGGTCGAGGGGCTCAGGGAAGGCGGTCTCCGGAGCGAGGCCGAGGAAGTCGTAGAACTCGCCAAGTGTTGCCCGCCGTTCCGCAATGTGAGCTTCGGCCTGGTCCGCTGGCACATAGTCGAGGTATCCGATGCCGATCGAGTTTGACGTTCCCTCAATGTGATCGACGAAGCTCTGGAAGGATGCGGGGGAGGGGCTGCCGTAGGTTATGTACGCAGCCATTGCCTCGAGATCGTCAAACGCGTCGTCGAGAAGATCCTGCACGACCGATTCCACGACTTCGGATCGTCCCTGAGTCCACGTAGCGACTTCGGCGCGGTAACTGGCAGCGTCTAGGAGCGCAGCAGCAACCCCCGAGCCCACCACGAGGATGACGAGCGCGAGTACGAAGAGACGCCGCTTCGCTGGATTGTCCACCCAGATAATGTCGGCTCGAGGAGGTGCCCCTTAACGGATGAGACTCACTCCGGTGCGAGGCTGCTCTGGCTCACGAGCCTTGCCCGGCTGGCGTAATCAAACCCCGGTTGGATCATCCACATGAAGGCAAGCCCGGATAGGGCAGCAAGGATGATCTCGGCACGGGCCACCGCCGCTTCCTCGTCCATTTCGGGGTGCTCCCGGCCGATGGCGGCGGCAAAGCGCGCCACCCGACGCTGATGATGGCCGATGATCTGATCGCCCAGCGAACCGTTGGTGGCCCCGGAAATGGCGATCTTGAGATAGACCCGTGCAACTTCGGGTTGTCCGGTGATGAAGAGGATGAAGGCCTCGATCAGTTCGCGCAGGGAATCAGGGACGTCTTTGTCCGGGTGGGGGTCGACAGCCCGGATCGCGTCCTTCACCACCTGCATCACTGCGTCGTCCTTGGACTCGAACAGGTTGTAGAAACTGCCCGCACGCACGCCGGCTCGATCACAGATTGCCTTCAGGGTGGTGCCTTCGAGCCCCACCTCGCCCAGCAACTCGCGAGTCGCCTCGA
Source organism: Acidimicrobiia bacterium (assembly GCA_030065575.1). GTDB lineage: Bacteria > Actinomycetota > Acidimicrobiia > Spongiisociales > UBA5794 > JAAETI01. The sequence continues at coordinate 33,518 of JASJDZ010000016.1, forward strand.
GGATGCGCTCCTCGGTGCGAATGCCCGCCTGATATCGAGCCAAGATCCCTTCCTTTCCTTTTCCACCATAGCCGGATCGAGCCAAACTTAGAGCATTCACTCAAAATAGAGTGTATAGTCAAAATCGAATGCGGTGAGTCCGCGTCCGGCTAGCCACGGGGTCTGTCATGAGCCACTACAAGACGAACCTGCGAGACATCAAGTTCAACCTCTTCGAGGCATATAACACTCAGAACTACATGGGTGAGGAGCCGTTCACCGACATGGACGAGGAGACCGCCCGTCACATGCTCGACGAGATTGGCCGGTTTGCGGTCGAGGAGTTCGCCGCCAGCTTCGAGGACGCCGATCGGAACCCGCCCGTGTTCGAAGACGGCGAGATCAAGCTTCCGCAGAGCCTCAAGGATTCACTCAACGCGTACTTCGAGGCGGGCTGGGACAGCCTGTTCCGCCCGCAGGAACTCGACGGCGTTGCCGCTCCCTCCTCACTGCGGTGGGCCGTGCAGGAGATCCTGGTTGGAGCAAACCCCTCGGCGTTTCTGTTCATCGGCACCCTGATGGCGGTCGTTCTCAACGAAGTTGGCACGCCGGAACAGATCGAGCGCTTCGTCAGGCCGGCGCTGGACAACAACTGGGGTGGGACGATGGTGCTCACCGAGCCCGATGCCGGCTCGGACGTCGGCGCCGGAACGACGAAGGCCATCCCGGTCGATGAGGACGCAGGGGTTTACCACCTGGAGGGAGTGAAGCGGTTCATAACCTCTGGAGACCACGACGCATTCGAGAACATCATTCACCTGGTGCTGGCGCGTCCCGTCGGTGCCGGTCCGGGCACCAAGGGCCTATCGATGTTCATTGTTCCCAAGTTCCTGGTCAACGAGGACGGCTCGATTGGCGAGCGGAACGGTGTTGTTGCCACCAATCTCGAGAAGAAGATGGGTATCAAGGCGTCGACCACGACCGAGCTGACCTTTGGAATGGATGATCCGTGCGTTGGTTATCTGGTCGGCAACTCGCACGACGGGATTCGGCAGATGTTCCAGGTCATCGAGCGCGCCCGCATGTTGATTGGGACCAAGGCAGTCGCAACTCTCTCAACCGGCTACCTGAACTCCCTGGAGTATGCCAAGGAGCGCGTGCAGGGCGCCGATCTCACCCAGATGCTGGACAAGACGGCGCCGCGGGTCGAGATCATCCGGCACCCCGACGTACGCCGCATGCTGATGCTGCAGAAGTCCCATGTCGAGGGCTTGCGGGCTCTCCTGTACTACACCGCCTGGGTGCAGGACCAGAAAGAGCGGTTCCCCGACGATGACATGTGGGCCAAGCGCGACGACCTGCTACTGCCGCTCGTCAAGGGCTATTCATCGGAGAAGGCCTACGAGCTGCTGTCGACTTCGCTTCAGGTGTACGGGGGATCCGGGTTCACTACCGACTACCCGATCGAGCAGTACATCCGGGACACCAAGATCGACACCCTGTATGAGGGGACGACTGCGATCCAGGCGCTCGATCTGTTCTTCCGCAAGATTGCCCGAGATCAGGGTCAGGCCCTCATGGCGCTTGCCGGCGAAATGCTGGAGACGGTCAAGGGTGGTCCCGAGGAGCTGGCCGTCGAGCGCGAGCTGCTCGGTAAGGCTCTCGAAGCGACCCAGGAGCACGTGGGCGCGATGGTCGGCCACCTGATGGGCGCGGCGCAGGATCCCGGCGGCATGTACAAGCTCGCGCTTCATGCCAATGCGCTGCTGGAGAGCGCATCCGAGGTCACGATTGGCTGGCTGCTGCTGCGGCACGCCGAGGTCGCGCTGGACGCGCTGCCCGAAGCCGAGGCTCGCGACAAGGCGTTCTACGAAGGCAAGATCGCATCGGCGCGGTTCTTCGCCCGTCATGCGCTACCCAAGGCCAAGACCCGCCAGCTCGAAGCGACTCGGGAAGACGGTGCGTTGATGGAGATGGCCGACGAAGCGTTCTAGGTAATGCTTCGGCCTAGAGGCTGATCAGCGGCCCGAATACCGAGACCAGCCCGATACTGACAACGCCGACGGACGCAGCGGCAGCAATCCCGACGACAAAGGGTTTCAAACCGAGACCCTTCAACTGCGCCAGCGAAGTACCGAGTCCGACGGCCGCCATTGCCGTTGCCAGGGTGTACTCGGCGGCTGTGCGAATCCAATGAGTCAGATCTCCCCATGTTTCGGCTCCCCAGAGACCGAATGCGTTGCCTCCCCCATCAACCGCGGCATCGCCGATCGAGCGGATTGCGGCCATGACGACGAATCCGATGATGAAGACCGGGAACATGTCACGCATCCGTGTGCCGGTGCCGGCATCCTCACCGTTGCGGGCAAGGTTGCGGGCATAGAGATAGGTGACTCCGGGGATCACCAGGATCATCATCACGTTGCGAACGAGCTTGGCGACGACGGCGACGTCGGCGACGCTCGGCGTAGCTGTGACGTTGAAGGACTGGTCGTAGATGAGGCCGGCTCCGGCTACCTGTGCGGTTTCGTGGATTGACGTCCCCAGGAACAGACCGGTGTTGGCGATGTCCCCAGCGAAGATCAGATCGCCGAGGAAGGGATAGAGAAGCATGGCGGCGATGCCAAAGATGGTGATGTTGGCAACGGCATAGGCCACCTCCTCTTCCTTGGCTCGCAATCCCGGGGCAGCGGCGACGATGGCGGTTGCCCCACAGATGCCTGTGCCGATGGCGATAAGCGCTCCGAGCCGATCGGACAGCCCGAGGCGGCGGGTCGCAGCGATGGCAACGATGAGCCCCGTGGCCACCGCACCAACTACGACCGGGATTCCAAACCCTCCGATCTCGAGCACGTCGCCAAGGCTGAGCCGGATGCCGAGCAGGATGATGCCCAGCCGCAGCACCTTCTTGAGAGAGAACTGAAGCCCGGGGGAGAAACGGTCTCCGAGCCCGACGGTATTGCGGATGAGCATGCCGAGCACGATGGCAACCAGGATGAATGAGATGAGCCCGTCGAACCCGAGCGCGGCATTGACCAACTCGGCCAGTACGGCGGAAGCGACGACCACAGCCAGAGCAAGAAGAACCCCGGGGATCAGGCTGGGGATCTGATCGCGGGTTGTTCCCAGCAGCAGGTTCTCGATGAACCCGGGTTGTCGGTCGCTGGTTGTCTTCATGGGATCTCCGCTGGAAGGGGTTCCATTCTTGCAGACGACGACGCCGTGAACCCAATCAGGGTGGGGCTAGGTGCGCTTGGCCAGTGCGGACTCTGCGGCACGACGGAGATCGTCGGGCCGGAAAGGCATCTTGACTACCGCATCGACGCCTGCTTCTTCGATCGTCTGAATGGACTTCTCGCGAGTGTCGGTCGTGATCGCCACGATCGCCGGCCGGTTGGACCGGGCAAGCAGTCGCTCCACAATGCCGAGACCAATTGTGAATGGCTGATACATGCCGATCACTACGAGATCGGCTTCCTTGAATCCACCCAGTCGCTGTGGGCTGTGGGGTAGCCGCTGGCTCTCGAACTCGCTGCCGAGATCGCGGAAACACGTCTCGATGAGACGTCCCAGCACAGCGGAGTCTTCGATTATCAGCACACGCATCTGATATTCCATCCGTGGAAACTGACACCTTCTTGGTGTAGATAGCTTCCCTAAATCAAGCACACTCCGTTGCATTCTTATAGTCGAATGTATGCATTATGCCCGGAAAATGGCCATGTTGCACTTATCTGCGAGCTACAAATGACCAGGCAAAATGTGGCTTCCTCATTGCATATTCTGTCAGTTCTTCGTCCCGACGGGTGAGCGGCAGTACTCTTATATGCATGAGTAACTATGACTTCGTCTTGGGTCTGCGTGCGATACGTGGCTACGGAGAGCAGCCAGTTTCTTCCGAGCACATGACCGCAATCCTGGAAGCAGCCCGCTGGACCGGCTCCGCGAAGAACCGACAGGACTGGGCGTTTGTGGTCGTGACCGAACGCGAGCAACTCGAGAGGGTTGCCACCTGTGGCCACTACACCGACCCGGTCAGGAACTCGGCCGCCACCATCGTGATCGTGGAAGAGCCCGGCGGATACGAGTTCGACTCCGGCCGGGTTGCCCAGAACATCATGCTGGCCGCCAAGGCGTTGGGTGTTGCCTCGTGCCCGATCACGCTCCACCACAGCGATCGGGTGAGCGAGGTGCTCCACCTGGCTGAGGGTCGATCGTGCCGTTACGCGGTAGCGCTCGGCTACCCGCTACCGGGAGCTGAGCCGGCAGTCCTGGGGGGTCGCAAACCTCTCGCCGACCTGGTGCACTGGCAGACCTACGGGGGTAGCCGCTAGCTCTCGTAGCAACGGCCCGATTCTGCCGTTCGTCGCCCCGAATCAACCCTTACCTCTGCCGCTTCTCTGCCGACAGTGACCCAGGCCGAAGGAACGGCTGCATCGCCAATGGAATGGCTTGGATTGACGACCGGAGTCGGAATTGAGCCGTTCCCAGGATCGGACAGAGAAGCCAACTGAGCGACGGAAGCGAGAAGCGCGTCGCGAAGGTCGTGTTGCCAAGTCCCAAGAGGTAGGCGTTGCCCTCTCCATGGTCATGCTCGTGTTGGCACTGCGCTTCCTGGCTCCCGCAGCAGCCGCCCAGATCGCAGATCGAGCGCGAGCCATCTTCGCCATTTCCGGAAGAGCCACCTTCAGCCCCGAAATCGGCTCTCACGTCATCGGGATGATCATGGTCGGGCTCGTGCCGGTTCTGCTCGCTGCGACCGTCTTCGGAGTTGCGGGTGGCGTTGGCCAGGTCGGCTTGACGCTGGCCCCGAAAGCCGCCAAGCCCAAGCTCTCCAACCTTTCGCTGAAGAAGGGCCTCAATCGATTCAAGCCGTCGGTGTTCATGTGGGAGCTGGTCAAGGCTGTGGGCAAGGTGGGTTTGCTCGTTGCCTTCATCTGGGGCCCGCTCATGGCCTGGATGGATCGTCTCGGCGAGCCGCTTGGCATCGTCGATGCGATCAGCTTCACCGGTGACCAGGTCTGGCAGATCGTGTTGCGGGCTGCGGGTTTGGCGGTCGTGATTGCCGGTTCTGACTATGCGGTCAATCGAATCCGGCACAACAAAGAGATGAAGATGACCAAGCAAGAAATGCGCGAGGAGTTCAAGAGCTCCGAGGGTGACCCGATGGTCCGCGCCGCTCGCCGGCAGCGTGCTCGGGAGATGAGCCGCAACCGCATGATCTTCGACGTTGCGCACGCCGACGTAGTAGTCACCAACCCGACCCGACTCGCGATTGCCCTCAAGTACGACCCGGATGAGGTCGCCCCCCGGATTGTCGCTAAGGGAGCAGGCAAGATCGCCGCCAAGATTCGCCGTGAGGCTCGCCGCAACGGGGTGCCTCTCATCGAGAACAAGCCGCTGGCCCGCACGCTCTACCGCAAAGTCAAGGTCGGCGGGTTTGTGCCGGCCAACCTGTTCGAGGCCGTTGCCGCCGTGCTGGCCGTCGCCTACCGCCGTCGTCCACGTAGGAGAGTCGCATGAGGCGCTCGTCGATAGTCGTCCCGCTTTCGCTCATTGGAGTGATCATGATGATGATCATTCCGATCTCGGCGACTGTTCTCGACACGATGCTGGCTGCGAACATCACGATCGCCGTGCTCGTGCTGCTCGGAGTCATCCTGCTCTCCGACAGTCTCGACTTCTCGGTCTTTCCGTCGCTGCTGCTCGTCACCACGCTGGCCCGACTGGCTCTCAACGTGTCCTCCACCCGGCTGATCCTGCTCGACGGCAACGCCGGCAAAGTCATTGATACCTTCGGCAACTTCGTCATCGGCAGTTCGGTCATAGTTGGTCTCGTCGTATTCCTGATCCTGATCGTGATCCAGTTCGTCGTCATCACCAACGGTGCCACCAGGGTGGCCGAGGTCGCTGCCCGGTTCACATTGGACGCCATGCCCGGCAAGCAGATGGCGATCGATGCCGATCTCGGTGCGGGGCTGATCGACGAGGCGCAGGCCAAGGAGCAGCGGAAGCGCATCGCCACCGAGGCAGACTTCTACGGGGCGATGGACGGTGCCGCCAAGTTCGTCAAGGGCGATGCCATCGCCAGCATCATCATCGTTGTGATCAACCTATTCGGCGGCCTCGCCGTCGGCATGGGCTCCCTCGGCATGAACTTCTCCGAGGCCGTCAACACGTTCTCCCTACTGTCGGTCGGCGACGGTCTGGTCAGCCAGATCCCGGCACTGCTGATCTCCATCTCCACCGGTCTGCTGGTCACCAGGGTCGGAGCCGAAGAGGACATCGGCGCAGAGATCGGGTCCCAGCTGCTCGGCAACGCCCGCGCCCTTCGCTTCGGCGGGCTCGCCGTGGCCGGTCTCGGCATGCTCCCGGGGCTTCCCAAGATCCCGTTCCTCACTCTGGCGGCAATTCTGTTCTTCGCCGGCAGCCGCCGGGCGGCGCTCGACGATCGTGATCGAGAGAAGCCGGAGGAGGCTCCTGAGGTCACGCTCGATCCTGATGACCCCGAAGCCCTCATGGGCGAGATGCGGGTCGAACCTCTCGAGCTCAGGCTCTCCTACGACATCCTCGATCTGATTGATCCGAGCAAGAACGGTGACCTCCTCGACCGGGTCAAGTCATTGCGCAGGCAGATAGCAATGGAACTAGGTGTGGTCATGCCGTTCGTCCGAACGCGTGACGACGTTTCGCTCCCTCCGGCCACGTACAGCATCGTGCTGCGCGGCACCGAGGTGGGGCGGGGCACCGCTCCACAGGATCAGATCCTGGCCCTGCCGCTGGGCGACGGCGAAGAATTGCGCGCCCTGGGCGGGACCGAGACCATTGAGCCGGTCTTTGGCCTCAAGGCCTTCTGGGTTCCCGAGTCGGCCCGTGCCTCGGCAGCCGCCACCGGAGCCACTGCAGTGGATCGGTCGTCGGTCATCGTCACCCACATCGCCGAGGTCGTTCGCGCCAATGCCGCTTCTCTGCTCAGCCGCCAGGATGTCCAGTCACTCGTCGACGGACTGCGGTACGAGGAGCCCATCCTCGCCAACGAGGTTTCCACCGAGGCGCTGCCACTCGGCCTGCTTCACAGCGTCCTCCGCAAACTGCTCGAGGACAGGGTTTCGATCCGGGACCTGGGTCCCATCGTCGAGTCCGTTTCCAACCGGGCTGCCGAAACCCGCTCCGCCGAACAGCTGGCCACCGCCGCCCGGGTTGCCGTGGGAAGGTCGATTGTCGCCCGGATTTCCCCAGACGGCCGGCTCATGGTGATGACGCTGGCCCCGAGCCTGGAAGCCGCCATGCACGAATCGCTGCGCGAGGTGGATGGAACAACCTTCATCGTCATGGATCCCGCCAAGCTCGATGTTGTCCGCATCGACGTCGATCACCTGGCGGGCGAAGCCGCCCGCGCCCAGCGCCCCGCCGCCCTCGTCGTCGGTCAGGCCCTGCGCGGCCCGCTGACCAAGACCCTCCGCGGTATGGGGCTCGATGTACCCGTACTTGCCTATCCGGAATTGCCCCCCGATGTTGAACTCGAACCAATTGGAGTCATAGGAGCCGCCCTTGCCAATGCTTGACACCACCCCCAATCAATTGACAGTAGAAGCCGAGACCGTTGAGGACGCCCTAGCGGAGATCTCGATGGAGCTCGGCGAGAACGCAGAGATCATGCGTGCCCAGAAGGTGCATCGCGGTGGTGTCGGTGGCTTCTTCGCCAAGGAGATGGTCCAACTGACCGCTCGCCGCCGCCGCGGCGAGCCGGTACCTCTTCATCGCCCGATCGAGGGTGGAGGTATTGCCGACGTGCTGGAGCGGATGGCGCAGGATGCCGACGCCGAAGACTCCGACTTCCGCACCGTGCTCACACGGGAGCTGGCAGCCGGGCCGGATGACACCAGTGGCGACGGCTTTGCAGCAGCAGTCGGCTGGGAAGAGACGGTTGATCCTGCCGATGAGCCCATGTCGGTCGAGGGCCCGGCGAACAGCGACGCAACTGCCGCCGTCGATTCCGGCGAACAGACCCTGGAGCCGGTCGTCGTAGGACCGGCGCTCCGCAGCAGTGATGCGGTGGCCGTAGTCGACGCCGGTAGCCCCGCTGCTCCTCCTCTTGATGTGGTCGAGCCCGAGTGTGGCGATGTCGCAACTGCCGAGCCGATCCCGATCGAAGCGATCAGTGCGGCAGCTGAGCTGAATTGGGAACAGGTCGAACCGGCGGCCACCGTTGATCAGACCGCCTCGGCCGAATCGGCCGCTGCAGAGGAAGTGGGCGATGAGCCCGAACCCAAAGAGGTAGTTGACGCACCTCCCGGCATGGGCCCGGTGGATTGGAGCACAACTGCACTGCTCCGCCTCGGCCTGCCCGGGCCGGTGATCAGCGCCGTCACCGGGCTCGATGAGAGCAACGATCTGAGCTGGATCGAAAGAATCGCCGCAACGGTTGCTCCGCATTGCGGTCCACTTCCGAGCGGCGATGTGATCGTTGTCGGTCCCCATGCCGAGCGGCTCGCCGAGCCACTCGGTCTCCCTCTGGTGAGGGCCGGGGACATGGCTCCTTACGACGGTTCCTTCTGCGCCATGGTCGAGGACAGTGCCGAAGACAGGAAGTGGCTCGAATTCGTCAGGGGTGGTCGCGGAATCCACCTGGTCGTTGGCGATGAGCCGTGGCAGGACCTTCTCATCGACGAGCCCGTTGCGGTCTCCTGGGTGGGCGAGAGCGCAGTCTCGGCTGCTCTCTACCTCGCATTCACCTTGGGAGCGACTCTCGGGTTCGGCACGGTAGACGGATTTGTCTCCACGATGGTGCGAGCTCAGCCGACTGATATTGCGCTGGCGATTCGCCGGATTGTGGGGCGGCAATGAGCGGTAATCCCATCAACCGGCTGGCCGCGCTTCTCGGGTTGGTGGCCGTCGGCCTCATTGCATACGGCGTTGTGACCGGTTCCCTCGAGTTGGTCGAGGCAGCGAAACGGGCCGGACTGACCCTATTTGCGGTGATTGTGGTCCGCGCGATCGGCAGGGTCGGTTTGTCCGCACTCGCCGGCTCCATGGAGCGAGCCTCCATCGCAGAGCAGCCGCGGCGCCGGGCAACTGATCAGGTCTAACCATTCGACAGGTGAGGTGCCGGGGGTCATGGTGCTCGACAACGGCGGTGAGATGCGAGTCTCCAATCGCCCCGGCTCCTCGATCCGCTGCCTGGAACAGCCTGCATCCTCGCTCGCAGTGACAGGAGCCACCGCGGGGCAGCAGTCTGTACGGCCAACGGGTCCTGTCGGGAAGTACCTCCTTGTACCTCGCAGCCCGCATCCTTGCGGACGGACAATCACACCTGTCGACCAGTTCCGGGAGGGTCTAAGCATCCGGGACCGGACTCGCTCACCGCTTATTCGCTACACATCCCTGCCGACAGATAGGAAAGCCGCAGCCAACCGCGTGCGGAGCAAATCATGACAACCTCAACGAAGCTTCTCATCAATGAGCGGTACATCGCCCTCGTGGGCGTGCTCAATCGCGAGTTGGTGATCCTGGAACGGTTGGTCTTCAAGCTCACCCAGGCCGAAATGCTGACCCGGGCCGGCGAATCCCGGTTCCTGGCGAACATCTTCGACGAGATCGACTCAGTCCGTGATGATCTTGGCGCGCTCGAGGTAGCCCGCTCCATGTTGGTCGGTGATGTGACTGCGGCGCTTGGGCTGGCCAACGACACGCTCACTCTCAGCCAGCTGATTGCGTACGCTCCCGACCTGGCGGTTGAACCGCTCGAAGGCCTGCTGCGGCGAATGGCCGAGGCCATGGAAGAGGTTGCGGAGCTCAAGGAGATGGGCTCCCGGGCCGTCATGGAGCGCCTCGATCAGATCGAAAGGGCGATGGACCGGGTAGAGCCGGGTGTGTTCGGACAGGCGGGCTACGACCAGGGTGGGTTTGTCACCGCACCGGTGACGACGTCGTCTCGCTTCGACCTCAACGTCTGATCGCCGATTAGCCGGGATCCTTGGGTGCGTCCTGAACGGCTTCGCGGATCTTCTCGACATTGGCGATTGCCGACAGGTTCTCTTGCCGGACCTGCTCGTAGATTTCCTCGCGGTAGACCTCGACGCTGCGCGGAGCGTCGATCCCGATCCGCACCTGTCCACCCTTTATCTCGATAACGGTGATGACGATGTCTTCACCGACGACAATGGATTCTCCGGGCCTTCTGGTGAGTACAAGCATCAGGCCCCCGGCAATTCGATCGGCGTACGGGTTGAGTAGTCGGTGCCGGTGAGCACGAGCTGACGGCCCTTGCGGGTCTTGACGTTGACGACAAACGGGCCGAGCAGGTTCAGGAATATCTCCCGGGTTTCGCTGTCGATCGTGACCGGAACAAACAAGATCGCATCATCGGCCGTTTCCAGCTCCAACTCCGCTTGCTCCACATCGGACAGGACCGGCGCATAGTCGGGGAAGAACAGCCAGGGCACGCACACGATCATCGAGATATCGATGTTGTCGAGGCTCTGCAACTGCTGGAAGGCCCCGTCCTCCCGGAGTTCGACGATCACGAATCGTTCGAGATCGGGAAGGCCGGGAAGGCCGTCCGGGAAGTGGAGTGCCTTCTCGAAGAGGTCGCTCGCCTCGGCGGCGTCGGCGCTGGATTGCTCGGTCATCGCTCACAGCCTAATCCAGTACGACAGCGCCCTCGTGTCAGATACATACGTCGGGGACCACGGAAGAGGAGGCGATTAGCGCAGGAAGTCGACGAGCGAGGTCTGCGCTGATCTGGAGAAGGCAGCGAGAGCCGCCTCGTAAGCGGTCTGCTGCAGCTCGAGTTCCATGACCGCTTCGGCGATGTCGACATCCTCGAGCGTGGCTAGTTGCTCAGTGATCGTTTGGATCTCGTTGGCCGTCCGCAGCGATGCGGATTCGAGTTGGTTGGTCTTGGCCCCGACGATGCCGAGCCCGCCGAGCACCGTCTGCAGGCTGGTGTCAAGACCGCCGATCCCGGACTCGATCCCTGCGGTGTCGTCCGCATAGAGGGCAGCTTCGAGATCGTCGAGAACCGTGAAGATGTCGTTGCCGCTGGAGAAGCCGAAAGCGACGTCACCGGTAACGTTGATGGTTACGACCTCGTTCTCGCCAACACGACGGTTGATCTGGCCGGAATCGCCGGTGTAGGTCCACACTCCGCCGACCTTCTCGACCGCATCGCTCGAGCTGAAGCCGGAGAACAGGCCCCGTCCCTGGTGCTGGGCGTTGGCCTGGGCAACGATGCTGTCTCGCAGGTGGCCGATCTCGAGGGCGATTGCCTCGCGCTCCTCGGGACCGACGTAGGTCGCACCGCGGACCGCCAGTTCGCGGGCTCGTTGGATCTGAGTCACGACATCCTGCAGCTTGGTGTCGGCGAGATCCAGCCACATCTGGCCGTCCGCCGCATTGCGGCCCTCTTGCTCGCGGGCGCTGAGTGTGGCGCGGAGCTGGAGAGCCCGGTTCATTCCAATGGGGTCGTCCGAAGGCCGGGTCATCTGCCTGCCGGTAGAGAGCCGTTCTTGCGTGGCCGAGTACTCGGACAGACGGGTCGTCAGCCGGTTGAGTGCTGCATGGTGGGCGCCGAGGTGAGTGACTCTCATGACTACCTACCCACAAGCCCGGTTCGGTTGATGAGCGTGTCGAGGCTCTCATCGACGGCGGTCATGACGCGAGCTGCGGCTTCGTATGCCCGCTGGTATGTGATGAGGTTGACCATCTCCTCATCGATCGAAACCCCGTGTGCCTGCATGCGTGCGCTCTCGGCGGCTGAGGTGAGGGCGGCCTGGCTGCGGGCACCGGAGATCGCGGAGGCGGTCATTTCGCCAACGAACGAGACGATGTTGCGCATCGCATCGTCGACGGTGAGGGTCCCGCCGTCTGCGACCAGGCTGTCACGCAATGCCGAGAGGGCTTCGGCGTTCATCCCGTCGAACTCGGCCACGGGCGGCCCCGAGCCGGCAGCGGCGATCTCGGAATGGTGGCTCACTGCAACCACGAGCGAGGCCGCTTCGGCGCCGACCGTGTAGGACAGGAGGTCGCCTCCGGCTGAACCATCGGGGGCATAGCCGGTGGCGTGCTGGGCATTGAGGGCATCGGCCAGTTCCCGGGCGAAGGTATTGAGAGCGGCCTCGAAGCCGGGCAGTTCGGTCTGCAGGTAACTCTGGAATCCGGAGAGCTCACCGCCGACGGTGACCGTTGCCCCCGAGGAGTGAGAAATCGCAAAGGTCGCCGGGTCGTAGGAGAGCGGGCTGACCATCGTGTCGGAAACCAGCGACAGGCCATCGAGGCTGACCCGGGCTGCTCCGTTGTCCATGATCGTGACGGTTACGCCCGCGATGTTGGACAGGTCGTCCATTATCAGGTCCCGCTGATCCAGCAGGTCGTTCGGCTCGCCGGGCAGCGAAGTGGCGTCGAGGATCTGCCGATTGAGCTGAGCGATCTCGTGCAGCATGGCGTTGGTACGGTCGACGTACGCCTCGAGCGAGTTCGATGCACTCTGGCGTTCGATGTCCCACTTCTCGGCGACGCCGCGCACGTTGGTGGCCAGCTGGCCGAGCGTGGTGATCACGTGCTGCCGGGCCGAGGCGTTGGGAGGATCGAGTGTCAGTTCGTCAAAAGCGGTCCACAGGTTGGCCAAGCTCGAGGTGACCCCGGTGTCGGGCTCGCCCATCACCGACTCGGTCTTCGCCAGCAGGTCGGCAAGAACGTCGAGACGGCCCTGGGCGCTGGCGGAACGACGCACCTGGGTATCGAGACCATCGATCCGCACCCTGGAAATGTTGGCGATGTCGACCCCCTGGCCGACGGTGCCGAAGCGATGGTGGTAGGGGAGGCGGGTAGCGAGGTCGACCCGCTGCCGGCTGTATCCGGGGGTCGAGGCATTGGCGACGTTGTGGGATGAGGTATTGATGCCGGCCTGAGCAGCGGTCAGCCCGCTGAATGCCGTGTAGAGGGAGATGAAGTCGCTCATCAGATGATCCGATTCACTCGTAGCGGCTGATCGGGTGTTCGGGTCGCCCGTCCGGCGGCGTCATAGATGTCGCCTCCGGCAAACCCGAGTGTCCCTTGGATACCGTCGAGGGCAACGGTTGCCAGGCGGCGGTTCTCCTTGGTGAGCACCTCGATCTCGTTGACCAGGCCCATGAATACCGCCTGGTGGTCTTCGAATGTGGGTCGCAGATGGTCCGGGGCGTTGTCGACGAGGAATCGCAGCCCGACCGACGCGGGGGGAACATTCCATTCCTGCGCTACGGCGGCGACGACTTCGCTTCGTTGATCCTCGGCTCTGCGGATCTCGGCCATGACTGCGTCGACCTCAGCGATGGCCGGGCCGACAAAGCGGCGATCATCGGCAATCAGCACGAGATTGGCCGACACGAGCTTGAACAGCAGGTACTCGAGCAGTCTGCGTTCGTACCAGAGCGTGTCGGCTAGCTGGCTCATAGGTGTAGATCCGGTTGCGGTAACCATTGGGTGTTCAGTCGGCCCGAGCACCGCTCGATTAAGGCCCAGAACCGACATAAGTGAGCTCGGATAAATCGTGGCGCAAGCTGCCGGGGAGGGCGGGATTCGGATATGCTCAAGGGCAGCCGAGCAGGTGCCGAGTACTTCTCATATGGCCTTGCGGGCTGTGCCGTTTCGCCTATGAATCGGGGAAATCATGAACTCAGGTGATGCCATCAAGGGAGAAAACGCCGAGGCGCGTATCGCTCATCTCGAGGCCCGCCTCGCCGAGGCGGAAGCCGACAACGGCGTACTCCGCCTCCAGCTCGACATGCTCACCTCGACGGATATCGTCACCGGGCTCCCCAATAGCAATGGCATCGCCGCCCAGCTGCAGAAGGCGGCCGCTCGCTACTCGCGTTCCGGAGAGGCGTTCGCCCTGATGCACATCGGCTTTCCGGCCTTCGCCCGCATCGCAGAGGAACGAGGGCGGCACGCGCTCGAAGATGGCATGCGCCACGCCGGGTCCCTCGTCGGAGCCGCGGTGCGGCAACTAGACACGGTAGGTCGAATCGACGAAGAGGGCCTGGTCTGTGTCATGCCGATGATGTCTGATGACGGGGTAACGCCCGTGGTCAACCGGGTCGAGCGGGTTCTCGAGTCAACTCCGATGCTGTTTGAGGACGATCAGGAGATCTACCTCGTCCCTGAGTTCACCATTGTGATCTGCAGCACTGCAGCCCGGGTTGATCCGCCGACCATCATGAACCGGCTTCTCGATGCCCGCGCCCAGGCGAAGCCCGGTGCCCCCGTGGTTCGTCACGCCAGCTCTTCCTAGCTTCCCGACCGCCCCGTTGCGTTCTGCTTAATTCGACTCCCCGCCAGCCGACGGTGTCATCCGAGCGAGAGTTGTGACCGGCAATTGCGCTTGCATACGGACGCCGCCCACGGATGTGGTGGCTCAGTCTTCTAGGGACGGAGTGACATCACGCTAGGGGTGATGAAACATGATGCGTTCGATGTTTGCCGGTGTATCCGGTCTTCGATCCCACCAAACGATGATGGATGTGGTGGGCAACAACATCGCCAACGTCAACACCGCAGGATTCAAGAGCGCCCAGATCACATTTGGTGAAGCGATGGCGCAGACCTTGTCGGGCCCGTCCGGCGCAGGTGTCGAATCCGGTGGTACCAACCCTCTCCAGATCGGCCTCGGTGTGCAGGTCGCCTCTATCGATGGCGTCTTCACGCAGGGTGCGATCCAGATCACCGGCCGACCGACCGATATCGCCATTCAAGGCGACGGATTCTTCATTCTTGCGGACTCCAGCGGACGTGAGTACACCCGTGCCGGCACCTTCCGTTGGGACGAGTCGGGCAACCTGGTCGCCCCCGGTGGCCAGCTCGTTCAGGGCTGGCTGGCCGATCCGACCGGCGTCGTGCAGACCCAGACTTCGGTTCAGGGGATCAATCTCCCGCTGTCCCAGGTCATTCAGCCCGTGACCACGACCGAGGTCCAAGTAGGCGGGAACCTCTCCGCAGACGCGGCAGTTGGCGACGTCCACAGCACTTCGATCGTTGTTTACGACTCGCTCGGTGAGCCGCAGGAGCTGCTCGTCGACTTTGAGAAGACAGCGGCCAACACCTGGGACGTGTCGGCTTCCATGAACGGCTCGGCGCTCACGCTCAGCTCGAGCTCCGTGACCTTCGACACTGCGGGCGCCCTGACCAGCGCAGGAACCTTGACGGTGAGCGGATACACGCCTCCCGGCGCTGCTGCGCTGAACTTCGACCTGGACCTCGCCACCGGTTCGCCGCTGGTGCAGTTCGGGGGCAGCTCCAGCGCAGAGAGCATGGATCAAGACGGCAACGCAATCGGGTTCCTGACCGACTTCTCGATTGCCGCCAACGGCACGATCAGTGGCCAGTTCTCCAACGGTGAGACCAAGGTGCTGGCGATGATCGCTACGGCAACGTTCAACAACCCGTCCGGTCTCATCCGGGCAGGCGAGACTCGTTTTGAGGCCTCGGTCAACTCCGGCCAGCCGCTGGTCGGTGAGCCGGGCAACGGCAACCGGGGCATGCTTGCCTCCGGCGCACTCGAGATGAGCAACGTTGACCTGGCTCAGGAGTTCACCAATCTGATCATTGCCCAGCGTGGCTTCCAGGCCAACAGCCGGGTGATCACGGCCTCCGACGAAGTCCTGGCCGATCTGGTGAACCTGAAGCGTTAGTAGTTGACCAACCGGGGGCTGCCAGCACGGCCCCCGAGAGGACATCGGGGGCTCCGCCGTGACGGAGCCCCCACCAGGGTTGGCCGTTAAGCACAGAGCGCAACGGCCGACATGAGTAGTAAGCAAGCAAAGGCTGGCTGGCAGCCTGGCAAAGGAGACGACGAATGATCGCCGTACATCGACTTCGAGGTGAGCCGATGTTTCTCAACGCCGACCTCGTCGAGTCCATTGAGGCAACACCGGACACGGTGCTGACGCTTGTTGACGGGCGCCGCATCGTTGTCGCCGACACACCGGAGGAAGTCGCCGAGCGGATCGTAGAGTTCCGCGCCTCGATTCTGGTGAGCGCAGCCGAGCTGCGCGGCGCAACCACACCGGTTGCCACGATCCATTCCTGAGGACCCTATTGGCGCGACGGGCAAGACCCGGTAGCGTGATGGTGCCGCATTTGAGGAGGCAGAAATGCAGCACCGGCGCGTCCTCGCGCATTCCCTGGCGTTGGTTGTCCTTCTCGCTGCCTGCAGTACCGACCTGACCGATGAGCCCGGAGCGCCGTCCAATGGTGGTTCGGATTCCGCTGCAGCAGAGGTGACGACAACCACCAGTCCGTTCTCGACCACCACCACAACGTCAACCATCCCTCCGCGACTGATCCCGCTCCTTGAGTCGCCACCAGCCTTCGAGGAAGTGGCTCTCCTCACCAGCGACGACCTCGAGCTCTACGCCAAGTACTGGCCGGGTGGCCCGGTCGCAGTGCTTGCCGGTCATGACTTCTATACGACGTCCGACGCTGACGACGGCGTCGATCCACAGAGCTCGGACTCCATCGTCTGGTGGACAGGTGTGCTCGCGGATCAAGGATTCACGGTCCTGTCGCCGGACTATCGGGGACACGGCAGGTCTCCCGGTGAGACCAGCATCAATGACGCTCCAACCGACCTCAAGGCGGCCTACGACTTCTTGGTCGCCCGCGGTTACGAGAAGATCGTGATGGCCGGCCTGCTTGGCTCAGGCACCGCCGGGGTCGTTCTCGACGCTCAGGACCCCGATGTTGAATTCGCCGGCATCGCCATGATCTGGTCGGCTCCGCAGGAACTCGCGCTCGATGCGCAACGTGTGCTGTACGGGATCGATGCTCCGATTTACCTGGTGTCCTTCGACAACAACCGTATCGAGCGTTGGTCGAAGCTGATGGCAGCGGAGATCGATCATCTCTACGACCGGGTGATGTTCTACCCGGCACCCGATGGCGTGGACTGGGTACAGGCGAATGGCGAGGAGTTCGTCGGACGTCTGGTCGACTTCGTCGAGTACGTTGCTGCGGAGGGTTAGGTATCGAGTTCTGCGCAGCAGAACTCGATACCTTTCTTGGGAGCACTGGCTCCCAAGAAAGGCGAAACCCCCCTGGGAGGGGGGGAAGAGGGGTTTCGCCCTGGAGGGATCTATCCGTGCAGTATCAAGGCCAGATCGGGGTCGTCGTCGGCCGCGTCGAGCCGGCTTCGCCAGTTGCTGTCTGCCGAGAGCTGCGCCACATAGGCGGCACGAGCCCGTTTGCCGGCAGCGTCGTCGCTGACATCGGGGGCGCCTTCGTATAGCGTCCCGAACCATGCCCGCAGCGACGTGAGCGCCTCCGACCGAATCTGCGAAACCCTGGCCTGGGTAACGCCGAGGTCCTTGGCGATGTCCTGGAGCATTTCGCCGTTGAAGTAGTACCGCTCAATGACCTCGGCGTGGGTGGCGGGTAGACCGACGACTGCGGTCCGCAGTGTGCCGAGCATCTCGCGCTGCTCGAGAGCAGCTTCCGGTTGAACGGAGGTGTCCTGATCAACGATCGTGTCACGTAGCGACACGCTGTCGTCGGGACGCTGGTGATCCAGGTACAGAAGCATGGAGGCAGCCGACTGAGCCTGGGTCTTGTCGAGTTCTTCTACTGTCACGCCAAGTGCCTTGGCGAGAGTCTCCCGATCCGGCTCTCGCCCCGTCGAATCGCGCAGATCCGAGCTCGTCTCTTCCATCTCCCGATAGCGCCGCCGCACTGAGCGAGATGCCCAGTCCCGGGTGCGAGTCGAGTCGATGATGGCGCCACGAATCCGAATTGCTGCATAGCGTTCGAACGGGATACCGGAATCGGGGTTGAATCGTCTGGCCGCTTCCACCAATCCGAGCGCGCCGGCATTCCAGAGCTCTTCTCTGTCTACGTGGCGGGGATAGCGAGCGGAGACTTTGGCGACGGTGCGCCCTACCAGGTCGAGATGATCACGAACCAATTGGTTCGTCTCATGCTCCATGTCTCTCTTACCCATTTGTACTGGCCTCCATGGATTGCCCCACCCGGACAATCCGTGCATTAGGGAGAGATCGGGATCTGGAGAACTAGCCTTGATGACCATTCTTCAAATAGTCACTCTCTGTGGCCTTATGCCGGCCGCCCGACTGCCGATAGTGGTGGGTGGAAGCGTTGACATGGATGTTGACGTGGAGCGAACGCACCGTCCTACAAGGAGGTACTTACAGTGCGTATCAACCAGAACATTGCGGCGTTCA
>JASJDZ010000034.1 GCA_030065575.1 Acidimicrobiia bacterium
ACGTCTGCAGGAAGACGACAACAGCGTCCGGGAACGCATCAGTGAGCTTGCCGAGGATCTCGTCGATGTTGTCTTCGAAGGAACCTAGCGAGGCTTCGATTCGAGATGAGCACTCGGGAGCCTCAGTGTCGGCGGCGCAGTACTGCGACCCGAGGTGCCCGAGCAGGTCATTCGCCCCGATGTTGACACTCACGTAGGCGACTTCCGCACCGCTGCCGAAGGCGATGGCGTCTTCGAGTTGGCCGCCCCGCAGCATCGTTCCCGTCGTTTCTCCCGTGACTCCGAAGTTGCGCATTCCGTAGAGAATTCCATTGCGCACGCTCAGTTCCCGGTGAACCTGGGAGACATATCCTTCTGCGTACCCGTCGACGCCGACCGCCGCTGCCAGCGAGTCGCCGAGCGCCAGATAGATGGGCTCTCCGTCGGCCCGATCAGAGTCGACGCCCGCGTCATATGGCTTTGCCTCGACCGGTCGGCCGACCAGATCTCCCAGGTCGGCGAAGGCAGCCAGCATTGCGGCCTCATCTACCGGCGACTCGCCCGTCGTCACGCCGATAACGGTGATCGAGTCGTTCGCGATCTCAACGTGCTGTATGTCAGCGCCTTCTTCGGTCAGGGCGCGGTTCAGATCGGCCACTCTGCCGATCATGTCCTCAACCGCATCCCGAGCGAAACCGGGCATAGTGAACATGCCGACCTCGGCGTTCAGTAGTTCTGCCTCTACCTCACCATCGCTGATCCGAGCAGTCAGCTCTCCCGTAACGGTGAGACGACCATTCTTGAAATCGCCGGTGAAGGCAATCAGCGGCTCCTCGTGGACGTCGTTGAGGATGTCGATGGTGATTCGCTGGAACGGCGTCTCGGTGTCGGCCAGGGCGTCGAGCAGCACCGCGTTCAACTCCGACTCGGTCAGTGTCACCTGGAACGTGGTGATGTCGACGGATTCGTCGATCTTCTGCTCGGCCGCCGCCAGGGTCTGCGGATCGGGCGCATCGACTGGGCCGGTTTGGTTGCCGGCCAGCGCGGCCAGGATCTGGACTGCCCCGTAGGCGCCGGTCAAGACCGTGCCGGCGAAGGTCGCAACGAGCAGCACGAGGATGATACGGCCGAGAACGACGGGGGCTGTGAAGGCGATGATTGTCGCCGAGATCGCGATCACCGCGGCGGTGATGACCGCGTAGTTCTCACCGATGGTGAACAGGGCCAGTGCACCGGCTGAGACTCCGGCGAGCACGCCAAATACGATCAAGGCTGCACGCAGTGGTCCGCTCACGGTGGCATTCACCGAAGTCACACTAGGTTCGCCTGCGGTTTGTGTAGCAAGTGTGCGGCGCTAGTCCGGCTCAGACGCGACCGCCTGCTCGTCGTCGAAGCCGGCGAGTTCCCGGATCCGGTCCGCACGCTCCGCCCGTCGCTCGGCCTTCTCTGCAGCGAGTTCGCGCATTCTGGTTTCGTACTCCTCTGGACTCTCTATCCGCTCCGACCTGATCAGGTCGTAGTGATCCCCGTAGGTCTGTGCGATGGCCACAATGGTGGCGGCGACGGGGAGCGCCAGTATCGCCCCGACTCCGCCGAGCAGCGATGCGCCGACAATGGCAGAGCCGAAGGCAACTGCCGGGTGGAGGTTCATGGTGTTGGCGGTGATTCGGGGGGCGAGTGCGTAGTTCTCGATTTGCTGGTAGATCAGGATGGTGACGAGCACGAGCACGGCATCAAACGGCTCCTCGGCGAGGGCGATCAGCAAAGGAAGGGCCCCGGCCAGATAGGTGCCGACAGTCGGAACAAACTGAGAGATGATTCCGACCCACATTGCGAGGGCAACGGCATAGGGAACGCCGATGATCGAGAAGGCGATGAAATGGAAGACCGCCGAGAAGATGGCGAGCAGGCTACGCGAGTACACATAGCCGCCCACCTTCTCGATGGTCAGCCCGATGACCGTGTCCGCATGCTGCTGCTGATGCGGCGGCATTCTTCTCAACACAGCTGCCCGGAGACGGGGCAGGTCGGCCAGGATGTAGAAGACAAACAGTGCGATGGTGAGCACCTGGAACACCAGGCCGGCTGCGGTAGAGGCAAGGCCGAGCACCCCGCTAGCTGCGTTTGTCGATAGCTGCTGGAGACGCTCTTCGTTGGCCGTGAGATCGGAGATGATCCGATCCGAGGAGATGTTGAGGCCGAAAGTGTCGTTGGCCCACGAGACGCCCGAATCGACGTAGTCGGGAACCCGCTCGACCAGCTTGATGGTCTCGCCGACGGAGACATTGATGAGCGCATACATGAAGACACCGGTGAACACTGCAGTCAGCAGCATCACCAGTCCTGTTGCGAGCCCGCGTCGCCACCCCCGTTTGCTGAGTGCTTCGACGGCCGGGAGCATGGCAAACGCAGCGAACAGAGAAATCACCACGGTGACAATGAACCCGGTCGTGTTGCCGAATACCCAACGAGCGCCGTAGATGGTTGCGACCGCGACGAGCGTGACGGCAGCGGCGCGTGGCAGCCAAACGCGATACCAGCCTCGTTGCGGCGGCGTGATTGGGTTCATGTGAGTTGACTCAGCTTGAGCTCTACATCACCGGGATCGAACTCCCCCTGGAAGTAGAAACGGGACAAGCCGACGGCCTGCATACCGGCGAGAATGGTCCGAATCTGGTCCCAGGTACCACGAGGAGCGTTGCGCTTGGCCGCTTCCTCCTCATACCGCTCGGGATCAACTTCTCGTTCTCGGGCAAGCTCGGAGATCTTGTCTCTGTACTCCTGTTCTGTGTCGGCGGCCACCATCTGTCCGGAGCTCGAGATCAGCAACGCGTTCGGATCACGACCCGCCGCTGCGGCTGCGGTTCGAGCTCGTTCGACTTTGGCCGCGTACTCATCTGGGGCAGCCGGGTAGGCATTGAGCTCGTTGGCATACGTGCCGGCGAGGCGCGGGGTCTTGACTGCGCCGGTTCCGCCGACGACCAACTTCAGCTCGGGGCGTGGGAACAGGTCGAATGCCTTGAACTGGTAGAACTCGCCGCTGAAGTCCTCAGGCGGCTCGGCGAACGCAGCACGCAGGTAGCCGAGGGATTCTTCGGTGCGGGAGAATCGCTCTTTCAGGTCGGGGAACTCGATTCCAAACCTCTCGTGCTCGATCTCGAGCCAGCCCGTGCCTACCCCGAGCTTGAACCTACCCCCGGCCATTTCCTGAATGGTGGCCGTGTTCTTGACCAACACCGCCGGATGCCGGAACGTGATCGGCGAAACAAGAATGATCAGTTCAATCGAGTCCGTCTCGCGGGCTAGGCCCGCCATGATTGCAAAGGCGTCGTGGGCCGGCCGATCCAGCGAGCCCTCGTCGGTTCCGTAGATGTAGTGGTCGGGGATGGCGAAGGCGGCCATTCCCTTGCTCTCCGCCCAGCGGGCTGCCGCCAGGTAGTCGTCGTACGTCGCGCCAATCGTGTTCAGTCCGAATTCCATGCCTGCATTGTGGCAGCACGCGCATCGCGTCGGGGGGAAGCGAATCTGGCTAACGGTGGCGGTGCCACTGCCGATATAGTCACCGTGACCAACCGATATCTCACCGAGAGCCAAAGGGAGCTCAGCCTCCCGTGGGTTGTCTCCGCTGCCCTCGTTGCAATAGGCAGCGTCCTCATCGCGACGTGGATGAACACGACGGCAGTTGCCGCAAATAGCGACACTCTGAGCCGGGGGGCCGACGCCGTGAAGTCCGCTATCGAGGAGCAGGTGAAGGTCCTCGAACTTGCCGGTACCGGTACGGCGAGCATGATCGGAACTCCAATCACCGAGTTCGATCTCGAGACCGTAGTCAAGCGCATGGACGTCACTCTGCTGCGCTCCATGCTGGCAGCTGTGATCTACCCGGTCGGAACGGAAGGAGTTGAGGAGGGGACCTTCATCGCTCCGGGTCTGATTCAAGTTCCCGGCCTCGAAGTGCCCGTCCTCGAGATCGATCGGTACTCTGTTGAGCAGCTTGCGGCGGCTGGGGAGATCTATCTCAGTCCACCGATTCACACAACCGACGCAGACCGACTCGACTACGTGCTGGCGCTCCCAGAGGGCTCTGGCGAGGATCTGCGGCTCATCGCCATGGTGTTTCGCCCCGACCGTATGCTCGACGGCGCCGTTGATGCAACGGGTGGGGATCAGTATGCGGTCAACCTCATCGACGTCCGCTACGACGACCAGTTGATTGTTTCGATGGGTCAACCCAGCTCGGGCCTGATCACGCGACGGCAGCCGGACGGACTGCAAGGAGCCTTGCAGGTCGAGGTGCAACCTGGTGAGGAGTTCCCGTTCGCTTCCTCGGACTGGTTGACCGCGACGGTTGTCGTCACGGGTTGGGTAATAGCCTCGCTGCTGGTGCTGATGGGCAGAATGGCCAGGGCCCGCGCTCGTGATCTGAGCGAACGGCTTCGCCTGGCGCAGGAGTTGAGCGACAGCAAGGATCGGTTCCTGGCGACGGTCAGTCACGAGTTGCGGACGCCGCTGACTGTCGTCCTTGGTGTTGCGGCTGAGGTGGGCCCAAACTGGGACGCCATTGACAGCGGGGAGCGAATCGAACTGCTGTCGATGCTTTCCGAGCAGGCCGGAGAAGCAGCCAACATCGTTGAGGACTTGCTGGTGGCCGCCCGATCGGATCCTTCCCAACTTCGTCTTGCGGTTGAGGCCACTCATCTTCGCCCCCACGTTGAGTACGCCTTGGGCTCCCTTGCCGCCGCCGATAGGGAGCGCGTAGCTCACAACGCCTGTGATCACCGAGTTCAGGTTGATTCGAGCCGACTGCGCCAGATCATGCGCAATCTCCTCGAGAACGCGGTTCGCTACGGCGGAGACAAGATCAGTATCGATTGCCGGAAGGATGCCGAGTCGGTTGTGATTGTCGTCTCCGACAACGGCGATTCCCTTCATCCCGATGATGTCGATCGGATCTTCGAACCCTATGAGCAATCGCAGCAGCCGGGGGACGAATCACCCAAGGGGGTCGGCATCGGCCTTTATGTCAGCCGACTCCTGGCTCGTCTCATGAATGGTGAACTCGACTGTGTCCGTGAGGACGGTCACACGCAGTTCCGGCTCACCCTGCCTCGAGCTGTAGCGGTCCCAGTTTCCGTGACGGATGATCCCGAGCCCGCGCTGACGACGTAGCTCTCCCGATCCCGGCGACCAAAGCTGAAGATGAGCCCGGTCTCGCTAATCTCGGCTCATGGACAGAATCGCTCGGGTAATCGTCGGCCGCTCCAAGCAGATCCTGGCCTTCACCGGCATCATCACCTTCGTTGCTCTGCTCATGTTGTTCCGCATGGACTTCAACGGTGATGTTGCCTCGTTCGTTCTGGAAGGCAACGAGACGGGGGAAGCCTTCAAGGAACTGCAGGAGAAGTACCAGGCGGGAGATCCCATCAATGTCCTTGTGTCGGTCCCCGATGGGGCCACGTTTCGCGACAAGGAATCACTCGCCGCACTGGTGCGAGTTCGCGACGACATCGCCGCAATCGAGGGAGTGGCCGCCGTTGCGTCGATTGTCCCCGATACGAATCCGTTGACCGGTGGTCCGATCACGGCGTCGATGATCTTGCTGGCGCCGGATGACGCGCTCAGTCAGCTGTTCGACCAGAGCCCGGTGAGCTCGCTGCTGCTCAGCGAGGACGAAAGACACACCCTGATGATGGTGAATCCAGAGGGTGACTCGCTTGCGGTGGCGCGCCAGGTCGACGATGTGGTGCCCTCCGATGGGCTCGAGTTGACCTTCTCCGGGAATCCGGTTGTCTTTGCCTCGGTAGTCGATCTGCTGTCGCTGTTCCTGCTGTTCATCCCCCCGGTGGTGATCATCCTTCTGGTTGGGACCTTCTTCGCCACCATCGGCGACCGCAGGCTCAGCGTGATGGCGCTGATCCCGGCAGCCCTTGGTGCGATTTGGACGTTCGGGTTGATCTTCGGCCTCGGCAACGAGATCGACATCGTCACCGTGATCGTTCCCGTCTTCGTCATCGTCATGGGGTCCGCCGACGGTCTCCACTTCGTCGCCCACTTCCAAGAGGAAGCCGGCAATCCCGATCCCGTCGCTCGCGTTAGCTCTGCGCTGTCCCATGTCGGGGTGCCGATGATCCTCACGACAATCAGCACGGCTGCGGGGTTCCTGTCCCTCGTGGCAACCGGCGTCCACCCGATCCAGCAGCTTGGGTTGTTCACCGCCATTGGTATTACGTTCGCCGGAATCATCTCCTTCTTCTCACTGCCTGCCTTGCTGAGTCGCATTGAGATCGAGCCCCGTCATCACCAAGCGTTGATTGGCCCACGCGTCACCGCCGGGCTCAAGAAGTTGGTGCGGACCCGGATCCCTGCGATCGGGATCACGGTGGTGCTGCTGGCCTTTGCGGCCGCGACCTTGCCCCGGCTCGACGTCAATCCCGACCAGCTCTTCTTCTTCAAGGACGATGACCCCGTACGGGTTGCCTTCGAACGCACCGAAGAGTTGTTCGGCGGAGCCACTCCGCTGATGGGCGAGTTTGCCTTCGATCCTGCTGCCGGTGCGGGGCAGCTCGACCGGCTGGCGGAAGTCACCGCGGAGCTCCAGGCGCTGCCCGGCGTGCGCACGGTGTTCTCGCTGCCCGACCTTGCTGCCTCCCTGCCTCCGGACCAGTTGGAAGCCGTCCTGGCTGGTCAGGTAGAGCTCCCCGTCGGCGATCTGGTGAGCGATGACGGCATCCGCTTCATGCTGCTGCCGTCGGGGTTCACCACCGATGACCTGCAGGGCTGGCTCGACTACGCCGAGGCCACCCCGGAAGTCCGGGTACTCACCGGGATGCCGGTTGTCTGGGATGAGATTGCCCGACTTGTGTTGCGGGCACAGGTGGTATCGCTTGTGGTGGCGTTCATCATGGTGACGGTGATGTTGCTGCTTGCGTACCGGCGTGTCCGGGAGACCCTGGTATCGCTGGTTCCGATTGCACTCACCGTCATGGTCATGCTCGGGTTCGTCGCGGTATCCGGCATTCAGCTGAACCTACTGACCGCGGTGGTTTCCGGCATCGTCATCGGCGTTGGCATCGACTATGCGATTCACTTCATCGCGGCCATCGACTACGCCCGCCCTGATGGCGACGGCTATGTCTTGCGTGCGATCGATCGAGCAGGCCGGCCGATCGTCGCCAACGCTCTCGGCATCGCCATTGCACTGACCGCCCTGTGGCTATCGCCGCTGGCAGTTCACCCGCAGGTCTCGATGATCATGTGGGTTGCGATGACTACGGCAGCCGTCACTGCGCTGGTCGTCATCCCGGCCCTGTTGCCGCGCGCCGGCGTGGCGCAGTAGCGCCGACGCGTCGCTCCCGTTTGGCAGAGCCTGTACGGTTGCGTCGTGATCGCACTCAGAGTTCTCGTATTCAGCCTCGGTGTCGTCATCGCCTTATGGACGGTGCTGTCGGCAATCCGCACCACAGTGTTGCCCCGCAGTGCGCAGGTTTCGATAACCCGTTGGGTGTTCCAGAGCATTCGCCGGGTGTTCGAGCTGGCTATCAGCCATACCGACGACTTTGCGAAACGTGATCGTGTGATGGCCCTGTTCGGCCCGATCAGCCTGGTGGCACTGCCCCTGGTCTGGCTGCTGCTGATCGGGTTCGCATACACCCTGATGTTCTGGGCCATCGACACCTCGTCTTACGCACAGGCAATGGCGCTCAGCGGGTCGTCGCTGACCACGCTGGGTTTCGTCTCGAAGGAAACTGCCGGCGAGCGCTTGCTGGCGTTCACGGAGGCCGGCTGGGGATTGATCCTGGTGGCGTTGATGATCACATTCCTTCCGTCCATCTACTCCGTGTTCTCCCGACGCGAGGCCCAGGTGGCAATGCTCGAAGTTCGGGCCGGAGACCCGCCGAGTGCGGTCGAGATGCTGCAGCGCCATCACCGCATCGGGTGGCTCGAGGACATGGACGACACCTGGTTGGACTGGGAGCGCTGGTTTGCTGAGCTGGAGGAATCACACACCACCTTTCCCATCCTTGTGTTCTTCCGCTCGCCGCAGCCGCAACGATCTTGGGTGACGGCGTCCGGTACGGTCCTCGATACCGCCTCGCTGTATATCTCTTGTCTCGACGTCGAACGCGTTGGTCCGGCGGGTGTCTGCCTGCGCTCCGGTTTCCTCGCGCTGCGCAATCTCGCCGACTTCTTCGGAATCGATTTCGACCCCGATCCCGCACCCGACGATCCGATTTCGATTAGCCGGTCCGAGTTTGATTCGGCCTGGGATCAGATGGAGGAGGCGGGCCTCCCGCTCAAGGCAGATCGGGACCAAGCCTGGCAGGACTTCGCCGGTTGGCGGGTCAACTACGACACCGTGCTGCTGGCCCTTGCGGAAGTTGCCATGGCCCCCTACGCACCGTGGAGCTCCGATCGATCGTCACCGAGCCACATCCAGCCGACTGTGAGGCGGTTCGGCAAGAGGCTCCGGAACGGGTCCGGGAGGCGGAGGGATCGGATCGGCACCGACTCGTCATAGAATCAGATCGGTAGGAGCAGTGTCAGGAGGAGTCGTGGACCAATCCGAGCCGTACGCCTCGTTGCGAGAGCGCGTGGTCGGGGAGCGCGGCGTAGTGATGGTGCTGGGTGCAGCCAACACCGGCAAGACCACGATGTCGCGTCTACTCATGAAGGACGCCCTCGATGCGGGCCGGGCGGTCGCCTACATCGATGCCGACATTGCCGTTCCGACGGTGGGTGCTCCGGCATGTGCTGCGCTGCGATGGGTTCGCAATCCGGCAGATCTGGAGGATCTGTCCCGGCCCGACTCGATGCGCTTCGTCGGCTCCACGCAGCCGCAGGGTGTTGTCCTGCCTCACGTTGTGGCTACGGCCACGCTCGTCGAGGAGGCCAGGCAAGGTGCCGACTTCGTTGTCCTCGATACGAGCAGCGCAGTATCGGGAGTTGTCGGGCAGACACTCACCTACCACGTCACCGAGTTGTGCAATCCCACCCTGATCATTGCGACGCAGCGGGGCGAGGAATTGGAGCCAGGCATTGGCATGCTACGCCGCTTCCTGGGGGCTCGGATCGCCAAGACGGAGCCGCCGGAAGGGCTGAACCTGATCAGCCCCATCGATCAGCACAATCTGCTCATCGCTGCGTTCCGCAAAGAGCTCGAGCCGAATGTGCAGCGGTGGCGGGTGCACTCTTCTGTGTTCGCCCCGACCCTGCCGGAGGCCTTTGATCTCTCCCGATTGGAGGGCCTGTTGGTTGGTGTGCTGAACGAGAAGGGAGCCTGCCTCGGGCTCGGCGCCCTGGAGCACGACAACGGCGTGGTCCGCGTCGCCACCCGCTTCGGCGATCAAATGCGCGGCCTCCGCCTCGGGTCGATGCGAATCAACCTCGACACCTACGAGACCAGCCGGGTCCGGCTCCGCCAGCTCATTTTCGGCATCTAGCTGGATCTGAACCCGTTCGGACGGCGGTCGCGGGGACGGGCAAGAGCCCAAGAACCTCCGTCAGCTGTCGCGCTGCCAAACCAGGATGTCACCCTCTGGGGCGACAAGGGTCAGGCTGTCGCCGTCCAAAACGAATGAGCGTTCGAGCTCGGTTCCCTCCCAGTCGGCGATGAGGGACAGATCGAGATGGTGACGGACCGTTGTGCCGTCGACCTCGTAGGTCCCCGAGTAGGCCATGAAGTTTGAGACTCCGTCGATGTACCGCTTGAGTCCGCCGATTAGCCCGCTCCCCAACAGGGTCCAGGGCCGCTTCAGACGCGACTTGACCTCCATCAATTCGTCCAGAGGGAGCCCGATAGGTACGCGCTTTGACGCTGAGAACATCACGCTCATCTGCCCGTCGGATCCGTAGGTGAGAACTCCCTTCGGATGGGGGCCAAATGGCTCCGAGCCATCTGTGCGTCTCCATGATGCCAATCGGTATCTTCCAGCCAGTTCGGAAATGGTCACCGTCGATCTCCTTACCTGCGGATGCGGTCATCGTCTCATAGATGACCGTGGGTTGGAACAGCAGGAATCGACGCGTTCTGCGGCGGTTGCGAGGGCATGCAAGAGCCCAAGGAACCCCGGTTTGAACTTACCCCCGCACTTCCCCGGACGAGGTCGGTTTTACCAGAGCACCTTGGGCTTTGCACTTCCGAACCTAGGCCCTTATCAGGACCGTTTCAAGTCCGTCGTTTTCGCTCAATCTCGCAATGCAACTGCTGTTAGATAGTGTCTACTGGTATCCAAATCGGCCGATTTTCGACCCTTTTCCACATATCCACAACTATCCACAGGCGGTTGTGCACAACGGGTGTTCACAAGTTGTGACATCTTCTTTTCGCGACCATTCGGGACCGCTCAGATCGCAGTTGAGGACGAGGCAGATATGCCCTCGTAGAGCTCGAGGAAACGGCTGACGGTGGCATCCCAGGAGAAGCGCTCTGAGTGATCGAGCGCACCGGCAGAGAGTGTTGCCGCGAGGTCGTCATCGGTGAGGACTCGGTCGAGCGCAGCTGCGTAGTCGACAGGATCGTGCCCGTCCACGAGCAACCCCGATTTGCCATCCTCGATGATGTAGGGAAGCCCACCGACTGCGGCCGCCACCACCGGCGTGCCACACGATTGCGCCTCGGCTGCAACGAGACCGAATGTCTCCGAGCGCGAGGGCACTATCACGGCGTCGGCGGCCTGATAGAAGGCAGCGAGGCGGGATCTGTCGACCGGCGGAATGAAGTGAACCCGTTCCGCCAGTCCCAATTCCGTGGTTAGCGACCGGAGGCGAGCCATCTCGGCCTCGCCCTGGCTACCACTGGGACCGCCGATGATCACCAGCTGGGCGTGCTCCGGAGAGACCATGCTCAGAGCTTCGATAGCAACGTCAACGCCCTTGAGCGGCTGGATTCGCCCTGCGAACAAGACGATGGGGTCACCGGTGAGTCCCGTCCAGGATCGCGCCTGGCGTTTGCTTCCCGGCCGGAACACGGCGTGATTGATGCCGGGCGGTGAAGTGCACAACCGCGCCGGATCGGCCGAGTAGTGCTCCATGAGGTCGTCGAACTCGAACGGCGTGGAGGCAACAACACAATCCGACCGGGCGATGACCTCCTCCTCCGTCAGCGTTCGAATCGGGCGGGCCGGTTCCTGGTCCGCGCGACGAGTGAGGTCCTTGACCCTTCCCAGGGTGTGGAATGAGTTTGCCAGCGGCAGGCCGAGCTTCTCCTTGAGGAGAACGCCCGCCCAGCCAGACAGCCAGTAGTGACTGTGGAGGATGTCGAACTGCGTCCCGTTCTGATCTATCCAGGCCAGCGTGCCTTCCGCAAACTCGGCAACGAGCCCTGGCATCTCGCTTATCGGGAGAGGCGCACGCGGCCCAGCTTCGATGTGTACGACTTGGAACCCGGGGGCTACCTCGACGACATCCGGGGTCAGCTGGTCACTCCTTCGGGTGAAGACAACAACCTCTGTGCCGTGCTCGGCCATGGCGCGTCCCAACTCGCGGATGTACACGTTCATGCCGCCGGCATCGCCGATGCCCGGCTGCTGCAGCGGGCAGCTGTGTAGCGAGAGGTAGGCGACGCTTTCGATCATCTGCCCACCGTCGCACTCACCAGGTAGAGGGGTCGTTCCGTGGCCCCGAGGCGGAACTTGTAGGTCTCGTCGCCTTTGAGGAAGTCGAACACGGTTAGGCCCCGCCCGATTGCTCGCTCGATGAGGTGCGACAGCATGACGTTGCCGGGCGACAGTGTGCGCAGGCCCGGCTCAAACGCGCTGTTGTACAGGTAGAACCCGTGCTCGTCCTCAAACGAGAAGATTGCCGATGCGGGACGGCCGTCTCCGTCGACAAGCACATCGATGATCCCGCCGGCATCGGTGTGTAGTGCCAGGAAGAATCGCTCGAGGTCCTCAGTCATGAACTCGCCCTTGTCGCCGGCCGACAACCGGTGAAGACGCGCAAACAGGGAGACGGCCTCGGGGCCCTCGCGCCGCTCCACGCGACCCGGGCCGACTTCATTATCGAAGCGTCGCCGCTTGCGTCTCATCTCGTGCCGTTCCTTCTTCCCAATCGAAGCGAGGTAGTCGTCGAAGGTAGCGGGCAGGTCGAGGACAGCTGCGATCTCGTGCTGCGCAACGCTTGTCTGAAGACCGGCTTGCGTCAAGGCACCGGCTACGGCATCGGCCGCCTCTCCGGGCAGGCTATCGAGGCACAGTTGGGTGCCCGGCTCCAAATCGGCGACGAGATTGGCCAGTGCGAGGGTGTCGCGATTTCCGAGTGGGCTGTGATAGTCGGTCAGGTCGGCTTCACCGGCGAACTCCACAACCCCGTCGACAAGGGTCAGGCAGATCAGGCTCTCCGGTGTGTCTGCAACTACCAACTCGCCGCGGCCGCGGCTTTCCCACCAGGTCTGCAGCCATCGCCGATGGGGGAATGGGCCGACGCGGTCAGCGACCGGCGGCAGATCGAACGATGGAGAGGACCATGTCATTGGCATCGGCTCGCAATCGGCACGTAGTCCGCCCGGACTACTGGTCGAGGAGGTCGGTTACCGAGACAATGCCTTCGGTGTAGCGACGGGCGACTTCGCGGTTCAGTACGTCTAGCGCCTCGTATACCGAACGACGCTGCTCGGATACGCCTTTCTCGGCGATGGTCAGCATGAGCTGGATGGCTTCCAACTCGTCATCGTTGACCTGAGGAAGGTGGGCGAGGAAGTCGTCGGCCAGAACCCTGTCGATCGACCTGCGCCCTTCCATCGGGATGTCGGGCGGCTCGACCGGCAGGTTCCTCGGCATGGTGTGCGGCGATGGCGGCCCTTGGTCGCCATCGGAGAGAATGTCGGGGAGTGCCTCGATGATGGTGCGCGTCTCTTCCCCGCTGCGCCGACGTATCTCGAACGCCAACATGTCCATGCGGGCATGGAGCAACCGGCGGTAATACGACAACTCAACGTCGAGGTCTTCGCATGTGCTGCGGCGAGCGCGAAGCTCATCGAGGGTGAGAGCCTGCAGATCCGAAATGTATTCCGGGTCGAGAACTTGGTCAATGCGGCGGCGATGGTGTTCCAGGGTTCAACCTTTCGACGGCAATAGGGTACCAGTCCGCTCAGCAGGCGGCTGCCAGCGTCGGGTAGGGGTTGACCGGGCTGCCGTGCCCCGGATGGAGTTGGAAGTGGAGATGGTCCGCCCCGCCGTAGGCGTTGCCGGTGTTCCCGACGTAGCCGATTACTGTTCCGCGGGTCACGTAGGACCCGGTCGATAAGCCGGAGGCACGAGAGTCGAGGTGGGCGTAGTAGTAGCTCGCCCCGCTGCCCTTGAGCCAGATGGCGATGCCGCCGAGACCGCCATCGCGGAACCGCAGAGTGCCGTCGACCACGGCCACCAGAGGCGTGCCCTTCCTCGCAAAAACGTCGGTGCCCTTGTGGGTGCGCCCCCCGGAGCGGGGATTGCCCCAGTCATTGCGGAAGGACATACTGCCGGCCACCGGGCAGATGAAGTCGGGAATGGTGCCGCCTGGAAGCCCTCCCGCCGCACCGCTCCTCTTGGCCGCCTCGGCGATCTTGCGGCGCCGCTCGGCCTCCTCCCAAGCGCGGACCTCGGCTGCGTACTGAGCTTTGGCTTCGCGATATAGCTCCTCGGCGATTGCCTCGAGCTCATCGAGGCTGCCGACGAGGTCGGCCTGCTGGGTGCGGAGAGCGTCGATATCCTGACGATCCTCGTCGAGGATCGAAGACTGCCGCTGTAGGTCGCGGGTGATGGCATCGAGGCGGTCGAGCGTCGCCGTACCCCGATCTGCCGCCCGGTTGATGATGTGCTGTGCGGTCAGGATGTCCTGGATGTTGGAGGCGCCGAGTGCAGACTCGAGGGTGCTGCTGCCACTGTTGATGTAGGCGTTGATGACGAGGTTCTGCGCCGAGGAGCGAAGGTCGGCGATGTTGTCCTCGTCTTCGTCGATCCGTCCCTCCATGCGATCGATCCGGTACTCCAGGTCGGCCAGCTGACCCTCGAGTTCGACGAGAATGGCCACGGCGGCATCAACCTCGGCACGAGCGGCCAGCCACTCGTCGTAGGCGTTCTCTTTCTCTTCTTTAGCGTCCTCGATGGCGTCGGTCTGAGCTGAGGCGGTCACCGGGATGATGCCAAGCAGCGTGATGAGAAGGACCGGCAGTGCCAGACGGAAACGTCGCATAAATGCCATGATCGGCACCAGCATAGTTTTGGCTTGAGCGTTATCGGTCATCGTGCCGCCTATGCTCCCGTCCGTGATCAGGGATGTTCTGTGGGTAGGAGCCGGAGGTGCCATCGGTAGCGCACTCCGTTATCTGACGTGGCGAGCCTTTGGAGCGGACGGCGGATTCCCCTGGGCGACGGTACTGGTGAACATCTCCGGCAGCTTTGTCCTCGGCCTGCTTGCCGGCCTCTACGCCGGGAGGGTGAGTCCGACGATGCGGCTCGGGCTCTTCTTCGGATTCCTGGGCGGGTTCACCACCTTCTCGACATTCACTTCCGAGACCGTGGTGCTAGCACGGACGGGATCCGCTGCGCTTGCGTTCGGCAATTTGGCGCTCTCGGTCGTGGTCGGGCTGGGGGCAGCGCTCATCGGCGTGCTCATTGGTGAGCAGCTGGCGGCAAGCTAGGGGCCACCCGGAGGCAGAAGTTCGATTGCATGGCGCTCCGTACCTTCAGGCTGAGTTCAGTTGCACCAAACTCAAACGTGATTCTCTCGACTTGCAGGAGAGGTCCCACGCAGGAGTTTGATGTCATCAAACTCCAGACGTGATTACATGCGACTTGCAGGCGAGGTTCTCTGGCAGGAGTTCGATTACATCGAACTCCATACCGTTGGCCGATCTCCTGGCAGGAGTTCGATTTCATCGAACTTCATACCCGTGGCCGATGTTTGCCGAAGGCAAACTCGAACCTGACCGAAGGTCAGGCGAATACCCAGATCGCAGCCCAGAAGGCGGGTACGCCGAGCGCAGCTGCGTCAAACATCGTGAGCAAGCCGGGGGCGCGTGCGGTGTGAATGACGGACCCGGTTCGTAGCAGCGAGCCGAAGGCCCGGCCGGCGATGAGGCCGGCTGCGCCTGCAGCGGATGCCAGCAGCATCGTGGTGGTGGACAGAGTGTCCGCAGCAAGTCCGCTGATCAGACCGGCGATCACAGCCCCGAGCACCATCCCGAGGTTGGGGTCGAGCCCGCCGAGCTCTCCGCCGGATTGCTGGACGCCCCAGGCCGCAAAGCCGGCTGCGGCGGCGATCGCAATTGCGGCGTTGACCGTCGGAATTGAGTAGAGGTGAGTGAGGGTGAGGCTGCCGGTTCCTAGCGCCGCAATCATCGCCAGCGCAACAGCTCCGGCGACTGCTCGAACCGAGCGTTGCCCCGGGTCGAGCACCGACCAGACCAGGGCCACAAAGATCGCGACGGCGATGCCGCCGGCGAAGCCGGGGACGCCCCACGTGTATGCCCCGTTGGCTGCCGCTGTTGCGCCGATCATCAGGGGGACCGGGTTCACTGAGATGTTCCGCAGCTTGAGGACGTCGGAGAGGTCCCAGAGCCAGGCGAGGGCCGAGCCGACTACAACGAACACGAATGTTGGCGTGTTGACGAGGTTGGCGACGATCAGTGCGGTGAGCAGCGCCATGACCAGCAACGCTCCCGAACCCTGACTCGCCTGGGCGGCGAGGCTTCCTCCGCTGACCGGGGGGATCAGCGCCACCTCATCCTGGTCGGTGACCGCATCCTCCGGTTCCGCAGGATCACCGTTGACCCATACCTGGGCGATGGTGAGGTTGCGGGCGAACTCCTTGCCGTATGCAGCGGTCGCAGAGTCGAGCACCTCGGCAACGGTGTTGCCGGAAAACTCGGCTTGTGTCGTACCGGCTATCTCGCGCAGGTTGGCGAACAGCCTCAGCCGTGCCATCGGCAGCATTCCGTTCGGGCGTGTGCAATCACGGTCCGCAGCGTAGTCGCCGGGCGACTTGCGGTCGGCTTCGCCGGGGTTAGCTCGCTACCGAGGCGCTGTGCAGCCGGTCAACCAGTTCAGCCTGCGAGTGCACTCCCAGCTTGCGGAAGATGGACTTGAGGTGGTTGCGCACCGTGTGCTCGCTCACCTCGAGGATCTCGGCGATCGACACGACACGATGGCCCTGCAGCAGGTGCGTTACCACGTCCCGCTCCCGCCGCGACAGCAGCTCGAGATCGGGGTGGCTCGGTGCGGGCTCCGGAGTTGCCCCGGTTGTACCCAGGCCAACCCTGCTCAGCTCGTCCGAGATGCGCCGCATGGCATCTTCCAACTCGCGTTTCCGTGGATCCTGGAACACACGCACTTCCCCTGGAGCCGGGCTGAAGATCCACAGCAGGGCGGCCGACGGGCCGCTTCCGTTGTGCATTGGAATGATCTTGGCGGTGGTAGCTACGGGTTCGCCGCTGAGGCTCATGAGATTCCAGGCCACCGATTGGGGGCGGCGCGGGATGCGGCCGTTCAATGCACGGGTGATGAACCGCCGGTACTCGTGCTGGTGTTGCAGGCTGATCCATCCTGGTGCCTCTTCACCAAGCGAGGGATCGCAGGCCTTTGCCCCGACTAGTTCATTGAGAGCCGGGTTCGAGTAGGTGCATTTCCCGTTCTCGTCCGTGATCAGGACGCCGTCACTCATTGCCTCGAGCAGTTCCTGGAGCGGGACCACCACAGTTCCCGTTCCGTTACGCGCAGTCATTTGGTGCCCCCCGTCACACAAGCAAGCAGTTTCATGAAACCCCCTGTGGTTTCCCTGTCTGGCCCTACTGGTCCCCTGGCAGGCGACCAACGGTTCGACAGTACCTAGTTACCCGTATGGCCGGTAGGAGGGTTTCTGCTGACTCAGCATGGACTAGTCATTTCCGTGGTCACTCGAACACATATTGTGGCGGCGTGCGGTCCCGGCCTCGGAGTAGCTACGCCTCGAGCTGGCGACCGTATAGCTCGGAGTAGAGACCACCCTGGCTGAGCAGCTCATCGTGGGTGCCTTCCTCGATGATCCGGCCTTCGGCCAGCACGACCAGGCGGTCGGCGGCTCGCACCGTACTGAGCCGGTGGGCGATCACCACTGTTGTACGGCCTTGCATCAATACCTCGAGCGCCGACTGCACCAACGCTTCGGATTCGGCGTCAAGCGAACTGGTTGCCTCGTCGAGGATGAGAAGCCTTGGGTCGGCGAGGAGTGCTCGAGCTATCGCCACCCGCTGCCGCTGCCCGCCCGATAGCTTCACTCCGCGCTCACCGACGATGGTGTCGTAGCCATCCGGGAATGCGGTGATGAAGTCGTGGGCGTTGGCGGCGCTGCAGGCGGCAACCAGGTCGTCATCACTGGCATCCCCTTTCGCCACTCGGAGGTTCTCTGCAATCGTCCCCGAGAAGAGCTCGACCTCCTGGGGCACTGCGGCCATGCGGGAGCGCAACATCTGGATATCTTGATCCCGGACGTCTACTCCATCCACCAGGATGCGACCGGAGGTGACGTCGTAGAAGCGAGGGATGAGCTGTACGAGCGTCGTCTTGCCCGCCCCCGACGGTCCGACCAGGGCGACCACTTCTCCTTGCCGCACATCGAGGTTGATCCCGTTCAGCACCTCGGCTTCCCGTCCAGCGTATGAGAAATGGACATCCTCGAATGTGACCGTGCCCACCGGGTCCGTGTCTGTCGTCGCAGCTGCTTCAGCAACTTCAGGAGGTTCCTCGAGCAACTCGAAGATCCGCTGTGAGGCACCAAGCGCCTCCTGCAGCTGTGCGTACAGACCGGTGAAGGTGCCAACTGCCCCGGCGACGGTGAGGGTGTACAACAAAAAAGTGACGAGGTTCCCAGCGGTCAGCCTGCCGGCAATCACCTCCCGTCCGCCCTGCCAGAGCACCAAGGCGAGGGTGCTGAACATGACGAACGTGACTGCGGGAACGAAGATCGCCCGAACCCGGGCTCGTCGCACTGCTACCTGATACGACTTGACGATGTCCTGGTTGTACATGCGGGCGGTCTCATCCTCGGCTGTGAACCACTTGACCACCCGGATTGAGGCGATCGCTTCCTCCGCAAGGCTGTTGGCAGTGGCGAGCCGATCCTGGAAGTCACGCGATATGGAACGCAGCTTGCGGCCGAAGATGAAGGCGGCGATTACAACGATCGGGACGAAGGTGAGCACCGTCAGTGAAAGCCGGAAACTCAGCAAGAACAGCAGGATGACAGCGCCCACCAGTGTGAGACCCTGGGCCAGAGTTTGAGCAACGGCGGTGGACACCGTCTGTTGAACGACGGCTGCATCGGCGGTGAGTCGAGACGTGATCTCGCCGGTCTTGCGTTGATCGAAGAACGGCACGCCGAGGCGTACGACTCGATCGAACACGGCACGACGGAGGTCGGCAACGACGCCTTCTCCGGCGACGGAAAGGAGGTAGCTGCGGAGGAAGTTGAAACCGGCTTGGAGGAGGAACACCCCGACCAGGAGGATGGCGAAACGGTCGAGTTGCGCAGTGTCGGCCGACTCGACCTCTCCGAGCGCAGTGTCCACGAGGTCGCCCATGATGCGCGGGAAGACGAGGCCGAGGGCGCTCGCGAAGCTGACCGCAACCGTGGCGACGATGATGCGCCCGCGGTAGGGACGAGCGAAGACGAACAATCTTCGAATCTGGGAAAGCTGAGCCCGCCCCAATCGAGGCCGTTCGTCACTTGTCGGGGGTCGCCGCATCGCTCGCATTACCGCGATGTTACGTCACTGCGCTGCGCCGTCGGTCATGCGCACGACGATTAGGG
>JASJDZ010000070.1 GCA_030065575.1 Acidimicrobiia bacterium
CTCGACTCGAGCCGTGTTGACCCAGGCGTCGCGGGCAACGATCGGAGTGTCGTCGGCAAAGCCCTCCTGGAAGTGCGTCCTAGTCAACGTCGTGTATGAGATCACAACTTGGCTGGAGGGCCCCATGTCCGCCAGATTCCATATCAGAGTCCAGGTGCCGTCTGCGTTCTCGACAGCAGAGGTGTAGGCCGGCACAGGCGCCACGCCTCCCGGGCAGTCCGCATCGCCGGCGCCCTGGGGGCAGAGGCCGTCGGGCAGCGTATCGGTGACAACAATGGAGTCGGCAAGCGTGAGGTCGGCGGAGGTGTCGACCGTGATGGTCCAGTTGGAGAGCGCCCCGTGATAGATGGCGTTGCTGTCCACGCTCTTGGTCACCCAGAGATCGTCTGCCGCAGCTTCGGCTGAGGGCGCGCCGGGGATGAGCACCACGGTGCTCAGCAGCACTAGAAAGGCCAGAACGACCCGCAACGAACGCATCCGATGCGGCGACGCTTGGTCATCACTCACAGTTCACCTCGAGAGCGGCGACAAATCGGGCGTGCCAATCACCTTCCCTGTCGGCAGAAACGCCTCGTGAGTAACCGTCCAGAGGCAGCACAATCTGTTTGCAGCGTTGCGCTTTTGGGTCGACGCAGCACCGGCCTGCAATCAGGCCGCTGTGAAAGGTCTAGGCGGAGAGGCCCCGGATCAGGAACTCAACGGCGATATCGGCCGTGTCGTGGACCTGAGCCTTTGGGTCGGGTGAATCCATGATGGCCCTTCCGGCTCCCATCACGGTCTGGAACATCAGCTGGCCGGCAACCCGCACGGGGAGATCACGAAAGTCACCTGCGGCAACGCCGGCGGTGAAGACCTCGGCGAACTCCCCAACCAGACCGGCGTGCGCTGCGGCAACCCTCCGCTGCGAATCGTCGGATAGCTTCATGGCCTCGGTGTGAAGAATGAGACCGAGGTGATCGAGACCGACGAAGGCGACAGTGCGCAATCCCAGCTCACGCATCCGATCGATCGGTGACGCGTCCTGGGGAATGCTGTCGACGATCTCGGAGACGACGACGGGCATCCGCTCCTCGACAAGCTGGACGAGCAGGTCCTCTGTGCTCTCGAAGTACTCGTAGAACGTCGTCCTGCCGATGCCAACATCGGCTGCGATGTCGGCGTGCGTCGTGTCGCGGAAGCCGTGATGAGCGAATGACTCCAGCGCAGCGTCGAAGAGTGCGTTGCGAGTGTCCTCGCGTGCCGAGCGTCTCGATGTCATAACGCCTCCTCCTACTTACCGTAGCGCCGGTTGCTGTGAGTGAAGTCGCGGATAGCTCGCAGGAAATCAACACGGCGGAACTCCGGCCAGTAGACATCAACAAACGAGAACTCTGCGTAGGCGGCCTGCCAAAGCAGGAAACCGGAGAGCCGTGTCTCCCCGCTCGTGCGAATGACCAAGTCGGGATCGGGAAGATCGGCGGTGTACATGTAGGAGCCGAGCGCTACTGCGTCTATGTGCTCCGCCATCTCTTCAGCGGACACACCGTCATCGGCGAGACCCCGCACCAGTTCCTGTGCTGCGTCCACGATCTCCTGGCGTCCGCCGTAGGCCAGAGCGATGGTGACGTGCCGGGTTCCCTCGTTGCATGCCGCTTCCAGCCGTTTGGCGGCATCGCTCAGGCGCTGCGGAAGCAGGTCGAGGCTTCCCACGAAACGCACGGCGACGTCGTGGCCTTGAATCTTGTTCGGGATGTTGTCAAAGAGACTGACCAGGACGTCGTAGTAGGGCTCCAGTTCCTCTGCGGGGCGGGAGAGGTTCTCGGTCGACAACAGCCAGCAGGTGACGGCGTGGATCTCGAGCTCGTCGGCCCAACCGAGGAACTCGATGAACTTCTTCATGCCCTCGCGGTAGCTTGCGGCATAGTCGGGCAAGCCTTCGGCGCGGGCGTAGCGCCGATGACCGTCGTGGATAACGCCGATGTGCTTGGGAAGCTTGTCGCGATCGAGGAACTTCAGGATTCGTGACTCGTAGACGCGATAGAGCGGCTTCTTGACCAGTCTCTTGGTTCTGTTCAGATTCACAGCACACGGAGTCTACGCGCATTCGGGAGATGCGAAAGGTGGCCTAGTCGATCTCAAGCTGCCAGGTGACTCCGGTCGTCTTCGTGGTGAATCCAAGGCTTTGGTAGAGATGCTGCGCCCCGCTTGGACTGTCGGAGTCGACACCGATCATCGCCGTGTCCGTCCCGGCGTCACGCATCGCCCGCATCGATCTCGTCATCAGTGCCGTGGCGATGCCACGCTTCCGCCAGTTTCGCACCACGCCCAGGCCTGCGATCCAGGCCTCGCGACGCCCGGCGGCCTCCCAATCCTCCGGGTACTCCTCGCAGGCTGAGTAGCCGAGGAGCTGGGCGCCGTCCGTGGCAACGTAGGACAACTCCCGCTTGAAGTTGGGGCTGGCGATCACTTGCTCCCGCCAACTCGATTCGTCCATGGGTGTCGATCCCCAATGGTCCGCAAAAGCTGCGTTGTACACGAGCCGGGCGGGCTCGTCATGCTCCTCGGTCCACTGCTCCACCAAGAAGCCCTTCTCCGGCCGGTCGGGTATGGCATCGGCAAGCGGACGCTCCATGTCCCACCAATGCCGCACGGGGGTGAATCCTCTGTCCGCAAAGCGTGCTGAAGCCTCCTCCTGCTTCTTGTACAACCACGCACACACGAAGCGTCTCTCTGCCTCCACATTGCGCAGCGCAGCAGTACCCGCTTCGATCGCCCACTCGGTCATCGGGTCGTCTAGTCCCTGGTGGCGCGAGCCGGGAGCGATGTAGACGTTCACATATGCCCTCATCTCATCTGCTTCGGCGCGCCGGCTGTAGGCGGTGGCGTATCCGACGATCCGATCGTCGTGATTGCGGACGACGAGGGTGCGCTCCTCCAGCGGATCGAAGTACGAGCTCAGCTCGTGCTCCATCGAGGATGGGCTCAGTCGCTCCGGCGTGTCGTCGGCCTCGGCGATGTCGTTGAAGAGCCGGGACAGCTCATCCGCGTCACCGACATTCGCCGGGGAACAGGTCACCCCGCCAGGGAACGGTGTTGCATTCATGCCTTTGATTATTGCTCCTACCGCTTCCGTCTAACCGGCAGATCGGTCGCGATTCGGCCGCTGCAACACGAGCAACTCGGCCGCTTCGTATCCACCGTTGTGATAGGAGTACTGCTCACCGGGGCTGAAGACGAGAACGTCTCCGCGCCGAACGAGTGCGGTCTCCTCCTGACAGGTGAACAGCACCTCACCGCGGAGACCAACGTAGATCTTCTCTTTCCGCTCTTCGGCGAACGGAGGGTGCTCCCCGCCGATCGGCACCTCGACTACCCCCATCGAAAGCTGCGTGAACGTGTCCGGAGTCATGTCGCGCACAGTTAGCGTGCCAAACGGGAATGGCGCTTCGTTGTCGAGTTTCTTGAGTTCCAAATCTCACCTCCGTTCCGGCGACTCTACGAAGCGCACCGGCTTGTGCGAAATCACCCTCGGCCCAACGAGCCAATAACCGGGTTCGAGCACGTCACCTCTAGGCTTATCGCCACGGCCGACGCGCCATCAGTCGTCATCGGAACTGGCCAGCATGACCACCACCACAACCCAACGGCAGCAGCGCCGGATCCAGATGCGATTCGTCTGGTTGGCCGTCGCTGTGGTCGTCTTCCTGGTGCCGTTCGTCTTCGAGTTCGACGGGCTTTCCCCTGCCGGCCATCGCATGTTTGCCATATTCCTGGTGGCCATCGTGCTCTGGGTGGCGGAGCCGATCCCGCTCTATTCCACGGCCGTCCTGATCATCCTCCTGGAGATCTTGATGATCAGCGATCAGGCGCTCGTCGGTCTGCCTGCGGACTTCGAGCCGCGAGCCTTTCGCGACTACTACTCGGCACTTGCCGACCCTGTGCTACTCCTGGTGTTGGGTGGGTTCTTCCTGGCGATGGGCTCGTCGCGCTTCCGTCTCGACAGGGCGATGGGCCGGATCCTGCTGCGACCCTTCGGTGATCGACCGGCACGCATCATGCTCGGTCTGATGCTGATCACGGGAACCTTCTCGATGTTCATGTCGAACGTTGCGACCACGGCGACGATGATGGCGGTTGTGCTGCCGGTGGTGGCAGCGCTCCCGACCCAAGATCGGCTCCGCGTCGGCATGGTGCTCGCCATCCCCTTCGCCGCAAACATCGGGGGAATGGGGACACCCGTCGGTACCCCGCCGAATGCGATTGCCATCGGACAACTGGCCGGCTCGGGCATCTCGATCAGCTTTGGCAAGTGGATGGTGATGGCCATCCCGGGCGTGGTTGCGCTGATCTTCATTGCATGGTGGCTGATCCGCAGGCTCTTCCCCTCCGCTACCGAGACGATCGATCTGAAGATCGAGGGAGAGTTCGACCGATCCCGGGAAGCCCGCATTTTCTATGTCGTGTTCATCATCACCGTCGTGCTGTGGATGACCGAGTCGTTCCACGGCGTTACCTCGAGCATCGTCGGGTTCATTCCGGTGGTGGTACTCCTCGTCACCGGAGTGCTCAAGGAGAAGGACCTGCAGAACGTGCAATGGCATGTGCTCTGGCTCATCGCCGGTGGTATTGCCCTCGGCCGCGGCATAGTGGACTCGGGGCTGGACGATTGGGTGATAGGTCTCATCTCCTGGGAGTCGCTGGGGGCAACTGTGACCATCGGGGTCTTCACCGTCGCCGCCCTGGTTCTCTCCACCGTGATGTCGAACAGCGCCAGCGCCAACCTGCTGATCCCGCTCGGTGTCTCCCTCGCACTGTCAGGAACCGTTGACGTCGACCCGCTCGTCGTCGGCTTCCTGATCGCGATGGGTGCCTCGCTGGCGATGGCCCTCCCCATCTCGACTCCGACGAATGCGGTCGCCTACAGCTCCGGGCTCATCAAGACCGGCGACATGGCCAAGACCGGCATCTTGATCGGCGTCATCGGGGTGATCATCTACTTGTTCGTCTCGCCGCTGCTGTGGTCGGCACTGGGGGTGGCATGACATCCGAAAACGCCATTGACGACATCGTCTTCTGTGCATCGAGCGACCCGACGACCCGCACTGATCTGGAGCGCGACCTGATTGAGCTGGCAGAAGGGGCATTCACCGTGCGCACGGTGGGCACCGCGGCCGCACTCGAGGAGGCAACGCTGCAGGCGGCTGAGGCGGGGGCGATGATCCCCTTGGTGCTGGTCGATGAGTATCTCAGCGACGCAACCGGCATCGACACGCTGCATGCTCTGCGCAACTTGCCCGAGCTGGGAACGGCACGCCGCGCCTTGATCTCGGAGAATCCGCACGAGCCGAGCGAAGTCATCGACGGCGTGCTCGGTGTCCCGTGGAGCCCGTCACAGCTGAAGGCTCTCGTCTCCCGGCTCGTCACCGAATACTTCATCGAGGAGGCCCCTCAGGACGTCGACGAGGTCACCGAGGTTGTCGACGTCGACGTGCTATCCAAGGCGTTTGTCGAGGTCGAGGAACTGGCACACGAGGCGAGCGAGCGGCTGGCCCGGCTGCAGCGATCC
Source organism: Acidimicrobiia bacterium (assembly GCA_030065575.1). Taxonomy (GTDB): domain Bacteria; phylum Actinomycetota; class Acidimicrobiia; order Spongiisociales; family UBA5794; genus JAAETI01. The sequence continues at coordinate 5,546 of JASJDZ010000070.1, forward strand.
TTCCTGGACGATCGCTCGCTCTCCGACGACGAGGTCGAATCTCGGCTCATCGCCGAGATCGACCGCGCTTTGGGCAACCCGCCGCGCACAACAGTTCCGGAGGGCACGCGGATACTCAGCGCCGGTGACCCCGTTGACGGTATCCGCATCGTTGTGAGCGGGCGTGTCCACCTGACCCTCGACTTCGAGGGCAGGACCCTGGGCTTCCATGCCCGCACTGCGGGCCGCGTCATCGGCGTGAACGCGATCGCCCTCTCCGAGACCAAGGCCTTCTTCAACGTCGACGCAATCGAGGAGACGACGTTCATTGCGCTGACTCTCGAACAGCTCGACGATGCCCTGCGGCACAGCCCCACCCTCGCAATCCACTTGGTGACCGTGCTGTTGAGAGCGATGGCGCGGCGCAATCAGCGCTCGATCGAGCTGCGGATGATCGTCGACAACCTCGCTCTCGACCTCGAGCGGGAAAGGGACGAGCTGGCCGAGACCATCAAGACTCTCAACCGCACCCAGGCCCGGCTGGTCGAGTCCGAAAAGCTGGCAACGCTGGGTCAGCTCGCCGCCGGCGTCGGTCACGAGCTCAACAACCCCGCCGCCGTGGTGAGCCGGGCTGCCGACTTCGTCACCGAAGACATCGAAGCCCTGACCGCGGGCATTCCCGGTGGGGGTGTGTTCATCGACTCCGTTCGTTCTGCGCGGGGTTCGGAGCCCCTTTCGACGCGTCAGCAACGGGAGCTCCGCAGAGACCTGGCGGAAGCTCTCGGCGATCGCACCCTGGCGCGCCGTCTGGTCCAGATCGGGATCCACGATGAGGAGTCCTACCGGGAGGCCTT
>JASJDZ010000071.1 GCA_030065575.1 Acidimicrobiia bacterium
GATCTTGCCGGAAAGCGGCTCGTCATCTACTTCTACCCGAAGGCGTTCACCCCTGGGTGCACCACCGAGTCCTGTGACTTCCGCGACAACCATGATCGGTTCCTTGCAGCCGGCTACCAGGTGATCGGCGTCAGCCCCGATCCGGTGGCTGATCTCGCCCGGTTTCGGTCCGAGTACAGCCTCCCATTCCCGCTGCTGAGCGACGAGGATCACTCCATGGCCGAGGCCTTCGGTGCGTGGGGGATCAAGAAGAACTACGGCAAGGAATACGAGGGTCTCATCAGGTCTACTTTTGTGGTGGACGCCGAAGGTGTGATCGAGGAGGCGTGGTACAACGTGCGGGCGAAGGCACACGTTGATCGGGTCGGCAAATCGGTCCTCGATCAAAGCTGACTCAACGCGGCTCATACACTCAGGCGACAGCACGAGTCGGCCGATACCATTCTCATCCGACTAGAGGGGACATGACCTTGAAACCAGTTCGCAAAGCGATATTCCCGGTAGGCGGGCTTGGTACCCGTTTCCTGCCCGCAACCAAAGCACTGCCCAAAGAGATGCTTCCGGTTGTCGACAAACCGCTCATCGAGTACGCCGTCGAAGAGGCGCGCGCTGCGGGCGTCGAGGAATTCATCTTTGTGACCGGTCGGGGCAAGAGCGCAATCGAGGACCACTTCGACAATCACAACGAGCTGGAGCGCACGCTCACCGAGCGGGGCAAAGCGACCGAGTTGGGTCTCATCAACGGGTCAAAGCTCGAGCCGGGACAGATTGCCTATGTCCGCCAGATGTCCCCGCTCGGTCTCGGTCACGCCGTGTGGTGCGCACGAAACCTCATCGGGGACGAACCTTTTGCGGTGTTGCTGGCCGATGATCTGATCAAGTCGGACAAGCCCACCCTCGTGGAAATGGTCGAGGTCTACGAGGAGCACGGCGGCAACGTGGTTTCCCTCATGGAAGTTCCCCCGGAGCACACCTCCCGATACGGCGTAGTGACCCCGGGAGCGATGAAGGGTCCGCTCGTGGAGATCGAGGGCCTAGTGGAGAAGCCCGACCCCGCCGACGCACCCTCCAATCTGGCGATCGTCGGTCGCTACATACTCCAGCCAGAGGTGATGACCTACCTCGGCGAGGGGAAGTCGGGAGCGGGCAACGAGATCCAGCTGACCGACTCGATGCTCGAACTGGTCGGGCAGAGCCCCTTCCACGGTCTACGCCTCAGCGGCCGGCGCTTTGACTGTGGCAACAAGGTCGGATTCCTCGAGGCCGGTATCGCCTTTGGTCTCGATCGGCCCGAAATGGGCGCCGAACTTCGCGACCGTATCAGCGCACTACTGTCCGAGTAGCTACCGACAGTACGACGACAACCCTGTATCGTCGCTAATCGATCGTCCGGATCGTTTCACCACAGGAGAGACACCAATGGGCAAACTGCACGATCTCCACGCAGCCGGCCAGTCAGTCTGGCTCGACTTCATCCGCCGTGACATGTTGGGGAGCGGGGAACTCGACGCGATGGTCAGGGATGGTATCCGCGGCCTCACCTCCAACCCGGCCATCTTCAAGAATGCCATCGGCTCCTCGGACGCCTATGACGAAGCCATCTCCGCCGCAGTTGCCGCCGATCCCGACGCCACTCCCCTGGCCGTGTTCGAAGGCCTTGCGGTTGCAGACATCCAGGACGCCGCCGACGCCCTCCGCTCGGTCTACGACGAGAGCAACGCTGCCGACGGCTACGTGAGCCTGGAGGTATCTCCTCATCTTGCCGACGACACTGCGGGGACGATTGCGGAGGCACATCGGCTGTGGAACCTCGTGGATCGGCCCAACCTGATGATCAAGGTACCCGCCACGGCCGAAGGTATCCCGGCAATCGAGGACCTCATCGCCGCAGGCATCAACGTGAACGCAACGCTCATGTTCTCGATGGACGACTACGAGAACGTGGCGCAGGCATATGTCCGCGGCATCCGTCGTGCCACAGACCCTTCCACCATCGCGTCGGTCGCCTCCTTCTTCGTCAGCCGTGTCGACACCAACACCGACGCCGCCCTCGAAAAGAACGGATCCGATGCCGCGCTGAACCAGCGGGGCAAGGCAGCCGTCGCCAATGCGAAGCTCGCCTACGACCGCTACCTCGAGATCTTCGAGGGCGCGGATTTCTCGGATCAGGTCGAGCGGGGCGCTCGCGCCCAGCGGGTGCTGTGGGCGAGCACGGGGGTCAAGAACCCGGCGTACTCAGATGTCCTCTATGTAGAGCCCTTGATCGGTCCGAACACGGTCAACACGATGCCCCCGGCAACCATCGACGCCTTCGTCGACCACGGGGATGTCGGCAAGGCTGCACTGACTGATGATGTTGCGACGGCTCGCGACGACATCGCATCGCTCGCCGACTTCGGCATCGACTTCGACGACATCACTGCCGAGCTCAAGGTGGCAGGTGTCAAGGCGTTTCAGGACTCGTTCGACGATCTCCTCGCCACTGTCGCCGAGAAGATCAACCGGCTGTAACAGTCTGCAGCGGGAGCCGCACCTCGAAGAGGCTCCCACCGTCGTAGCGATAGCTGATCGAGCCGCCCATGAGCTCGGTCAGCTGTCGCGAAACTGAGAGCCCCAGACCTACCGATCCCGGGACGCCTGCCCCTGCCTCGTGACCGCGCTCGTAGGCGGTGAATATCCTCTCGCGATTGGCATCGGAGACACCGACGCCATCATCAAAGACAGTGAGCAGTGCCTCTCCCCCGTTCTCGACAACGCTGACGCGAATGTGCGGGCCGCCGTAGCGGATGGCGTTGGTGATCAGGTTGCGGATTATCTGGCGGCAGCGGATTGGGTCCGCATGGCCGGCGATGCCGCCGCCCGTCACTGTGATACGGGCTCGATCGCCGAGCGAACACGAAGCCACCACTTGGTCGACACACGAGCGCAGATCGACCGTCTCGTTGAACAGCGGGACCTTGCCGATGTCCGCACGTGCCGCAACGAGCAGATCCTCGATGAGATCACCCATCTCCCGGCTCTGATCGGCGATCAGGGTGATGAACTCTGCCATCTCCTCGGGGGAGAAGGTACGCCAGCCTTGCTCCAGCTCCAGCGCCAGCCCGGCGACGACGGTGAGCGGAGTCCTCAGTTCGTGCGAGACCGAGGCGACAAATTCGTCTTTCGAGCGCATCAGCTGATCGAGCTTCGCCCGCGCCCGCGAACGGGACACGGCGGATCCCAAGATCGCCGCAGTAGCTGCCAACGAGTCCTGGTCCCCATCCGACGGAGCGAACCCACGGCCGGCGGCGGCAATCACGCCGTAGGCTTCCTGGGGTCCGGTCAACGCAATGGCGACGCCCTGCAGATCCTCGCCGCCCGGGTAGCTCTCGCCCGGAAGCCGCTGCGGCTGGTCGTCGTCGGGGATCTCGTTGACGTGGGACTGCACGTAGCGGAGCAGCCGTTCCCGTTCCCGAACCGAGTCGACCCGGTAGGCCACCGCAGTGGTGATCAGTCCGCGTCCCGGCTGCTGCTGTGCGATGAGCACGCACTCCGCATCGAGCACGTCACAGACCCGGGCCGGTGCATCGCTGAGAACGCTGAAGGCATCGATCTCGCGCAGCGCCAGCTGCGCAATCTCGGCGAGTGTCTGCTGTCGGACCGCCCGCCGGCGCAACTCATCGTTGAACTCCTGCTCGCGGGTGACGTCCGCTAGCGCACCTTCGAAGATCTCGACGCCTCCATCCACGATGGTATGGCTCGAATCGCGCACCCAGATCGCCCGGCCGTCGGCAGTCTCGAGGGCAGAGATCTGGTTTTCCAGCAAGCCCTCGTCAACCTGGATTGCAGCCAGTCGGGCCCGTTCCTTCGGATCGGCATAGAAGCTCGAGGCATTGACCCCAACCAGTTCGTTGCGATCGGCGACACCAAGCATCGTTGCCAGTGCCTGGTTGGCGTGGACGATGGTGCCATCGAGACGTGTTCGATACATCGGGAGCGGCAGCTCGTCGAAGAAACGCCGGAAGCGCTCCTCGGTCTCCCGCAACGCCAGCAGGGCGGCGTGCTTCTCGTCCACTGGGGTGAATGCACACTGCACGGCCGAAGCACCCATGTACTCCGTCGGGACCATGACGAGATCACACCGGATCACTCTGCCTGTGCGGCCGGCCACCGCAAAGTCCTTCACCGACAGAGGCTCGGCGGACTCCTGGATGGTACGAAAGCTGGCGGACGCCAACTCGGCGGTCTCTGGAGCGAGCACCTCGTCAATCCGGCGTCCGATTACGGCCTCGGCATCGCCGTCGCCGACGATGTCGATGACCCTGTGGTTTGCATACAGCACCGTGCTCTCATCGAACACGACCACCGCAGCCGGCGAGTGATCGACCAGATTGCGAAACTGCTCATCCCGGCGCCGGCTGCGCAAACGATCAAGAAGCAACAGGGCCAGCGCAACAGCAGCGACGGCATAGGCGAACCAAGGCATGGCAGGTTTATCGTCAGAATCGAGTATCGCTTGACCGATCCTGACTAGTCAGTACGTGCGGTTGGAGATGGTTAGAAGGGGACGCCGACCGCCTCGCACAGGAACTTCATGAAGGGAGCCGAACGCTTGCACAGATCGGTGAAGTCCTCCATGAAGTGATCAGACGTGATGTCCTTCTGGGTGAGCTGCGTCGATGCGATGAAGTCCTTGCGCTTCAAGTCGACGATGAGAGGGTGATCCTCGTCGTAGCCCTTGGGCGGCCGCTTAAGGGAATCGCCGCCGATCGCAAACACATCGGTGAACCGCTTACCGCGCGAGGCTCGCTTCCATGCCGCCTGCTCCGCATCGATGTGCTCCCGGATTGCATATGCAACCTTTGTCTCGGGACGCCACAGACCAACGCCCATGAAGCATTCGCCCGGCTGGAGATGGACATAGAAACCTGGAGCATGGGCATCCTTGCCGGCCCGGTGACGGAACTGCATCCCCGTGTTCAGCTTGTACGGAGTCTTGTCCTTGCTGAAGCGGGTGTCTCTCTGGATGCGGAAAAGCGAGCCACCGACCGTACGCGAGTCGGCCACGAAGTGCTCACTGACCTTCTTCAGCGGTGTCGTGAAGTCGGTGATGAACTCGAGGGCCGGCTCCCGGACATGCTCCTCGTAGGAGTCCTGGTGCGCCTTGAACCACTCGCGATCGTTGTTCTCCGCAAGTTCCCTGAGAAAACCGAACAGCTTGGGGGTGAAGTATCTCTTGCTCATGGGGTCAACCTACATGGCACCACCGACACATGGCAGGGGTTCGTTCCAACCACGTATCCTCTGCAACATGTTCCGCAAGCGTGCCAACCGGATTCGTGGTGTTGCCGGTTCGATGGACGGCGCCACGATCCTGGTCGCCGATGCGACCGTAGGGGCCGGCCCCGGGATCGTAAGGGTTCTCGCCGAGGCGGGCGCCAAAGTGATCGCGGCATCTGGCGATTCCCCACGCCTCGACGTACAGATACACAAGCTCGGGGACACCCCGACTCCGGTGGAGGCGATCGGCGAGGACCCGAGCGCAACACCCGACGACTTCATCGCCGGTCTGCCCAATCCACTCACTGCACTCGTCGCCAATCCGGAACTCGAGGACCCAGAGTCCGTCTCCCGTCACATTGCACTCGCGGAGGTCGTAGCCACCAGCATGCGAGACCATGGCCACACCGGCAGCATCGTGCTCATGTCCGGAATCGAGCGCACCGGGCCTGCCGGTCCCATGGCCGCACGGATCCAGGTGGAGACGGAGAACAGAGCCGCAGACTTGGCTCCCAACGGCATCCGGGTGAACGCCGTTGCGGCCGGGCCGGTCGGTGCCAACCGACGCGACAGTCCGGTGTCGAACCGAGCAACGCCACTCGGCCACGTCACCGTGCATCCTGTCGAGGTGGGAAAAGCCGTCTGGTTCCTACTCAATGAGGGCTTGAGCGCCGGCATGACCGGCACCACCCTCAAAATCGATCGGGGGGCATCGCTGCTACGGCCCCATTGGTGATACATTCGCAAGACGGTTTCACCGAGCCGGAACCGGAGCGGGCCAAGGAGATCGGTAGTGGCGACCACAGGCAGGTGGCGACAGTTGCGCTCGCGTTTCCCGCGATCCAGGCGCGCCCTCGTTCTCGAGATCCTGCTCTCGATCATCACCACGCTCCTGCTCATCCCGGTGCCGCTCGTCGCCCGCTATGCCGTCGACGACGCGATTTCCGTGTCCAACCCCCGCCGCATCATCGGGGCGGGTGCTGTGCTCATCGCCCTGCTCATCGCGGGAGAACTGGTCGCGCTGTTGCGCCGTTTCCTCATGGCCCACGAGGGCAAGATCGCAATCGCACAGCTCCGTCGTGACATGATTGCCAAGCTCCACGATCTGCCGATCTCGTACCACCGGACGAACCCGATCGATCGCGCCTACGAGCAGATCATCGGGGCGACCACGGCCGTCGACGCGATGGTGCAGGCCGCCCTCACGTCGGTCATCCCGGCCCTCGTTCTGTTTGCGGGGATGGCCGGAGTTCTCTTGTCGCTGCACTGGCTGACGTTTCTGGA
>JASJDZ010000032.1 GCA_030065575.1 Acidimicrobiia bacterium
CCAGCGAGGAAGGGATCAACAGGTAGGCAGACATCGCTGCGCCGAGCAGGGCAGATCCGCCCAGGAAGATGGCCAGCGACGATGTCGAAGCGAGGAGCCCAACGGCAAGAAGGATCACCGCCGCAGCCGTGTTGGAGAGCAGGATGAGCCGGCGCTTGTCAACCGTGTGGGTGAGCCGATTCCAGAACGGAATCATCGCCGCCGCGATGATGGTGTACACGGCAAGGCTAAGCGATGCGGCTGAGCCCGACTCCACCACGTGATCCGCAAAGAATGGGAGTACCGCCGTCAATGTCCCGGTGGCGATGGCGCCGAGGATCTTGTGACCCAGGAGGATCGACACGTTGCTCTCGCCGGCCAGGGCGACATAGCGACCCAACGGCACCGGCGTTATCTCGGATGTGTCAGCGGTTTCGATGCGCTTGACCGATCGAGCAGCGATGAACAGCGACAGCGCAATGGCGACGCCGAAGATCACCGCCATGACTCGCAGCGTCGGCTCGATCCCGGCTTCGAGCGATATCACGAGAGCAATCCCGCCGCCGACCACGGTTCCGACCGCCGAGAATATCGCCTTGTAGGCGACCAGCCGGGTCCGGTCGTCGTAGTCGGTCGTCATCATCGGAACCAGCGCTTGATAGGGCACTCCCACTAGCGAGTACGTGGTGGCGAACAGCAACGCGACAGCGGTGGCGATGATGAAGGTCACGGCCGTCGATGTCCCGGTAGGAATCCACCACAACAGCATGAAGCTCAAGGCGAAGGGCACTGCCCCGTACAGGAGGTAAACCCGCTTGCGTCCGTGCCGAGAGCGAGTCCGGTCACTGAGAATGCCGACCAGCGGATCGTTGACGCCATCCCACAGCTTGCCGATCAAGACCACCGTCCCGGCCAGCGATGCGGAGAGGCCGACGATGTCCGTCAGGTAGAAAAGGAAGAAGAAACCCACGGAGAAGTAAGCAAGGGAAATCCCGAGATCTCCGGTTGCGTAGCCGAGACCGGTTCGAAACGAAATCGCCTGGTTGTCCCGTGTTGCGGACAACACGTCCTCCCTGAATCCGTCAAGTCAATCGTAGAGGAGGCTGGGCCGAAACCCGCGGCTGGTGGCTAAGCGACTCCGTCGGTGGCGAGCGCTACGCTCGAGGCCATGAAGCCACTTGTCGTCATTACCGGGCCGCGGGATGCGGGACCGGGCGAACGGGACCTGATGATGGAGCAGGCGGCGGCTGCGCTGGCCCAGCTCGGCGTCGAGAATGCCACCCGGATCGACGTTCCGGCCAAAGGGACCGGCAGTGACGACGATCCCGATGCAGTGATGCGGGGCCAGGTGCAGGAGATAGTCCCTGCTCTGCAGAGCGGCTCGCTGTTTGGGGGCGCCGACGGGGTTCTGGTTGTCGACGCCAATTCGTTGCTCAAGGCCGAGGCCGAGGTCATTGCCGAGCTGCTCGACGTGTCGGTCGATCCGATTGTGGTCTTTGTGGCGACCGGGGCGATCCCGTCCCCGCTGGGCGCAATGCTGAAGAAGCGGGGGGAGGCGCTTTCGGTGAAGCGCATCACCGAGCGAAGTGCCGGCGATTGGCTGGGGCGGGCCGCCAGAGAGCGTGGCCTGCGCATCGATCCGGAGGCCTCAGCCATTCTGCTCACCCGGTTCGGTACCGACGTGGCGGCCCTAGGTCAGGCACTCGACCAGCTCGCCGTCGCTGGGCCAGAGGTGACAGTCGATCAAGTGCGGAGCCGGTTCAAGAACCGTCCGGACGAGCCTATGTGGCACTACGTTGATGCGGTCGTTGCGGGGAACCAGGGAGAGGCGCTGCGGAGACTGGCCGATTTCCTGCAGCACGGCCACCCGCTGCAGCTCCTGGCGTTCCTGCAGAACGATGTCCGCCGCCGCTCCATCGCTGCCGCCGTCTCTGACTACGACACGTTCCTCGATTGGTCGGGAGCCAAGCCCGGCTGGGGCATGGAGAAGGTGTGGAAACAGCGGCGCAACATCCGAGGTTCCGACCTCAAGTCGGCACTGGGGGCTCTGGCTCGGGCGGATCTGCAGCTGAAGACAGCTCCGGAACCGACCCATCGAGTCACCATGGAGCGGCTTACCGTGGCGATGTGTCGGTGGTACGGCGGGGCGAGACGGCGCTAGCTAGGGCTAGGAAACGGTAACGACCAGGTAGCCGTTGCTATCCACGTAGGCGTGCACCCACACCTCGCTGCCATTCCAGCGATGCCAGAGATGCACGGTGATGCTGCCATCCGGATTGCGGGTGAGGTTGCCGCGCCACCGCCGCCTCAGGTCGTAGTCGACGAGGTTGATCTCGCCGTCCTCTAGCTCGAACTCGAGCCATCCACCGTCGGTGTACACGGTCTCGCTCTGGAACTCCGGTGCGCCTGGGATGGTTGTGGTCGTTGGGGAAGGGGGCGCTGTCGTCGTGGTCGTTGGCGGAACCGTCGTTGTAGTCGTCGTGGTGGTCGTCGTCGTGGTGGTAGTCGTCGACGTAGTCGTGGGAGGAGCAGCGGTGGTGGTCGTCGTGGAGGGTCCACCGCCCGCAGTAGTCGGAGGAGCAGCGGTCGTGGATGTGACGCTGCTCGAGCCGATCGAGTTGGCCTCGATCGAGTTGAATTCGTCGTTCATGGTGGTGCTGATGGCGCTCAAGGTTGCGGCCGAAGGGATAGCGATCAGGGAGGTGATCAGTGCATATTCGACCAGCGAGGCGCCGGCTTGGTCGCGGAGTCTGCTGAGAAAGCGTGCCATCGGGCTCATCCTTGAGATGGTTCGGTTCTCAACAGTCCTGTCGGCGGAGGAATCTACCGATTAATGATCAGTTTCCCCGATGCTTAAGTGACTAGTTACAAGCCCCGACTTGACGCTAGCCCTCGAAGATGCGGACGCTCTTGACGGTCAGCCCGAAGGTGCCACCCGGAGCCTCGTAGGACACCTCTTCGCCGGGGGCAGCGCCAAGCAGCGCAGCCCCTACCGGGCTGGTCGGCGAGGCGAGAATCATGCCGGGAACCTTGTTCTCGGCAGAGGCAATGAAGTACTCGAGTTCGTACCCATCTTCATCGACGACGGTTGCCACCGTACCGATCTCGACCAGCCCAGAGTCCTCGGCTTCCCGAACTTCAGAGTTCTCGATGATGTGCTTGAGCTGCCGGATACGCGCTTCCATCAGACCCTGGTCGTTCTTGGCGGTGTCGTATTCGGCGTTTTCGCGCAGGTCGCCGTGCTCGCGGGCTTCGGCGATGCGTTGCTCGATGGCGCGTCTACCTTCGGTAGTCAGGTGCTCGAGCTCTTCGACCAGCTTGTCGTAGGCCGCTGGAGTCAGCCAGGTTGTCTCGCTCACAGTGCTATCCGAGGGTCTTCGTGACCTGCTTGGCGAGACGCGACTTGCGGCGGGCTGCGGTGTTCTTGTGAAGCAGGCCCTTGCTAACGGCCATGTCGATGCGCTGCTGCGCATCACGGAGGGCGGCGTCGGCGGCGGTGGCGTCACCGGACTCGGCGACCTCGACTGCGTTGCGAGAACGCGTCTTGAGCTCGGAGCGCATTGCCCGGTTGCGGAGCCGTGCTGCTTCGTTTTGGCGGTTTCTCTTCTTTTGTGACTCTATGTTGGCCATGCGGAAAACGACCTCTGGGGGTTGGAGGAACGGCGGAACAATAGCACCGTCACCGTGCGGGTACAATGCCGCCCGCCTCTTTCTCCGCAAACACCAGGCCACCGATGACCGATCCAACGCGTATTCGCAACTTCTCAATAATTGCGCACATCGACCACGGGAAGTCGACCCTGGCCGATCGTCTGCTCGAGTTCACGGGAGCGGTGGAGCAGCGAGACATGCGCGACCAGCTGCTGGACACGATGGATATCGAGCGGGAGCGGGGCATAACCATCAAGGCCAATACGGTCCGCATCGAGTACCCGGCCCAGGATGGTCACACCTATGTGCTCAATCTGATCGACACCCCGGGTCATGTCGACTTCTCCTACGAGGTATCCCGCAGCCTCGACGCCTGTGAAGGAGCGCTTCTTCTGGTCGACGCCGCACAGGGGGTCGAGGCGCAAACCCTGGCCAATGCCTACCTGGCGATCGAAAACGGGCTCGAGATCATCCCTGTCGTCAACAAGATCGACCTTCCCTCCGCCGAGCCGGAGCGGGTCTCGGCCGAGCTGATCGGCATCGTCGGCGGATCCGACGAGGACGTGATCCAGGTATCGGCCAAGAGCGGCGCCGGTATCGAGGAGTTGCTCGAGGCGATCGTCACTCGCTTGCCCGCCCCGGAGGGAAATGGGGACGGGCCGCTGCGGGCGATGGTGTTCGACAGCTACTACGACACCTACCGTGGTGTTGTCTGCTCGTTGCGGGTAGTTGATGGTCACATCAGCGACGGCGAGCAGGTCCGTTTCATGGCAACCGATCTGATCGAGTCGGCTGACGAGATCGGGGTGCTTCGACCGACGGCCTCAGCAGTGAAGCGTCTCTCGGCCGGAGAAGTGGGATATCTGATCACGGGGATCAAAGAAATCGACCTGATCCGCGTTGGCGACACTGTCACCGACTCCATTGCTCCCGCCGACACTGCCCTCCCCGGCTATGGGGAGCCCAAGCCGATGGTCTTCTCCGGGCTCTTCCCGACCGACGGAGATGAGTTCGAGAGACTGCGGGAGGCGTTGGACAAATTGCGGCTCAACGACTCGTCGCTCGTCTACCAGCCGGAGACCTCGCGAGCTCTCGGGTTTGGATTCCGCTGTGGATTCCTCGGCTTGCTGCACATGGAGATCGTTCGGGAGCGTCTCGAGCGGGAGTACGACCTCGACCTGGTGGCCACCGCTCCGTCGGTGGAGTACCAGGCCCATCTGACCGACGGTGCCAGCGTCCAGGTGAGGTCGCCGCAGGACCTGCCGGATCCGCAAGTACTGGCGAGCGTCTCCGAACCGTACGTCAAGGTGATGGTGATCACGCCGTCGGAGTATGTGGGCACCGTGATGGAGTTGATCCAGCAACGTCGTGGTGAGATGGGCGAGATGACCTACCTGACCCCGGAGCGGGTGGAACTCCACTACCAGGTGCCGCTCGCGGAGATCGTCTTCGACTTCTTCGATCAGCTGAAGTCTCGCACCCGCGGCTACGCCTCCATGGACTACGAACCGGGCGAGTACCGAAGCTCGGATCTCGTCAGAGTCAACATCCTGCTCAACGGCGTGCCGGTGGATGCGTTCTCGTCGATCGTCCACAAGGAACGTGCCTACCGGTACGGCCGGGCCATGGTGGAGCGGCTGCGCAAGCTGATCCCCCGCCAGCTATTCGATGTTCCGGTCCAGGCTGCCGTCGGCAGCAGGATCATCGCCCGGGAGACCATCAAGGCGCAGCGGAAGGACGTCACGGCCAAGTGCTACGGCGGTGACATCACGCGGAAACGGAAGCTGCTGGAAAGGCAGAAGGAAGGCAAGCGGCGCATGAAGATGGTCGGCCAGGTCGAAGTTCCGCAGGAAGCCTTCATCTCCGCGTTGCGCATCGATGAGTGACCCGGTCGTCCGAGCTGCCGGCGAGCGAGCCGTCTACGTACACGTTCCTTTCTGTCATCGTCGCTGTCCCTATTGCGATTTCGCCGTCGTCGACATGGAACGGGAATCGAGCCCGGTCGAGCGATATGTCGATGCGCTGGTGGATGAGATCGGCATGGCCGAGGACTGGGCTCCCGTCCACGCCGTCAACCTGGGCGGCGGTACCCCTTCCGTATTGGCTACAGAACAGCTGGCCCGGATTCTCGAGGCCATCAGCGAGCGCTTTGGGCTAGTGGCCGGGGCCGAGGTGAGCATCGAGGCCAATCCGGAGGACATCACATCGCAGTCGGCGGGGGGACTCGTCGCCGCTGGGTTCAATCGCATCTCGCTCGGGATCCAGTCCTTCGACTCGGGCGTGCTCCGATCATTGGGCCGGCTGCACGATCCGCGACAGGCTCGCGAAGCGACCATTGCCGCGAAGGCTGCGGGGATAGAGACCGTCAACATCGATCTGATCTTTGGGACGCCGGGGGAGTCGACGGAGTCGTGGCTCGAGACGGTGCGAAATGCGCTTGGACTGGAGACAGAGCACCTTTCGGCCTACGCCCTCACCGTGGAGCGGGGGACCGCTCTCAGCCGTGCCGTCGCCGGCGGTGACCCGGGGCCGGATCCGGATGACCAGGCCGACAAGTACGAAGCCCTCGCCGAGCTGATCGAGTTGGACCCCTACGAGGTATCCAATTGGGCACGGCCCGGCGCAGAGTGTCGCTACAACCTGACGACCTGGGCGCAGGGTGAATACGACGCTTTCGGGCTTGGTGCGCACGGGCATCGCGGAGGAGTGAGGACCCGCAACTTCCGACGACTGGACGTCTACCTCGACCAGGTCGAAGGGGGACGGAGACCGGTTCAGGGCACCGAGCAACTCGATCCCTGGGAACGTGAGAAAGAGCGCTTGTTTCTCGGACTTCGCCTGCGCAACGGTGTTCGTGCCGGCGCCGCCGGTGCCGCCTTGCTCGACTCGGTTGCCGGACAGCGTTTTCAGGCTGCGGGCATACTCAAGGCGGAAGCCGGCCGGCTCTTGGTGACCAACCCGCTGTTCACTGATGCTGTCGCCCGGGAATCGCTCGCGCTCACTCCGGTCTCTTGATGGGAGCTTGCAGGAGAGTGCGCACGGCGGCACGATGCTCGACGACGCAGTAGATCGTCAGTTCGTCACCCATGCGGATCAATGTGTCGCCACGCGGTATGAGCACGTTTTGCTGGCGTCGAATCGATACGAGAGTTGCCTCGGGGGGCCACGCGATCTCGCTGACCCGGGCATCGACGGCCGGTGAGCCGTCGCGGATCATCACTGTGAAGATATCGGTATGGCGACTGATGCGTAGGTTGGCTCGTGCCCGGTACAACTCGTTGCTTATCGAGCGGGTGATCCCGTAGTGATAAGCCCTCACTACCGATTCGCGGCGGAACATCCCGACCAGCTTCCCGGTGGAGTCGATGACCGGGAGCCGGCCGAGGTCCAGCGAAGCCATGCGAGCAAGGGCTGCCGAAACCGGCATCTGCGGTGATGCGGTGATCGGCGGTTGGCTCATAATCTGCTCTACCGGAATGTCCAGCGTGTCATCGAGCAGCGACGCCGTCTCCAAGTCGGTGATCGTCACGACTCCGACGGGAGCCTCGGCCTCGTCAACCACCGGGATGCCGTGATGGCCGGTGGCATCGATCAGCTCTGCCACCTCTGCCACCGTGCTGGACGTGTCCACGGTCGGTACCCAGGTCATGACATTGCGCACCTGGACGGTGTCGAGCACGTCGCGATCCTCGTGCTGGGGAAGGTGAACTCCCTTGAGGCGAAGCGTGGCCACATATGTGCTGCCGGGATGTATGCGGTCGGCCACAACTGTGGCAATGGCGACGGTGAGCATGAGGGGCAGGATCATCCCGTAGTCCCCGGTCAGCTCGAAGACCAGGAGGATTGCCGTCAGTGGGGCACGCACAACCACGGTGAGCATGGCGGCCATTCCGACGAGAGCGAAGGCACCCGGGTTCAGAGCGGATACCGACCAGAGTTGCCCTGCAATCACCGCAAACCCAGCGCCGACGGTACCTCCGATGACCATGGAAGGCATGAACGAGCCGACCGAGCCACCGCCGCCGTGGGTGGCGGCCGCCGTGAGCGACTTCGCAATGGCGATGATCAGCAACAGGCCCCAAGCCAGGTTGCCCGGCTCGACCTGACGAAGCAAGCCGCGTAGGAACTCCTGACCCGTCCCCAAAGCCTCGGGGCGGGCCAGACCGACCAGCCCGACCAGGAGCCCGGCCGTAACCGGCTTCAGCCACGAGGGTGCCCAGCCGCTACCGATCGAGTCTGCGAAGTGCATCGCTTCGAGAAAGAAGTACCCAAAGGCCACAACGACCACCGCCAGAAGGGCGAATAGCACGAGTTGACGTGGATCGCTGAGCTCGTAGGGAGGGCTGACGAGGATCGAATCCTCGCCGATGATCGCGTGAGTTGTGACCGATGCGACGACGGAGACAACAACCACAGCGTTGAGGTGACGCAGCGCAAGCGAGCCAAGCAAGACCTCCAGGGCGAAGAGCATTCCGGCAATCGGGGCATCGAAGACCGCGCCGATGCCGGCTCCCGCGCCCGCCGCAACGAATGCTTGCACCTCGTCTTGACCGAATCGGCTGTATCTGGCGAAGGTCGATCCTATGGCCGCTCCGATCAGGACGATCGGGCCCTCTCTCCCGCCGGAGCCTCCAGTACCCAGGCTGAGCCCGGTGGCGAGTATCTTGCCGGGAACGAGGCGGCTGGGGAGATATCCGCCCTCGAGGGACATCGCGGAGAGCACTTCTCCCACGCCTCCGCCGGCTACACCGGGCCCGAGCATGCGATCAATCGCCCAGGTCAACACCATGCCTATAACCACGGCTGCAACCAGGATCAGGTCCGTTCCGGAGGCCTCAACTGTTCCATCAACCAGGGAATGAATGCTCTCGATGACAAGGACCAGGACGGCGGCGCCGAGTCCGACCAGCACACCCAGAATCACCGAGGCAACCACAAAAGCGCCAGGTCCGCCTCCCTGGATCTGTCGCAGCGCCGAGTCTCGCAACCTTGCCATTAGCGCCGACGCTACTGCAGACCCACGCCCGCATGCGCATCGATCGTTCCCGATCACTGCCCCGACCCTCTCCAGACGCCGGCCACTGCTTGCAGCACCGACTCTGGAGTTCGATTGCTTCGAACTCCAAGCAGCTTCAAGCTGCCCCTTATCACTCTCTCCCTGCGAGTGCTAAGTTCTGCGAATGCTCGATGACCGCAGATCCGTAGTCCTGCAGGCGCTGGTCGAGGAGTACATCCGTACAGGCCAGCCGGTCAGTTCGCGCGCCGTGCTCGAGCACTGCTCGGTCGATGTTTCCAGTGCGACCATCCGCAACGACCTCGCCAAGCTCGAGTCCTATGGGTTTGTCACGCAGCCTCATACGTCGGCGGGCCGGGTGCCGACCCCGGCCGGCTATCGCTACTACGTCGATCACTGCTCGCCCACCAAGCTGCGCGACGCCACCCGCGAGCGCATCGAGTCGTTCTTCACCGGTTTCCACGAGGAGCTCAGCAAGCTGCTCCAGCAAACGAGTGGTCTCCTTGCCGAGATCACGCACTACCCGGCGGTGGTCATGGGCCCGGGCTTTGGCGACGAGATCGTGCAAGCGCTCCATCTGGTTCACCTCGGCGGCCCGGTGGTGATGGCCGTCACTATCGGCGCAACGGGGCGTGTCGGCCAAGAGGTGGTCAGGCTGCAGTTCAGTCCCACCGACAGGGAGCTGGAGGAAGCCGAGCGGATTTTGGTCACTGCCTACGAAGGGGCGACGCTGGCCGAGGGCGGAGCCCGCATCGATGGTCTGCCTGAAGAGCAGATACCCGACCGTGTGATGCGGATCGCCCGGACGGTTGCCGTCTCGGCGGGTCAGGCGGTGGAGGCGACGAGGGAACTCTATGTGGGCGGCACCAGCCAGCTTGCTGGCTTATGGGAGGACCTCGCCCAGGTTCACGCCATGCTGGAACTGCTCGAGCAGCGGAACGAGGTGCGGCAGTTGCTGGGGAGCGACGACGAAGGCACATCGGTGCGGCTGGGCGCCGAAACCGACGTCACGGATGCCGACTTTGCAGTCGTGTCCACGGCCTTCAGCGCGGGGGGAGCGAAGCGGGGCCGGGTCGGCGTGCTCGGACCGATGCGAATGGATTACCGGCGCGCCATCCGTGTCGTTGAAGAAGTCGGAGACGGACTAGAAGACAGTCTCGACGCATGAAGGATTACTACCAGATCCTCGGGGTTGCGCGCGATGCAACTCAGGACGAGATCAAGAAGGCGTTTCGCAAGCTGGCGCGCGACACGCATCCGGATGCCAATCCGGACGACCCTGCGGCCGAGGCTCGGTTCCGGGAGATCGCGGAGGCATATGAGATTCTGTCCGATCCGCAGCGGCGTGCTGCCTTTGATCGGGGCGAGCAGTTTGGCGCCGGGGATCTGTTCAGCAACTTCGGTGGCCTCGACGAGATCCTGCAGCAGTTCTTCGGAGGTGGATTTGGCGGGTTTGGCGGAGTACGTCGACGTGGGCCACAGCGAGGCAGCGATATCGGAGTGAATGTCGATCTGAACCTGGCGGAGGCCGCCACGGGGGTCAGTAGGAAGATCGACGTTGTATCCCCGGAGCGGTGCCCGGCTTGTTCCGGCAGCGGTGCGGAAGCCGGCTCCGAGCCACGGCGGTGCCCGACCTGTAACGGCGCCGGCCAGGTCCAGGTTGCCAGGCAAACGATGCTTGGCCAGATGATGACCGTGGCCGAGTGCTCAACATGCCGGGGTCGGGGTGAGATCATCGACAAGCCATGTCAGGTGTGCTCCGGCAGCGGTCGGGTGGACACAGAGAAGACTCTGACGGTTGAGATCCCCGCTGGCGTTGACGACGGAACGAGGCTGCGGTTGACCGGTCGGGGCGGGGTCGGTGAGCGAGGAGCCCCTCCCGGCGATCTGTATGTTCAGGTGAGAATTGAAGCCAACCCGGAGTTCACGCGGGTTGGCGACGATCTGCATCACCAGGTCCGGCTTGGCATTGCGGAAGCCACATTCGGCAAGCAGGTCAAGGTTCCTCTAGTCG
Organism: Acidimicrobiia bacterium; assembly: GCA_030065575.1. Lineage (GTDB taxonomy): Bacteria > Actinomycetota > Acidimicrobiia > Spongiisociales > UBA5794 > JAAETI01. Next base: position 10,659 of record JASJDZ010000032.1, read on the forward strand.
ATGGATCTGCCACTGAGATCGACATCCCGCCGGGGACTCAGTCGGGCACCGTATTCCGCCTGAGTCGCCAGGGCATGCCCCGTCTGCAGCGGCGCGGTCGAGGTGACCTGCTGATCACGATCGAGGTTGTTGTCCCCACCGACCTCACGGTTGAGGCTGAAGATGCGCTTCGCCAGTTTGCCGAGGCGCACGGTGAGGAACCCGCAGATGCGAAGCGTCGCCGCCGCAAGCGGCGTGGTCGGTAGCCAGTGGCCCGGCATCGGCCGCACCTGCTGGTACCCGGTTGCGGCGATTCCCAGGACCCAGTGCGGCTCGATCCGGGCGCCATTCATCACCTCGAGCAAGTGCTGCGCGTCGAGACTGCTGAGGCTTCCTACACCGATGGAGAGGGTCTTTTCGGCACCGGCACGTACCGCAACGGACTGATCTGGCGCGGAGAAGAGGCCATGATTCCCCGTCCGACTCACCTGACGGTGGCGGTCGCTCCACCTCGCACCAACAGCCGCCTTCGCTTTCTTGTTGAGAAGATGGCCGAGCTCGGCGTGAGCCGGCTCTTCTGGTTGCGCACCTCCCACACCGAGGGCCGGCCACCTCGTGTCGAGAAAGCAGAGCGCTGGGCGATCGCTGCGCTAGAGCAATCCCGTGGGGCCTGGCTGATGGAGATCGGCGACCAACCGTTGCCAGTCGGTATGGTCGATCAGATCGGCACTCCGGTGTTTGCGGAAGTGGGTGGATCCGATCCGTCCCGGGTCATGCTTGTCGACGATCTTGTCCTGTGCGTAGGTCCCGAGGGCGGCTTCGCCCCGGAGGAGGTGCCCGCCGCGGCCCCGCGGCTCGACCTCGGGCCGACGGTCTTGCGGGTGGAAACAGCGGCGGTGGTTGCGGTCACTTTGTTGCGTAACCGCGAACAGTGATCGAGCCTCGGGTGTCTAGTCATTCGGGCCTGGGGCTGGAAATAGGGCAAAATCCAGAACAATGCGACACAAGACGGTGACCCTGGGTTATGATGTCGGCTACGCAGCGCATTCGCGCTGGGTTGAGCTCTGTGGAGGGCCGAGGAGAGATTGATGCCGACTTACAACGAGATGGTAGGAGAGCGGTTGCGTTCAATCAGGCGACAGAGGGGTTTGTCGCTTCAGGATGTGCAGAAGCTCTCGGATCAGGAGTTCAAGGCAGCGGTGCTCGGCGCCTATGAGCGCGGCGAGCGCAGCCTGTCGTTGCCCCGACTGCAGCGGCTTGCTCAGTTCTTCAGTGTTCCGATTCTTCAGTTGCTGCCACAAGACGATGGGCCGACACCAAACGCAGCTGCCGAAGGTATCACCATCGATCTCAACCAGGTAGAGCGACTGTCGGGGGCCGACGGTCAGGTGGTTGAGCGGTTCCTGCGTGGAATCCAGATGCTGCGCCAGGACTTCAACGGGCGGGTTCTCACGATCCGTGCCAACGACTTACGGATGCTCGCCATGCTGCTCGATCAGTCTGAGGAGGGCTTCAGCGAGAAGCTCACCGAGCTTGGCGTCACTTCGGACGGCGAATAGAAAGACAGTGCGGACCTGGCAGGTTGTGCCAGACGATGTTCCCCTGAACGGCCATCCCCCTTATACTGCGCGCCTGCGAAACCGATGAGCCCCTTATGGGACTCTGAATGAGTGACTTCTCGTGACTACCCCCACCGCAACACAGATCCGTATTCGCGTCCCGAGCAACCACCTGATGGTTGATTTGCTCGGTGAGCGAGACACCTTCCTGAAACAGGTCGATGCTGCCTTTCCCGCAGCGCGCATAGTTGCGCGCGGCAACGAGATCGTCATCGAGAACACGATGCCGGATCTCGGCGAGATGGTGCGTACGGTGTTCGACGAGCTACTCATCCTCATTCAGGAGGGGGAGCGACTTGATGAGGATCGGGTGGACCGGGTCATCGACATGGTCAAGAAGGACGTGCCGTCGCCATCCGGCGTCTTCACCGACTCGATCAAGGTTGGGCGTGGGAAGCACGTGCGGCCCAAGACCCACGGCCAGAAGGTGTATGTCGATGCCGTGCGGGACAACACGATGATCTTCGGCATCGGCCCGGCCGGGACCGGGAAGACCTACCTGGCCATGGCGTGCGCCATCGAGGCCCTGCAATCGGGATCAGTACGAAGGATCATTCTCACCCGCCCGGCCGTTGAGGCCGGTGAGCGTCTGGGGTTCTTGCCCGGCGATCTAACCGCCAAAGTCGACCCATATCTGCGTCCGCTGTACGACGCCCTATATGAGATGCTCGGGCCCGAAGAGACCGCCCGTCTGATGGAGCGGGGAACTATTGAGATAGCTCCGCTCGCTTATATGAGGGGAAGAACCCTCAACGACGCGTTTGTAGTGCTCGACGAGGCTCAGAACACCTCCCCGGAGCAGATGAAAATGTTCCTCACCAGGCTGGGGTTCAACTCGAAGATGGTCGTGACCGGTGACATAACCCAGGTTGACCTCGACGGCGGCAGACCGTCGGGTCTGCGCACGGTGCGCCGTGTGTTGCGTCAGGTCGCCGGCATTTCCTTTGTGGAACTGACCGGGGACGACGTGGTTAGGCACCGGATCGTCGCCGCGATTGTCGAGGCCTACCGGCAGTACGAGGAGAAGCGAAGGGAGAAGCAGGCATGAGCTTCTTCCGCCGTTACGCAATGCCACTGAATATCCTGGTGATTCTGGTCACGATCGTGTTCGTTGGGGCCTCCCTCGTAGTGGGCCGGGCCGTGGCCGCACCGACGGTCACCGTCGAGGCGGGGCTGTCCTCGCCTGACCAGTACATCGCAACTCGCACCATCAATGTTCCCGACGACGCCGCCACCGAAGAGGCAAGACAACGCGCCTACGACAACGAGCCTTCTGTCTTCTCGGTCGATGAGACCATCATCATCGGTGTCCGCACCAACATCTCCGCTTTCTTCGAGGATCTCGCCGAGCTGGCATTCCTCACTCCGCGTGACCTGGAGATCGAGCAAGAGAAGCAGGTCCTGCAGCAGACGGTCGACGCCATCCTGCTCGAACGCGGCGGGGTGGTGCAGGTCGAGGACACCGAAGACACGGTCTTCTTGATCGGCCTCGTCCCCGACGAGGAGACCCGGGGTGACCTGATAGCTGCGCTCGAAGCGATCGACCAACGTCCGATCAACGACCTCGGGCTGACGGTCGATGAGTCGGTAGCCGTCACTTCGACGACATCGACTACGACCTCGACCACCACAACCGAACCGGGCGACGCCGCAGCCACAACCACGACCACCACAACCACGACCACCATTCCCGAGGTCACTACAACGACTCTGCCCCGTCGTGACGCGGAGAGCTGGGTCGAGCGACTCCAGGAGGACTATCCCGACCTCCAGTCGATCCCAGCCTTCGTGAGCCTGTACAACAACGACCTCGATCGCATCGAAAACGGTGAAGCGTCCCGCTTCGACGCAATCATCACGACGGCCGTCGACGTTGCCGAGAATCTAATGGCGGACGGGATCCGCCAGTCTGAGCTGCGGACCAGGCAGGACCAATTGCGCGGGCAAACGCCGCTGATCTTTGTCCCCGCCCTGTCCGTTGAGGAGCAGGCGTTGGCGCATCCCGCAATTGGGGAGCTCGTTGCCGATGAGTTGCTGTTCAACGAAACGGTCGACGAAGCGTTGACAATTGCCGCCAGGGAAGCAGCGCGGGATGCAGTCGAGCCGATCGAACGCACCTATTTCGCCAACGAGCTCATCGCCAGTCAGGGCGAGTTGCTCACCCAGGTTCAGGTCGACGCGATCCTCGCTCTCGAACTCGTCGAAAGAGAGCCGGGAGTCTCGCGGCAGGCCATAGTGATCCTCGGGGCCTTGACCGTCAGCCTCGCCGCCTTCTTCCTATGGCGTCTCGCCCCGGGGGAATGGTCTGATCCAAAGCACTTCGCCCTGCTCGGGATTCTGTTGGTGCTGGCCGCCCTATCTTCCCGGCTCCCGGAGCTGGTGGATGGGTCGGACGGTGATTTTGGGGCGGTCGGATTTGCGATCCCAGCAATGCTGTTCGGCTACGTAGCCGCCATCCTCTACAACCCTCGAACCGGTGTCCTGCTCGCCGTCCCGGTGACGACATTCGTTGCCATCTCGACCTTCGATCCGGCGCTCACGGTCTTTGCGGCGGTCGCTACGGTCGCCCCGGTCGCATTCGTTTCAGCCGTGTCCAGCCGTCGGGAGCTGAGAGTTGCCGTCGCTCTCTCTGCTGTCGTGCTGACCCCATTCGCCTTCGCCATCTCGTGGCTGTTCCGCGGCTGGGAAACACGATGGGAAGCCGCGTTCTTTGGCCTTATCGGCGGTGTCCTGGCTGGGCTGCTGGCACAGGGGCTCGTTTCGTTCCTCGAGAACCTATTCCGGATGACGACCACCCTGACCCTGCTGGATCTGGTGGATAGGAACCACCCGGCTCTCCGCTTGATCGAGGAGAAGGCTCCGGGCACGTTCAACCACTCGATGCTCGTAGGAACGCTGGCCGGGAAGGCGGCACGCGCAATTGGCGCCGATCCGTTACTTTCCCAAGCCGCCGCTTTCTATCACGATCTAGGCAAGGTGGAAAACCCCGTCTACTTCATCGAGAACCAGTTTGGGATACCCAATCCACACGACCACCTTGACCCGATCGACTCGTGTCGGATCATCCGGGCTCACGTCACCGACGGTCTTCGCCTGGCTCGTCAATACAAGCTCCCGTCAGAGATCGCCGATGGCATCCGCCGTCATCACGGCACCGGCCTGATGCGCTACTTCTATCACCAAGGCGTGGAGGCGGACCCGGACGTAGATCCACAGCTGTTCCGCCACCACGGCGAAAAGCCGAAGCGCAAGGAGATGGCGATTCTGATGATTTGCGACTCCGTGGAAGGTGCCGCACGGGCGCATGCTCTCAGTCAGACACCAACAATGGAGAGCCTCGAGAAGATCGTCGATGCCGTCGTGGCCGAGAAGCTGGACGACGGCCAGCTCGACGAGTCCGACATAACGTTCGGCGACCTCACCAACATCAAGGCTTCGGTAGTCGATGCGCTGGTCGGGTATTACCACATACGAGTTCCCTACCCGGGCTTCCCGGGGTCTAAGGTCGAGGCTCAGTAGTGGACATAACAATCAACAGCGAGCTCGATGACCCGCTGCCTACCGACTGGCTTCGTGATCTGGCCGATACCTCCATGCGCGCCGAGCGGCTTCCCGACTCTACGCAACTCTCGATCACGCTGGTATCCGAGCCGCGAATGGCCGAACTGAACGCCAGGCACATGGGCAAGGAAGGCCCTACCGATGTGCTCTCGTTCCCCATTGAGGATTTCGCAGCGGGCATCATCGATACAGGGGCCGACGGCCCTCCTCTGATGCTTGGTGACGTCGTCATCTGCCCTGCAGTGGTCGAGAGCAACGCCACGACGGCCGGGGTAGCCTTCGAGGATGAGCTTGCGCTCATGGTCGTGCACGGAACGTTGCATCTGCTTGGTCGCGACCATGTGATCGACGAGGAAGCGGAGGAAATGGAACAGCGAGAGCGAGAGATCCTGGCGATGGTGGGTAGAGAGCGACCATGACGACCCTTGCCCTTGCGATATCCGGCGTACTCATCTTGCTGACCGCAGTGTTGCGGGCAGCCGGCGCCTCGCTGGTGAGAACCCCGCGTGCCGATGCGCTTCACGACGCCCGCAGCGATGACCATCGCGCGGAGCGAATCGCAGAGCTGCTGAGCGATCGACCCCGCATCCAGCCGGCACTCGGGCTCGTGGGTACCGGCTTGTTGGTCCTCGCAGTCCTGCCGGCTGCCTGGGCGCTCTCCCGCATCACAGAAGGCTGGGCGCTGGCTGTTTCGCTGGTCGTCGTTGGCTTTGTGGTGCTGGTTCTCGGGGACATCGTCCCGCGTACGCTGGGTCGGAATCGTCCCCGGACCATCGCCTACCGATTCGCCTGGTTGCTCGAACCTTTGATCACGCTCGGAGAGACGACGGCCGACCTCATCTCCGACATGGACGATGATGATGATGACGACGACAGCGACACCGAGGCCCACGAGCGAGAGCTGATTTCACAGGTGATCGACTTCGCCGATGCGATCGTCAGGGAGGTGATGGTGCCGCGCCCCGACATGGTCACCGTGTCTGCCGACACCTCCAGTGAACATGTGCTCGACCTGGTTCTCGAGGCGGGTAAGTCACGTATCCCGGTCCACGGAGAGGACACAGACGACATTCTTGGTGTTCTCTACGCCCGGGATCTGCTGCAGCTGTGGGATGACGAAGCGGGGCCGCGTTTGGCCAAGGACCTTCTGCGTGAGGCCTACTTCGTACCCGAGACCAAGCGGGTTCCCGACCTGCTGCGAGAGATGCAAGCGAACCAGGTCCACATGGCCATCGCCGTTGACGAATTCGGCGGAACGGCTGGGCTCGTCACCATTGAGGATCTACTCGAGGAGCTGGTTGGCGAGATTGCCGACGAGTACGACGAAGAAGAGCCGATGGTGGTCCCAGTCGACGACGGCTCGTATCTGATCGATGCGCGGCTCGACATTGACGACCTTGGTGAGTTGATCGGCTCCACCATCCCCGATGATGATTGGGACACAGTGGGCGGGCTGATCCTCGGTCTCGCCGGCAGGGTGCCGGCAGAGGGTGAGTCGTTCGAGTACAACCGGCACAAGCTCACCGTGGAGCGGGTGCAAGGGCGGCGAGTAGCCCAGATCCGGCTGCATCCATGACTTTGTACAGATGTAGAGGAGAGCATCGATCCCCCCTTGAGGAGGGTATTGCCAGCTGCCCTCCCTTTGGGGGAGGGCAGGTCCGGACTCGACCAGCGGGAGAGGTCGGACCGGGAGGGGTTAGTGCTGCGGAGCAGCACGTCGCCCACCCTGGTTTCTGCGGGTTTGCCCCATGAGGACCGGGTTCATCTCCGTGGTTCGCTGCCCTGCGGGCAGCTTGGAGTTCCGCTGCGCGGAACTCGGGGTCCTCTAGTGCGTACCGGATTTGTCTCCGTTGTCGGGCGTCCAAATGTGGGTAAGTCGACGCTGGTGAATGCCCTGGTGGGGGAGAAGGTGGCAATCACGTCGCCCCGTCCGCAGACCACCCGCAACGCCATACGCGGCATTCTCAATCAGTCCGATACGCAGATTGTCTTCGTCGACACACCAGGGCTGCACAGGCCGCGGACCGCGCTAGGCAATCGCCTCAACCGTCTCGTCTACGGGTCGCTCGAGGAAACCGATGGTGTGTTGTTCGTGTTGGATGCCACCCAGAAGATCGGGCCGGGCGATCGGCTCATCGCCGAACGGCTCCTGGCCGCCAAGGCCACCACGATCGTGGTTGTGAACAAGACCGACCTGGCCCGGAAGGACCAGATCCTCGAGCAGTTGCGGGAGGCGGGAGAGTGGGAGTTTGCCGCATACGTCCCGGTATCGGCTGCCGAGGGCGACGGGGTCGAACTGATACTCGACGAGATCACACCGTTGCTCGACGAGGGCCCACAGTTCTTCCCGACCGATATCCACATGGACCAGCCCGAACGCCTCTACGCCGCTGAACTGATTCGGGAGAAGTACCTGCATCGCTTGCGTGAGGAACTGCCTCATTCGCTGGCCGTTGTCGTTGATGAGATCGAAACCCGTGACTCCGGCACGATCTACGTGGCGGCAACGGCATACGTGGAGCGCAAATCGCAAAAGGGCATTGTCATTGGCAAGGGTGGGTCGCTGCTCCGCGAAGTCGGTGCCGAAGCCCGCAAGGATCTGGAGAGGTTCTTCGGCGGCAGCGTCTACCTCGACATCCGGGTCAAAATCGAGGAGGACTGGCAACGCCGCGATCAGACCCTCGATCGACTTGGTTTCTAGGGAGCTAGGTTTCCCATATGGCCATACGCCACGACCAGGGCATCGTTCTTCGCTCCTATCCGTTTGGTGAGGCGGACAAGGTTGTAATACTGCTCAGCCCCAACAACGGGAAGCTGCGCACGGTGGCGAAGGGGATCCGCAAGACGAAGAGCAGGTTCGGCGGCAGGCTGGAGACCTTCAGCCACGTCGATCTAGTTCTCTATGAGGGCCGGAACCTCGACACGATCACGCAAGTGGAGATGATCGAGCCGTTCCATGCGCTGCGCGAGGATCTGGACCGGGTCGTGGCTGCCGCGGCGATGACGGAGGTTGCCGATGCTGTCGCGCAGGAGAACGAGACGTCGGTGCGGCTATTCCTACTGTTGCAGCGAGGGCTGCGTGCGCTCGATTCCGGTCCACCCCATCCCGACCTGATCACCTGCTTTTTGCTCAAGGCGGCCGAGGTAATCGGTGTGGCACCTGCGCTGGATCGATGCGCCGGCTGTGGACGCACCGACCGGCTCTCTCGGTTCAGCTTTCCCGCCGGCGGTGTGCTGTGCGATGGCTGCCGTACTCCCGGAGCGTACGCCTTACGGCCCGGCCTCACCGGCTATCTGGCAGGACTGGCTGCGGCCGATCTAGGCGAGTTGCCCCCTGCGGATCAGAGCTTCATCGGCGAGGCGAGGGGCGTGGCGCGCAGATTTGTTGAATACCATCTGGAACGGCAGATTCAATCTCTGGCGGTGCTCGATGTATGACAACGTTGACTTGACCCGGGTGCCCCGGCACGTCGCCATCATCATGGACGGCAACGGCCGGTGGGCCAA
>JASJDZ010000033.1 GCA_030065575.1 Acidimicrobiia bacterium
TTCTCGGCGAGTTGGGCTCGATACAACTCGTTGAGGACTCGCCTTTCCTCGGCCCGATCCTCGACCTCACCGTCGAGCAGATGGACAAACGTGACCAGGCCACGCGACTGAACGAGTGCGGTGCTGGTCTGGAGGAGATGCGAACGCTCGCCAATATCGCCGCCCATGACCACGAGGTTGGGACGCCAGCTGACCGGATGCTCCTCGGCGAGGTGAACATTGCGCAGACCGGCGAGAACCAATGCCGACCATATGCCGTGTCTCGCGTCGCCGAATGTGGTGTCGAGCGTTCGCCGCTGCGTGAAGGCAAAGAGCCCGACGAGGACCACTGCAGCAAGCAGCATCGCCGGCAGGTTGATAATGCTCATGACGTAGAAACAGGCAACCGCGGCTGCCAAGCTGATGAGAGCGGGAACCCGGAAGGTGGGACGGAAGCTCGGATTGGCCGCCCACGTCTCGAGGCCAGAGGCAAGGTTGATCGCACCGTAGGTGGCAAGGAAGAACATCGTCAGAACCGGTGCGATGGCCTCCAGGCTCCCCACGAGCACCCCAACCTGGGCCAGGATGAATGTGAGCATCGTCCCCATTCGCGGTTCGTTGTCCTTGCCGTAGCCCCGGGCAAAAAACCGGGGCACGTGTCCGTCATTCGCAAGGGCCTGCAGCGTTCGCGGAGCCGACAGGATCGAGCCGAGCGCACTGGAAAGCGTGGCCCCGAAGACGCCCAGGTAGATGAGGGCGGGGACCGAGGCAACCACGAAGACGGCGTCCAGGTTGTTGACGAGTTCGGTGTTGCTGAAGTTGAGCGATAGCCAGACCGGGAACGCGATGTAGACAACCAGGCTGGTGGCCACGACCAGCATGATGCCCTTGGGGATGTCCTTGCGCGGGTTCTCGAGATCTCCCGACATCGACACGCCGGCCATGATCCCGGTAGCTGCCGGGAAGAACACGGCAAACACCTCGATGAAGCTGGCCCCATCTCTGTTGAACCATTCGATACTCATGGGGAAGTCCCCGGTGGTCCCGGTGAAGAAGGACAGAAGTGAGAGCCCGATTGCAGCCATCACGAAGTACTGCGCCCTGATGGCGAGCTCGGCATTCCAATAGGCGAGAGCAAGCACGACGAAGTTGATCACCGTACCCATCACGACGATGGGGATGCCCGGCAGGAGTTGGTGCAACGCCTCGGCAAAACCGACAACGTAGAAGGTGACGCTGAGCGCCTGGGCGAGGAAGAGAGGAATGCCGACCGCCGAGCCGACTGATGGGCCGAGCGAACGGCTGATCATGAAGTACGCGCCACCGGTTCCTACCGTGCGGTTGGTTGCGATCGATGACACCGACAGGGCGGTTGTGCCGGTGATCAGGTGGGTGATCACCACGATGATCAGCATCATCCCCAGACCTACCGAGCCCGTGGTGAAGCCAAGCAGCAGGTACATGACCACACCGAGAACGGTGAGGATGCTCGGGGTGAAGACCCCGGAAAACCAGTTGAAGCGGCCCCCCGGGACTGCAGGTTGGGTCACAGGACCTCCAATAGGACCGACGCTAGGACGATTCGTCTCGCGTCCAGATGACACGCTGCGGGAAGGGGATCTCGATGCCCTCGCGATCGAATGCTCCCTTGATCCGCTGCCGCACTATTCGGCTGGTCGCCCACTGCTCACCCGGCTCGACCTTGCAGACCAGCCGGATAGCGATCGAGCTCTCACCGAACATCTCAACACCCCAGATCTCAGGCTCTTCGATGATCGTTGCGTTGGGGAGATGCTCGATCCACACCTCATCGGCAGCCGCCTTGATGACCCGGCTCGCCTTCTCGATATCGGTGTCATATGCGACTTCGATATCGAGCACGGCCCGCGCCCATTGCTGTGACTTGTTGGCGACCCGACGGATCTCACCGTTGGGCACGTGCCACAGAGTTCCTCTGACATCACGGAGTCGGGTTGTGCGCAACCCGATCCCCTCGACGACTCCGGCAGCCTCACCTACATCGATGATGTCGCCAACGGCGTACTGGTCCTCTATGAGCATGAAGAAACCGGAGAGGAAATCGCGGACGATCGACTGGGCCCCGAAGCCGAGGGCAACACCGGCGATACCGGCACCCGCGATGAGCGGCCCCAGATTGATATCGAACTCGCCAAGCGACATCAGAACGGCAAGCGTGAAGATCGACACTGATGCGGCGCTGCGCAGGATCGATCCGATGGTTCGGGCCCGCTGCTTGGCCTGTTCGGTGGCAAGAGCCAACTCCGCGGCCTTTTGCTTCGCTCGCAGCTCCATGTCCTCGAAACGGCCGTCCTCGACCTCTTCCGCCTGCCGTTCTTGCAGCTTGCGCTCGCGATCCTGGATCATGCGCTCTTCGCCTCGGGCAATAGCACGACGAACGAGGCGATTGAGGAAGTAGGCAACAACCAGAATGAGGATGACTTTGAGCGGACGTTCGACAGTCCAGCCCAAGATCTCAGCCAGGGCCTCATTGCCGGTGACGTCATAGACCCAGTCGCAGATGAAATCCGAGCCGCCGCTGCAGACGTCGGTCGCTGTTGTTTCCGCCTGAGCCACTCGACCCTCCTGTTGTGTTGGCGCAGCGTAACAAGCCTAGGTGGTGCACGGTTGGCAGCCGCCGCCTACGCTCCGAGCATGTTCCGCAGGAAAGAGCCGACCCGAGCCGAGCTCATCGATCGAAAGCATCAACTAGATGGCGAGATCCGCATGCTGGCAGCAGAGGTCAAGCGACTCCAGGCGCGCGGCGTGGATACGGCGGCCAAAGAGGTCCGACTGCGGAAACTGCGCAGCGACCATCATGCGACCAGACTGCAGATCGATCGCACCGCTCCCGAGGCTTCGTGAGGTGAGTAGACCTGACTAGGTGTCCGGATAGAGTGGTGCCAGCCACAACGGAGGTAGACCTTGACGCCGTCTGAGCCATACGCCGCTCGTCTCGAGATCGACTACCCGGAGAAGCTCGACCGCTTCACCACCTTCTTCCGACTCCTCTGGGTCATTCCCGCCGCGATCATCTTGTCTTTGCTCGGCGATGGCATCTTTGTGGCAACAGCTCTGCTCATCGTCTTCCGTGTGAAGTACCCTCGATGGTGGTTCGATTTCGCCCGCGAACTGACCAGGTTCGGCGCTCGCGTTGGCGCCTACCTCGCCCTGCTCACGGACGAGTACCCATCAACCACCGACGAGCAGACGGTCCATATCGAGCTCGACTACCCGGATGTGGAACGTGATCTGAACCGATGGTTGCCATTGGTGAAGTGGTTCCTGGCAATACCCCACTATGTAGTGCTGACCTTCTTGTTCATCGGCGCTCTCGTTGTCTGGTTGATCGCATGGTTCGCCATCTTGTTCACCGGGAGCTTCCCGCGCGGCCTCTTCGACTACATGGTCGGCGTGGCTCGCTGGACCCTGCGAGTCGAGGCGTATGCGTTCCTGCTCCTCACCGACGAGTACCCGCCGTTCAGCCTGAAGTAGGCAGCCTCCGGGGCGGCTGTTCCATCTCACGTCGGCCGGCTGCCCCGCCGAGTACCTTCCCTCCAACCAGTGAGGGCCCCCCAAACGGGAGGCCCTCGCACTGTATGTCTTCAGCTTGCGGTCAGTTCAGCCCCAACTCGGCCTTCAACTCCTCGAGCTTGGCGTCGGCCTGCGCCATGTTGATGGCTTCTTTGAGCTCCATCTCTGAACCCTCGGGGGTTGCTTCGCGTAGCTCGGCCTTGGCCATTGCCTCTGCCTTGCGGGCCTCGATCTTCTCCTCGACCTTGTCGAGAGATACTGCCTCGTAGTCCGACATGTTGGACATCGCGTCAACGGCCTCGTTGACCGACTCCTGCATCTTGGCTGCCTCGAGCGATCCCAGCAGCTCCATACGCTTGGCCGCAAGCTCGGAGACGCGCATGGCGTTCTGCTGAACCGCCTGCTTGGCTTTGTCGGCCTGGGAAGACGCGTTCTCGTACTGAGTCTTGAGCGTCGACAGGTTGTTCTCGGATGCCTGCAGCTTCATGGCGATGGCCTGCGCTGCCTTGGTCCACTTCTCCTGACCGGCCGCATCGCCCGACGCCTTGGCTTCCTCGGCCTTGAGGATGGCCTGCTTGGCCATCTCCCGCGCCTCGCCAACATCGTCGGCGGCGTTCTCCATCTTCGACTCGAGCTGAGTGCGATGGGCAACGACCTTGGCTGCTTGGTTGCGCAACTCTTGATCACGCTTCTTCGCCTCGTTGATGGCCTGCTCTATCTCCACCTCAGGCTTCATCATCTTCTCAGCGCCGCCCTTGAACAGCGTCGTTATGTAGCCCCAGAGGCGCTTCAGAAAACTCATCTGTTTCCTTCCTTAGTTCGTTGACCGATTGTAGATGTTTGCCAGGACCGGTGATGAGGGTCGCTCCTAGCCGCGACGGCGCTTGCCGCCGCCACGCACCCGTCCCCCACCCCGGCGGGTTCGTCTCGACCCGCTGGGCCGTGAGGTACGGCGCTTGCTACGCAGCACGAGCGATCCCGGCCCCGGCACCACGCCGCCACTCCTCCGCTGCGCCGGGCGTCGACTCATCATGCCGCCCAGACCGCCCCGACGACCACGCCCGCCGCTTGCCAGGACCTGACCAGCGACGCCGATGAGGATCTCCATCAGCCCGGTGCCCATGTACGAGCTGCGCCGTCCGGGCCGACGCTGATAGTCGTCACGGGGAGCCGGAATGGTGACACGGTCATCGGCCGAAGGAGCCGGCTCCAGTTCCTTACGCTCCGGACGGGGCGGTTTGGGTTTATCGTCCAGCAGCGCCTCGGCGCAATCCAGTTGCCAGATGGCGACATCGAGATCGTTGGACAGGTCGACTAGGGCTGCCGGCGTATCAGCCTGCTGGAGACGCTCTGTGATGGTTTGGTAGGTCTTGCTGGCTGCGTTGTAGAACTCATCGACATCGTCGTTGCTCGCCAGGCGCACCTCGTCCTCTAGATCGAGGATGTCGTTAGCGACCGCATCAACCTGCTTCTGGACAACACCCCTGGCCTTGGCCATCTGCTCTGCGGCCGCGTTGACGGATTGCTTCTGGCCACGGCGCATCAGCAAGAAGAGCAGCAGTCCGCCACCGACGACGATGACCAGGAGGATGAGCAGGCCGGAGCCACCTCCCGAAGTGTCATCTCCCGCAGGTGTCGCAGTGGCCGCAGTTGTAGGCACCGTGACTGGAGCGTCGGCGAACAGACCTATGACAAAGTTGGCCGCAAATTCGGCGTCATTGCCACCCTCGCTGTTGGCGAACTCGAACGCCGCATCGAGATCAGCGGCGGTGAAGCCTTCGTCCTCGGTGAAGAAACCGACGTCATCCGGAGATAGGGCAAGGACGGTGCCGGCATTGATCCCCAGATCGTCGTACACGGCTTCGGCAAAGGTGGTGTTGCCACCAGGCGGGGTGTCATCGAGAACTACGAGATAGAAGCGTGAGCCGTTGTTGCGGGCGGCGGAGACGATCTGGGTGGCGTCGTCCTCGCTGATCGAGACACCTCGATCCAGGTAGAAGCCTGTTGTGGATGCGTCGTCGACAACCTCGCCAACAGTTGCGGCGGAGGCGGCGGTGGCGGCGAGCGCAATTGAGGCCATCAGGACGACGGCAAGAGTGCCGGTGCGGCGAATCAAGTTCATGGCGCCATCGTACAGGCGGGGCTGATCCCGATGGCGGTCAGCTTCGGGAGAGCGCCGCCCGAAGGAAGAACGCGATATTGGCCGGGCGCTCGGCCATGCGTCGGGTCAGATAGGGGTACCAGGCAACCCCGTAGGGCACGTAGATGCGGAGCGGATCGCCGGCGCCCAGCATCTTGGCCTGGAGCCCCGGCCGCACCCCGTAGAGCATCTGGTACTCATAGGGCCCGAAGCGGTTCGGAACGAGGGCGGCGGTGACGTCGAGCCGATCGGTGTCGTGGGATGCGATCGCCGGCTTGACACCGTCGTCGGACATCAACAGATGAGTCAGGCGATCGAAAGCCTCGTTGACCTCGTCACGCGACTGGTAGGCGATCTCACTCGGCTCGGCATAGGCGCCCTTGCAGAGCCGGATATGGCCGCCCAGCGGCATGATCGTGTCGAGATCGTGCCGGGTGCGGTGCAGGTAGGCCTGTACGGCGAGGCCGAGGTTCCCGTGGTTGCGTTGCGCCGCGGCATAGAGGTCGATCGTGACGTCGGTGACTGCGCTCTCTTCCATGTCCACCGAGACCGTCGTGCCGACATCGGCGGCACGTGCCGCCAGCGCGTCGAGCGACGCACCGGCCAGCTCGTCGTCGAAACCCATACCGAGTTGGGAGAGCTTGACCGAGATGTTGCCGTTGATGCCGTTGGCGCCTATTGCATCGAGACATGCGAGATAGTCGTCACGGGCTGCTTCGGCCTGAGCCCGATCGGTGACGTGCTCACCGAGGTGATCGAGCGAAACCGTGGCCCCCTTGGCATTCATCTCCTGAGCGACGGCAATTGCCTGCTCGAGTGTCTCCCCGGCGACGAACCGTGTCGAGAGGGCACGCCCGGGACGAGTTCCGGTGATTAGCTTGCGGACTGCGCTGCGGTTGGTGACGGCAAGAAGGCTTCGACCCAGGAAGTTCACTTGCCTGCCTGCTCCCGAGCCATATCACCGAGCTCCCGGGAACGTTGCGCAGCGGATCGGACCGCCCGTTCCATCAGAGCGCGGAACCCACCGTCCTCGAGCATATGCATTGCGGCCGCCGTGGTCCCCCCGGGAGACGTGACCTCGGCGCGCAGGCGGAATGCGCTCTTGTCCGAAACCGAGAGCAACGCCCCGGCCCCGCGCAACGTCTGGATGACCAGCTTCTCTGCTGCGTGGTGAGGCAGTCCTTCCCTGATCGCAGCCTCGGTCAGAGCCTCGGCGAGCAGGAACACGTAGGCGGGACCGGTTCCGGAGACCGCAGTCACGGCGTCGAGCAGATCCTCGGACAGCTGAATCGTCTCCCCCACAGCCGCAAGCACCATGTTGGCCAGGGCAAGTGAGTCCGAATCGGCGTGGTCACCAGCGCAATAGGCGGTCATTCCTTCATCGACTGCAGCCGGGGTGTTGGGCATCGCCCGCACCACAGCCGAACCTTCCAGCGCGGACTCGAAGATCTCGACGGGGACACCGGCAGCGAGGCTGACCACAACCTGGTCCGGCGTCACGACATCGCCGATCTGGCCGAGGAGATGTTCGACATCCTTGGGCTTGACCGCGATCACCAGAACGTCCCGGCCGGTGACGGCCTCGACCGGATCAAGCGTTGCCCGAATTGCGGTGTGCCGCTCGGCCTCGCGGGCCCGCTCCTCACGGCGCACCAGCAGAATGATGTTCTCCGTCTCCCAGCCGGCCCGAACCAGACCCTCAGCGAGGATCTCACCCATCGAGCCTGCGCCGAGAATCGCCACAGTTGGATGCGTCATGGGCTGAATCTTACGTGGGTGAGGCCGCCGGTTCGAACCAGGTACTCTCGGGTTATGGAGTCACGACCCGCTCCGCTCGAGTCAACCCTGCTGTGGATCGTCACCGGCTACCGGATGTTTGCCGCCCTGTGGCTGACCATTCTCGGGACGGTCGCCATCGTCAGCGAGGGGACGACGGTCGATCGACCCGGCGTCGTTCTCGCAACGATGGCGTTGGTCTTGCTGTGGGCGGGTTTGACGACGATTCTTCGCGTGGTTCGACCGGGTATCGCGGCAATGTGGTGGTTTGTGACCCTCGATTTGGTCATCAGCTGCTGGTCCGTGCTGGCCGGCGAAGCAGCAGGGACGATCCAGTTCGCCGGTGGCTATCCGCTGGCCGGTGCCTTCGCCGCCATCTACGCATTCGGCTGGGGCGGAGCCGTGGTCAGCGCCATCGTCCTGACAATCACGGGGCTGACCCGGGTGGTCGGAGGGGATCAGTCGATATCCCAGGACGTGGCCAACTCGATTGCCTACCTGTTCTCCGTCGGCGCCACCGGCGGGGTGGCCGCAACGCTGCGCAGCTTCGAGAGGCGCCGGATCGCCACAGAGGCTGCGCTCCAACAGGAACGCACCGACCGCATCCGGGCCGAGGAGCACGCCGAGATGGCTGCCCATCTTCACGATTCGGTGCTGCAGACCCTGGCGCTCATCCAGCGTGACCCGGGATCGACTCCCGACATCCGGGGCCTGGCGCGGCACCAGGAACGGGAACTGCGGGCCTGGCTGTTCCCCGAAGGCGGCGAGAATGGTCCGACACCGGGCGGGTTCCGAGAGGCATTGGTGGCGGTTTGCTCTGAGATCGAAGACATCGGAACCGCCAAGGTCGAAACGGTCGTGGTCGGAGATACCGGCGCCAACACCGCCCCGATCGTCAGCGCCGCCCGCGAGGCCTTACGCAACGCCAGTACCCATTCGGAAGCGGAGATCATCAGTGTCTACGGCGAGGTGGCCGAGCGTGAGGTCCTGGTCTTCGTCAAAGACCGGGGGGTTGGGTTCGACGTCGCTGCAGTGCCCGAGTCCCGCCAGGGCGTTCGAGAATCGATCGTCCATCGTATGGAGCGACACGGTGGCTCCGCCGAGGTGATCTCGCAGCCCGGCAAAGGCACCGAGGTTCGCTTGCGGCTGCCGATCGGAGAAGCATGACCACCGTCTTCATCGTCGACGATCACGACCTGTTTCGTGCCGGGGTCCGGGCCGAACTGCCGGAGGACCTCGAGATCATCGGTGATGCTTCCCAGGTACGGCCCGCCATCGAGATGATCCGGGAGCGCCAGCCCGATCTGGTTCTGGTTGACGTTCACATGCCCGATGGTGGCGGACGTGCAGTGATCGCCGGTGTTCACGACACTCACCCCGACATCAAGTTCCTGGCCATCTCTGCATCCGACGCACCCGAGGATGTGGTGGCGACGGTTCGGGCGGGCGCCCGCGGCTACGTCACCAAGACAGTGTCGCCCCGGGACCTGGCGGAGGCAATCCGCCGGGTGGTGGACGGGGACGCAGTCTTCTCCCCCAAACTCGCCGGTTTCGTGCTCGACGCCTTCTCGGCGATGGACGTGAAGGGCCTCGACCCGGATCTCGACAAGCTCACCAAGCGCGAGCGAGAAGTGCTGCAACACATCGCCCGCGGCTACACCTACAAGGAAGTCGGCGAGCAACTGTTCATCTCTGCCAAGACCGTCGAGAACCACATGTCTGCAGTGTTGCGCAAGCTGCAGCTATCCAACCGTCGGGAGCTGACGCGCTGGGCGCAAGACCACGACCTCATCTGACCGGGGTCAGTTGGCCGGGGCGACTTCGTCGTATCGCCCGGTGAGGATCAGAGCGAGGTTGTCGAGTGTGGTCGCCTCGTAGTAGCGGCTGTGACCGAATGAGCCCTCGGTGTCGATGCGGATTGCCCCGAAGCCATCATCCACGGGATTGGCGCCATGCCAGAGATCCTTGCGCCTCAACAGGGAGCTGCTGAGAGCAGCAATCGGCAGCAGGGGATGGATCAAGTGCCACCAGCGATAGGAGGCGCCGGGATCGATGCCCAGCCCGATGGGATCACCCGGCGCAAGAGCCGACCAGACTCTCGCTCCATCACGCAGCACCGCCTCGCCGGCGTTGTTGAGCGTGGTCCCAGGGCTCCCGAGAAGGACGAGGTTGTCGGCGTCGAGGCCGTCCCGAGAGGCCATCCCGGCTACGACCGAACCGTAGCTGTGGGCAAAGACGGTGACGGTTCGCTCGTCCTGCGGATCGACGCTGCGAACGAACCTCGCCAGTTCCGGCGCCGCTGCCACTGCTGCGCTCCGCCCGGCTGCATCAACCCCGTCCGGGGTGTCGTAGCCAAGCCAGGCGACCGTTGCGGTCGCGCTACCGGCCGCGGCGAAGAGATCGAGCGCATCGGCGCGAAAGCCACACGCCGGTGTACCGAAGTTGCCGAGGTCGTTTGCCATTCCGGGGACCAGAACACCAACTGCACTTGCCGCGTCGATGTCTCCGAACACCTCAGCCACCAGGCCATCGCCTTGCGGATCGAATAGGAGAATCTGCCGTCCCTCAACGAGCCAGCGCCGGTACTCGGCCGAGCGTTCGCGGATACGACGCACCATCAGACCGGGCGGCGACTGTACTGCCGACTGCGCCTCGAGCTTGGAGGCGGCCTCTTCGAGCCGATTGATCTCATTAGCGATCAGGATCCGGTTGGCGACAAAGCGAAGGGAGGTTGGTGCGCCGTCGAGGCCACCGACCAATCTGGGGTGATCAAACGCCAATCGCCGCGCTCGCTCCCGGGGGATCACAGCGAAGGCATCGGCCACTTCATCTGGCTCGCGGGAACGCAGCTCGCTCAGCCACCGTGCGGCCATCTGCGTTGTGAGGTCCTGCCGCTGGCTGGACAGACGGAGCGCACCGAGTGAGGCACAACAGGCCAGCCATCGGTCCGGGCAACACGGCCCGGCTGCGATTGGATCGACCGATTGGGCAATGACTCCCGCCCTCCAGCGCAACTCGCCACTGCTTCCATCCAGCGCCCGTCGGACTGCTCCTAGCTCCGCGCACAGTACGTCGCGGATGGGGCGAAGCCTGGCCAACAGATCCGTGCACACCGCTACGGCAGCGGACAGCTGCCGGGAGCATTCATCGACACCATCGGCAAGCTCGCTGAGGCCACCCGGGTCGATTCCGACAAAGGTCGGGGCCACAAGGGCCGGGCCGACGACGGTCGGGTCGACAAAGGTTGGGGCCACAAGGGCCGGGTCGACAAAGGTCGGGCCGACAAAGCTTGCGCCAATCAGAATGCCCCGGCGGGTCACGGATGCCCTAGTTGAACCAACTCGGTCTGGCCACCTCCCAGTAGATACCCGCGACCTACCGGGAAGCTCCGATGATGACCTTGGGGAAGGCGGGCATGCCAGAGATCCCCGTCGGAAGCATCACTCGGTCGGAGAACACAGCCGATGCGGGAGCGGCGCAGCTCCTGGGTCCAGTGGCCGTAGAGGCTTCGGATCACATCGGTCGACCCGGCTGCAATGACCCTGACACGGGACGAGCGTCGCCTGAGCAATCGACCGAGAGGGTCTCCCCCATCGAGCAACTCAGCATCGTCGACGAGCAGGAGCAGTCGCTGGTCAGAAGTGTCAAGAGCGTCGAGATCGGCCGCTGCGATCACTTCGTCGACTACGTCCGACGAGCTCAGGGCAGAGCGACCGGGAGCTACTGCGGCGATCCGCAGCGATCGTGCGGCATGGCGGGCCACCCGAGCGATGGTCAGCAATGCACTGGTCTTCCCCGAGCGGGGCGGTCCCGCAATCAGCGCGTGCTCGCCATCTCGCAGTAGCAACCCCACCGGTTGCCGGGTCGAGTCACCGATCCCCAGCGGCAGGAACCACTCATCGTCGGAGATGCTGGCTGCGCCAAGCAAACCTTCGAGTGGGATTCTGCTCGGCAAGACGGTTATGTCCGAAGGGCCCAGGCCCGGGTTCGCCTGCGGCAATGGCGCCGCCGCAACCGCCGCCGCCAATCCGTGTTCGTGAGGAAACACGACCTGTATCTCACGAGCACTACCCGATTCGAAGGCGCGCCCGGGGTGCCGGGGAGGATCCATCGCCGGCAGACCCAACCCTGTGTAGTCGTACCGTTCGGCAAGCTGGAAGATGAGCCGGGTGGCGATCGTGGCCGAAATGCGGCTTGAAACGTCGGCCGGCTGCTTTGCGGTGGCGACAGTCACGATCCCAACTCCCGGCCCGTCGGCCAGGAGACGGGCGAGAAGATCATGGACGTTCATATCAGAGGGCTCGCCGAACGAACGGGCTAAACCCCCCAAGTTGTCAATCATCATGACGATGGCGGGAGGGTCATCCCGCTTGCCAGACCGGTCGAGGCGCCGCTCTCGACGCCGCTCCAATTCCGCCCCGAGCGTCCGCAGCAACCGCAGTTGGCGCTCCCTCTCTCCCCGAGCAATCACTGCACCCACATGTGGCAAACCTTGTAGTGGCAGCAACCGATGGTCGTCGCAGTCGAGTACGTAGATGTGCAGCCGGCTCGCATCGCAATGCGTGGCAAGTGCCATCGCCAGGCTCGCCAGCGCCGTGGTCGTACCGCTTCCCGGCAGCCCGCAGAAGAGCGTGTTACCCATCGTCGGATCCCACTCGACGGGCATCACCCGCTGTCGGTGGGGCTCGTCGGCAATAGCGAATACCGGCCCTCGGTGTGCGACCTCATCCCGGATGATTCGCTCAGGTAGCGGATTGGGCCATGGCGACCGCGGCGGAGCGAGAGCCAACTCACCTGCCACGCGTCGGCATCCGGCGACAATCTGCTCGAGATCGCTGCGGCTACCCGGAGCAGGAAGAGCGACGGCGGAACGGTCTGGTTGCTCCATGCCCACCACGAAAGGTGCCACTAGGACTTGCGCCTTCTCGCGGCTCAACTGGTGCCCGCTGACATGGGCAGCCTGGAACTCCACCACCTCTGCCGGCCCGAGCCGAGCCAAACCGCGACCGGGTAGCGAGCGAGGAATCGATGCTGCCTCAGGGTTCCCAATGACGTCCACCGAATCCGCGGCATCCTGCACGCGAAGCACCATGCGCAGGTTCGTGTTTGCCCGGATGTTGTCGGCGATCACACCGGCGGGACGCTGGGTAGCCAACAGGAGGTGGACCCCGAGACTGCGCCCTCGCTGGGCGACATCTACCAGAGCGTCCATGAACTGGGGCAGTTCCTTGGCCAGTGCGGCAAACTCATCGACGACGACAAGCAACCGTGGCAGCAATCCGGGCGAGCTGAGTTCCGCAACGTCAGAGACTCCGTGGCTGCGTAGTCGCTGCTCGCGGTACCGAAGTTCGGCTTCGAGGCAGACAAGAGCTCGAGAAGCCAGGTGATCGTCGAGATCGGTGATCACTCCGACCGTATGAGGCAGATCTGCGCAGGAATCAAACGCACTACCTCCCTTGTAGTCGATCAAGATCAGGTTGAGCAGCTCTGGGCTCACGTTGACAGCCAGTCCGGCAACCAGTGAGCGCAGCAGCTCTGACTTGCCGGCACCCGTGGTTCCTCCGAGCAGTGCATGCGGACCGTCGGCAACGAGGTCGACCTCCAGCCCGCCATCGGCAACCGACCCGATCGGCGTGACGGGCCGGGCCGAGGTTTGCCACCGCAAACGAATCGAACAGATCAGATCGGTGTCGAGATCAAGCAGATCGACCAGGGCAACTGAGGAGGGCAACCTTGCCCCGGCAAGAGCCGCCTCCGGGTCGTCGATCCGGGCCAGAGATCGGGCGACCCGACGCGCAGTCGCTCTGTCCACCGTCCACAGGTCGAGACGGTTGACGGTACCGTCGGTCCGGCGGACGTAGCTCTGCTCCTGGTCGGCAACGACCACCGTCGTCGATAGCGAAGGAAGCCCCGTTGCGCGGGGCGCGAGCGCAATCCCCGCCACGGCCCCTGCCTCTAGAGCGTCACGAATCGGGGTGCGCTCAGGCGAGGCGAGGTCGGGAAGGTCCACGACCAGGAGGTGCAGGGCACCCTTGTCGCCGTTCGCTTCGAGTTCGGCAACGACCTCGTCGATTTGGCCCGGCGTCACCGCAATCCTCCGCCTTCCTGTCGTGTCGACAAGGAGATGAGGTAGCCACTTTGCCCAGTCCCAGTCGAAGGGACGTTCGGTTAGCACTGCGATGGCCAGGTCGGCCGGGCCTTGACCGACTGCCGCTTGCAGTAGCAGCTGTCGTGCTATTGCCAGGATGTGAGCGCGAGTACCGGCGATGCCAACGACAGCACCGGCGACGAGGTCGAGTGTGATCGGTACGTCGTGCAACGTTGTGTACCCGGCAATGAGGGAAGCCAACATTGAGGCCGGATCGGAGACTGGGACATCCCACCCGATGCATCCCGACCCAATCGGAATGCACATGAAGTCATCGTGCTTCCTCCTGCGCTCCCAGAGCCGCACATCGTTGCAGCGCTCTACCAGGGCTTCGGGGGTGAGTCCGGCGCTCCTGCGCCGTTCGGCTTCGTCGCGATACGCTAGCGAAAGCTGCGCCCGGAACTCCCGCACCGCGCTCGCATAGACTCGATCGGATTCGAGCCGAACGCGCCGAACACGGCGGCGGTCCTCGAACCAGTTGGCCAGCAGCATCGCCGGGGAGAACAAGGCGAACGCTGCCATGCGGGGATGGATGACGACAGCCATCACCAGTCCAAGCAGAACCGGTACCACCAGAGCCGCCCAGCCGAACCGCAGAGGCGCTCCCGGCTCGGCAGGTCGCTGCGGTGGAACCAGTTCGATGCCGGGTGCCGTCTCAGTGATGCGTGGCGGTCGATTGAAGACCCCAACTGGCCCTGCAGGCCTTGTCTTGTCACCGCGATCACCTACTTCGAGGATCGATCCGCAGCGGAGCCCCAACTCGGCAATCGGGACCTCAGCCGTAGCGGTGTAGCCATCGACGGCCAGGCTCTGTCCTGGCTCACTGCCCAGCGCCCCCATGAGGTCCGCAACGCTGGCAGTCCGATCAGCTTCAATCGCTACTTCGAACTCCTGACCGTCCCTGCGCAGGACTACGAACACTCACATCACCGCACCCGTGCCGGCGGCTTCTTCGATCGCCGCCGCCTGTGCCTGCAACCTGACCGCCTCCCTCTTCTTCTGGCCGGCCATTCGATCGAAGTCCGTAGCCACCCCGCTCAGCGCTCGCGCCTGCTCGTTCACGCGTCCCGCATGGACCCGCACCTGCTTCTCGAACTCGTCGGCGGCGGGCCCCCGCCAGACCCGCTGGGACATCGACACAAGCGGATCCAGCAGACCTTCCAGTACCCCGGCCTGGGACCGCAGCCGGGCAGCATCACTGTGAAGGTCCGCCGCTTCGGCCGTTCTCTTGGCCGCGAGACGGCGCAATCCCTCGGGAGTCATTGCTGTCGACTCAGCGGGTAGCCAGCTCGATGTTGTCGCGGTACTTGGCAACGGCGATCCCGGCCTGGTTCAGCGCCTCTCGTAGATTGCGCAGCGCCGGGGCGAACTCCTGCTCCCAGGCGGCCCGGAACTTATCGGCGCCGGGACCCTCCCACGCAGTCGCCCCTGGGGCAATCTTGGCCGAGAGGGTGCTTTCGAGTCCTTGCACCTCTCCAGCCTTGCTGTCGAACAACGCTCGCAGTTGCTCGAGGTCGGCCAGGTTGGCACCAAACATGCCCGCCATATGACTTCCTTCCTATCGACTTCTCAGGAGAGAGTATTGCGTTGTTTAACGATTGTCAATCATGTTTAATTATTGACAAGGTGCGGCAGCAGACGTACCCTCGCCCTTATGCAGCGCAAGGCAACAGCCGGCTTGGCCGGCCTCATCGCATTCGTTGTGGTTCTCATCATTGGCCTGCACCAGCTCGGTGGTGTGGCCGGGCTCGCCGTCGACTGGAGCCGACCGGCCAAGTGGGTAACGGCTTCTAGCCCCGAGCTCGCAATCGGTGCATTGCTGCGTCAGCTCGGGCTGATTGTGGGCTACTGGGTGCTGACAGGCACAGCGCTGTACCTGAGTGCCCGCATGTTCAACGTGGCCGTACCGCGGGCCCCGTTCGTTGTACTTCCCGTTATCCGCCGCCTAGTTGATCGCGCGGTCGCAGCTTCACTGGCGGTATCGCTGCTCGGGTCGCCCCTGATTCCGGCCGCGGCCGCCGAGCCACCCGTCGTGTTCGAAGCCTCAGACGACGGGATCCCTGTCCCACATGTGCGCGTTGTCGAGCTGCCGCCAGCCGATCCCGTTGACCCTCCGGGGCCGCCCGCGGTCGTCGCAGCCCCGGTTCAGCAACCATCGCAGCCCGTTGCCCGACAGGGCCCGGCGGTTGCTACTGCTACCACTTATGTGGTGGTGAAAGGGGACAATCTGTGGAACATCGCCGCCGCCTACCTCGAGTTGTCAGCCGGCTCCGCTCTGAACGCCGATCACATCGGTGAGTACTGGCGCCGGGTCATTGAGCAGAACCAGACGACCCTCCGCTCTGGAGATCCGAACCTCATCTACCCCGGAGAGATGATCGTCCTTCCGCGACCGGGAGAGATGCCGTGACGTTGCCAAAGCAACTCGGGCACCCTGTCGACGATCGCGACGAGATCGCGCCGCACCGACGAGTCGGATGCGGGGCAACGCCTCTGCAAGAGGAGACACCCCTTCCAACCCGGACCAGCCGGCGCGTATGGCCACCGGTCGCGGGTGCGGCGTTGATCGCCGCTGCGCTGACCGGGCTGCTAACGACCAAGGCGATCGTTCCCGCATCGGCAACGCCATCCGTTCCGCCCGCCGTGGCCGGCACCGCCGAACTGTTCACATCGCTCTACCTGGCCGGCGCCTCCCCCGACCGAATCGCCCGGGTGTTCACCGGTGAACCACCCCCGCCCGGCGGGACCTGGGTCAACCAGGCAGCTGCCGTGGCGGTTGATCAGGTCGGAACCGACCTCTGGGAAGTGACGGTTGCGGTCGATTCGCTAGAACCCAGCGAAGGGCAGTTCGAAGCTGTGCCGCTCGGGTTCTATCTCGTGCCGATCGCAACGATGGGAGACACCGCAATGGCCGTTGGGGCGCCGGCGCGCGTGACAGCGCCGGCCTTTGCCGGGCCCACGGCAGCGTCCACCGCCCCCGTCGCAGCAGACAAGGCAGCAGTCGCCCGCCAATTCGTCGAACTGCATCTAATGGCCGACCCGGAGGCAGCGCACCTGCTGGTCAACCCGGCCGCGGTCGACCTCTTCTCGGCCCCGCCGTATGAGGATGTCGCAGCAGAGGTCGTCGGTGCCGACTCACTGGGAAGGATCATCGTGGTTGTCCTGGCAGCAACAGCCAGCGCAGCCGAACACCGCCTCGAATACCTGGTGACACTCGAAGCAAGCGAAGCCGGATGGCGAGTCAGTGCAATTGGAGCGGCCACGCGATGACAGCTGATCGCCCCACTGTCGATTACGAACTCGGTTCGGTCAGTGTGCCCAGGGCCCTCATGCCGTCGCTGCTGGCCGCCCAGGTGAGTCCCCGGCAGGCTTCACCCCCTGAACTGAGCTCCTCCGGCTTACTTGCCTCGGGCCGGCTCGATCCGCTGGTCGCCTCACTGCTCCAGGTGATGACCGAGCCAGATCTGGTGCTCAGTGTTGAGTCGCAGGCCGCCGGCGAACTCGAACTGATCACCTTCTGGCGTCGCCACACTCGTGCTGTTGCCGGCACCACCGGTCCCGGGCGACGATTCCTCATCTCGCTCGTCTCCGCCGAACTACTCCCCTTCGACCTCGCCCAGGCGGTCTCGCTCGCTCCATGCGCGCAGCCGCAATACCGAGGCAAGTTCACGGTTCCCCGCCAGGTCCTGGCCTCGGCCCGACGCAGCGCAGCTACCTCTGCGGAGGCGGCCGGAGAGACGATGGTTGCAGCCGGGGTCAGTGCCGAGTGGGCCGATCGTCTTGTCGCAGCATTCCTCCTGCAACGCAGTCGCTGGGCGATCGAGTCGGTCTCTCTGCAGTCGACGCGGGCAACTTCATCGTTGGCCGTACTTGATGCAGGGCATGCCGGGTTCTGGCGGCTTCACCCGATCGGAGGTGACGAGATTGAGGTAACGCCCGTCGGATTCGACAGACTTCTCGACCTGATCTCAGCTCTGATCCCGTAATCAGAGCTTACGAGGAAGCCGCCGCCGGCGACGTATGATTGGGGCATGAAGAAGCTGATCCTGATCGTGATCGCCGCCGTGGGTGGGACCATGGTCTACAAGCTGCTCAACTCGGAGTACCAGCCGCCGCCTCAGCCATGAGCGAGATGGCCACCCGCCAAGGTGGGCTCTGGGTTCGCACCCATGGCCCGGGCCCGGCGCAGGTTGTGGCCTTGCATGGGTTCACCCAGCACGGAGGGATGTTCGAACACCTTGCTGCGGTCTCCGGCATCACAATCGCGGCTCCCGACCTACCGGGCCACGGCCGCACCCAGGTCGACCCGGTCACAATCGGCACTGCGGTCGACGCCGTCTCCGACCTCCTCGCCACCTTCCCGGAGCCACCGCTCGTGCTCGGCTACTCCCAGGGAGGAAGGGTCGCACTGCAAGTGGCGCTGACTCGCAGCGATCTCGTCGGCGCGCTGGTTCTCGTCTCCGCATCGGCCGGTCTCAGCGAACGCGCCCGCCAGCTTCGGCGGGCAGCAGACGAAGGGCTCGCCGACCGCATCGAACGGATCGGCACCGAGCGCTTCATCAATGAGTGGCTCGCCAATCCGCTGGTGGCGACAAACTCCGTCGCACCGGAGCTGCGCGAGGCGGACCGGTTGATGCGCCTGACCAACTCGGCAGACGGTCTCGCCGCCGCTCTGCGCGGGATGGGCCAGGCTGCGGTAGCCAACTCGAGCGAACGGATCCCGGCGCTGCCCATGCCCGTCGTCTTCATGGCGGGAACCGAGGATGAGGGCTATAGCAACCATGCAGCGGAGATGGCCGCCGGCCGCAACGAGCGTCCCGTGCTGATCGACGGGGCAAGCCACAACGTCATCCTCGAAGCTCCCGAAGCCGTCGCCCGCGTCATCAACGAGCTGCTGACCAAGTAATCAGGGGACGCGTGCGGCAAACCTCGTGATCGCCTCGATGTACTCGGCGGGGCGATTGAGCACCGACTCGTGAAGGCCCCCCTCGAGCTCAACCACCTCCGCATCGGGCAGCAGCGCAGCCATTTCATACTGAGTCTCCGGCGGGACGATCTCATCGGCGGTGGGGATGATGATCATTTTGGGCTGGGGCAACCTGCCCACCCAGGCCCGCGAGTCGAAGCGCCATACCGCTGCGCCGATCTCGTAGTAGAGGTCGGGATCACGCCTAATCAGCGATTCATGCATCCAGCGGCGGTGGTCATCGCGGACGGCTCCGGTGCGGTGCAGCACCTCGCCGGTGCCTCGGGCAATCTCGTGCACACTCACCCGCAGGCCGCCACGGGCAAGCCAGAACGCAACACGCGTCGGTATGCGCATCTCGACGATGGGGCACGCGGCAGTGCCGGCCAGAATCATCGCTCTCACGTGCCGGGGATGCCGGCGCGCCAGCTCCTGAACCACCATTCCCCCCATCGAGAAACCGAGCACCAGGGACTGGGACCCGCCGATGGCATCGAGCACGCCCGCCAGGTCGTCGGCGAGATCCGTGATCTCCAGCCTTCCCCGTACCCAGTCGCTCTTCCCGTGGTTGCGGAGGTCGGGAACGATGACGCGGAAGCGGCGGGAGAGTCCCGGAACGATGCGATGGAAGGTCATGGCCCCGTCGAGATTCCAGCCGTGGACCAGCACGATGACCGGGGCATCCTCGGGCCCAACCTCCCGGACGAACAGCTCATGCTCGCCAACCAGCACCGTCCGACCCGGAATCGGCATT
>JASJDZ010000072.1 GCA_030065575.1 Acidimicrobiia bacterium
AGGCTGGCGATGGCATCATCGGATGCCATCTCGACCAGGGGGTCTCCTGCGGCAATCAGCCGGGAGTGCGCTTCCTCGTAGTACGGCGATTCCTCGAGCTGAGTGAGGAAGCGAGCGCGCTCAGGTTCCTCGGCGAGGAAACCGTAAGCCTTCGTGAGGATGTCATGCCAGCGTTCTGAGGGCGGGGCCGACTCGTTGTGATCGGCCAGCACGGCCGCTCCTAGCTCGGCCTTCAGCTCGAGGTATGTGGCGAAGACGAGCTCCTCCTTGGACTCGTAGTGAACGTATGCCGTACCGGTTGCGACACCTGCCTCCTTGGCAATCGCACCCATGGAAGCTCCGTGAAAGCCTCGCTCGGCGACAAGATCACGTAGCGCCCGCCGGATGGCTGCCGGACGATCGAGTGCCATTACCCCTCCATTGCCGAATCGAAGTCGAACTTCACGCCGGTCTCACGTTCCGAAACCAGCCACAGGTTCTTGATGCCTTCGTCGATATCGCGACGCAGGACTGGCTTGCGCACAGCGGCGCCATTGTTACCCCAGCGGGGACCGTAGAACTCGCCGCCCTTGGCGCTAGGGTCGGTCGCTGCCCGCAGCTGGGAGAGCACTCCCTTGTCGGCCGGCATGCCGGTGTTCCTGGCCATCCAGGCCCAGAAGGGAGCCGACCGGCCACCGCCGCCCTGCTCAACTGTGTGCACCTGGAGATTGGTGTGAGAGAGACCGGGATGCGCGACCAGGCTCTTCGCCTTGACGCCGTGCTTCTCAAAATCGCGCTGTAGCCCGAGGGCGAAGTGGAAGTTGGCCAGCTTGGCGCGGCCATATGCGCCCCAGGGGGAGTAGTCGTCCTCCAGGTTGACGTTGTCCGGATCGACAACACGCCCCGTGAGATGAGCCGTGCTAGTCACGGTGACGACCCGGGCCTCATCGGCAGCCAGGATGGAGTCGAGCACCCCGGCTGTGAACAGCCAATGCCCGAGGTGGTTGACGCCGAACTGCATCTCATAGCCGTCGACGGTGCGCCGTTCCGGCATTGCCATCAGCCCAGCGTTGTTGATCAGGATGTCGACCTTGGGATGGTTGGCGGAGATCTTCGCAGCGGCGGTCTTGGTGCTCTCGAACGAGCCCAGGTCGAGCTCGACGATCTCGAGCGAAGCGTCGGGATTGGCGGCGAGGATCTCGTCGCGGGCGGCCTCTGCCTTGCCCTGATTGCGGGCTGCCATGACAACGTGTGCGCCTTTCTCTGCCAGCGCCTTCGCCGACTCGAGGCCAAGACCGCTGTTGGCTCCGGTGACGACGGCAACCTTGCCTGTGAGATTGGGAATGTCGGAAATGCTCCATGCCATTTTGTTTGCTCCTATGACTGAATGATCGTTCATCATGAATGATCGTTCATTCTGTGTCAAGGGGCGATGCAATCGCTTTCGGGTTTCTGTGCGACAGAAACCCGAGCTACGGGCTGAACAACAAAAGGTTCCTGCGGATCTGAGGCCCGCATATGGGCCTGGTGTCCGCCAAAACGGGCTGGGCGGTCCGCTATCTGGTTTTGGCGGATCTGAAGCCCATATATGGGTCTGGTGTACGCCAAAACGGCAGGCGTCCTCTAGGTGAGGACCTCGACCTCGGGGGACCATCGGTACTCGCCCGGTACCGAGTTGGCGCCTTCCCACACCACTCGCCGGAAGTAGTCGGGGTCGGTGTTGCCTTCGGAGTTGATCAGCAGGATCTGCGAATCCGGGCCGAGCCCGATGTACTCCTTGAGCTCATGGAACTCCGCGTAGTCGGCGGCGAACATCAGCGTCCCCAGGGTCACCGCTCCCGATTCGCCGGAAACTATGAACGGGTCACCGTGCAGCGGCACGCCATACACTCGCATCCCCTTTGCCGCCACGTAGTCGGGACAGGACACAAACGCGTCGACCGTATCCCACAGGATGTCCCAGGCGATCGGGCTGGGCTCACCACACGCCAGTCCGGCCATGATGGTGTGAAGTTCGCCGGTGACGTCATGGGGGGCGCCGTCGCCGATTCTCGCCGAGTGATAGAGGCACTTCGCCTCGGATGGCTCCACAACAACCGTGGTCGGCCGGTCGGCTCCGAACCGGCTGCTGTAGAAGCCGGTGGTGGCTGCTGCCAGTGCCCCGACACCCGCCTGGACGAAGACGTGGGTCGGCTTGATGATGCCGGTGCCGGCAAGTTGCTCCTGCGCTTCGCTGAGCATGGTCGTGTAGCCCTGCATCACCCAACCGGGAATATCGGTGTACCCCTCCCACGAGGTGTCGGAGATGATCTGCCATCCGTTGGCGTCGGCGTCGAGGCTTGCCTGCCGAACCGCATCGTCGTAGTTGCCGTTGACCACCCGGACCTCAGCGCCGTAGTCCTCGATGGCGCGAATCCGGGGGACCGAGGTGTCCTTGTGGACGTAGATAATCGCCTTGCACCCGAGTTTCGATGCGCCCCAGGCGACCCCGCGGCCGTGGTTACCGTCGGTGGCGGTGGCAAACGTG
Source organism: Acidimicrobiia bacterium (assembly GCA_030065575.1). Lineage (GTDB taxonomy): Bacteria > Actinomycetota > Acidimicrobiia > Spongiisociales > UBA5794 > JAAETI01. Next base: position 2,507 of record JASJDZ010000072.1, read on the forward strand.
ATGTTGCCGATCTTCTCACGGGTGGCTTCGTTCACGAGGTCGCTGTAGCTGAGGTCCTCTCCCTCGAGACCCAGCTCGCGGCGGATGAACTTGTAGATCGCAAACGATCCGCCCAGCACCTTGAACGAGTTGAGGTTGAGGCGTTGCGACTCATCCTTTACCCAGATGCCGCCCACGCCGAGCATCGCTGCAAGACCGGGCAGGGTACGCAGAGGGCTGGGGCGGTAGCCGGGAATCTGGCGGTGGAAGCTGCGCGCCTGTTCGAAGACGCCGGGCGGAAACACGGCCGACACGGCCTCACTGCTGGCGATGGTGCGGGCGCGCCTGTTGGCGACCCATTCGATGGGCTTCTCGTAGGTGTTCATACCCGAAATTGTAGCGAGCTGCTTTTACATTTCGTAAAGCAGCTCGATGGACTCAGGAGACGGCGACCACTGTCCTCAGAGCGATCTCCACCATCTCGTTGAAGGTGGTCTGGCGTTCCTCGGCACTGGTGGCTTCGTGAGTCAACACGTGGTCGCTCACCGTCATCAGAGCGAGTGCTTTCGCCCCGTGCTCCGCCGCCAGGCCATAGAGTCCGGCCGCCTCCATCTCCACGGCAAGGACACCCATTCGCTGGTTGAACGCGACCCTCTCGTCGTTCTCCGGGTGGTAGAAGAGGTCCGAGGTGTAGATGTTGCCGACATGGACCGGATGGTCGTAGGTCGCAGCCACGTCGACAGCTTCCCGCAGCAGGCCGTAATCGGCAATGGCGGCGAAGTCGTAGCCGCCGTATCGGGCGCGGTTGACACCCGAGTCGGTGCACGCGCCCATTGCGATGACGATGTCGCGGATCGCCACATCGTGGCTGAGAGCCCCGCAACTCCCGATCCGGATGAGATTCTTCACACCGTATGAGTTGATCAACTCAGTGGCGTAGATGCTCGCCGACGGTACGCCCATTCCGGTGCCCATCACCGACACCGGGACACCTTCGTAACTGCCGGTGTAGCCCAGGATGTTGCGTACCGACGTAACCAGGCGAGCGTCCGTCAAGTGGTTCTCGGCGATGTACTGAGCACGCAGCGGGTCGCCGGGAAGCAGGATTGACTCTGCAAAGTCGCCCGGTTCCGCGTTGATGTGAGGTGTGGCCATGGTGCGAGGTCCTTGTCTCTCAGAGCGCTTGGTTGCGCCGGCGCCAACTAGCCCCCAGGGTAGTGCGCAGTCAGTCTGCGTTCCGGTCCAGATACTCCGCCAGCAGGCGCAAGTGGGTCAGATCCTTCGGCCTGCCCGCGACGCGCTTGTAATCGGCGACGAATTCGAGTCCCACCCAGGGCATCTCCCGGATGACGTCCGCAGTGTCGATGGCCGAATCGACGTCGATGGCACCAATCGCCCAGGATCGACCAATGGTGACCAGGCCTCCGTGCAGCGCCACAACCCGGACGTTGTGCTCGGGCAGCAGGACGAGGTCGCCCAGCGACAGCGCACGATCCCATGCAGGACCTCTGGCGAGAATGTCGATGTCGCTCACCTCAGGGATGATGCCTCGGACGAGCAGCGGTCCACTGCCGAAGACTGCGTGATCTCCGCGACCGAGGTCGAGTGGCCGCAGCAACTGGAGTGCCCCATCGAGGTTCACGTCACCGGCGGGCGGGTCGGTACCACCGGGGTCGCAGTTGGCTCGGGCCTTGCGAACAACTTGCCGTCCTCCGCCCACAGCACCACCAGGAACGAGACCACGCCGAGTACCGCAAACGCAGCTACAAGGGGGGTCACGGTATCGGTGTACAGACGGTCGATGAAGGCTCCAACCAGGGCGCCAATCGCCACCGGAATGGTTCCGGCTACGGCGGAAGCGGTCCCCGCAATGTGGCCCATCGGCCACATCGCGATTGTGTTGAAGTTCGGGATGAGCAAAGCATGAAGCCCGGCGAGACTGGCGAGCCCGATGACAAACACCCAAAAGCCCGGCAGACCTCCGGCCGCTGCTGCCACCGCCCAGAAAATGAAGCTCCCGAGGACATAGAGGAGCAGGGAAGCGTGCACTGTTCGCTTGGCTCCGACCTTCCCCACCAACCGCGCGTTGACCAGGATGGCGATGCCCATCGTTGCGGCAACCCCCCCGAAGATGAGGGGAAACTGTTCCGGTCTGCCGTAGAACTCGCCGAAGATCCGTTCCGAGCTGGCGAGGTAGGAACTGAAGGCGCCAAACATCGCAGTACGGGCCAGGGTGTAGCCCATTGTCTGCCGATTGCGGAGAACCTCGAGAGTCGCCGCGCCGATTGCATGCGGATTGATTGGTCGACGGTCCTCCTCGGCAAGAGTCTCGGGGAGAACCCGGGTCCAAATGGCGACTACTCCGGCCATTACCGCTCCGAAGAAGAAGGCGGCTCGCCAACCGAACAGAGCAATCAGGCCGGCGCCGACTGAAGGAGCGAGCACAGGCACCATGATGAAAATCGCCAGGATGAATGACATGGCCCGTGCCATCTCCTCGCCCGAATAGACGTCCCTGACGATCGAGAGCGAGACCACCCTCGGCCCGGCGGCTCCAACACCCCAGATGAATCGGCTGATCAGGATCAGTTCGAGGCTGGGCGCAAATGCGGCACCAATGGCTCCGATGATGTAGATGGCAAATCCGCCGTACAGAACCGGCTTACGGCCGAATCGGTCGGCGAGGGGGCCGTAGAAGTACTGAGACAGAGCCATCCCCAGCAGGAACATGGTGACGATCTGGGCGACCTGCGGTGAGTTGGGATCCAGGCCGAAGTGCTCGCGGATGTCGTCGAATGCGGGGAGCATCAGGTCGATGCCGACTGCAGCCAATGCCATGATCATCGACAGCAGCGCCGTGAAGTGCCCGCGTGACATCCCGCTTCGTGTTGTGGTCTCGCTGCTGACGGTCATCGCTCACGGTCTCGGACGGGCCGCTCACGCTACCGGTTGGGGCGTTAGTACGCCAACGTCAGCGTGCGGTGGTGCTCTCCCATGCTGTCCGCATCGGGGCCGAGCACCGCACTCTCCCAAAGGGCGTAGTCGAGAGCGGGTGTGGATACCGCGACGTCCCTTTCCCGTAGCGCCTCAGCCAGGCGATCACCGCAATAAACCGTCGCCCAGCGAATAGCCAGTTCCCAAGACGACTCCTTCTCAATGATGCGGCGGGAATCGACGGCTGCCGCCAGAGCTTCTGCGTAGACCATGATCCCGAAGTGGCGGAAGACGCGGGGCAGCATGTAGTCGGGATAGACCGGGAGTCGATCCAGGTTGCGAAGAGGTGTTGAACCTCCGGCCGACATCATCGCCGTCGCCAGGCGGGCCAGTTTGAAGAAGGGCAAGGTGCCGAGCGGTGAATCAGGCGCATCCCGGAATCCGGGGACGGTTTCTGCGAGTAGGTCGACGACACGCTCTGCATCTCTGTCCGCCCCGGCTATCAGATTGCCCACCGCCCCCGACCAGACACCCTGGATTGCTGCGATGACATCGTTCAGCTGGCGCCATTTCTCGTCGCTCAACTGCAGCACCCCATCTCCGGCGAAGAACTCCTCTGCGGTCAGCCCGTCGAGCATCGCCAGGTCGAAGCTGTTGTCCGCAATCCGGCGGGAGAAGCAGGAGAAGACCGCCGGGGCGTCGTCGAGGTCGTCACCATCGAAGTGGGTGGTCCACATCTGCTTGCCCTCCGGTGGCCAGATGCAGGCAAGCACCGAGCACGCGGCAACACAGAGGTTGTACCAGTCGCCGTCCTCGAGGCCGCGGGGGAGCCCCTTGTAATCCCAGGCGGGCAGCGGGAACTCACGTTGCCGCCACCGGTCGGCTAGATCGTCGATTGCTCTGGAGGAGATAGTCACGCCCCACTCAGCGGGCGGCGGCGTGTTGCGGATGTCAACAAGCATGGCGGCCATGATGCCCTGTCCGCCGCCGTCGTCCAAGCCCGCAAATGGCGGGCATCGATCACCGCCGCCAACCTATCCTGGACACATGAGTGATTACCGCCCCCCATTGCGCGATATCAGGTTCGCTCTCGATCACATCGCCGATCTCGATAGCATCGCCGGACTGCCGGGATATGAGCATGTCGAGGCCGAGGACGTCCACGACGCCCTGGCCGAGGCCGGGCGCTTCCTTGCCGAGGTCGTCGCCCCGACCAACGTGATTGGTGACACAGAAGGCCTGACCCATAACCCCGATGGCCCGGTGACCGTTCCTGAGCCAATGGTCTCCGCTTACGAGCAGCTCGTCGAGGCGGGCTGGTTGGCCGTTTCCGGGGACCCCGAGTTCGGGGGCCACGGATT
>JASJDZ010000073.1 GCA_030065575.1 Acidimicrobiia bacterium
TTCGGCGGGTACACACCCGCAGCCTGGGCTGCCTCGGTCTGCCAGAAGATGTCGGAGATCTCCTGGATGAGTTCGATGAGTCCCTCGGACACTGCGGGGTCCATCGACTTCTTGGCATCTCCGGCGGCCTTGATCGCCCGCCAGAACAGATCGTGCAGGTTGGGGAACTGCTCGAGGTGCGGTGGCTTGAAGAAGTCGGTCCACAGGACGCTGAGGTGATGCTTGACCAGCTCGGCGCGCTCCTCCTTGATGGAGATGCATCGGGCACGGAATACTTCGTCGTCCGATGCGTGGTACTTGGTGCAGCAGTTGAGTACCGACTTTGCTTCGATCATCGCTTGCGCCGGGTCGTAGACCCCGCAGAAGAGATCACAGTGTGCGTGAGCTACGCGACCGGGTCGAAAGAGTCCCACAGGTCACCTCCTCAGGTGTTTGCCATTCCTGCTGCGACCATACACTGCTGTTGGCAGCTCAGTGACGATCGGGAGGAGCGATGAGAAGACGACGATTCGCCCTGGTGGCCACGATCGCCGCGCTCGGCTACGTGGGAGGACGGCGCCGGCTGCGCCGCTACGAGATCGCCGAGGGCTCGATGCAGCCTTCGCTCGCCGCTGGCGACTACGTCATTGCCCGTGCCGTCAGAGGCGAGCTGCAGCGCGGCGACATCGTCATCTTCGATCATCCCCAGCGCCCGAAGTTCGAATTGGTCAAAAGAGTCGTGGGGCTGCCTGGCGAGCTGGTGGCCATCCACAACGGACAGGTACACGTCAGTGGAGCCACGGTCGCCGAGCCCTGGGCCGACGGCCCAACGCTTCCCGATGGGGAGTGGGATCTCGGTCCCGGCGAGGTGTTTCTGCTCGGCGACAACCGGGCGATGTCGGCAGGCGACAGCAGGACCGTCGGCCCGGTAGCGGTCACGGCGATTCGCTGGAGGGTGGTCGCTCGCTACTGGCCACCTACGGCAGTGGGCAAGGTCGGACTCTAGGGCTTCGTTGCCGTGAAGAGCAGGTCGATCGCCTCCCCGGTCTTTCCGTCCTTCTCCGCATGCCGTCTGACCTGCTGGTTCTCCTCCACGACAAAGCCTGGGAAGTCGGCTTGGATCCCTTCGTCGAAGAGGACCTCGATCATCGGTGGACCGCCGATGCCGTGTTCCAGATTGTCTTTGTGATGGGCGATGACGAACACGCGTCCTCCTGGAACCAGGGCCCGCGCCGCCTTGGCATGCAAGGCTTGACGCAATCCCTCGGGTGCCTGCATGTAGGCCAGGAGGACGAGATCGAACTCCTCCTCCGGCGGCTCCCACTCGGCCAGATCTGCAGCGATGAACTCGGCCTCCACCCCAACCGCGGCGGCCAGCTCGGCGGCCTGCTCGGTTGCCACATCGGAGACATCGACGGCGGTCACAGTGTGACCTCGCTGCGCGAGCCAGATTGCGTTGCGACCCTGCCCCGATCCGAGGTCGAGGACCCGCCCCGGGGGTAGATCGGCCAGCCGGTCGGCAACGAACTGATTGGGTTCGGCGCCCCACACGGAGCCTCTCTGGCTGTAGCGGTCGTTCCAGAGCTCACGTTGACTCATGTCATCATGTTACGTCTAGATGCTTTGCCGCTTCGCGGAAGCTGAGACCGGACCAGCGGTCTCGGTGCTCTAGCAGGAAGTTCCTCACCCTATCCGGCTCGGTCTTGGCGTACTCACGAAGTGTCCATCCGATGGCTTTGCGGATGAAGAACTCCTTCTCGTGTGCCCTCCGCAGGCAGTGGTCGAAGAGCGTCTCGTAGTCGGTGTCGGCCTTGTGCTTGATTGGCGAGATCAGGCTCGTCCGGCGCAGCCACATGTCCTCGTCATCGACCCATTGCTCGATGACGGGCGCCATCTTGTCCCGTTCGTCACGATGGACGATGCCGACGCACTTGATGGCAACGTCGTCAACCAAATCCCACCACGCCCCCTCGACGATCAGCCGTCGATAGAGGTCCACATTGTCGTGGCTGAGGAAAGCTGCGTACTCCTTGGCGATGGCGATTGCCAGGTACTTCTCCTCGCGATGCGGTTGCGCCCAAAGGGAGAGAATCGCCTCCCGGTAGGCATCGTTGTCTTCGATCGGGAACTGCTTCTTGACGGCCCGAAGCACCTCGGTGCGCCCCTTCTTCTGCACACCGTAGAACGGCATGTCCGTCTTCAGGTAGGCCGCCATGGGTCCGGCCTTGGCGGCGTCGGCTCGCAGCGACAGCTCGGCGGCTGCAAAGGACACGAGATCGCCCATAGCGGCGAGGCTACCAGTTACCGGGATGCCGGTTGTTCCCCACCCCCGTATACACTCCCCACTCGTGAATACACCCAAATCCCTCACCCTCGTCGCTGTGTTGATGCTGCTCGCAGCATCCTGCGGTGGCGATGAGACGAACCCGACAGTAGAAGAACTGACAACGCTTGCTCCCGTCGACACGGCGCCGGCGACGACCGAGGCACCGGAGACCGCAACCAGTACCACCGCGGCCACGACAACGACCACGACCACAGCCCCCCTCCCAGCTTCGCCATTGAACGGAATGGGAATCGCCGACGAGGCTGGTCTGGACCGGCGTGTGATCGCAGTCAAGGTCGACAACCACTGGAACGCCCGGCCTCAATCAGGCATCGAACAGGCCGATGCGATGTATGAACTGCTGGTCGAGGGCGGCCTGACCCGGTTCATCGCCCTTTTCCATCACAGCGACAGCGAGTACCTCGGCCCGATCCGATCCGGGCGACCCACCGACCCGACTCTGGTGAAGTTCCTGGACGCCCCACTCCAGATCTCGGGCGCACAGTCATGGGTCGTCGGCGTGATCCTCGGCTACGACGTAAACCTGCTGGGAGACAACGGCAACACGACGTTCCGCATCCGATCCCGGAGCGCCCCGCACAACCTCTACGGATCGACCGTGCTCATGAGGGAGGAGTCCGATCGCCGTGGGTTCCCCGATGACCCTCCCCAGCAGCCGATGTTCGATTTTGGCGAGCCGACGGAAGGATCTTCGGGGGCAACTGAGGTCAACCTCGACTGGTCGAACAACCCGGTGGTCCGCTGGGAGTGGACCGGTACCGAGTACATCCGCTTCAACGGCGAGAACCCGCACAACTGGCTCAGCGCCCCGGTCGACGGGGAGGAGCAGGTTGAGACGCAGATATCAACCGATACGCTCGTGGTCATCGAAGCCCCCCGCTACAGCGCAAGCTCGTCGAGCGGTGAAGGCTCCTCGGTCCCCGCTCTCGACACCGTCGGCAGCGGAGCGGCATACGTGTTCTACGAAGGTCTGGTTGTAGAGGGAACCTGGCAGAGGGAATCCGCCGGAGAGCGGTTCGAGCTCAGCCTCGAGGACGGGACTCCGATCGTCGTACCGGCGGGGCGCATCTGGATCTCGATCTTCCCGAGCCAGGAGCAAGTCACCTGGGAATGATCGCCGACTTCAAGAGCGTCTCTGCCATCGCACACGCCGTAGCCGGCGGGGCAGTGAGTGCCAGCGCAGTTGTTGCGGATCACCTGGAGCGGTCCGAGCGAAGCCAGGAGAGGCTCAACGCCTTCACGTTGCTCCAACACGATGCGGCCCTTGCGGCCGCCGCAAGGATCGATGCGCAGGTGGCCTCCGAAGAGCCGGTAGGCCCACTCGCAGGAGTTCCGGTGGCGGTGAAGGATCTCATCGACCACGCCGGCTTCCCCAATACCTCCGGGAGCAGCTACCCGACGGCGATCCCGGAGCGCAGCGCCACCATCGTCGACCGGCTCGAGACGGCGGGAGCGGTCATCATCGGACGCACCGGCCTCCACGAGTACGCCTTTGGGTTCTCCAGCGAGAACCACTGGTTCGGTCCGGTGCACAATCCGTGGGACACCGCGCTCTCCCCGGGCGGGTCGTCGGGAGGCTCGGGAGCCGTCGTGTCCGCAGGAGTTGCGGCAGCAGCAATCGGAACCGACACCGGCGGGTCGGTGCGGGTCCCTGCTGCGCTCTGCGGTGTTGTCGGTTTGAAGGTGACACATGGGCGGGTTCCCCTGCGCGGTGTCTTCCCGCTTGCCCCGTCGCTCGACACCGTTGGGCCGCTCGCCCGCACCAGCCATGATGCGGCCCTGGTGTACATGGCGATCGCCGGCTTCGACCCGGACGATCCCTGGTCGGCTCCGAAGCCGGTTCTGTCCCCAGAGGCAGCTGAACCGTTCCAGGAACTCACCGTCGGCATCCCTCATCCTTGGGTAGACCTCCCACAGACTGCGACAGTCGCCGCCGGGTTTGCCAATGCAAGGGGTGAGCTCTCCGCTGCAGGGGCCAAAGTGATAGACCTGGACCTGCCGGATCTGAAGCCCGGGACAGAGATCGAGCACATTGCCTATCCAGAGGTTGCCGTCGTTCACCACGAACGGTGGCACAGCCGTCCCGAGACCTACGGACCCGATGTGTCGCAACGTCTCAGCGAGGTCTTCGACATCGATCCGCTTGCGTACGTTGCAGCTCAGGAGTGGCGCGCCCGGGTCCGCCACACCGCCGAGGCAGCGTTACAGCAGTGCGATTTCCTGCTCACCCCGGCCGTGGCGGCCGCGGTCAAGCCGATCGGCGAAGAGGAGATCGAGGTCGCAGGCAAGCAAGTGTCGTACCGGCCTCAGCTCTCTCGATACTCCGCAGTGGTCAACCACACGGGGCTTCCGGCGATTGTGCTGCCCCTCGATCTGGACGGAGCGCCACCACCGTCGGTCCAGTTCATCGGCCGTCGCTGGGAGGAGCATCGGCTGCTGCAGCTAGGTGCGGAACTCGAGAGAATCGGCATCAGCCGCTATCGCCGGCCTCCCTTTGCCGAGGCCTAAATAACGCACCCCAATCTGCGTCGATGTGCATAAACTGGCTAATCAGTTCGGAACGCACGTGCGGTTCGTCCCGAGCGGTAATTCTGGCAATCTGGGGCCAGAGAAACGGCCCCTCGTAGGAGCTTGCACCATGCAGGAAGAGACCCTGTCTCCCCCCAAACCACCCGAAAAGCGGGATCGGGTGGTCATCCGTTTCGCCGGCGACTCCGGCGACGGGATGCAGCTGGCCGGCACACGGTTCACCGAGTCGTCGGCGGCCTTTGGCAACGACCTCGCCACCTTCCCCGACTATCCGGCGGAGATCCGCGCCCCGCAGGGCACCCTTGCTGGTGTCTCTTCGTTCCAGGTCCACATCGCCGACTGGGACATCCTCACCCATGGCGACGAGGCCGACGTACTAGTCGCGATGAACCCTGCCGCACTCAAGTCGAACATCCGCGACGTTGTAGCCGGAGGCCTCATCCTCGCCAACGAGGATGCATTCGATCAGCGCAATCTGGACAAGGCGGGCTATGAGAGCAATCCGCTCACAGACGGAAGTCTCTCCAACTACCACGTGATGACTGCTCCGATGGAGAAGCTCACCAAGCTGGCGGTCGCCGACAGTGGGGTCAAGGGGCGCTCGGTGTTGCGCTCCAAGAACTTCTTCGCCCTCGGACTCATCTCCTGGATGTTCAACCGCCCGACCGAGCCCATCTACGAGTGGGTACAGAAGAAGTTCGGCGAAGGCACCCCGGTTGCCGAGGCCAACATCGAGGCGTTTCGCGCCGGGTTCAACTTCGGGAACACCACCGAGGAGTTCCACCACACCTACGAGATCCTGCCGGCCAAGCTTCCTTCGGGTACCTACACCAACATCACGGGAAACCAGGCCCTCGCGTGGGGACTCGTCGCCGCAGCCAAGTCGGCGGGACTGACTCTGTTCCTGGGGTCGTATCCGATCACACCGGCAACCTCCATCCTCGAAGAGATCGCCAGGCTCAAGCACTTCGGGGTCAAGACGTTCCAGGCCGAGGATGAGATCGCCGGAGTCGGCGTATCGCTCGGCGCTGCCTTCACCGGCCATCTCGCAGTGACGACGACCTCAGGCCCGGGCGTGGCCCTCAAGAGCGAGACGATGAGCCTCGCCCTCATGACCGAGCTCCCCCTCATCCTGGTCGACGTGCAGCGAGCCGGCCCTTCGACGGGCCTCCCCACCAAGGTGGAGCAGTCCGACCTGATGATGGCGCTGTACGGCAGACATGGCGAGGCCCCTCTCCCGGTGCTGGCACCGAGCTCGCCGAGCGATGCCTTCGCCATTGCCATGGAGGCGGCCCGGATCGCCCTCAAGTACATGACCCCGGTGATCCTGCTCTCCGATGGCTATCTGGCCAACGGGGCAGAGCCCTGGCGTCTGCCGGACTTCGACGACCTCCCGCCCATCGATGTCGAACACGCCACGGAGCCCAACGGGCCGAACGGCGTCTTCTACCCGTACGCGCGGGACGAGGTCACCGGAGCCCGCCCCTGGGCGATTCCCGGCACGCCCGGGCTGGAGCACAGAGTCGGCGGTCTCGAGAAGGAAGCCCTCACCGGCAACGTCTCGTACGACCCCGACAACCACGAGATGATGACCGCGGCCCGGGCGGCCAAGGTCGACGGGATCGCCAACGACATCCCCGACCTGGAGGTGCTCGGTGCAGACGATGCCGACATCCTGGTGGTCAGCTGGGGATCCACATTCGGCAGCGTTCGGGCCGGCGTCAACAACGCAAACGCAGCCGGCTACTCGGCGGCGCACGTGCATCTCCGCCACCTGAACCCGTTCCCGAAGAACCTCGGCGACATCCTGGCTCGCTATGACAAGGTGCTCGTCCCTGAGCTGAACCTGGGGCAGCTGACTGCAGTGCTGCGAGCGAAGTACCTCACACCTGCGGTCACGCTGAGCAAGGTGCAAGGGGCGCCCTTCATGGCGAACGAAGTAACCAAGAAGATCATCGACCTACTCGAGGACCCGTCATGACCACAGACACTCGTTACACCCGAGCGGATTTCCAGTCCGGGCAAGAGGTCAAGTGGTGCCCCGGGTGCGGGGACTACACGATCCTGGCCTCGGTGCAAAACTTCCTGGCTTCCCTCGACGTCGACCGGGAGAAGCATGTCTTCATCTCGGGTATCGGCTGTGCGTCGCGGTTCCCCTACTACGTGAACACCTACGGGATGCACTCCATTCACGGCCGGGCCCCGGCGATCGCTACAGGTGTTGCGCTCGCCAACCCCGACCTCACGGTCTGGGTGATCACCGGCGACGGAGATGGGCTGTCCATCGGCGGCAACCACCTGATTCACGCC
>JASJDZ010000030.1 GCA_030065575.1 Acidimicrobiia bacterium
GAGGACTGGCCGGAGTCGATGTACTACCGGTATTGGATGCACCGGGATGGTGCGCACAACACACCGGCCCACTACGGCGTGCGCACCAGGACACACAAGCTCATCTGCTACTACAACGATCCGCTCGGCCAGGAAGGCGCGCAGGGTCCGATCGATCCGATCGAGTGGGAGATGTTCGACCTGGTCAATGACCCGCTCGAGCTCAACAACGTCGTTGCCGATCCGGCCTACGCCGAGATCCGCACCGAGCTCGCCGCGGAGCTGGCCCGTCTCCAATCCGAGCTCGGGGACGAGCCGTACCCGGGAGCGACCCTCCCCAGGTAACCCTCTCTCTCATTCTGGCGTCCCACGGCAGAAGATATTCCGCTCTCGGACGCAAGAACGATATGGGAGGTGAGGCGATCAGCCGCCGCTCGTTTCGGCTTCCTCCGACTCGGACTCATCTGGCGGTGGTTCGGTGCACACGGTTCCGTCCGGCGGAGCCTGGAGGTTGATCAGGAAGCCGTCTATGTACTCCGTGGCGCACCGACGGGCCTCGGTTCGGATCGGCACATCGATCTGGTAGCTGCCGTGGTTATCGCTCTCGACAACTAGGAACGATCCGTTGACCAGGCCTTGTGCGAGCTTCTCGGCACTGGCCAGCGGGGTCACCGGGTCCCCGGTCGCACTAACCACCAATACCGGCCCTGCTCCCTCGCCCGATAGAGGGTCGGGAAGGGGGTCGGGCCCGGCGGGCCATAGCATGCACTGATCCGGCACCGAGAACGGATCGAACCCTTCCGGAGTCGGGAACACGGCGGACATGGTCGGCGAGATCGCTTCCAGCTGCTGCAGCGCGTCGTCAGGGAGGGGTGGCATCTCCCGATAGGGCGAATCCATGCATGAGATCGCCAACACCGAACCGCCGGCTTCGAGAAGGTTGATGGCATCGGCCAGCAGGCTCTGCAGTTTGAAGTAGTCGCCCCGGTTCGCCTCGGCGACAGCCTCGAGCAGCGGCCGCGCCGAACCGCCATACGCGACATCACTGAAACGGATAACTGCGGCGAAGCCCTGTTCGTTGACGGTAGGGAGGAGGCGGTTGCCGCTGATCGGCTCGGCATCGGCCTTTGCGGCCAGTTCGACAAACGCAACCTGCGCTCCCCCGGTGATGGGACACGCGGGATCGTTGTCACACTCGTCAAATACCCGGACCAGCAACTCCTCCATGGCCGCGGCAGAATCCAGTACTGAGTCGAACGGATTGTCCGTGGGTAGGAAGGCCGCATCGAGGACCGCAGCACGAACCAACTCGGGGTACTCGGTTGCGAAGGCGGCTCCCAGGGCGGTCCCGTAGGAGAACCCGAGGTAGGAGACCTGGTCCTCACCGAGCGCCTGAACGAGCATTGCCATGTCATCGACCGTATCCATTGTGGACACGTGCTCCAGCATGTCGGAATGGCGCTGGGCACAATCATCCACCCAGCCTTCAATCGTGGCGACGAGCTCCTCCTGCTCACCCGGAGCGTCGGGCGAGTAGTCAACCGTCGTCCACAGTTCTTCGAGGTTGCCCAGACAGTCGACCGCCGTATCTGGGAAGGTCCCGCGCGGATCGAGCCCGATGATGTCGAAGCGGGCCCTCAGCTCCTCGGTGAAGACCTGGTCCGCGAACAGCACCAACGGGGAGGCGGGATAACCCGGTCCACCCGGGTTTATCAACAGAGCTCCGATGCGCCGCCCGGGATCCGTCGCCTCGGCACGAGCCACGGGCACCTCAATGGTGGCGCCGCCTGGATCTGAGTGGTCGAGCGGAACCGTGAGGGTGGCCATGCCCTCCGACCATTCCGAGAGTGTTGGGGTGAACTCGGCGACCTCGTCCGTATCGGGCGCTTCGGTTGTGCGTGGAGCCGTCGTCTTGGGCGCGACTTGTATTGGCATACCGGTCGTGATCGTGATCCCGCCGTCGTCCTCTGAGCATCCCCCGGCCAGCAGCAACAGGGCAACCCCAACTGCGCCCAAACGTCGAGACACCAGCCTCATGATCCGACCGAGGTGAGATTGCGATCGATTTCTTCGGCCCAGCGTCGGACATGTTCCGCATTGCGCCAGTCCCCGACGGGGAGACCCCCGCTCTCATCCTCGAGCCGACCACCGAAGGTGACATGACCGCGAGCGCCGACACGTTCGATCAGCCGTTGCACGGACTTGATCGGAGGGATGTCCTTTTCGAGAGCGGAGTCGTCGAGTGGACCGCTGCTGAAGACCCAGACCGGCTTGGTGCGCAGTTCCTCGAGGTGTCTCTTGATCAGGGTTTTGGCATCCTTGTGCCAGGAGATGAAGTAGTAGAGAGCACCTCCCACCACAACGGCATCGAAGTCGGATACGGAAGAGACATCGCTACCCGACTTCACCTCGACGACGTGGCCAAGGTCGCTGAGATCGGCACCGAGCATCTCGGCCAGGCCCTCGGTGCCGCCCATCTTCGAACCGTACGCAACCAGTATGCGCATCGCGCCTCCTCGTCGAGCCACCACGATACCGCGGCCCGGCTAAACGCCTAGACCGATCTCGAGATACACCGCAGCTGAGTCGACCTCGACCACCGTGTCGATGGCACAGGCCGGGACGAGGCCGGTGCTGCCTTCCTCCAGCACCAGATCGGTGACAGCCACTGTCCCCGAGATCACCATGAGAACCCGCGGCCCGGGCAGGCTCGAAAGCTCGAAGCCCCCCTCATCATGACGATGCTCGCGGATCCAATAGTGCCGGTTGGAGATTGCCTCTCTCACCCCGAGCTGAGACCAGGGCGCAAGACTGTCGGCGCCTTCCGGGTGCACAACCAGGGCTGCGGCGCCTTGCTCCTGGTGCATCTGCCGCGGGGCTCGCCCGTATTCATCGGTCCAGTCGTAGAGACGGAAGGTGGTGTCGCTCGGGGTTTGCACCTCAGCGACCATGACTCCGGCGCCGAGGGAGTGGACCAAACCGGAAGGAACATGATGAAAGCTCCCCGGCACCGCCTCCACGGTGCGAAGGTGAGGCACGATGGCAGGAGTCCCGATTGCCTCACGAACGCTGACCAGGTCCGAGTCAGAGGCGAGACCATGAAAGATCACCGATCCCGGGTCGGCATCTACCACGTACCACGACTCGGTCTTCAGCCGGGTTCCCGGATGGTTGGCTACGTATCCCTCGTGCGGGTGAACTTGAACCGAGAGGTGCTCCCTGGCATCCAGCAGTTTGACGAGCAGCGGGAAGCGTCCCTCGCTGGTCGGTGGCACGGGGCCGAGCAAATCATCGCCGGCCGCTGCGATGACCTCCTGCAGCGACATCCCGGCCAACGGTCCGGAGGAGACGCGGGAGCGCGGATCATCGGTGTCCGATGCGACGTTGTCCGGGAGGTCGGCCACCTCCCAGCTCTCCCCGATCTTGACTCCCTCCGGGAGGTGCTTGCCGTACTGCGTCAGCCGGCGGCCTCCCCACGGCTTCTGCACAAGAACGGGATCGAGGGTGAAAGGTCGGAGGGTCGTGTTCATGGTCGGCACGTTCGGCGCAGCTCGCAGTCCTAGATCGGGTGGAACGGCGAGGATACCGCAGCGGCGAACAGCCGGATATTGTGTTGCCCATGAGTGGTCAGCACTACGCCGCCATCGAAGCCGGCGGTACGAAGTTCCGGGTGGCGATAGCTGAGGGACGCAACATCGTCGCCGATATCACAGTGCCGACAACCAGCCCCGAGGAGACGCTTGCGGCCACTATCGGTTTCATCCGCAACTGGGGCGGGATCGCTGCTGTTGGGATTGCGTGTTTCGGGCCGCTCGACCTCGAGGAGAAGTCGCCCACCTACGGGTCGATCGCAAGCACTCCGAAGCCGGGATGGAGCCACGCCCCGGTGCTCTCCCATATTCGCGAGGAGTTGGGAGTACCCGCTGCGATAGACGTCGACGTGGGCGGGGCGGCGCTCGGCGAGTGGCGCTGGGGAGCCGCCCAGGACCTGCGGCACTTCATCTACATCACCGTCGGAACCGGGATCGGTGGCGGTCTGTTCGTCGACGGGAAGGTTCACCATGGCATGGGCCACCCGGAGATGGGTCACGTCCCGGTCGAGCGGGTCTCCGGTGACGACTTCGCCGGATTCTGCCGCTTCCATGGCGCATGTCTGGAGGGAATGGCATCGGGTCCAGCGATCGCCGATCGATGGGGAGCACCGGGGGCCGACCTCAGCGAGCAATGGGAGGTCTGGGACCTCGAAGCGACCTATCTGGCGCAAGCCCTCCGCACCTTCACCTACGTGGCTGCTCCCCAACGCATCCTGCTCGGCGGCGGCGTCATGCAGCAGTCAGGCCTACTCGAACTGACCCGTGAGAACCTGGCGGATCAGCTAGCGGGTTATGTGACCAGCGACACTCTGCGGGGACCGCTCGACCACTACGTTGTGGCCCCGGCCTTTGGGCAGGATGCAGGACTGGTAGGAGCCATCGCCCTCGCAATGGAGGCAGCCTCCAGCGGCGGGTGAGCCGATCGGGCGCGGTCAAGCCGGGAAGATGATGCACTTGCAGCTGATGGCGCCCTCGGCCTTGGCGAATTCGTCGACGTGAACCGGCCGAAGGTGCTCCGTGTGCTCGTTCAGCAGCTCCAGGGTCCGGGGAGCGGAAGCGTCGGCCAGAAGCACCTCTCCGATCCTGACCACGTTGGCGCCCTGTGGCTCATCGGGGTGCGCCTCGAGCAGCCGGGCGCCGAGGAATCCAAGGTCGACCTGGCCCTTGTTGTAGATAAGGGTTGCGTCGTCGACGACGGTGGCAGCGGACTTCAGGTGGAGAACACCATGGACCGGCACGGTTTCAACTGCGTAGCCGAGCGGCTCGACGACATTGGCCAGAGCACCTATCCCGGCAGGGTTGGTGCGGCTCGTCTGCCCCACCAGGATCTTCCGGCCGAACACAATGATGTCGCCCCCGTCGAGGGTCGCCGGAGCCTCGAGCTGCACAACGTTGCGATAGGTGGCCAGCGCGCGGGCCACCGACGCGGATTCGCCGCGGCGCGACGCTGCGCCCGGTCGCAACACGACTGCGACCTCGTTGAGCACCAGGGCCGTGTCCTCGACAAAGACGGCATCGGGATGCTGCGGGAGCCGTTCCAACTCCACCACCTCCACACCGATCGACCGCAGCACATCGACATACGCCTCATGCTGCTCACAGGCTCGGGCCACATCGATTGGGGCACGGTCGATGTGGGTCAGCTCACAGTCGGCGAGCTCACTACCGGTCGGTCGTGTGATGGCGACGATCACCGGAGGGCCGCCCGCAGGTTTGCGGGAAGCACGGCGTCGAGAGGAATGGGATCAGTTATCCGCCCCGGGAACTTGCCTGAATCGTTGCGCTGCTCGAAGCCGAGAACAACCCACTCGTCGGGTCCGCGCACCGCCCTCACCCCGTACAGGTTGGGTGTCTTCAGGAAGGTGGCCTCGGTTGCCGGATACGGAGCGCCCCCTCCTCCGACCTCGAGTACATAGCAATCCGATGGTGTGTCCGCTTTGGCTCGACTTGGAGCCAAAGCAGATCGGGCACAGGAGAAGATGACGAGTTGTCGGGATCGCAACGGCACCAGTTGCGGCACCTCCATCTGTCCAAAGCCGCCCGGCTTGGTTAGCGGGGGCAATGCAGTCCATAGCGACAGATCGCTGGAGAAGGCCTTGCCGATCACCCCCCGATCGGCGGCGGGGCCTTCGTTGACCCGGGCGGTGATCAGCATCTCGAATCCATCTTCTACGGGGTACACCCAGGGATCGCGCCACGCCACCGTCGAACGGGACCTCTTGTCGCCATGGGCGTACCAGAACGGATGAGATGACAGAAGCGGGTTACTGGGATGCTTGACCCAGAAGTTGAGGTCGTTGGAGACCGCAGCCCCGATGCGCTGGACCCGGCCTTTCTCCAGCGTCGACCTGCCGGTGTAGAACATCCACCAGCGACCCTGGTGCTCGATCACGCTGCCGGTCCAGGTGGCAATGTCGTCCCACTCCCCCGGATAGCCGGCTTCGAGTACGGTCCCGAGGTCAGTCCAGGTGACCAGATCAGAGGACGTGGCGTGTCCGATTGCTGCATTGTCATGACGCAGATCCGCATCGCCGAGCGAGCGGGGAGCCTGGAGGAAGAACAGGTGATAGGTGCCGCCGACTTCGGTGATCCAGAAGTCCCAGATCCATCGATCTTCGAGTTCAAACGCCACCACGGCCTCCGGCGGATTTGAGTGCACCGCGATCCTATCGGACTGGGGGCATCCTTCGCCCGCGATCCGTGTTCGGCTACTCCGACAGGCGCAGATCAACGGGAAGCGGACCGAAGCGAAGATACGACGCGATTGCATGAGCCATTGCAGTCGCGTGGGGGCCTGGCTCAATTGTCAAGACGATCGAGTCGGCGGACAGTCCCTCCTCAGGACTCACATCCTCGGCCACGCTGGGGGCGGAGAATACGGCGTCGTCGAGGGCAATGACCATCTGACGTCTTGGGTCATCAGGGGGATGCCCGGCCAGAGTCCTCGTTGCGACTACGAACGCATCTCGGCCCGACAGGGTCAAGGTCGGGTACACGAGCAGCCCATCGTGTTGTCGGCCATCCAGCACGTGGACCTGCCCATCGACGAAGTCGTCGCTATCAACAAAGGGGAGGCCCACCTCGTACGAGACCCCATCCTCCTCCGCCATGATGGTGCCGCCGCCAGGTACTGCCGACTCGGTGTCCACAACAGCTCTGAGCACGGGCCTCATAGTGATCTCGCCCTTGGCCAGAACCAGGTCGAGGGCTTCCTCGCTCGTACCGGTAGGCACTTCGAGAATGAGACCGGCTTCGGTCGTGGAAACCTCAGTCCTTCCCACCACGATGGCGTCCAACCGATTGCGGATGATGTCGGCAGCCGCATCTCGGGAGGCGATGTCGCCCGGCATCGGCACCATCACCTCATTGACTCCTGACGGCGAACACGAGGCAACTAGCAGCACAAGAACGAACAAGATCAGCTTGTGCGTCGCCTGCCGCGGCGGTGCCGTCCCACTAGGCATCGGCAGTCATCTCCTCGTCATCGCCGTGCACGAAATCTCAGGCCGCCACGACGTGGTTGATCAGTTCATCCACCAAACTCGCCGTGTCGTCCTCGACCGAGTTGACGTGGATCGCTTTCGTCAGAAGCACCCTGCCGCCCTTGGCCTCGAACTTCGCCTTGAGCAGGTGCTCTGTCTCGGCAGTCCGAGTAGCTGTGTCGGCGAAGGTATGCGGAAAGAACCGATAGGTGCAGTAGACACCGATCGGCTTGGCATCCAATGGCTCCAACGAGTCGATCCACTCGATCAGACGCCGCATCGGCTCATCGCCGAATGGAGCCTTGCCCGGCATCCAGCATCCGGCGACGAGCAAATCAGCGGATGCGATAGTCGCAGGCGCCAGATCGTCGATGACTCCGATCGTTGCTCCGTAGCCTCGTGCCCGAGCGGCATCGCGGGCAGCCTTGGCAACCATTCCGGCACGACCCCGTTCGCTCTCACAAACCACGACTACCGTTCCGGCCTTTTCCCCGTTCGAATGGTTCGACATTGCTAGCTCCTCTCCGGGTTGATCAGGACTGCGATCGGTCAATCCCCTAGCCACGGCCTCGTCCTTCCTCATTGCTTGGGAAGAACGGGCTATGGAGGAATGGAGCGACGTTGTCCTGGCGAGCGCGACCCACCGTGTTGCGGTGAATGGCTTCCTCCATGAGGTAGAAGTAGTACGCAAGGAACCCGAGGACGGGCACCAGGGCAACAAGCAGTGTCCACTTCACGATGAGACGGGTCTCCATGGTGTTGCGGTTGCGGGCCATGGTGACGAGGGCGATCACCTGCAACAGCAGGTGAGTCACAACCCAGAACGTCAACCAGGCTCCAATGTCTCCGTTGTAGCTGGCAATCATGTCGAGCCTCCTTCCATCAGGTTGAGTATCAGGCTCTGTCATCACCATGACGTAGGTCGCTTTAGTAGCGCTGAATGCCGGCTGAAGCCCGGCTACCTGCGTCGTTCCTTCATGTCCGGCTCCCGAAGGATCTCTTCCCGAAACGCGGTCCGGTCGGTCTGGTTGCCGCGTACGATCAGGACATGGAGTTCCGGATTCTGGGACCGCTCCAAGTGAGGGACCGGGACCGGGAGCTGCCGCTGGGAGGGCCGGCGGAACGACATCTCCTTGCGGTGCTGCTGTGTCTGGCGAATCAACCGGTGCGAACCCAGCGGCTCATCGACGAACTGTGGGAGGACGACCCACCTGCTTCGGCACGGAACATCGTCCAACAGTATGTGTCGCGCTTGCGTCAAGCTCTCGGGGACGAGAGCCGCCTGACCACCGAACCGGGCGGCTATGTCCTACATGTTGAGGACGGCGAACTCGACTGGCAACAGTTCCGGGACCTGACTCAGCGTGCTTCGCAAGCGAAGAACCGCAGCCATGCCGCGGCGCTGCTGCGCGAAGCGCTGAGTCTTTGGGAGGGCCCGGCGCTGTCGGGGGCAGGTGACGGTCCGACGGTCACCGCAGATCGAATGCAGCTCGAAGAAGGGCGTCTACACGCGATCGAGGACCGGGTGGACTATGACCTGGAACTTGGCAACCACTGCGAGGTCACCGCCGAGTTGGAGTCGCTCGTTGAGCAATACCCACAACGGGAGCGCTTTCTCGGGCAGCTCATGGTGGCGCTGTACCGCTGTGACCGGCAACGAGAGGCACTGCGGTGCTTCGAGGACTACCGCCGGCGACTCGCCGAGGAATCTGGCCTCGATCCCGGCGCCTCGCTGTCGGATCTGGAGAGTCGGATTCTCGCCGACGATCCGTCCATCTCTGCTCCGCACAGCACGGACCAGGAACAACAAACCAACGTTCCACAGCGGCTGTCCTCGTTCATCGGCAGGGAACAGGAGCTGGCTGACGTGACGGCTCGGATCTCCGAACACCGCCTGGTAACGCTGGTCGGAGTCGGCGGCATCGGCAAGACGAGCCTGGGACTGCGTGCAGTTGCCGACCTGCACGACGCTTTTCCCGACGGCATCTGGATGATCGATCTGGCGCCTCTAAGCGACTCGGATCTCATCGCAGGAGCAGCCGCCGGCGTGCTCGGTGCCAGCCTTGACCCAAGGACCGGTGCGGTCGATGCGGTTGTCGATCACCTCCGGGACCACGTCGCACTAATCGTCCTCGACAACTGTGAGCACCTCATCGACGGAGCGGCACAGTTCGCGCTTCGAGTCCTCCAGCACGCTCCCGATGTGGGCATCCTGGCGACGAGTCGGGAACCCCTGGGCGTGACCGGCGAGGCGCTGGTGAGGGTCCCCCCACTGTCACTCCCGGCAGATGGCGACATTGCCGCCTCCGAAGCCGTGCAGTTGTTCGTTGAGCGGGCCCGGTTGCTCGACCGGGGATTCTCGATCGACGAAACGAACAGCACTCAGGTTGCCGCGATTTGTCGACAGCTGGACGGGATTCCGCTGGCCATCGAGCTGGCTGCGGCCCGCCTGAGCACGATGACGCTCGACCAAATCGCCGACGGCATCGACGATAGGTACGCGCTGCTCACCCGCGGTGCCCGGAGTGCACCGGAGCGCCACAAGACTCTGCGCGCCATGGTGGATTGGAGCCACGACGTTCTCACCGAAGAGGAGCAGATCGTGTTCCGCAGGCTCGGTGCGTTTGCGGGGACCTTCACCGCGGCCGGCGCCGAGCACGTTTGCGGATATGCACCGCTTACCCCGAACGATGTCGGCCCACGCCTGGATCAGCTCGTCGACGCGTCGCTGGTCGATCCCCCTGAACCATCGAGCGACCGATTTCGCATGCTGGAGACGATCCGAGACTACGCCCGCAAGCACCTGGACAAGAACGAAGAGACAGACGAGACGATGCGGCGTCTGGCCGGGTATCTCAATGAGCATGGCCCTGCTTCTGAAGAGGGATATCCGGTCTCAGACTATGAGGCTTGGTATCACTGGCGAGACGCGGAACGTGACAACTTCCGGTCTGTTCTTGCCTGGGCTCTCGCAACCCCCGATCCAGACGTGGCTGCGACAACTGCGATCGAGTTCCGCAACTACCTCGCAATTGGGAATCTGGCCCACGAGACCACGCGCCTCGTGGACAGCGTGCTCGAGCTGTTGGGTGACGAGATGAGCCATCGACACTTGCGATTGTTCAGCTTTGCGGTGGTCAATGAGGCGTTCCTTGGTGACCACAGCAGGGCGAGGTCCATGGCCAAATCGCTCTACGAGCGTGCGCGGATCCTCGGCAAAGAGGAAGGAGTAATGGGCTTCGCATTGCAGCTCATGGCCATGGATGAGCTTCGCAGCGGCAACGTCGAAGGAGCTCTTGAACTGAACGAGCAGTGCATCTCGCATCTGCGGGCTGCCAATGACCTGCGAGCACCCGATCAGATGTGGGTACGCTCCTTCTTCCTGACGCGTGTTGGGCGCTTCGAAGAGGCACGTGCCGTGCTCGAAGGAATGCTCGAACTCGCACAGCAGATGGGCGAGCGCTACGACAACCGGTTCGCAGAAGCGAGTCTGAACATCGGGACGGCAATCGTTGCCTGCTACGAGGGCAACGGCCCTGAGGCCGAGCAGCTCCTAGACCGGGAGCACGAGTACATTCGCAGTCTCGGACCCGACGACATGCTTGCGTACACCTGGGGAAGGTGGCAAGCAGCGCTACTAAGGGATGACGCGGCTGGCGCTGAGAGGGCCGCCAGAGAGCTCGCCGATGTCACTCCCGAGTCAGCCGGTTCCGACCGACGGCGCGACGTTGCGTACATGTGCGCGCTTCCGGCGTTGGCACTGCGAGGTCCGGTTGCGGCACGACCATACTTACTCGAAGCCGTCCGGCAGGCTCACGTGGACAATGCGACGATTGATTCTGCCGAAATAGCCACTGTCGTCGCAGAAAGCGCGCTGCTGACTGGGGAGTGCGCAGTCGCCGCAGTTCTCTACGCAGCGGCAAGCAGAATTCTGGATCCATCCTCGATCGTGGTTTCTCCGTGGCAACGCAATCGCATCGATGAATCAATCGAGGCAGTCCGGACGAGTTTGGATTCATCACGATTCGAAGACTTGTGGAACCGAGGCGCCGCAATGACCCCGGATGAGATGGTTCGCTACGCCGCCGACTACCTCGGCTTGGATCTGCCCGAAATCGTTTCGGCAAGCCAGTAGCCGCTGTCCTTGATAATCCGCTCCTGAGTATCGAAGTCGGTCCAGACAAGGCCAAAGCGCGGCGTGTAGCCCATCGCCCACTCGAAGTTGTCCATCAAAGTCCAGATGAAGTACCCGCGCAGCGGAACGCCCGCCGCCTGCGCCTCTGCGGCGGCTGCGAAGTGCTCCTCCAGATACCGACGACGGCCCTCGTCATGCACGGCACCGTCGACGAGCTCATCGGGGAAGGCCACGCCGCTTTCGGTGATGTAGACGGGGGGCAGCTCGTACGCGTCGCTGAAACGCACCAGAAGATCCCGCAGTCCGTCGGGGTAGACCTCCCACCCCATGGTGGTCCGGGGTAGGTCAGCCTCGACAAGAGGCTGCGGCCGCTCGGCGTCACTGATGGATTCATCCTGGACGACAGTGCGGCTGTAGTAGTTGAAGCCGACGAAGTCCATCGGTGCCGAGATCGCATCGAGGTCTCCCGGCAGCACGCTGGTCTGATCCCAGTTGCGAGCGGCCACGCCGTCATGCGGGTACTGCGCAAGGAAAACGGGGTCGAGGTACCAACGATTTCTGTATGCATCCTCCAGCTCGGCAACCCGGATGTCGGCAGGATGGGCGGAACGGGGAGTCTTGACGTCGATGTTCGAAGCGATACCGATAGAAACGTCCGGTGCGGCGGCCCTTGCCGCCTCCATGCCGAGGCCATGAGCGAGCAGGACATGGTGCGCGGCATCGAGCGCAGCCTTGGGTTCGCGCCTGCCGGGTGCGTGTTCGCCGACCCGATAGCCGAGCTCAGCAACGCACCAGGGCTCGTTGATTGTGACCCAGTGCTGGACTCGGTCACCGAGCCGCTCGACCACTGCTCCTGCGTAATCCGCAAAGGCGAATGCGGTCGACCGGTTCGGCCAGCCGCCGGCGTCCTCCAGTGCCTGCGGCAGATCCCAGTGGTAGAGAGTCGGGAACGGCGTGATGCCCGCTTCGAGCAGAGCGTCGACCAGCCGATCGTAGAAACCGATACCCGCCGGGTTCATGGCACCGGTGCCATTCGGGAACACGCGGGGCCACGAGATGGAGAACCGATACCCATTGACGCCAATCTGCTTCATGATGGCGACGTCATCTCGCCACAGGTTGTAGTGATCACAAGCTACGTCGGCGCTGTCACCGTTGCGGATCTTGCCCGGCGTGCGCGAGAACCTATCCCAGATGCTCTCCCCTTTGCCATCGGCTTCGGGGGCACCCTCGATCTGATACGACGCCGTTGCGACACCCCAGACGAAGTCGTCCGGGAACGACTGCCCGATGCTCATCCGTCTACGCCGGCTGTGGCCAGTTCCCGCAGCCGTGCGGCCACGCTTTCTGCGGTCACATCTCGCTGCACCTCCGCAAGCAACTCGTAGCCGACCATGTGCTTGCGTACGGTCGCTGATCGCAGCAGCGGTGGATAGAAATGGGCGTGCAGCTGCCAGTGTGGATGGTCTTCGACCGGGGAAGGAGCACCGTGCCAACCCATCGAGTACGGGAACGGGTAGTCAAAGA
Organism: Acidimicrobiia bacterium; assembly: GCA_030065575.1. GTDB lineage: Bacteria > Actinomycetota > Acidimicrobiia > Spongiisociales > UBA5794 > JAAETI01. The sequence continues at coordinate 12,717 of JASJDZ010000030.1, forward strand.
CCCGGTCGTAGCGGCCGAGGACGTCGGCAAGCAACGCAGCAAGGTCGTCACGCTCGCCGTCATCGAGGTCGGGCAACCACCGGACCGGTCGCTTCGGTACGACGAGCATCTCGAACGGCCACACCGCCCAAAACGGGACGAGGGCCATCCACGACTCGGTCGAGGCGACAACGCGAGGGCCCCCGGACTCCTGCTCCAGGTAGTCGAGCAGCAGCAGCGATCCGTTCTCCTCGAAGTACCGACGCTGCTCCCGGTCCTCCTTCAGCGGCTCGTTGGGTAAGGCGGCGCCTGCCCAGATCTGGCCGTGAGGGTGGGGGTTGGAGGCACCCATCGTGGCGCCGCGGTTCTCGAACACCTGGACCCATCTGTTGGTCCGGGATAGGTCGGCAACCTGATCAGACCAGAGGTCGACGACCCGGCGAATGCCCGATGGAGGCATCGAAGCCAGGTCGAGGTCGTGGCGCGGCGAGTAGCAGATGACCCGGCAAGTGCCGGGCTCACTCTCGGCCTGCAGGAGCCCATCCCTGATTGACTCCGGAGCAACGTCCGGCTGCAGCGCGGCGAAGTCGTTGGTGAACACGAACGTGCTCTCATACGACGGGTTCACATCACCTGTGGCCCGGGTGTTGCCCGGGCACAGGTAACAGGTTGCGTCGTACTCAGGCCGCACCTCGGCTGCCGGTGACTCCGTGCTCCCCTGCCAGGGACGGCTGGTGCGCCCGGCGGAAACCAACACCCACTCGCCGGTGAGTGCGTTCCGGCGCCGGTGGGGCACCTTCATCTCCACCGGCGCAGGGGCGATCGCAGAGCCCGACCCGGTCAACACTGGTCCGCTCACTTGATCCCCGAGGTCGCCACGTTCTCAACGAAGTAGCGCTGTGCAAACACGAAGACGGTGAACGGGATGATCACGGACAAAACGATGGCTGCGAAGATCAGATTTGGGCCCTCGCCTGCCTGTCCACCCAGCGTCTGCAGGGCGATCGTCAGAACGAAGTCGTCTGAGTTCGCACCGTTGATCGACACGAGAGGCCAGATGAACGAGTTCCACGCGTATAGGAACATGAAGGTCGCCAGGGTTGCGATCGCCGGCCACGACAGCGGCACGAAGATCGCCCAGAGGATCTTCCACCGCTTGGCACCGTCGATGTAGGCAGCCTCTTCGAGATCCTTCGGAATCGACACGAAGAACTGACGCATCAGGAACGTTCCGTAAGCGTTGAAGATGAACGGCCAGACAAGCGAACCAAGCGTGTTGACCCACCCGAACGACACCATCAAGCGGAACAGCGGGATGATCAGCACAACAAACGGGATCATGATCGACCCGACGTAAGTCACGAAGATCGCGTTCCGACCCTTAAAACGGAGCCGGGAGAACGCATAACCGCCGGTGATCGACGTGAACAGCGTTCCCGCCACCACCAGGATCGTCACCAAGATGGTGTTGGTCAGCGATCGGTCGAAGTCGCGCAGGTCGATGATCTCGCGGAAGTTCTGCCACTGCGGGTCGATCGACTCGGCCCGCTCAGCGGTCCTGACAACGGCGAAGGTCTCGATGTTCGGGTCGTCGAGTCCGACAAACCGCCCCACCGCGGTATTCCTCACCAAGGCAAGGTCAACCGTCTCGGCCCCCTGCGTGACCGCATAGATCGGCAGCGTCTCGCCGTCGATCGTTGTGGTCTGGCCGGTGTCGACAGCAAATTCGAGTGGCCACGAGATCGTGGTCTCGGGATCGTCGAGGCTGGCGAACAGACCGGCTTCCACGCCGGGTTCGGCGAGAAACACCGTTTGCACGCCTTCGCCGGGAACTTCGACCGTGAAGAGATCCACCTCTTCTCCACCAACCTCAGCGGTAGCTGCGGTCCTGGGCAGGATCTTGGGGGGGTACCGGAATGTGTCCTCAGGTGTCTTCAAGGCAGTTGCGACCATGAAGAGGAACGGGAACAGCATGGCGGCGGCAAATCCGATGAGTACCGCGTAGGCGCCGCCCCGCCCGATGATGGTTCGGATGATCTTTCTTCTGTGATCTCGCTTCGCCTGAGCTTTGCGGGCCGCAACGGCCTCGGGTGTCTGTGCAGTCGTCATGAGCTCAACACTCCGTCCTCGCCGCTCCGGCGGAAATACAGGAGCGTGATCCCGAAGATCAGGACGAACAGCGCCCAGGCAACCGCAGAGGCGTAGCCGATCTGGAACTCCGAGAAGGCGTTCTGGTACAGATAAATGACCGGCGTAAGCGTCGAGTTATTCGGCCCCGATGGCGGGGAGGGCGATTGCAGGATGAATGGCTCGTTGAACAGCTGCAACCCGAGGATCGTCGTCGTGGCGACAACGAAGACCGTGGTCGGCCGCAGCATGGGCACGGTGATGTTGCGCAGCTTGGCCCACGGGCCGGCCCCGTCGATGTCTGCCGCTTCGTAGAGAGTGCCGTCTATGCCTTGCATACCGGCGAGGAACAGGACGGTGTTGAAGCCAATCTGCTGCCAGATGAACAGGATGATGACCGCAATCAGCGCTATCGAGTCATCGGATATCCACTGGGGCTGGGGCGCCTCCCAAGTCGCCCCGAAGATGGCACCGAACCACTCGGTGACTCTGAGAATCATGTAGTTGAGGTAACCCACGGTTGAGTTGAACAGTTGCTTCCAAATCAAAGTCACGCCGACGACACCGGCGATCGACGGTAGGAAGTAGACGGCCCGGAAGAACTTCATCCCGGGGAGTTTGGAGTTGAGCAGCGCCGCCAGAAGCAACGCCGGAACAACGGCAAGAGGTATGGCAACAACTCCGAAGACGAGGATGTTGCGAAGAGACTTGAGGAAGAGAGAGTCGGAGAAAAGATCGATGTAGTTCTGAAACCCGACAAATGTCGCATCGGTCAGCCCATCCCACTCGGTGAAGCTGATGAACGCAGAAACAATCAGCGGACCGGCGAAGAAGGCAAGGAAGCCGAGCACGTTGGGAGCGACGAACAGCATTCCGTCCATTGCCTCGCTCTGCGCTTGATTGGTCCCAAAGAAACGGGCCGCATCGTCGGTCCACAACAATCGGGCGAAGACCGCGGAGACTGCGGCACCTATCGCAAAGAGGACCACCTCGCCGCGGACCAACCGGCTGGCGAACTCTATGAGGCCGGGGAATATGCCCATGGCCACGGCAAGGATCGCAGCGCCGGCAATCATGGTCCAGCGAGCGATCAGCTTGATGTTTCGCTGATTGCCGCCGGCTCTCTCCGCGAACCCGGAGACAAACCACCCAACGACAATGATGAGCAGAAGTGCCGCGTTGCCGTTGAATGCCTCGCCTACGGCATCGAGGCCGGTGAACATGCCCATGCGGTTGAGGGCGATGAAGCCAAGAATCACAACCAGCAGGAAGTCGATGGCGAACCCTGATAGCCGCCCCAGGTGAACTCGCTGCAGTGTGCCGCGAATCGCGATGCCGGCACCGATCAACCCCCCGATCAGGGCAAGGATCAGCGTGAGCCGAACCGGGCCATCAACAACGATGCCCCGTTGAATCACGGTGGCGACAAGCGCCGCTGCAAGCAGGACCGCCGTGAAGACACGCCACACGACGAGGGGGAGGAACCAGCGCGGCTCGCCGGAGTTGGTACTCACGGAACTCACGGACGCGGCGGTCATTACATCTCCAATGCTCAGAAAGAAGTGGGGACCGGGCTTTGCCCGGTCCCCACTGTTGGTGCTAGCCGCCGAATGCGGCTGATGTCTCGCTGCAGATGTTCGCCTGGAAGTCGGCGATGTCACGGCTACCCGTGACGACAGCTTGGATCTCGCTGTCCATCAGTGTCACGAACTCCGGCCAGCTGCCGGCCCACAGGGGACCTTCAGTGGTTGGGTCGTTGGCCAGGCCATCGAGGAAGGCCTGATTGTTGGCCGGCGGCGTGAAGGTGAGGAACGCATCGAGTGCATCCTGGCTCACGCGGCTGGGGATGTTGGCGCCGAGCCCAGAGATCTGAGCCTGGATGTCTGCTGCCGTGAGTGCGGCAACGAGATTCCACGCGGCTTCCGGATCGGCCGTGTTGGCATTCACGACATAGGCGCCCCAGAACAGCCAGTTACCCGGACCGGCAGAGCCGCTCGGGAGACCAACGACGTCCCAGTTGAAGTCCACAGTACGAATGCCGGGGGTCGCCCAGCGGCCGTTCTGGAACATGCCAACGGTACCGGCGCGGAACGGGGTCTCCGGATCCTCGCCGTAGGGAATGACGGCATCGCCGCTGTACAGGTCGCGCAGTGCGGTCAGACCGGCGATGGAAGCATCGCTGTCGAGGGCACAGGCGGTCCGGTCATCGGTGAAGAACCCGCCACCGGCGTTGTTCATCCAGGCACCGTATGGGCCCCACCATGCGCTCTGGCCGTAGCCCTTGATCTCGCCACCGAGGGCGGCAACACCATCGACGACCTCATTGAAGGCTGCGATGTCCCACTCACCAGCAGCTTCGAGCTCGAGCGGGTTGGCAACGCCGGCTTCGGCGATCAGGTCGAGGTTGACATAGAGGCCAAAAGTCGACACGTCACGGGGCAGACCCCAAAGGGCGTTGCCGGGCTGACCGGTCGCGATCTCCGTGGTCAGCTGGGCCATCGGGCCCTCGTAGAAGTCGGCATCGTTGTGCCCGGTGGCATCGGCGAATTGACGCAGATCCAAGATCACATCGCGCTTGGCGAAGTCGGCAATCTCGGTCCCGGGAATCCAGAACACGTCAGGGGCGGTGCCGGCAGAGAGATTGGTCAGCAGTGTCTGCTGATAGCCCGCACCCTCATTCGAGCCCGGCTCGTATGTCAAGTCGTAGCCGAGCGACGCTGCAAGCTGATCAGAGATCTCGCCATACACAGCAGCCTCTTCCGGATTATCCGGACGAGTCATCCATCGCAGAGCGACATCATCACCACCGGAAGCCGGAGCTTCGGTTGTCGTCGCAGGAGCCGCAGTAGTGGTGGCTCCATCATCGGACGAATCATCATCGCCACCGCAAGCGGCTGCGATGAGGGCCAAAACCGCAAAAAGCAGAATCAGCTTCTTCTTCATTCGTTTTCCTCCATTGTCTATCCGGAGCGGACTCCGGTTTTTCACCCGTGTTCGGGCTGTGCGATCTCGACCTGTACGCCCAGCTCAACTAGTTGGGTCACGACACCGGTTGGTGCCGATGGCCCGGTCATGAGCTGGTCCACGTCGGCGAGATCTGCGATCTTTGCCACGCTGATGTTCCCGAGCTTGGAGCCGTCCGCCACAACAACGGTGCGTTGGGCGGCGGCAACCATCTTCCGCTTGATCTCGGCCTCGGGAAGGTTGACGTTTGTGATGCCGTATTCGGGATGCACTCCGTTGCACCCGATGAAGGCTGTGACTGCGTTGATGTTCTCGAGGATGAATCCGGCCATTGGATCAACCAGCGAGTGCTGTTTCGGACGAAGGGTACCGCCGGTAAGAATCACTGAGATGCGCGGGATGGCGGCCTCGAGCTCGAGGGCATTGCTGAGACCCGACGTGAAGATGGAGACGTCGACCAAATCCTCGCGGGCGACGATGGCCCTGGCGATCGCAGCGGCAGATGTGCCGACGTCGAGGATGGCGGTCTCGCCCGATCTGATGAGACCGGCGGCCGCCCGGCCGATTGCCGCCTTCTCGGCGGCGTACGCGTCGAGCTCCTCCTCGAAGCTCCGTTCGACCATGAAGTTGGGGTCACGAACGACTGCGCCGCCGTGCACCCGCTCCAATAGGCCCTGGCCGGAAAGACTGGCGAGGTCGGTGCGCACCGTGACCTCCGAGATGCCGAAGATCGAACTGAGATCGGCGACCTTGACGAACTCTCGCTCGCGCACCATTTCGAGCATACGGTCCCGACGTAGTGCCGCTGGAATGACCTCCTCCATCTGCAGCACATTACGATCAGTTTCGTTTGGTGTCAATTTGCTTTCGGTTTAGGGATGGATGTGGACCGATTGCGAAGGGAAAGGCAACTGGAAGCGCTGCCAGCCGCGCACCAAGAGCATCGGGGTATCGTTTACTTTCGGTTTTCGCGAGGCGGCCCCCAAGGCGGACGCTACTGCTCCGTGGTGATCAGCTCGTCACGCACGAACTTCTTGCCTGTTGCCAGCTCGACGCACCTGTAGGCGCCGTCGTAGAGACCGATGGACTTGTTCTTCACGATCATGTCGCAGTACATCTCCATCAGGTCGGTCTCTTTGGCCATCAGATCGATGGCTTGCAGAGTTCGCGGGATGGTCCTCGTCTCGATAGTGCCGTCGCCGAGCTCGGCGCTGCGAATTGCCCCCCAGGCCTCGTGGGCGCCGACCCGCTCGTTGAAGATCTTCGGGATCGGGTAGAAGGCCAGCTCCGAAGGCTTGGTGATCATCACATCCGTGACCCGCATGAGGTAGTTGCTTGCGTAGACCCCGTGGAACGTGTTGTCGAACAAGAAGACGTGAAGACCGTTTGCCTCACCGTCGCGTATTTCGTCGGCGAAGGCTTTGGTGTCCTCCCAGGTGAAGTGTGTCGTCACCGGAGCGTCACCAAGCTCACCCTTCAGCCATTCCCAGTTGTCGGCATGATCGCCGAGGTTGACGAACAGCGTCAGCTCACCCCTATCGATCATCGGGCGACAGTGCTCGACTATGGCTTTGAAGAGCTCGCGCTGCGCTCCGGCGCCACCCATGGTCAACACGAACCGGCGGGGCTCGCCGTTCTCCATCCTGCGCAGCCGGGCCGCACAGTCAACCTCGATGTTGTGTACCAGTTCATGGTCGACATGCTGGCCGACGAACTCGATAGCGTCGGCAGGCGTCGGGTTGAGGAGACGATCCTTCTCATCGAACTGGTTCATGATCCGGAAGCCGTAGTAGCCGGACGGCGACTGCACTGCGTGGGTAGCCCCTTCGGTGAGCTGGAAGGCCATCGGCCAGTTGTCGAACATCATGTCAACGACGTTCGTCATGCCGCCGGCCACTGCCCCCATGCAATTCCACATGTGGGCAGTGAGAATCGGCATCTCTGCGGGCAGAGCTCGATGAAGTGGACCGAACAACTCGCTCTTGCGGTAGTCGCGGGCATTGGCTTTGAGGAAGCGCCACGGCCAGCCAATTGCGTAGTTGTTGAGAGCCCAGTTCAGCCCGGGCAGCGTCCGATCGCCTGAAGTCACTGACTCCCATACGTACTTGTTGAATAGCTTCGAGCGCTGGGAGAGGCGGGAGTACTTGCTGTAGTTGGTGTTCCACCAATTGATGACATCGGAGGGAACGCCGGGGATCGAGAGCAAGTCGAGCCAGAGAGGCGTGAAGCCCATTGCCCTGGCCGCAGAGGCGCCGGCCATGGCGATTCGGTAGTGGCCGAACCCCATTCGGATCGTGGAGATGATTACCCCGCTATCGGCTGAGATCGGATCCCCTTCGGCGTCCCGCCGGATGTCGCGGATACCGAGAGCATCGCCCAGGTAGTCGTTGTTGTGGATGCTCAGGTCGTAGTGCTCGTTCTCGTCGTAGCCGAACTGCTTGATGAACATGTTCTGCCACTTGAGGGCCTTGCGGTCCTGTGCAGGGGTAATGGTGTTGTTGTAGAGCGAGAACTTGCTTTTGTCCATTGGGGCTCCTCCAGAAGCCGTATCAGGCTATCCGCTGCGCACCAGCGGATGGCATCACGGTGAACATACTTGCAGGCTGGTAGTTGCGTTCGTCGTATGCGGCGTCGACTGCCGACCTGGCATCGTCAATGTCGTCGGTCCCGATCAATGCAATCGCCGCACCGCCAAACCCGCCGCCCGTCAGCCGTGCGCCGAGCGCTCCGGCCTCGAGGAGCGCCTCCACAGCCACGTCGACCTCGGGGCAACTGGCGGCGAAGTCATCGCGGTAGGACTCATGGGCTTCTGTCAGAAGCCGTCCCACTCGCTCCCAATCATCCCGTGCCAGAGCAGCAGCGATATCTAACACCCGCTGGTTCTCGGTGACGACGTGTCGTGTCCGCTTGACCAACCGCTCGTCACCAAGTTGTTCGAGAGCAATGGGAAGGTCGGCCACGGTTACACCACGCAGGGAGCGAACGCTCAGCCGTCGCGCCGACTCCTCGCAGTCTTGGCGTCGCGACTGATACTCGCCGCTTGCATGGCCATGGCGAATCATCGAATCGACAACCAGAACGCTCAGGCCGGCCGCCTCGGGAGCGAAGGGAACCTGCTCTGTCGTATCGGCGCGAACGTCGTACAGGAGCGCATGACCGGATCTGCACAGAAGCGAGGCGATCTGATCCATCCCACCGGTGGGGGCACCCACGTAGTCGTTCTCGGCCGCCTGGGCGGCGCGAGCAATTTGGCGGTGAGTCATTCCAAACCCGAATAGGTCATTGAGCCCGAGGCCGACAGAGCAGGTGAGCGCGGCGGAGGAGGAAAGGCCGGAGCCGAGCGGGACGGAGCCGTCGATCGCCAGGTCGAAGCCCTCTTCGCACTCCATTGCCCAGGCGACCCCGGCCACATATGCAGCCCAGCCGCGGGGCAGGCCGGGGCTGAGGCTTCGGACCTTCAACTCAACGATCTCGCCAGGATGCTGGAGAGAGCACATCCGGATGTGCCCATCCTGTCGGCTGGCGATGGCTGCCTCGGTACGTTCTGCGATCGCAAACGGGAGGACAACACCCTCGTTGTAGTCGGTGTGCTCGCCGATCAGGTTGACCCGGCCCGGAGCAGCCCAGACCCCGGTGGGGTCGTTGCCAAAGAGGCGGCGGAAGCCGGATGCCGCGGCGAGAGTCATACCGCCTCCCAACCGGAAGCATCCCGGCCAGGAACCTCTGCGATGATGATGTCGCCGACATCCTCCTCGATGATCGGGCGGGCGGCAGGATCCAGGCCATCGTCGATCACCAGAACATCGATCCGATTGAGAGTGGTGATCGAGTTCATCCCGACCGCCCCCCACTTGGTGTGATCGGCAACTACGACCAACTGTCGCCCGGCATCAACGAGGGCACGGTTGGTCTCAGCTTCCAGCATGTTCGGCGTCGTCAATCCGGCTTTGGAGTCGAACCCGTGAACACCCATGAACACCTGATCGAGGTGAACCGTCCTGAGCGCCGCCACGGCAAAGGGGCCGACGAGCGCATCAGACGGCGTGCGTCTGCCGCCGGTCAACAGCACCGTTTGATCCGGGGCTCCTCCCTCGTGTAGTGCATCGGCAACCCACACCGAGTTGGTCACAACCGTCAGGGCAGGGATTTCGAGCAACTGCTGCGCAAGGATGTGTGTCGTCGTGCCGGCGCTCAGCCCAATAGCGGTGCCCGGCTGAACGAGTGCGGCTGCGGCAGCAGCGATAGCTTCCTTTTCGCGACGTTGCAGCGACGACTTGGCGCCGAATCCCGGCTCGTGCGCAGCACGTTGGTTGATTGCGGTTGCGCCACCGTGCACTTTGACCACACGCCCCGATTGCGCCAGAACATCGAGGTCTCTCCGGATGGTCATGTCCGATACCTCGAGATCGCGAACGAGATCGGCCACTTTGACCCCGCCGGTCTGACGGATCTTGTCGAGAATGTAGTTCTGCCTCTGCCTTGGCAGCATCAGGTGAGCTCCTATCCAGAAACCACAGACTCAAACAGATTACAACAGGCCCAGCCCCAGCTGCCAGCCGAACGACCGGCGTATACTGGCCGAGACTGATTAGGTGTGTTGATTTGTGTGCCGGTGGCGCACCCTTACCGAGGACATGAATGAAACCAATCGCCGAGATCGACATCTCTCCAGAGTCGGCGCTCATCTCCGAGCACGGCTGGCAGTCCTGGAGCCCGAGTACCACCTACTCGCTCCGCAAGCGCCCGTGGCGGCCCAGGAGCGAACGCAACCGAATGTTGTGTTATCGCCCGGAGACCGACCCTGGAGATCATGTCTTCTGGGGTGAAGGCCTGCTGGCAATCGACCCCGGAGACGGGACCGGGTTCCACATCTTCTCCGCGACGGATGCCGGGGACAGCGTTCCCAGCATCCGGGCCGAAGTCATCGGCAGCAAGATCATGGTGGCAGCAGACGGCCGCACCAACGCGAGCATCGACACGACCGCCGGCGACCTCGACACTGCGCTAGCCAGATGGGCAGATGATTTCGCCCAGGCGGCTGGAGTCGGGGAGATGCGGCGGCCGCCGACCATCTGGTGCTCCTGGTATAACTACTTCACCCAGGTCACCGAAGACGACATGGTCGAGAACATCGAGGCAATCGATCGACTCGAGCTCCCGATCGAAGCCATCCAACTCGACGACGGCTACCAGACGGCCCACGGCGACTGGCTGACCCCAACGGATCGGTTCGGCTCGATCGAGGGGATTGCCAACCGGATCAAGGCCATCGGTCGTCGCGCCGGCATCTGGCTGGCTCCGTTCCTCGTGTTCCCGGATTCCGAGTTGGCACAGAAGCACCCGGACTGGATGGTCGGCGGCGCAACAGCGCCCGTCCTTGCGGGCAACCACTGGGGTCGCGATCTGCTGGTCCTCGATACGACTCACCCGGGGGCAATGGAATGGATGACAGACATCTTTGCGACGATGCACTCCTGGGGGTATGACCTCTTCAAGATCGACTTCGTCTATGCCGCTGCCATACCGGGCGGCCGATACGACGACGTGTCGCCGCTGTACGCATACCAGCAGGGAATCCGCACGATCCGCGCGGCTATTGGCGACTCGTATCTTCTCGGCTGCGGGGCGCCGATCCTCTCCTCTGTCGGTCTGGTTGACGCGATGCGCGTCAGCCCGGACACACACTTCCTCTACCAACCGATGGATGGCGATATGAGCCAGCCTTCGATCGCAGCGGCGATGATGACCGGCCGGGCCCGCGCCTTTCAGCACGGACGCTTCTGGGTCAACGATCCGGACTGCATCCTCGCTCGCCCGGAGGTAGAACGTCGAGATGAGTGGGCCGAGTACGTCGGCAGATGGGGCGGCCTACGCGCCAGCAGCGACCGCATCGAGTCCCTCGACGAATGGGGCCTGAGGACAACACGCAACCTGCTAAGCGAGTCACCAACCGAACCATTCATCTCCTCAGGAGGCGCATCATGAGAATCCTGCTCACGGGCGGCACCGGATACATCGGCAGCCATACCGCAGTGGCGCTGCTGGTGGCAGGCCATGATGTGACCCTGCTCGACAACTTCGCCAACTCGAAGCCAGAGGTACTCGACCGGCTGCGGCAGATCGCCGGAGTTGCCCCCGACTTCTTCGAGGCAGACGTGACCGATGGGCTTGCGCTCAGCGAGATCATGAAGCAGCGCTCGTTCGACGGCGTCATCCACTTCGCTGCCCCCAAGGCAGTCGGTGAATCCATGGCGCTACCGCTTCACTACTTCAAGAACGGCGTCGGTGGAACCGTGACCTTGCTGCAGGCAATGGCCGATCACGGAATCCGCAACATCGTCTACAGCTCATCCGCAACCGTCTATGGGCTCAGTGACGATCTCCCGTACGCCGAGGATGCGCCGACCTCGGTGATCAACCCTTATGGGCGAACCAAGCTGATGTGCGAAGAGATCCTCTCGGACCTCCACCAGTCGGATGAGCGCTGGAACATGATCGCCTTGCGCTACTTCAACCCGGTCGGGGCGCACCCCTCTGGCCTGATCGGGGAGGACCCGCAGGGGGTCCCGGCCAATCTCATGCCGTTCATCG
>JASJDZ010000031.1 GCA_030065575.1 Acidimicrobiia bacterium
TGTGGCACAATTGGAGCGTTCACTCAAAGTCTGCGAGGTGTGCCCATGTCCCATCCCGGCGTCAACTACGGAAGGCGAGTCGCCATCGTCGGGGGGTTGCGCACCCCATTCGTCAAGGCGGGCACCAAATACCGCGACCTCTCCACCCTGGACCTGGGAGCGGCCGTCACCAACGAGCTACTGCACCGCTCGAACCTCGAAGCCGACCAGGTCGACCAGGTAATCGCCGGAGCCGTCGTAGCCGATGTCGGCGCCCCCAACATCGCCCGCGAGATCGTCATGCGTTGCAGCATGCCGGCTTCCGTTGATGCCTACTCGGTGAGCAGAGCTTGCGCCACCTCCACCCAGGCGATCGTCAACGGCACGAGGGCAATCCTGTTCGGTGATGCCGACGTCGTCATTGCCGGCGGCTCCGACACATTGTCCAAGCCTCCGATCATGTACGACGACAAGGTCGTCGACGCTCTGATGGCAGCCAACGCCGCCAAGGACCTCCCCTCCAAAGTCAAGGCCTTCACCCGACTCCGTCCCGGCGACCTCGCTCCCCGGCCACCGGCCCTCGCCGACCTCGCCAGCGGCCTGACCATGGGTGCAGCCGCCGAGAAGATGGCCAGGGAGAATGGAATCTCCCGTGAGGACCAGGATCAATACGCATACGAGTCGCACATGAAGGCGGTCGCCGGTTGGGAAGCGGGCATCTACGCCGACGAAGTGATGGCAATGCCCATTCCGCCCCGATACGACGACACCGTCACCCAGGACGGGATTCCACGGGCCGACTCGACCATGGAGAAGCTCTCCACCCTCCGGCCCGCTTTCGACAGGAAGTACGGGTCGGTCACTGCCGGCAACTCCTCGCCGCTCACCGACGGTGCCGCCATGGTCATTCTGATGGAAGCGAAGACGGCGAAGCGCCTCGGGTTCGAGGTGAAGGCATACATCCGATCGTGGGCCTTCGCCGGCCTCGACCCGTCGTGGCAGATGTTGATGGGGCCTTCTTTTGCATCGCCGATTGCGCTGGAGAGAGGGCAGCTGACTCTCGAAGAAATCGACGTTGTCGACATGCACGAGGCGTTCTCGGCACAGATGCTCTCCAACCTCCGAGCATTCGAGTCCGCGGAATGGGCCAAAAAACACCTCGGACGTGACGAGCCCATCGGCAAGATCGATCCCGAGAAGCTCAACCTGTACGGCGGTTCGATCTCGCTAGGTCATCCGTTTGCCGCCACGGGTGCCCGCCAGGCCCTGACGATGGCCAACGAACTGCAACGACGGGGCGACGGAACCGCTCTCGTCACCCAGTGTGCCGCCGGGGGGCTCGGTGCCGCCCTCATCCTCGAGCGTTGAAAGGACCAACCGTGAAGCTGACACACATTCAATTCGATGTCGACGCCGACGGCGTGGCAACTGCGCTCCTGGACAAGGAGGGCGAGTCCTTCAACAGCCTCGGACCGGACCTGGCCGCCGACGTGTTCGCCGTCATTGAGCGAGTCGAACAAGACGACGACATCAAGGCACTCGTAATCGGTTCTGCCAAGAAGGACAACTTCCTCTCCGGGGCCGACATTCGCTGGCTGCAATCCCTCAATGATGCCGATACGGCGCTGGGCCTGCTCAGCCAAGCCCATGAGGGGTTCATGCGATTGGAGAAGCTGGCAACCGAGCACGGCAAGCCGGTTGTGGCTGCTATCCACGGTGCCTGCGTGGGCGGAGGCATGGAGCTGGCGCTCGCTTGCTCACTTCGCATTGCCTCCAAGGATGAACAGAAGACACAGCTCGGCCAGCCCGAAGTGCAAATCGGCCTGATCCCCGGAGCAGGTGGAACTCAGCGGCTGCCCCGTCTGATTGGCGTGGCAGCTGCCCTGGATCTCATCCTGACCGGTCGCTCAGTGCGCCCGCGCCGAGCCCTCAAGATGGGTCTCATCGATGAGGCGTGCCCACAAGAGGTTCTTCTCGACGTGGCCAGGAAGCGGGCGCTCGAAGCGGCGGACACACCCACCGAGGACGAAGAGGGTGACAAGACCATCGGCCGCATTCGCAGCTTCCTCTCCCCGAGCCATCTCCAGCAGCTGGCGCTGGAGGAGAATCCCGTCGGGCGGCGAGTTCTCTTCAGCAAAGCCGAGGAGAAGATGCTCGAGACGACCAAAGGCAACTACCCGGCACCGCCGGCTGCGCTGCGGGCCATCAAGGCCGGTGTCGAGCAGGGCGTCGAGGTCGGCTACGAGGTCGAGCTCGAAGAGTTCAAGAACCTGATCGTCTCCCCCGAGGCCAAAGCCCTCATGTCGATCTTCTTCGCCACCCAGGAGCTGAAGCGGGACACGGGCGTCGACTCCGACGCAGCGGTGGTGCCCGTCCGCAAAACTGCGGTGCTCGGCGGTGGATTGATGGGAGGCGGCATTGCCGCAGTCAACACCGTGAAGGCCAAAGTACCGACGCGGATCAAAGAAATCGACGAAGCGGGTGTCGGTCGCGGTCTGGCCTACGTCTCGAAGCTGATCAGCAAGCAGGTGAAACGACGCCGCTTGAAGCCGAGCCCAGCCGCCCAATTGATGCATCTGGCTACCGGGACAACCGACTGGTCCGGGTTCGGCAACGTCGATCTTGTCATTGAGGCTGTCTTCGAGGACCTCGACCTGAAGCGATCGATGGTCGAGCAGGTCGAAGCCGTTACCGGTGACAAGACGATATTCGCCTCGAATGCTTCGTCGATTCCCATCACCGCGATCGCAGAGGGCGCAGGTCGTCCCCAGAACATCATCGGGATGCACTACTTCTCCCCCGTGGAGAAGATGCCGCTGCTCGAGGTGATCGTCACCGAGCAAACGGACGATTGGGTGACGGCCACCGCGGTCGCCTTCGGCAAGCGCCAGGGCAAGACGGTGATCGTCGTCAACGACGGGACCGGCTTCTATATGAACCGCTCCATCGCCCCCTACATGAACGAGGTGGGATGGCTGCTCGAGGACGGCGTTCCCGTTGAGGACATCGATCGAGCGATGGTCGATTGGGGATTCCCGGTTGGGCCCATCCAGCTGACCGATGAAGTCGGCATCGATGTCAGCGCCAAGGTAGGCAGAGTCATGACGGATGCGTTCGGCGACCGTCTCGCCACGCCGCCCGGGTTCGAGAAGTTGATTGCCGACGGACGGAAGGGCCGCAAGAACGAGAGCGGGTTCTACCTGTACGAAGGCGGCGAGCGCAAGGGAGTCGACCCCACCGTCTACGAGGTTCTGGGAGTCACCCCCGAGACCAAGCTGGAACGGGCCGAGATCCAGGATCGCCTTGCGCTACACATCGTCAACGAAGCGGCCCGCTGCCTCGAGGACGGCATTCTGCGCTCGGCGCGCGACGGCGATATCGGGGCGATCTTCGGGATCGGTTTCCCCCCGTTCCTCGGAGGACCGTTCAGCTACGTGGATCGTGTCGGGGCCGGTGCTGTGGTCGAGAAGCTGGATCGCTTCGCCGAAGTCCACGGCGACCGCTACGCCCCGGCCGAGATCCTGCGCCAACACGCCGTCGACGGCAGGAGCTTCCGCTAGGTCAAGCGGACCGCCCCGGGCAGCAGAAGAGCACCGGCGGTAGGCTGGCGTTCAGTGGATGCACCGACGAATGAGGACGCATCGGCGCTAGTCGCCGGTGCCGTGGAGAGGATCGCGGGCAAGGTACCCGCAGATCTTGTTGCCGTTGTGCAGGCCTTCGCCCGGCTGTACATGCGCCGGGTGGTCGACGGCCCGCTTCTGGCCCTCGACGAGTCCGCGCTCGCTGCCCACATCGCAGGCATCTTCCACTTCACCAATGATCGCGGCCTGAATCCCATCGGGGTACGGGTCTTCAACGCTGAGCCGGGAACCCACGGCTACAAGTCGCAAGGAACGGTCGTCGAAGTGACCACAGGCGATCGCCCGTTCCTGATCGACTCGATCACTGCGGGAATCCAGGCGCACGACATCAAGGTCAGGCACGTCACCCACCCGGTGATCGGAACGGTCCGGGATGATGACGGCCGGCTCGTAGAAGTATCGGCCGCCCGCGATGCCGCAATCCGGGAGTCGGTTCAGCACTACGAGCTGAGCCGGGCGCTTGGCGCTCGCGAGCGCGACGACCTTCACGATGCGATCGTCGGGATTCTCGGGGACGTGCGGAACGTCGTGAAAGACTTCGAGCCCCTCAAGGCCCGGGTACTGCGGATGGTCGATCTCGTCGGTCAGGGATCCAGCCGGTACGGCGACGATGAGATCGACAGCGCCGAGGCGTTCCTGCGATGGTTGCTCGACCTCAATTTCATATTCCTCGGCTACCGCGAGTACCAAGTCGGCGACGTCGACGGCACGCCCAGCCTCAGCGTTGTGCCCGGCTCGGGTCTTGGCATCCTGCGTGAGGAAACGCGGTCCGCCTATCGGACCCCCGTGCCGATGACCGACCTCCCCGACGGCCTCCGCCGGAGATACGAGTCGGGGGATCTGCTGGTCATCACCAAGGCAAACAGCCTTTCGACGGTGCACCGGCGGGTCAAGCTCGACTACATCGGCGTCCGGACGGTTGATGAGCAAGGAGATGTCGACGGCGAGGCACGGTTGCTCGGCCTTTTCACCTCCAAGGCCTACATGGCACCGGCATCGCGCGTGCCCCTGCTCGATCACAAGCTCAAGCAGATTGTCGAGCAAGAGGACCTCATCGAAGGCACCCACGATCACAAGGTCACGGTGGAGATCTTTGAGAGTTTCCCGAAGGAAGTCCTGTTCTCGTCACGAGTTTCCGACCTGCGCCGCGACGTCGCGGCATTGGTGCAGCTACGGGAGAGCGAGCACGTCAAGCTGTTTGTGCGCAGGGACTTGCTCAACCGCAGCGTTGCCATCGTGGTCGCGCTACCTCGCGACCGGTTCAACGCCGACCTGCGCAAGCAGCTCCAGCAACTCTTCCTAGACCGCTTCAACGGGACGTCCGTCGACTATCAGCTGGCTCTCGGGGAGACCGATCCGGCCCAGATCTACTTCACGGTGTGGGTTGCCGAAGGTGAGGTTCCCGAGGTGCCCTTCAGCGAACTAGAGCAAGAAGTGGTCGCCATGACCCGAACCTGGGCCGATCGGGTGCGGAGCGACCTGATCGCCCGGGTCGGAGAAGCCGAGGCGACAAGGATCATCGAAACCTGGGCTCCGCGTTTCCCCGACTACTACCGATCATCCGTGCAGCTCAGCATTGCTGCCGGTGACCTCATCGCAGTCGATCGGCAGGCGGAGCAGGGCCACGACCTGGTTATCGGCCTGCAAAACGAGCAGCCCGGCCTCGCGGCGGACGCGCTCACGCGGCTCACCGTCTACCGCCGGGGCGGCAAGCTACCCCTCTCGGCCATCATGCCCCATCTCGAGGCGCTCGGCTTGAGCATCATCGAGGAGGTTCCGACGAGGCTGCGCCGGGGTGCGGACGACCTGTTCATTCACGATTTCGGCGTACTCACCGACAGCGGCGAGCAGCTCGATATCGACACCTGTGGAGACCGCATCTCGGCTGCCCTGCACGCGGTTCTCGAGGGGCAAGCCGAGTCCGACTCCTTGAATCGGCTGCTGGTATCAACCGATCTCGACCATCACCAGATAACCGTCCTGCGGGCCTATCGAACCTACATGCAGAGGGTGGCGGCGCTCTTCACCGCGGACTACGTCAACGACACGCTGGCCGCACACCCCAAGCTTGCGGCCAAGCTGTACCGCTTGTTTGCCGCTCGATTCGATCCCGGCGCAGATTCAAGCGACGAGGCGGAGATCAGGGCCGACATAGTCAAGTCTCTCGATCGTGTTCTGTCCCTCGATGAGGACCGGATCCTGCGGGGGATGCTCGGAGTGATCAACGCCACCGTGCGCACCAACGTCTTCAGGGAGCTGCGCAACAGCGTGGCGATCAAGCTCCGCTCGGCAGAAGTGCCCAACATGCCGCGGCCCTACCCGCTCTACGAGATCTTCGTCTACGCACCCGACGTCGAAGGTGTCCATCTCCGCGGTGGCATGGTGGCCAGAGGAGGCATTCGCTGGTCGACAAGACGTGAGGACTACCGCACCGAGGTTCTCGGTCTGATGAAGGCGCAAATGACCAAGAACGCGGTCATCGTGCCGACCGGTTCCAAGGGTGGATTCGTGCTGCGGCGTTCTGCTGATCAGATCACCGACATCCGCGAGGAAGTGCGCCTGCGCTACATCACATTCATGGAGGGGCTGCTGGACCTCACCGACAACCTCGTCGAGGGCCAGGTGGTTCATCCCGACCGGTGCCGGGTTCATGACGGTGATGATCCCTATCTGGTTGTAGCTGCCGACAAGGGGACGGCTGCCCTATCCGATACCGCCAACAGCGTTGCTGCCCGCTATGGGTTCTGGCTGGGTGACGCCTTTGCGTCGGGCGGAGCTCGCGGCTACGACCACAAGGAACTCGGCATCACAGCTCGCGGGGCGTGGGAGTCGGTCAAACACCACTTCCGGGAGAGAGGCGTAGACACGCAAAGCGATCCCTTCACCGTCATTGGAATCGGCGACATGTCCGGTGACGTGTTTGGGAACGGGATGCTGCTCTCCAACCAGATCCGCCTGCTGGCAGCCTTCGACCATCGCGACATATTCATCGACCCCGATCCCGACCCGCAGATCAGCTTCGATGAGCGGCAGCGCCTCTTCACGACTCCGCGCACAAGCTGGCGCGATTACGACCGGTCCTTGCTTTCCGCAGGGGGAGCGGTCTTCTCGCGCAGCGCCAAGGAAGTGGCCCTGTCTCCGCAGGCACGAGCAGCACTGGAGATCGAAACCACGAACATGACGCCGAATGAGCTGATCAACGCCATCCTGAAAACCCCCGCCGACCTCCTGTGGAATGGCGGAATTGGCACCTACGTGAAGGCAAGCGATGAATCTCACGATTCAGTCGGCGATCGGGCCAACGACGCAATCCGGGTCAACGGCAAGGAACTGCGCTGCAAAGTGATCGGCGAGGGAGGCAACCTGGGCCTGACCCAGCGCGGGCGGATCGAGTACGCAGCCACCGGGGGCCTGGTCCACGCCGACTTCATCGACAACAGCGGCGGGGTGCACTGCTCCGATCGGGAGGTAAACCTCAAGATCCTCCTCGGCATGGCGGAGGAACGAGGAGAGATGGACCGGACGGGCCGCGACGAGCTCGTTTCTGCGGTTGCCGGTGATGTGACCGAGGCGATCCTCTACGACAACTTCTTGCAGGCTCAGATCCTGTCGCAGGAAGCCGCCCGGTCGGCACACGGCATGCAGGCATATGAGCAAGGTATGCGGTTGCTCGAAGCCCAGGGGATGCTCGATCGCCCCATTGAGTACCTTCCCACGTCGGAAGAGATGACCGAAAGGGCCCGGGCCGGGCAGGGCCTGACAAAACCGGAGCTCGCGGTACTCCTCGCCTACGCCAAGCGCAGCCTCTATGAGGCTCTGCTCGAATCCGACTTGATCGACCACCGTCACTTCCTCGAAGACCTTCGCGGGTACTTCCCCGACCCGGTTACCGATCGGTATGCCCACCTGCTGCCCGACCACCCGCTGCGGCGGGAGCTCATCGCCACGATCGTCTCGAATCAGGTAACAAACTCCGAGGGAATCACCTTTGTCATCCGCCTCATGGAGCAGACCGGCGCAGATCCGGCCATGGTGGTGAAGGCGTACCGCATAGCCCGCACCGTCACCAACGCAGCAGAGCGGTGGGCCGAGGTCGAAGCACAGGTCGGCTCGCTATCCCCCAGCCTCGTCGGAACGTTGCTGGATGATGTTGACTGGCTGGTGGAAACCACAACACGTTGGTTCCTCAACAACGCCGCCGGGCAGGGCCCAATCGACGAGGTGATCGCCAACTTCGCCGAAGACTTCGCAACCTTGACCGAAACCATCGGCACGATGGGAGCGGCTGCCTGGCGCGAGTCCCGGGAAGCGAATGCGGCTGAACTCATCGACTCCGGTGTCGCCGAGCCGATCGCCAGGAACCATGCGTACATGGAAGACCTCGTCCACGCACCGAACATCATCGAGCTCGCCCAGCAGACCGGGCGCTCTGTTGCCGAGGTTTCCGGTGTGTTCTTCCGCCTCGGTCGCTCCATTCGCATCGACTGGCTCGAACAGCGCATTGCAGCCATCGACCCGACTGATCGCTGGGAACGGCTTGCCCAGCAGGCCGCTGCCGCCGATCTCGTCCTACTGCGACGCCGGATTGCAGAGAAGGTCCTGGCCCGGGCCGGATCGCGACCCCCGCGCGAGGCGGTCCGCAGGTTCCTCAAGGAGCGGGCGGACGCCCACGGGCGCACGCTGATGTTCATGCGCCAGATCGCAGAGGAGGGGGTCGACTCCATCGACGCCGTGATCGTTGCCACCCGTCAGATCGAACGCAATCTGGCGTGATCCGGTGCACAAAAAGGCACGATTTCCGGACGTAATTGGGTCGTTCGACCTAAAATCCGGCGCAGGAGCAAACCGGGAAACTCTTTGCTTCAGTTCTCCGCCCCGCAGGCCGATGGTAAGCAACATGATCCGACGTTCACGCAAGAGAAACGCCAAGAGCAACGGCGAATCGTCGTCCAAGGCGCGCGAGCTCATCATGAAGGAGCGGCTGGAGAGCATCTCCGGGTATGAGTACGACGAAGACAAGGCCAAAGAGGTCGAGGAGCGTATTCGTCGGATGAGCTACGGGCACAAAGTCGAGAAGTAGCCCGAACCCACTCTGCACCGAGCCGATCGTTTGGCGCGCCCTCTCGTAGTAGCGTGCCGGAACCCACACCGTGAGGCCGGTTCATGCCCATAGCCATCCTGAGCTCGATGGACCAAGAGATCCGTGCGGTTGAGCGCCAGATTCTCGACCCGATTCCGCATGAGATTCGAGGGCAACGATTTGTGGCCGGCACACTGTGCGACATCGCGGTAGTGACGGCCATCAGCGGCTACGGAAAGACCGGAGCCGCCGCAACTGCTGGGGCGGCTCTCGCAGCATTCGACATCGATGCCGTCGTGTTCGGTGGGGTCGCCGGCGGGATCGATCCGGACGTGAGAATCGGCGATGTCGTTGTTGCCGACCGTTTGATCCACCACGACTACGACGCAAGTCCCCTGTTCGACCGCTACGTGGTCCCATCACTCGGTGTTGCCGAGATACCTGCGGACCCCGAGCTGACTGTGTTTCTCGAAGAAGCCGCCCGCGAGTATGCGAGCGCAGCGGTGGCCTCCACCTCAACTCCGCCCAGGGTTCACGTCGGGTTGCTGGCATCCGGCGACCGCTTCATCAGCAGCGAGACCGACGCAACCAGTTTGCGACAGAGCCTTCCTGAGGTCCTCGCTGTGGAGATGGAGGGCGCTGCAGTGGCCCAGGTGTGCGCCGAGCGACGGGTGCCGTTCGCCGTCTTCCGGAGCATCTCCGACCGGGCCGACCATCATGCCGATATTGACTTCACGGCGTACGTGGAGACAGTCGCCGCACCGCTCACAGCCGCCGTCATCACCCGCTTCCTCGGCAGGCTCAACTGACCTCGATCCGCTCCCGGTCTACGGAGATTGCCCGCTCCCAAACGGAGTACACGACGACTCCCAGAGCCACCACGACACCCGTACCGACAAACGCTGTCGTGTACCCGGAAGTATCGATGACGACGCCGACGATAGGGGCGGCGGTGAGGACGGCGAGGTCGAACAGAGATGTGAAGATGGCCATGGCCGAACCTCGCTCCGAGTCGCGGGCGCGCGTCACCACCTGGGCGGTGATGATCGGGAACATCATCCCGTGGCCGAGGCCGAGGCAGACTGAGGAGAGGATCATCTCATTCAGGCTGTCCGCCAGCCCGAGCCCGATGATCCCGGTGGCGAAGAGAGCCATCGAACCAACGATGAGCGGAAGGGGCTGGAGCCGATCGAGCCGGCTGCTGGTAGTCAATCGGACAACGATGGCGACACCGCCGTAGACGAGAAAGAACACACCAACCGAGCCGATTCCGCGCTCGTCGACATAGGTGCGGATGAAGGTGAACAGGACCTCGAGGCCGGCTGCGAAGAGCAGAGTCAACAGCCAGACAGGTAGCAGGTTGCGCTGGCCCAGCGCGGCCCAGAAGCCGCGGCGAGGCCCGCCCGACCCGCCGTTGGGCTGCGGCGGAACCAACCACACCATGAACCAGGAAAGCAACGAAACAGTCGCCGCACATAGGAAGAGCAGGTCGAAGTCTCCCCACCCGAGCAGCAGGTCACCGATTGCTCCGCCGGTCGCCAGCGGGACGAGGCCTCCCAACCCGTAGATGGCCAGACCCTGGGTTCGCTGCTCCTTCGGCAGGACGTCTGCACCCAGTGTCAGCATCGCAGTGAAGATGGCAATCTGAAAGACTCGATGGCCGACGAACAGGATCACCAGCAGGCCAGATAGATCGTCAATGCTGATCATCGCAGCCACAGCTGCTGCGTTGGCCATGCCGGCCGTCAGCAGCACCGGGCGCCGCCCCGCGTTGTCGATGAGCCGACCCAGAACCGGGCGGAGCGCCAGACCGGCCACGGCCGAGAGTGAGTAGAGGAGGCCGATACTGGTTTCGGTAGCCCCGAGCTCGGAGAGGAACCCGGGGAAGTGGATCATCACACTCCACGCAAGCTCCTGCAGCAAACCGGCAACCCAGACGAGGGTGAATGTCCTGGTGAAGAGCTTGCGGAATGTTGCCATGGCCGACGGACGGTAACACGTGCCGGTTCGGGTCAGGCAGTGGCGGCGGACTCCCCTGCATCCGGTCGGGGGAGAACGAGCGTGAATACGCTCTCCCCGTCATGCTGATAGGCAAGGTCGCCGCCCATGAGACGCGCCAGGTCCCGTGACACTGTGAGGCCGAGACCCGCAGAAGCGGTGATCCCCGGCAGCTGGCGCGACCGGTAGTAGCGATCGAAGATCAGATCCCGCTCCCCTTCCGGAATCGGGTTCCCCCGATCACGGACCTCGAGTCGAACCTCGTCACCGGTGGCGAAGACGACGACCCGAACCGGCAGTGCTCCATAACGACGGGCGTTCACAAGGAGATTGCGCAGTATCTGGCGGACCCGGCCGGCATCGCCGTACACGGTAGGGATCACGCCGATGGTGTGACAATCGACCTCGTGTTCGATATCGAGGCCGCGCAGCGTGGCCTTGGCCTCCAGGTGAAGATCAACCGGTTCGTGGATCACCTTCAGAGAACCCGACTCGGTGCGGGCGGCAACTAGCAAGTCCTCAACGATTGTGGCCACTTCGACGCTCTGCTCGGAGACCATGCGCAGCAGCTCCTTCGCTTCATCTCGGCCGAAGTCGTCGAAGTGATCGCCTAGCTCAGTGGAGAGCCCCACCACCGTCGTCAGCGGCGTCCGGATCTCGTGGCTGACGGTGGCAATCAACTCGTCACGGGACTTCAGTGACTGCTCAAGGCTGCGCCGCGCTTCAGAGATTGCCGTGACATCCACGACCGATACGATCACCCGACTCAGATCAGGCTCGCCGAAACGGCGCGGGACCGCCCAGTGCAAGAGACCGTCGAGAGGATTGCCCTGCACCGTGAAGCCGCGCCGAACCTCGATCGTGACATGATCGTCGCCGTTCCAGATCGCCTCGAACTGGGCAAGCATCGACGGAAGAGCATCATCGGGGAAGGTCTCCGGCTTGAGGGGGCCGGTGAGTTCCTTGGGGTCATCGACTTCCAGGAAGCGGGCAGCTTCCCGGTTCACCCGAACGACCTCAACCAGGCTCATGCCGTAGCGGAACGCGGCAGGGTTATCCGCTAGGTAGGCAGCGAGGTCGGTAACACCATCGGCCCGCAACTGGTCGAGCCACTCACCCACCCGGGAGAAGTCCTCCTCCCAGAGAGAAACGGGCGCTCGCTCGAACAGGTTGAGGAACCGGCTCGCGCTGTCCATGGAACGGTCACGAATCCATCGCATCCCCACTGAGCTCGCCAGGAAGGCAATCGAGGTGAGTAGACCTTCTGTAAAGGCCCGCCACCCAATGCCATGCCACAGGAAGTGCACCCCGAAGAGAAATGCGGTATGCATCACCAGGAAGCCGATCGCACGCCCTCGCATGAACATGACCGCAGCGGCACCAACAAAGACGATTGCCAGCGAGGCCAGGACCTTCAGCGCGGCGATGTCCGAAAGCCAGGCACCCACAGCCGACCCGAGGGCGCAACTACCAAGGAAGAGCACGGCGTTCTCTCGCCCCAGGTGGATCATGATCATCGCCATCGCAGTAGCAGCCCACGACCCGATAGCGAGAGCCAGCATCCCAACATCCTGGGTCCAGAAGGCGATCAGTGAAGTGAGCGCAGCAGCAGGCAGAGCCATGACGAGGCCCATGCGCAGGAAGGGTCCGTGGATGTCGCTGATCTCGAGCGGAGTTGCGCGCGTTGGTCTGGCCGCAGGGAGCATCGTCTGCTATCGGCACAATTGGCGCCAATATCAAGCAGCGAGCTTGGCCGACTGGTACCCCCGGATTTGCAGCACGGGTCAGTTGGTCTCGGTCGCCCGACCGAAGTAGACGGTGCCACGCCTGCCGATGATCCTCGGGTCGGGCACACCGATAACGTCTTCCTTCTTGTCCGGGTAGGAGAGCCGGGTGAGGACGTACCGCATGGTCGCCAACCGAGCACGTTTCTTGTCATCGGAACGGACCACCGTCCAAGGTGACCAGGCGGTGTCGGTTTCCTCAAACATCGACTGCTTCACTGCCGTGTAGTCGTCCCACCTGCCCAGCGACTCCACATCAACCGGGCTCAGCTTCCATTGCTTGAGGGCATCTTGAGAGCGAGACAGGAACCGTCGCAATTGCTCCTCGCGGCTCACCGAGAACCAGAACTTGAAAAGAGTGATACCGCTTTCCACCAGCATCTGCTCGAGCAAGGGTGCCTGGTGGAGGAAGATTCGGTGCTCCTCTGGGGTACAGAAACCCATCACCGGCTCGACTACCGCACGGTTGTACCAGGAGCGATCGAAGAAGACCATCTCTCCCGCGGTAGGAAGCCGTTGGATGTAGCGCTGGAAGAACCACTGGCCCCGCTCGGTCTCCGTCGGTTTGTCGAGGGCGACAACACGAGCACCGCGGGGATTCAGATGCTCGTTGAAACGCTTGATTGTCCCACCCTTGCCGGCGGCGTCACGCCCCTCGAAGATCAAGAGCAAGCGCTGCCCGGTCTCCTTGACCCAGCGCTGGACCTGAAGTAGCTCGATCTGCAGCTGGCGTTTTTCGGCTTCGTACTGGGCGCGGCCCATCTTCCGCGGATACGGGTAGGTCTCAGAGATGAGCTCCTTGCGCGAGGAGTGCTCGATTCGGCTGCGGAGTTCGTCTGAGATCAAACCTTCTGGTATCGGCAGAGCAGTGTGACGTTCTGTAACAACCATGCCGTCAGGATAATTGGTCGAGCGGCCGCAAGCAGATCGAAAAAAGCCGGGGCGGATGCCCCGGCTGCTTTCTTGGCTTGGAGGAGGGTTTAGCGGCGCGGTCGCGCTTCGTTGACCCGGAGATCGCGACCGCCGAAGTCGGCACCGTCGAGTTCTTCGATAGCCCTACGGGCTTCCTCATCATTTCCCATTTCGACAAAACCAAAGCCGCGGGAACGACCGGTCTCCCTATCGGAGATGACCGCTGCCGAATCGACCGTCCCATATTGGGAGAAGGCTTCTTCGAGTTCTGCAGCGGTCGTGGAGAAGGGAAGATTCCCTACGTAGATGTTCATAACTGAGCGTATGCCCCTTGCCCGTTCACACTGCGAAAACTGACTCGACCAAGACCCGGTGAACGGCATATCAGGAAAACAGGGCGAGTCGTCGCTCTAGCGACAGCCCACACGTTAGCCACCTGCGGGGCGGATCGTGCCAAGTCGGAGTGGAACGCACCCGTCTCGGGCCGAATATCATTGCCCTATGCCCGCCAATGTGACCCCAGCGTACAAAGCGGCTGAAGCTGCCTTCCGGAAGGCGCGCGACCCCGAGGAACGGCTCGAGTGCCTACGCGAGATGTACCGGACCATCCCGAAGCACAAGGGCACCGAGCACATCCGCGCCGACATCAAGACCAGGATGAAGGAGCTGACTGAGACCCTGGCCGGACCCAAGAAGGGTGGGGCGAGGAGCGGTCCGCCCACCGTCATCAAACCCGACGGCGCGGCCCAGGTCGCATTGCTCGGGCCTCCGAACAGCGGGAAGTCGGCATTGCACAGCCGGCTCACGGGATCCCACTCAGCCTCGGAACCGTATCCCTTTGCGACCCAGTATCCCCAGCCGGGCATGATGCCGGTGGGTGACATACACCTGCAGCTGGTTGATCTCCCGTCGGTGGCTCCCGAACATCCCATCCCCTGGATCGCCAATGCCCTACAGCCGGCAGACTGCTGCCTGCTCATTGCCGACCTGGCCCACGCCGGCACGATCGACCGTATCGCTGCGCTTCACGAGATGCTGGCTGACCGCCGAGTTCACCTGGTTGACCGCTGGCCGGTCGATGGGGACATAACTGAGGCGATCGCCGACCCCGACCCATTTGCCGTCTACCTACCGACCTTGCTGGTGGTGAACAAGATCGATCTCGAACCCGAGTACCGCGATGACGTGGAAGTCTTTGAGGAGCTCACCGGCTACACATATCCCTACCTGGGCGTCTCTGCGTTAACCGGGGAAGGGCTAGAAGAGCTCGGCAGATGGCTCACCCAACGGCTCGAGGTGGTGAGGGTCTACACCAAGATCCCGGGTCAGGAGCCCGACATGACCCGCCCGTTCACGGTACGCCGCGGGCAGACGGTGCAGGATGTCGCCCGGCTCGTGCACAAGGACGTCGCCCGCTCGCTTCGCTACGCACGGGTGTGGGGAGCAGCCAGCTTCGACGGACAGCAGGTTGGGCCAGATCATCAGGTTGTCGACGGCGATGTGCTCGAGCTGCACTCCTGAAACGCGCCGAGGTAGCGAGTAGCCTGCCGCCCATGTTTGACTTCGCCGCCGCCCCGCTACCCATCCGCGAGGACCTCGCCGACGCCTTCCGGCACGTATGGAAGCGGCTGGCGTCACCGGGAACCTGGTGGGCCGGTGCAGAGCGGGTGGCGATCGCAGCCGTTGCCCGCGCTGCATATGCCTCCGCCGACATCCCGCCGGTGGACCTGCCCGAGCCGGCGATCGAGGCAGCTGCGCTACTCGGACAACGTCCCTCCGCAGTCACCCGAAGCCATGTTGCAGATTGGGGGGAGAGAGGCCTCGACCCCTACCGCTACGTCGAGTTGATCGGCGTTGTCTCTCAGGTCACCACTGTTGATACATTCCACCGTGGCCTGGCAATGAACCTGGAGCCTCTGCCGGTACCCAGCGCCGGTGAGCCGTCGCACGAGGAGCCGGCATCACCCGTCAGTGTCACCAAGGCCTGGGTGCCGATGATCGGTCCTCCGAACATCCCGATCACTCTGTCTGCGGTTCCGGCGGAAATGGCCGCCCTCGAGCATTTATCCGGATTTGCCTATATGACTTACGAGGAGATGCAGAATCCTGCCTTCCAGCGAGGTCTGAGCCGAGCCCAGATGGAGCTGGTGGCGTCCCGTACCTCGGCGATCAACGAGTGCTTCTACTGAACTCTGGCACACGTAGGCATGCTCAGTTGGAGCTGCAAGGAAACAAACCAGAAGGTCGATCTACTCCCCATTGCCAGCGGCACCGGCGATCCTCTCCTCCCGGGAGGCGAGGCGCTCATTGGAATGGTCAACGCAACGTTGGCGGGATCCGGCGTTGCCGATGCCCGTGACAAGGTGGTAGCAGCTCTGGGTGGGGAAGCTGCGGTGGACGCCGCCGCCGTCATCGGCAACTTCGAGATGATGAACCGGATCGCCGACGGTGTCGGCATGCCGGTGGGCGCCGGCAGCCGGAAGCGGATGGCCGATGTGATCGAGCTACTAGGTCTCGATCAATATCCCCACGCCTGAGCGCAATCAGCCTTTGGCTTTGCTGATCCCCTCGATGACCTTGTCCTGGATCTCGGCGAGCTTCTCCTCGGGAACCTTGTCCCCGATCTTCTCCGCCAGATACCTGCGCTGATCCTCTTCGGTCATGGCGAGGAACTGCTGCCTCATCTCATTCAGCTTGGCGACTGCAACCCCGATGCCAATCGCGATAGCGAGAATGAGTAGGAGCTTGATAAATCTGCCCATTGGTCACTCCTTCGTTACCCGAACGCTACAGCAAGTGACGGACAACGAATGCGACCAGTGGCAACTCCGCTAGGCTCCCGCCGCCATGTCCGGTACCTCCATCCGCAACATCGCGCTGATCGCGCACGTCGACCACGGCAAGACGACCCTGGTCGACGCCATGCTGCGCACTGCGGGTGTCTTCGCCTCACACGAAGCCGTGGTCGAGCGGGTGATGGACTCCAACGACCAGGAACGGGAACGGGGAATCACCATCCTGGCCAAGGCCGCGTCGATCGAATGGAAGGGCACCAGGATCAACCTGGTCGACACACCCGGTCATGCCGACTTCGGCGGCGAGGTAGAGCGGGCCCTCATGCTGGTGGATGGAGTCCTCCTCCTGGTCGACGCAGCCGAGGGACCGATGCCGCAGACTCGATACGTGCTCTCCAAGGCCCTTGCCCGCGGCCTTCCTGCGGTTGTCGTTGTCAACAAGGTGGATCGTCCCGATGCCCGCATCGATGAGGTCGTCGATGAGGTTTATCAGTTGTTCTTCGATCTCGACGCGGATGACCACCACATCGAGTTCCCCGTGGTGTCGTGTGTGGCCCGCGCGGGCATCGCCACGGTTGGAGTGGGGATGCCCCCGGAGGATTCCGACCTGAGCCCGCTGCTCGACATCATCATCGAGACTATCCCCGTCCCGTCCGGCAACCCGGAAGCTCCGGTACAGGCGATCGTGACCAACCTCGACGCATCCGACTACCTGGGCAGGCTCGCCATCGGTCGGGTTGTCGAAGGCACCCTTCGCTCCGGCACGCAGGTTGCCCTCTGCCACTCCAACGACGAGGAGCCTCCGCTGCTGCGCAAGCTCACGCAACTGATGGGCTTCTCCGGGCTCGGGAGGGTCGAGGTCGAAGAGCGGGTCGCCGGCGATCTGTTCGTTGTCGCCGGGTTCCCGGAGGTCGAGATTGGCGACACCCTGGCGGATCCCGATCACCCTGTGCCGCTGCAGAGGGTCGAAGTCGACGAACCGGTGCTCCGGATGACGTTCGGCGTCAACACCTCTCCCCTGGCGGGACGCGACGGGCGTTATCTGACCTCGCGCCAGATTCGGGACCGTCTCGAGCGTGAGGTGCTCGGGAACGTCTCGATCAGAATCGGATCCACGCAATCACCAGAGGTGATCGAGGTCGCCGGGCGGGGTGAGCTACAGCTGGCGGTGCTGATCGAGTCGATGCGCCGCGAGGGCTACGAGCTCCAGGTGAGCCGACCGGAGGTGATCATTCGAGCCATCGACGGGACCCCTCACGAGCCGATTGAGCGGGCAGTCGTGGATGTTCCCGACGACTACGTGGGTGTCGTGACCCAAACCGCCGCCCCGCGCAAAGGAAAAGTCACCGATCTTCGCCCCGGCGACGCCGGCCGCACCATCGTCACGGTGGAAGCCCCGGCACGCGGCTTGCTCGGCTTCCGCTCGCTGCTCATGACCGCAACCCGGGGCACTGCCCTCGTGCATCAGCACCATGCCGGCTGGATGCCCTGGGCGGGAGATCTTCCCCAGCGGATCGGGGGCGCCATGATCGCCGACCGCAAAGGCAAGACCACCGGCTTCGCCCTCGACAACCTCCAACAGCGGGGCGAGCTATTCCTGGGCCCCGGTGTCGAGGTATACGAGGGCATGATCATCGGTGAGGCCTCCCGGCCGCAGAACATGGTGGTCAACCCGACCAAGGGCAAGCAGCTCACCAACATCCGAACTCACGCCAGCGATGAGGCAATCAAACTCAAGCCACCGCGCCGGCTGACGCTGGAAACCGCCATCGAGTGGATCGCAGCAGATGAGCTGGTTGAAGTGACGCCCGAGGCGATCCGGGTGCGCAAGCGGTTACTGGTGGAGAGCGATCGCAAGCGGGCCAAGCAGCGCTAGCTCGCCTCGGTGCACGCCTCCGCATACCGCCCCGTGAGGGCGGCCCACGCGTTCCCGGTGCGCTGCCGCCGCTCGGCGCCTGCCGGCCCCAAGGCCTCAAAACCGGTTTGGGTGATGGTCACGGCGGTTTCGGTTGGCCCCACCGTCACAAAGTCAACGACCACCGTGGTCGCCTCGCTGCGATCGAAGAACACGTGCCACAGGTAGCTAAGACGACCGGGCGGATCCCAGGCCAGGATCTCACCCCAGTCGTGCTCGACTCCGGCCGAGGTGCGTTCGAAGATCCGACCGCCGGGCCTTGCTTCAAAGACGATCTCCACATCATCCTCGCCGCTCATGGTGTGCCCCCTGGGCCACCAGAGCGCGGTTCGATTCGCCCAGAGATCGAAGGCCCGGGCGGTGGACGTCGCCACGGTGAACTCAACTACTAGCGGCTCAGGAGGCAACGTCATCCCCCTCGAGGTTCTCGGCAACGATCCGAAACCTCGCTGCAGCGTTGCCCCACAGGTCGGTCAGAGTGGCCTGGACCTCGGCGAAGGCTTCGGAACGCAGGTGGTAGATGTTGCGGGCGCCGTCGTCACGATCGGTGACGAGCCCCGCCTCCTTGAGGAGCCGAAGGTGCCGGGAGACAGCCGGTCTGCTGATCGGAAGTGCATCAGCGAGTTCCTGGACCGACCGGTCTCCGTCGCCGAGTAGGTGCACGATGGCGCGCCTGTTGGCGTCGCCTAGAACGTCGAGAGCAGCATCGCCCGACATCGCATCAGCTCCCGGCTTCAGCTGCCTGTTTCAGGCTGGCGGCGAACTCGCGGAACGAATCGGTCATGTCCGGGATGCTCCGTGAGATGAGCGGCTCGAGCAGGCCGCTGTATTCCTCCACCATCTCGAACCTGGTCGATCCATCTCCGACCGAGCTCAATGTGAAAGTGCGGACACCCTTGAACAGACCCAGCGGCATCCCATCGGACCACACCATTCGATGCGGCGCCTTCATCTCGGCAACGTTGAGCTTGAAGGCACGCTTCGGATTGACCGTCGACACCAGTTTGATCCCGTTGCCGACGACGATGTCGCCCTCGAAAGAGACGATGGTCGTGTTCCAGTCGGCGATGCTCGAGCCGTCCGTCAACAGAGCCCACACGGCTTCCGGACTCGCTGCGATTGTCTCTTCCACTGAGTAGGTAGTCACCCGGGCACCTCCAGATATCGATTGCCTATTCGTAACCTAGCAGTTACCGTAACCGTACGGTAACGAAGGAGCCCTCTGATGACAGCATCATTCACCGGATCAGGGACCGTCGACGACCCCTGGGTCCTGAAGACACCACCCGGTCGGTCGGAGTACTCGGCCTGGCGAGACGAGACCCTCGACCCACCCGCGCTGGTTTGTCGGGTTGGCACTACACAGTTGAGTTACCAGTTGCGATGCATCGACGACCTGCACACCATGCTTCGCGACCACGGCGACTGGATGCTGCTCGGGAACGCCGATGAGCAGAAGCCGGCGAAAGACGGCACCGTCGAAGCATGGGCACGGTCCGTCGACAATCCCGTCGGTGGTTGGTATGGACTGAAGAAAGGCCTGCGCGGGCGGTTCGCCAACTACGTACCACCGGTATTAGAGGCTCTCGGTCTCGCCGAGGTCGAACACAACGCCAGGAACAACCGGATGCGTGCGACCGGATTGGGAGCGACCGGTAGGTAGGCTCCCGTCGATACGGCGGAAGGACAGGCATGGCCGGACCGGCAGCGACGTTCTCAGAAGTTCGCGAGGCCGCGACCCGAATCGAGCCATTTGTACATAGAACACCAGTGGCAACATCGGCCACCCTGCGTCGGGAGACCGGGGCGGAGGTGTTCTTCAAGTGCGAGAACCTGCAGAAGGTAGGCGCGTTCAAGGCCCGCGGAGCTCTCAATGCGGTGCTAACGCTCGACGATGCGGCGGCGCAGCGCGGTGTGATCACCCACTCCTCCGGCAACCACGGCGCCGCTCTCGCCTACGCGGCATCGATAGGGGAGATCCCATGCACGGTGGTGATGCCCGACCACGCCCCCCAGGTCAAGATCGATGCGGTACGCGGCTACGGGGCCACCATCGAGATGTGCAAGCACTCGGAGCGGGAGACCGCTACCGCTGCGTTGATCGAACAAACCGGCGCCACTCTCGTCCACCCCTACAACGACCGGGCAATCATTGCCGGCCAGGGCACCGCGGCACTGGAGCTCATCGAGGATGCCGGGGATCTGGATGTCATCATCACGCCGGTCGGCGGGGGTGGGCTGATGTCGGGCACCGCAATCACGACCAGGCACCTGCTCCCCGACGCTTGGATCATCGGGGCCGAACCTCGTGCCGTAGACGACGCATACCGCTCGCTAGCCAGCGGCGAGTTGCAACCCCAGGTGACCAACCCGACCACCGTTGCCGACGGCTTGCTCACCGGCCTTGGCGACCTGACCTTCTCCACTTTGGTGTGGGCCGGCGTCGAGATTGCACTGGTCGGGGAGGAGGCGATAATCGCAGCGGCCCTGTTCCACCTGCATCGCATGAAGATCCTCGTCGAACCGTCGGGAGCGACGGGTCTGGCAGCTCTCCGTAGCGTCGCAGACGCCATGGCCGGGAAGCGGATCGGCATCATCATCAGCGGTGGCAACACCGACCTGTCCTGGCTGCCGGCCCCGGGGTAATCGATCCGGATTCTCCGAGGGCTGCTCAGCCCTCTCCACGCAGCAGCGGTCGCACCGGACTCAGCACATCCGTCAGGCCGAGTACAGCGCCACCACCATCGTCGTTGTAGAGCCTCACCACAACTGCGTCGAGCTCAGGTGAGTAGTTGAGCGCAGCTCGGAACCCGGCAATGAACCCTTCATGACCCAGGTACTCCCCCTCGATCGTGACTCCTAGACCGTAGGAACTGCCGGGGGCGGGCGTCGTCATCTCCACCAATGACTCTGGGGCGTCGAGCAGCTCTCCTGTGAACAGTCCACGGGCGAAGGCGACGAGGTCCTGTGCGGTAGAAACCAAACCGCCCGCCGACCACCCGATTGATTCGTGGAGCTCAGTGAGATCGGTCAGGGTGTCCCCGGAGACCGTGTAGCCGTTGACCACATCGACCAGCGGGTCCTCGTAGCAGTCCAGGAACGTTGACGTCATCCCCAGCGGTTCATAGATGTACGTCCGGTACGCCTCTGCGAGCGGCATCTCTGCCGCCGCTTCGATCACCATGCCGAGGAGTGTGTAGTTGGTGTTGCTGTAGCTCCACCGGTCCCCCGGCTCAAAGAGCGCATCTTTGCCGTAGACATAGCGCTCCAACGTATCGCGGGGATCCCTTTCGACGCAGGCCAGCGACGCGGTCCCTGCCTCCTCGTCGATGTCCAGGTTGGTGAAGAGGTCGGTGAAGTAGGCCTCGTGCTCGACGACGTTGAACAGGCCGGATGTGTGTGTCAGCATCTGCCGAACCGTGATCTGGTCGCCAAACGGCAGTTGCTCAGCTACATCCGGCAGCCACAAGGCCAGCGGATCGTCCAGAGTCAAAACGCCGTCTTCGGCGAGCTGCACGATCACCGCTGCGGTGAACATCTTGGTGACGCTGCCGATCCGGAAGGCGCCCTCCGGCGACATCGGGGTTTCGTCCCCCACGTTGGCGAGACCACTTGCCCCCTCGAATTGATACTCCGGTGTGGCGATCCACACGACCATGCCGGGCGGGAGCCCGCCCGCGGTCACATCGTCCATCTTCGCCTGTATCTCCGCGACAGCATCTGCGGGGAACTCCTGCGAGTCGCTCTGACCGGAGGCGGCACAGCCCGACAGCAACAGCGTCATCAGGGCCAAACTCAGAACGAGTCGACGAATCATGGGGTCTTCCTTTGGTGTCGCGGGAGCAGCGAGCCTGCGTGCTCGGAGGGCGCAACGCTAGCGCCGGGAAAACGCTCCGAATACGGTCGTGCTTAACCCCGGGCGAAGCCGCTCGATGCGGCTAGTCCTCCCGGAAGCGATGGCCCTCAGGTAGCTCCGCATCAACGCGCCGCAGCGCCAGCGCCCACGAAGGCGAGGATCCGAGCACCCAGCGCAGCATGAAGACGGTGACCTTGCCTAGCAGGATGGCCCCGGGCTTCCGCTTGACACCGATCACGGTACGAATCGACACCGGGATTGTCGCCACCGCAGCCCAGTAGAGGACCCGATATGCGACCCGTACCGGCAGCGATAGCGGTGGTCGACGCAGAAAGTCGATCGCGTTGACCATCCCGGGAGACACCCCGATGTCGGGATGGTTCGTCACCCAGTCGGAGAGCACGTCAGCAGTCCGCGGCAAGGGGTGTGCGTCCAGGAGTCTGCCAACCGCAGTCTGCTCGGCAACGAAGCGATCGGCATTGCGCTGATCGAGCTTGTCCTTGCCGAATCGCTGATGAGAAACGAGGAAGGAATCTGTCAGCACGTTGTGCACCCAGGCAGCGTGCCCCGGATCGTCCGCCGCATAGGACTGGAGCCGATGCGACTCTCCGCGGACCGGCCGATGCGCCCGCCGCACGATCCGCACCGCACGATCGACCTCAGGCTTGGCCCCAAAAGCGGTGGCGGTTACGTAGGCCGACGTACGCGAGAGCCTGCCGAGCGGATCGTCGCGGAACCGGGAATGGTCGGCGACTCCTGCAGCTACTTCCTGGTGGGCGGCTTGCACCAGCAGCGCCCTGATGCCGCCGATGAACGTGGCCACGTCACCGATCACTCGCCAGGTGACCGAGCTTGGGCCGAACAACCCGGGGTCGCCCATGTAGTCGAGCGTGTTCTCGAGCGGATTCGGGGCATGGGCAAAAAGACCGGTCGTCGTCCGGACCATCCGCTCCTTCACCATGCTGGCAACACTCATCACGCTCTCCTCGTCGGCCGGGCCAGCCGCCTGCTCTCCGACAAGGCGGCTCCCGAACCCATTTCGTCGCTACTGCAGCGCCGGGATGACCTCGCGGGCAAACAGCTCGAGGCCTGTGGTGTCGTACGCCGCCTCGTAGAAGTAGGCGATTGCATAGGTCATCCCAGCCTCGGCCCAGGGCTTGATCTTCTCAATCAGCTGCTCAGGCGTTCCTGCCATCCGGCGATACATCGTCTCCAGGCCATCGAGCCGCTCCTCGGCAACATAGGGGCGGTACTTCTCCTTGATCCACCCGAGGCGATCCTCCACAGCAGCTTCGGTCTCCTCGCAGACGATGTTGAAGTTGGTCGACCTGACGATGGTTGCGAAGTCGCGCCCGACGGACTCACAGTGGCCCTTCAAGACATCAGACTTGTGGATGAACTCGTCGACTGTCTGCGCGAAGTTGGTGTAGTTGGCATGCCGGGCAGCGAGGTGGAGGGTCAGCTTCTCCCCACCTCCGGCAATCCACAGCGGGATGTGTGGCTGCTGCACCGGCTTCGGCTGACAGATGGCGCCGTTGAGCTTGTAGTACTTCCCCTCGTAGCTCGCCACTTCATCGGTCCACATTCGCTTCATGATCTCGACGGATTCGCCGAGCTCACCGATTCGCACCGACGCCTTGGGGAACGGGTATCCGTAGCCGCGGTACTCGTGCTCGTACCAACCGGCTCCGATGCCCATCTCGAGACGTCCCCCAGAGATCGCATCTATTGATGCAGCAACCTTGGCGAGATAGGCCGGAGGACGGTAGCCATTGCAGGTGCACATCTGGCCGAGACGAACAGTGTCGGTTGCCGCGGCCAGTGCGGCCATCAACGTCCACGCTTCGTAGGTGGCCTCCTGGGTCGGCACCGGGACTGTGTGAAAGTGGTCGTAGACCCAGACCGATTCGTACCCGGCTGCTTCGATGGTCTTGGCCACCGAGAGCATCGCCGGCCATTGTTGCTCGGTCTCGATTCCGACAAGATCGAGGCGCCAGCCTTGCGGGGTGAATGCTCCAAATCTCATGGGCAGCAACATACACCACCGGGGTCGACCTGCGGATAGTCGCCATTGAGACATTTTGTCTTGACGGGAGCTCGCTCTGCGCTACGCTCTCGCCGCAATGAAGACCTACCTCGCCGCCGCATGTTGTTGTACCAGCACCCTGCCGCGCGGGAAGGTAACCCTGAGCTAGCCAGCACATATAGTTCACCAACCACCACCCGCTCCGGCGCAGCCGTTGCGGGTCTTTTTGTTTCTGGAGCACGAATGACCGCCACCATCACCAATGCAGATCTGACCTTGAGAACCGAGCCCGAAGTCAGGCGCTACAGCGACATCCGCGAGTTGCTTCCCGGGCCCGACAACCCAACTCCTCTAGTGCGTCTCAACAACACAGTTG
>JASJDZ010000042.1 GCA_030065575.1 Acidimicrobiia bacterium
GGGCCGCCCCAATGGGGCGGCCCTACTTGTTTCTGCAATGCAAAGGACTGATCGTGAGCGAGTCGCGTGACCGAGGGCGGAAGCCCGGTTCAGGCAAGGGTGGATCGCGGGGCAAATCTCAGGCCAACCGCGGCGGCTCGCGCCGTGGCGGGCCCTCGCACGGGGGAAGCAAGGGGCAGCCTTCGCGTAGCAAGTCGACAAAGGGGCGGTCCAGCAAGGGTCGGTCCACCGGCGGTCAGTCAACCAAGCGAGGATCCGGCAAGTCCGAACGATCGGGTGGGGGTAGCACACGACGCGGGCAGAGCGGATCAAAGCGGGAAACTGCCGGCGCCCACTACAACCCAAAGAAGAAGTTGCCTCTCGAGGCGGAGGGCCTTCCCAGATATGTCGTCGAATCCCTGATGCGGGTTACTCCGGCGAAGCGACATCACGCCGCGCTGGCCGCGCTCGGCGCCGCCGCCGCGGCCTTCAGCGAAGGACAGTTCCATCAAGCAGTGAAGAAGGCGGAACACGCCAAGAACCTCTCTTCGCGAGACGCAACCATCCGTGAGGTCCTCGGGTTGGCTTCTTACCGTGTTGGCGATTGGTCCACTGCGCTGCGAGAGCTACGGACCTACCGGCGGCTCAGCGGTGAGACCACTCACATGCCCGTCGAGATGGATGTCCTGAGGGCCCTGGATCGAGATGAGGACGTTACTGATGTGTGGAACGAGTTCCGCAAGCTGGGCGGGGGCCCGGCGGTCAAGAAGGAGGCAAGGGTGGTCTACGCCTCGTTCCTGATCGATCACGATCGTCTGGACGAGGCAAACGAGATCGTTGGCAAGGTGCGCATCGGTGCTGCTGGAGACCCATGGCCCGAGGATCTCCGGCTCTGGTACGTGGCGGCGCGGGTAGCCGCTCTCCAGGGCAATCGGCGCCGAGCTCGCGAACTGGGCGATGCCATTCTTCTGGAGGATCCAAGTTTCCCAGGTCTCGATGAGTTGGATCGGTTGATCGACACAATCTGACTTCGTGTCGGTGCACCGCGATACCTTTGAGACGCCTCGCACTCCTCGGTTTGGGAGAGTGCGATGGATATGAACCTCACCGTGTTGGCCGGCAAGCTGGCCGCGCCACCGGAGCTGCGCCGATTCGAGTCCGGGTCTTGTCTGGTCAGATCGCTGGTCACCGTGCGCAGCAGCTCACCGCGGCGCCGCGTGGACGTCATCCCGGTCACGCTCTGGGATCCGCCGGCCGACCATGAGATCATCGAAGCGATTGCCGGCCGACCCGTCTGGGTGGTCGGGACGGTGCAACGGCGGTTCTGGAGCGTGGGAGAAGCTCGGCAGAGCCGGCTGGAGGTTGTGGCTCACCATGTCGAGTTGGTGAACAGCACCGCCACGGTCGCCACAACCGACAACGCGGCGAACGGCGGAGGGGGCTAGTCGAGTAGGGTGCCCGGATGCGCAGAGTCTCAATCGCCTCAGCCTCTCAGATTGCAGCCAAGGCAGGCGCCGCTGTTGCCGATGCCGGCGGCAATGCTGTAGATGCGGCCATCGGCGCCGCGATCTGTTCGATGGTCACCGATCCGGGCATCATTGCCCCGGGTGCAGCCGGATTCATCACGATCTGGCCCGAAAACGACGACCCGATTGTCATCGACGCGTACGCCGAGATGCCGGGCCGAGGGCTTCCTCCGGAGCGGTTTGGTCGGGGTGGTATCGACATTGAGCTCACCTACGGTGGCAAGACTCAGACAACTGTCGGCTACGGATCAGTCGCAACACCGGGAGCGTTTGCCGGGCTGAGGTTGGCTTGGGAGCGCTACGGCGAGATCCCCTGGGCAGAGCTGTTCACCCCCGCAATCGAAGTGATCGAGGAAGGCTTCCCACTGTCTACGGCGGCGGCCGAATATCTAGGCCACGCACACGAACTGGTCTTCGGTTGGGACCCACCGAGCTACGACGTGATACATCACGAGAACGGGCGTCATCTCTCTGCCGGGGACACGGTTCTCATCCCTGATCTTGCCGACACCCTTCGGCTCCTTGCCGAGACCGGTGTGGACACCCTCTACGGCGGCGATCTCGGTCGGAGAATCGCCGACCGAGTCGATGAACACGAGGGGATTCTCACCCTGCGGGACCTCAGCGAGTACCGGGCAATTGCGCGGGAACCAATCATGGTGCAGGTGGACGATTGGACCATTGCCACGAACGCGCCGCCGGCCGTCGGCGGGGCAACGATGGCCGCAATGCTGCTGCTGATGGGCATCAAGGGATTCGACGAATGGGCGGCGCCCGACATTGCCCGGCTCGTCGAAGTGCAGGACGCGGTACGGGAGTTCCGGCGTACCCACCTCGACGAGTTGCACGACCGCGGGGTAGAGGCGGTGCGCCTGCTCGAGCTTGCTGCTGTTGGAGATATGAAGTCGATGCTCTCCTCCCCGTCAACGTCGCACACCTCAACGGTCGACAACCAGGGTCTGGGGTGTTCTATCACCGTCTCTGCGGGCTACGGTTCCGGCGCAATGGTGCCCGGCACGGGCATGTGGTTGAACAACTCGCTCGGTGAGATCGAGTTACATAGCGGCGGGTTCCACGGTGTTGATCCTGGAGTACGCCTCGTCTCGAACATGGCGCCGACCATCGCCCGTTCTCGCCACGGCGCCGTGCTGGCGATCGGCTCTCCCGGCGCCTCGCGGATCACTACTGCGGTGAGCAGCGTGCTCGTGAACTTCATCCATCTCGGGATGTCGCTGAGCGACTCGATTGAGCACCCTCGCCTCCACACTGAGATCTTCAACGACATCCCCACGGTCTCCTACGAGCCGGGTATCGACGTTTCCCAAGTCACCGGATTCGACCTCCGCCGCTTCCCCGATCTCTCGATGTACTTCGGGGGAGCGCAGGCTGCCCTCTGGGATCCGCGCGCTGGATTCTTCGAGATGGCCGATTCCCGCCGCTCTGGTGGCGTAGCCCACGGCGGTTGACATGGCAGCCTTGGACGATCCGGCCGATCTCATCCGCGTGGTGGCGGATCCGCTTCGCCTCTCCATACTCGGCCGGTCGGCAGAAGGCCGGATAGAGGTGAACGAAGTCGCCGCCGCCTTCGATGTGCCGGTACGCAAGGTGGCGGAAGCTGTTGGCAAGCTACGCGCAGTCGGATTGATCAATGACGAACTGCGTCTCGATCGCAAGGCACTGCAAGCAGCGGTCAGGAAGCTGCCTACGGCCGAGGAGGCAGCTGCGGCAATCACCGACGGCCCCTGGACATCGGAGGAGAAGGAACTGCTGAGTCGTTTCTTCAGCGGCACGCGCCTAACGGAGATTCCGACCAACAGGACCAAGCGGCAACTAGTGCTGGAGCGTCTCGCACAGGAGTTCGAACCGGGGTTCCGCTATCAGGAACAGGACGTCAACTTCCGGCTGCAGCTGTTCCATTCCGACTACGCAGCCTTGCGTCGCTACATGGTGGACGAGGGCCTGTTGACGCGCGCTGAAGGCGTCTACTGGCGAAGCGGCGGGCGGTACCCAACGGGAGGGCAACCGGATTGATGCAGCTCCCCATACCAGCCGGACCCGTGGCCCTGCGCGCCTGGAGACGGGAGGACGTTGAGGCGCTCGCCGCTGAGGCGAACAGCCGCGCCGTCTGGCGCAACATGATCCACACCTTTCCCCATCCATACACACTCGAGGATGCCGAGCAGTGGGTCGACGGGTGTATAGACCAGAGCCCACAACGGGACCTGGTAATCGCAAGCAACGATCGCCTCATTGGCGTATGCGGCATCCAACTCGGCGAAGGCGTGAGTACGTATACCGGAAGCGTCGGTTACTGGTTAGGGGAGCAGCACTGGGGTCGCGGCATCGCATCGACTGCGTTCGCAGCCTTCCTCGAGTACGTCTGGGCCACCTTCCCTGTGGAGCGGCTGCAAGCCGAGGTGTTTGCCTGGAACCCTGCCAGCGCCCGAGTACTGGAGAAGAACGGCTTCACGTTGGAGGGCACCCGGCGCAAGGCGATCCACAAGGATGGAGAACTGATCGACGAGTGGTTCTACTCCCTACTGAGGGAAGATAGGTAGTGACTG
Source organism: Acidimicrobiia bacterium (assembly GCA_030065575.1). Lineage (GTDB taxonomy): Bacteria > Actinomycetota > Acidimicrobiia > Spongiisociales > UBA5794 > JAAETI01. Next base: position 4,070 of record JASJDZ010000042.1, read on the forward strand.
CGCGGGACTATTCCTTTGCCCGGCGACCGATCTGGCTGGTCGGTCATCTCGTCGCAATCGTCGCAATCATCATCTTCATCGCGATGGGCTTCTGGCAGCTACGGCGCCTTGCCGATCGGCAGGAATTCAACTCCTTGCTGGTTGAGCGAACGAACGAGGCCGAAGTGCCGCTGACGGAGGCCCTGACCCTGTATGGCCCGGATCAGGATTCCCTGGAGCTACGGGTAGTCAGCGCTTCCGGCCGCTACGCCCCGCAGGAGGAGGTGATCCTTCTTGCCCGCTCCTTCAACGGGATATCCGGCCATCACGTGGTTACCCCTCTCGACCTGGGAGGTAGTCGAGCGATCATGGTGGACCGCGGATGGGTACCGATCGATCTCGATGCCCCCGGCCTGGACGTGTTCGCTCCACCTCCTGGCGAGGTCAGCGTGGTCGGAGTTCTCAGGAAGACCGAGGTGCGCGGGTCATTCGGGCCCAGTATCCCGCCGGATGGTGTTGTTACCCAGGTGCCCCGCGTAGATCTGGAACGGCTTGATGCTCAGGTCGGCGGCGACCTGGCTCCCGTCTACATCCAGCTTCTCGAGCAGGTCCCGGCGCAGACCGGGGAGCTACCCCGATTGGTGTCGCTTCCCGTCCCGTCGGAAGGGCCCCATCGCGGTTACGCCGTGCAGTGGTTCCTCTTTGCGGCCGTCACCGCCGTGGGCTACCCGATCTTGCTGCGACGGACCGCTGTTACTACTGCGATTCCTTCCAAGCCTTCTTCCGGGCCTTGAGCTCGCCGAGATCGTCCAGGCTCTTCACATCGACGATCGACGGCCATGTCGGGAGATGCTTGGTGTACCCGCGTGGCTTGACACCGAAGCGCTTGGCCAGCACACCCATGTAGATACGGGCCTTGTACTCGCCGAAGCCGGGTATCTCCAGCATCCTCTCCAGCAGCCGATCGGCGTTAGCCACGCCATCCCAGAGCCCGGCGACGGCACCGTCGTAGGTCTCGCTGATGTGGGCACACACCGCTTGGACACGCTTGGCCATGGCACCGGGGAACCGATGGAGGGCCGGCTTCTCCTTGAACACTGCTTCGAGTGCCTCGGGGTCCATGCCGGCGATGTCGGCTGCGTCGAGATCGCGACCTAGGCGCTGCTGAAGAACCAGCGGACTATGGAACGCCTTCTCCGTAGGGATCTGCTGGTGAAGAACAAGGCCGATCAGAAGAGCGAGCGGATCCGCTGCAAGGAGAGCGTTTGCCTCCTCGTCGTTGGTGAGGAACAACTCTTCTGGCATCGACATCATGGTCTCCCGGGGTTGGGGCCTATTCTCTGGCGCACGGGAGGAGCGTAGATGACTGACACGATCTATTCGACCGACGCATACGCACGCAGCATGGAGGCCGCTGTCGTTGGCGTTGATACCGATGATGGGCGGCTGCTGCTCGACAGGACGGTGTTCTACCCAGGTGGAGGGGGACAGCCGCACGATGTCGGAAACCTGTGGGTCGGGGAAGATCGACTCGCGGTGGTGCGCGTCACCGCTGACCGCGACGGCGTCTGGCATTGGGTTGAGGGTGGTCTGCCCGCTCTGGGCACCACCCTGCGCGGCGAGTTGGACTGGGAACGGCGCTACAAGACGATGCGAACCCACACCGCGATGCACGCGATGTGCGGAGTCATCTGGCGCCGCTATCAGGTCCCGGTCACCGGGGGAAACATGACAGCAGGGGAGGGGCGACTCGATTTCGAGTTGCCCGAATGGGACGCTGATGACAAGCCGATTGTCGAAGCCGAGCTGAACGAAGAGCTCGCCGCTCGCCGGGCAGTTGAAGTTTCCTTCCTGCCCCGCGACGAGGCCGACCAGGATCCGAGCCTGATCCGGACCAAGATCAGCCTGCTGCCGGCGGACCTGGCCGAGGTGCGAGTCATCGACATCGTCGGCCTGGATCGCCAAGCCGACGGAGGCACCCACGTGGACTCGACCGGAGAGGTCGGTTCGATCAGCCTGGCAACCGTCAAGTCGAAAGGGCGTGGCTTCCGTCGGTTCCGTTTCACCCTCGATGCCTAGTGCCCCTCTCTAGATTGACGGAACACCGACAATCCGGGCTGTAGTCGGACCTGGGATGGGTTGATTCGAGAACTCCTAGAAGAGGTTCTCGATGAAAGCCAACAAGAAGACCCGCGTGGCTCTGCTGGCCGGGGCGGTGGCCCTGGTCGCCGCTGCCTGTTCCGGTACCGGTGATACGGCGGAGTTGTCCGCCGAAGACGGGATCCCGGCGGTGGCTCGAGCTCAGGGAGACCCCATCCCGACCGAGGTGTTCGAAACGTTTGCCGGGGAGACGGTGAGCCTTGCGGCCTATTCGGGCCGGCCCGTGGTGGTGAACTTCTGGGCATCGTGGTGCCCGTCGTGTGTCGCAGAGATGTCGGCCGCTTTCCTTCCGGCCCAACAGGAACTTGGAGAGCAGATCGCTTTCCTTGGCGTGAACATCCAGGATGACCGTTCGAGGGCGCTTGAGTTGGTTGAGGAAACAGGTGTCCTCTTCGACCTTGCCGAGGATCCGGACGGAGCGCTGTACAGAGCGCTCGGAGGCCTGGGAATGCCGTTCACCGTGTTTGTGTCGGCGGACGGGCGGGTGCTCGAGGCACACAACGGGCCTCTCACAGAAGAGCAGCTCATCGACATGATCAATGAGGTGCTCCTCTGATGATCGAGGCACCGATTGCGCTCGCCTTTGCCGCCGGCATGGTGGCCACTGTCAACCCGTGCGGTTTTGCGATGCTGCCGGCCTACTTGTCGTACTTCATGGGTTTGGATGGCGACGGATCTCGGTCACGCGCCGGCGCCGTCCGTTCGGCACTGCTTGTGGGCGGGATTGTTTCGCTGGGATTCTTGGTCGTCTTTGGTGCGACCGGCGTACTCATCACCGCAGGCTTCCGGTCTGTCATCGACTGGATCCCCTGGCTGGCGCTGGTGATCGGTATCGGAGTGATCGGGCTCGGGATTGCGCTATTGCGCGGCTTCGATCTCAACGTCAGCCTGCCCAAGGCAAAACGCGGTCGGAAGGATCGAGACGTGCGATCGGTCTTCGTCTTTGGTGTTTCCTACGCCGTAGCGTCCCTCTCCTGCACACTTCCAGTCTTCTTGACGGTGGTGGCCGGCCAAGTGATCAGACAAGCCTTCTCTCGGGTCTGGTCACCTTTCTCACGTACGGGCTGGGCATGGCCCTGGTCTTGGTCGCATTGACTGTCGCCCTGGCAATGGGCAAGTCGTCGATCGTCAACCGGTTCCGCAACGCCATGAGACACGTCAACGTGATGTCCGGTGTGATCCTGGTCCTGGCGGGACTGTACATAGTGTGGTTCTGGGGAACCACACTTGTGTCCGGAGCGACCGCCCTCGACAACGGTGTGTTCCGGCTGGTTGAGAACCTCTCGCAGATGGCCCTCAACTTCGTCAACGACAACACGGCCTTTGTCGCTATCACGCTCACTCTCCTGGTGAGCGGGGCCCTGATCACGGCGGGTCGAAGGCCGGGATCTGAGGAGAACGGCTCCGATTCCTCTCTCGAGAGGATCGATGCGACGCGGTGACGGTTCGTCCCGGCCGGATTACCGGGAAGATGCCGCCCATCGGGTGCGTTGCAGCGAGCAATGAATACGAGAGCGAACCTGGACACTGCGGAGTATCAGCACTTTGCGTGGCTGGCGCGCTCATTCGGCAGAACCGACTACCTGCCGCTCACGCCGCAGGACCTGGAAGCCCTTGCCGGCGCCGGGTCGTATGTCGACAAGTACCCCGGTACCCATCTGTTCAGAGAGGGTGAAGAGTCAACCGCTTCATTTCTCATCCAGCGCGGCGAAGTCGAGCTGTACAGAAATCCGGCCGTCGGCAAACGTGTCCTCGCCAGGGTGCGAACCGGAGCGGTGCTTGGCGACATCGCCATGTTCCAAGGTCGCCCGTACATCTCTTCAGCCCGAGCCGTTACTCCCGTGCGTGCGTTCCGGTTTGAGCGGAGTCGGTTGGTTCCACTTCTCATCGAGCACCCCGTGATTGCGATGCGCTGGCTCGTTGCCTGTCTCACGCAACTGGAGGAGACCCAGCAACGAGTAATCAGGCTGATGCATCGCACCGTTCGCGAGCAAGTCGCTGAGGTGCTCCTCGACGAAGCGGACGATCTGGACGAGATAAACCTCAGTCAGGGGAGCCTGGCGGACCTCCTCGGAGCAAGCCGGCAATCGGTCAACGAAGCGCTTGCGGGGATGCGAGAAGAGCGAACGATCGATACCGGCTACCGGATGATCAGAGTGCTCGATAAGGACCGACTCGCTTCAATAGCTGGTCGCGTCGACTGATCGTCCCCGGTCAGCAATTGTCAGACTTGCGACAAAGCTGAAACACGGGCTGAGTGATTCCCGTTGGGCGGGGTACTAGATCAAGGTAGGAAGATGAGAACCAGAATGAGTCTGCTAGCTGTCGCTGTGGCTCTCCTCGGTGCGGCCTGCGGAACATCGGGTTCGACGGACAACGAACCGGCCCAGGTCACATCGCAATCGGGCCCAACGACATCGGAAGCTGCGCCTTCTACCACCGGCGCTGACGAGTCCGACGCCGACGCAACGCCGGCCGTTGGTGTCTTGCCCGAGGGCCCATCTGCCTTGGCGACGAGCACTGCCGCCGAGTTTCCGCCACCGTTGGTGGATCCCGATGAGATCATCTCAGGCGGTCCTCCGCCCGACGGCATTCCGCCGATCGAGGATCCGGTCTTCCTGCCTGTTATCGAAGCGCTGGAGCGTTTCGATCCCGCCGAGGCGGTAGTCGCCCTTGAAATCAACGGCGACGCACGGGCGTACCCCGCGCAGGTGATGATCTGGCACGAGATCGTCAACGACACCGTGGGTGAGGTTCCGGTGTCGGTGACTTACTGTCCGCTGTGTAACTCTGCGGTGACCTACGTTCGCGAGATCCAGGGCGTCGAAACCACGTTTGGCACCTCGGGCCGGCTCTTCTCGTCGGCGCTGGTGATGTACGACCGGGCAACGGAGACGCTCTGGACGCACTTCGACGGTCGAGCAGTGGTGGGCCTGCTGGCAGGAGAGCAGCTCGAAGCGGTTCCCTCACCTCTGATGTCGTGGGGTGACTTCGCTGCGGCCTACCCAACCGGCCAGGTGTTGGACCCAGATGCAACCGGGTTCAATCGCGACTACGGGCGCAATCCCTACGTCGGCTACGACGACGAAGGATCGGAGCCGTTCCTGTTCACCGGGATCGCCGACCCGCGAGCGACCTCCAAGCTGCGCGTCGTTGGGGTCGCCCTCGACGATGCCGCAACTGCTTTCTCGCTGGATCTGGTCTCCGGCGGCGAAGCCAAGGCGACCAATGCGTCGATTGGCGATACGGAGATTGTGATCCTCTGGAAGTCCGGCCAGGCAACGGCCTTGGAATCGGACCGAATCGAGGGCGGCCGTGATGTCGGCTCGTCGGCAGTGTTCCTCCCAGTTGTCGATGGCGAGATGCTGACCTTCACTGGTGCGGGCGATGGATTCGTTGACGATCAGACCGGATCGACCTGGAACATCGCCGGCGAGGCCCTCGAGGGGCCACTGACCGGAAGCCGTCTCGAACAGGTCAACCATCTGGACACGTTCTGGTTTGCCTGGGCGACCTACCAGCCGGGAACGGAGCTCGTGGAACCGGCTGAGTGAACTGTGCGCCGCCGATCGATCCACCCCCGACCGCAATCTGCCCAGCTACCCGTACGAGCCGGTAGATTGGTGGGGTTGACAAGAGATCGGATTGCGCGATGGCAGACAGTCCTCCGGCTATCGAAGTCACTGAGATCTCATACAGCTACGGGGACGTGCTCGCTGTTGATGGAGTCTCCTTCGAGGTAGCTCCGGGAGAGATCTTCGGCCTGCTCGGCCCCAACGGAGCCGGCAAGTCGACCACCGTGAAGATGCTGACGGGGCAGATCGGTCCCGACTCGGGGAGCATCCGGGTCCTCGGCATGGACACGGTCAGCGATACCTCCAAATACCAGGGCCGCATCGGTGTGTGCTTCGAAGAGAAGAACCTGTACACGGCCATGTCGGGCCACGAGAACCTGCGCTTCTTCGGCCGCCTGTTTGGGATCAAGGATCTAGACACCGCAGCGTTGCTGGACAGGGTGGATCTGGGACCGCGCGGCGACGACCGGGTCGCGGATTACTCGAAGGGGATGCGGCAACGGTTGATGATGGCGCGTGCCCTGATCAACCGACCCGACGTGCTGTTCCTCGACGAGCCAACCGACGGGTTGGATCCTGTCTCGGCTCGCACCATCCAGGGTTTGATCACGCAAGAGGCAGAACGGGGCGTCGCTGTTGTGTTGACCACACACGACATGCACGAGGCCGACACGCTCTCCGATCGGGTGGCGTTCATCAACCAGGGCAAGATCCTTGCCCTTGATGCTCCCGAAGCGTTGAAGCTGCAGCACGGGCAACGTTCAGTACGTATCCGCTCGCTCGGCAACGCTGGCGAGATCGAAGAAACCACGATTCCCCTCGAGGGATCAGGCGTTCCGGATTCGCTCCAGGATACGATCGCCAACCTCGAGGTTCTTACCATCCACACTGAAGAGGCCACGCTCGAGGATGTGTTTGTTGCCTATGCGGGGAGGGGGCTGGGCGCGTGACCCGCGGGGTGATCTCGGCGATCCTTCGCAAGGATCTAGTGGCCTTCTCCCGGGATCGGTTCTACGTGTTCATCACAGTGCTCGGCCTTGTCGCGTTTGTTGCGATGTACTGGTTGCTGCCGAGCAGCGTGGATGAGACCGTTCGGCTGGGTGTCTCGCACACCGGGCTCGATGAGATACTCGCACCGATAACTGCGGTGGAGAACGAGGCCCTCGCCATTTCGGAGTTCGACAGCCGCGACGAGTTGGTGGAGGCTGTCGAGTCGGGCACGGACGGCATAGTTGCCGGGATCGCCTTCCCCGCTTCGTTCCAGGATGAATCTGCGACTGTCGAGCTCCTGGTTCCTGCAGGATTGCCCCCCGAGTACCAACCCCTGATGGAGGGCATCGCGACTCAGGTGGCGGTGTTTGCCGCGGGGGAGGTGCCATCGATGGGCATCGCAACTAGAACGGTGATCCTCGGGGTCGACCGAGCTGGTGATCAGATCTCGCTCCAGGAGCAAATGCGCCCGCTGCTGGCGTTCTTCGTTCTGATGATGGAGACGTTCGCACTAGCTTCGTTGGTCTCCATCGAGGTTCAGCTCAAGACCGTGACCGCGGTACTGGTGACACCGGCGCGAGCGCGCGATTTCATCTCGGCGAAGGCGATTCTCGGTACCTTGCTCGCCCTCGCGGAAGTTCTCCTCCTGATGGTCCTGATTCGCGGGTTCGTCGGGGATGTTCCCGTATTGCTCGTCGCACTTGCCCTCGGAGCCGTCTTGGTGACCGGGATCGGGCTGCTGGCCGGCGCCTCAGGACGGGACTTCATCGGAGTCATGTTCCTTTCGCTGTCCTTGATGATCCCGCTGATGATTCCTGCGTTCGGGGCGCTCTTTCCGGGTACTGCCGCCGGCTGGATCAAGGCGCTGCCTAGCTACGGGCTGGCTGAGGCCATCGTCGGCGTGACCGCCCGGGGCGAGTCGTGGGGTGACCTGGGCCCAGCCTTGCTCGGCCTGGCTGCCTGGTGCGTGGTTCTGCTGGCAATCGGTACCACGGTGCTGAAGAGAAGGGTGCAGACACTATGAGCACACGCCGCGCCTGGAGTATCGCCGCTAGAGAGTTCCGTCTCGGGCCACGGTCGCCGATCTTCCTGTACGCAGTCTTCCTGCCGATTGCGATGAGTTTCCTGATCTCTGCGGTATTTGGCGGATTGCTCGACCCGGAGGCCCGCCTGGGGATCGTCGATCTCGGCCAATCCGAAGTCACCCTGGCGGCGCAGGAACTCGAAGGCATCGCGGTCGATGTTCTCGACGATGCGGAAAGCCTGCGGGACCGGGTCGAGACGCACAACCTGGACGCAGGCATCGTCCTGGCTGCAGAATTCGACGACCGGATCCGTGCCGGGGAACAGCCCGATCTCGACTTCTACATCTCTGGCGAGTCGCTGGCGTCGACCCGGATCATCCTTGCGGTTACGACGACGGATCTCATCCGGGAGGTGGCGGGGGAGGAGCCTCCGGTCGCTGTCAGCGTCACCCCGATCGGCGATGAGGACTTCGTACCGATCGGAGATCGACTACTTCCGATCGTCGTCTTCTACGCAGTGGTGATCGCAGCGCTGTTCCTACCGGCGGCGTCGCTCCTCGACGAGCGTGAGAAACAGACTCTGAGTGCCGTGCTGGTGACTCCAACCACGATGCGGGAAGTGCTCGTGGGGAAGGGGATTCTCGGAGTCCTCATGGGGGTGGCGCTGGGCGTATTCAGCCTGGCTCTGAACCAGGCCTTTGGGAACCGGCCCCTCGAGATCGTCCTGTTCCTGTTGGTCGGCTCGATCATGATGGCCCAACTCGGCCTGATCCTGGGTTCTCTGGTGAAGGACGCAAACTCCCTCTACACGGCCATCAAGGGAGCCGGCGTGTTCATCGCCCTGCCGGTCATCTTCATCATCTGGCCGACGCTGCCGCAGTGGGTGCCGCGGTTCGCCCCGACGTACTACTTCCTCACTCCGGTCTACGAGATCTCGGTCAACGGCGGAGCCCTGGCAGACTTCTGGCTGGAGTTCGGGGTTGCGTGCCTGCTCTGCCTCGCCCTGGCACCGGTACTGCTGGCGGTGGGCCATCGAGCTGAAACCCGTCTCGCCTGGGCGGGCTAGCGCAGCGAAACTCAGGACGCTTGTCCCGCACAATCGGCGCTCGAGGGTTGATTAGGTTGAGATGGGTACGGGAGTTGTGATGACGGGGACGGCGCGGGAGGTGTTCACCGAGTTCGTGGGCACCGTCGAACCTCGCCTCCGGATCGCTCTGGTCGCCCGCTACGGACCGGAGCGAGGCCGGGAGGCAACCGCAGAAGCCCTTGCCTTTGCCTGGGAGCACTGGGACCGTGTCGGCCAGATGGACAATCCGACCGGCTACCTGTTCCGGGTCGGTCAGAGCAAGAGCCGGTCTCGGCGGCGGCCACCGCTGATCGCTGACCGCCCGGAGGCGCATGAGCCGTGGGTCGAACCCGGCTTGCCGAAGGCACTGCGATCACTCAGCAATAGGCAACGGATGGCGGTGGTGCTCGTCCATGCCTACGGGTGGTCGCAACGCGAAGCGGCGGACGTGATGCGGGTCAGTCCGGACACGGTGCGCACCCATCTGGAAAGAGGACTATCCAAGCTGCGATCTTCCCTGGAGGTGGCACATGACTGACGACCTGGCCACCCAAATCCGGCAGTACTACGAGACGGCGGCTCCTCCAGTGGGTGCCGAGGAAGCAGTCGAACGCCACACCGTTCGCGTTGGGGAAAGATCGAAGCGACCCAGCCGCTTGGGATGGTTCGGAAGGCATCCCGCGGCTGCGGTTAGTGCTGCTGCAATGGTCACGCTGCTTCTGGTGGGCGGGGCACTCTGGGCGGTGTCGTCCGATCCCACTCCATCCAACCCGGTGGCTCCAGTAGTCGAAGTGACCGGCGAATCGTTTTGCGAGCTACACAGATGGGGCACATGGACCGGAGACGAATTGCCGGGTGGTTTCTACGCCCAGCAACGTGGGCAGAGAAACCTGTGTCCTACCGAGACATCCGATCCGAGAGTCAGCGGATCCTGGGAGGTCGCTCTCAACTGCGACTACTCGCTCGAGGGCGACATCATTGTCGGGCAGTGCTGGGGCACGCTGGAGGCGGTGGGCGACCGCGGTGGCTGGATAGGCACATTCCAGGCGACCACCGCGAGCTCTGTCGAGGCACCCGACGACATCTTCCACATCATCGACGCCGATGCAGTCGGCTGGGGCGAGTATGTCGGTCTCCGCTTTGTCCACCGGATCGAGGGGACCGATCTGATGACTGTCACCGGCCAGATCGGACCCGTGGACGTACTCGGACCACCGACAACGGAGAGCCCTTGATTCAAGGAGGGACTTGACATGAGGACGACCCGCTACTGGACCATCTTGATTGGGGTAGCGATGTTGGGATTAGGCGGGTGCGCAAATGGCACCGACCCCGGCGCCTCCGCAACGACGGCTGTCACCCCAACGACTCAGGAGCCCACCACGGAGGCGCCAACAACGACCGCGTCGGAGTCCACCGACGACTCCCTCATCTATGTCGTGATGGGCAACTCGCTTCTCTTCTCCACACCGGCGGTCATGCACGCCTATCGCGACATTCTCGAGCAGGATCTCGGCGCCGCGATCGACATGCGGGATCACACCGTACCCGGCCAGTTCACCGCCGACTTCCTGCGGAAGCTGCATACGAAGGACCGATTGCGGAGTGATCTGGCCGAGGCGGATGTGATCCTGTTTCTCATCCCCAACGGCGAATGGAAGGAACCCGGCTACACCATCATGGGAGAAGAAGGACGCGACCCGACCGACTGCGGTGGCGAAGATGGTCTTGATTGCCTGCGATCGGTTACGGCGAACTACAACGGGATGGTCGAGCTGGTATTTGAGGAACTGGTCACCCTGGCCGACCCGTCCGAGACAGCGGTCCGGGCCATGGACTACTACGTCTTCACCCCCGGGGAGGACGACGAGGCCACAGTCGAGAGGACGGGACCCCTGTGGCGAGCATCACAGGAGTACGTCGAGATGGTGGCAGCCCGCTACGGCATTCCGGTTGCACAGGTGTTCGACGAGTTCATGGGCCCGGACGGCACCGGGATCCCCGAGCAGAAGGGCCTGGTCTCCGCCGATGGCGTACACACCACCGCGCAAGGAACGGAGCTGATCGCACAGATGATCCGCGAACTTGGATATGAGCCGGCCGATCTTGAATCGCCGGACACGGTTGTGGTCACCGGGCAGTACGCAGCGCCCGACGAGTACATCGACGGTGATCCCACCATCATCCGGGCCACGGACAACGGCCTATCCGACGACCGGGTCAATGGGGACTACGAGGGGTTGATGGAGATCGAGATCTTTGTCGACGGTGATCGCAGCACCGGCCTCATCACGATGCCGCGCGTGACGATCACCAACGATGGCGGGACCTGGGAGGGCACGGCCACAGGTGTCTCGACCTGGACGACATCCGAGCCCGAGCATCGTCACTACATCCATCACACGTTGCTCGGTACCGGCGACTACGAGGGCCTCCAGTTCAAGTATCTCCTCCAAGGCATCGACTATCCGTGGACGGTCACCGGAGTGATTGAACGGGTAGACGGCTAGGCCAGACTTATACTGTCACTGTGACGTTAAGTAGGACATTGCGATGCGAGTGGTGTGGGGGAGAGTTCCGGGCGCCGACCGGTCCGGGGCGTCCTCCTCGCTATTGCCGGCGGTCGCATCGACAGCGTGCCTACGAAGCGAGACGAATGGCCGGCGATCGCGGCATCCGCCCCGACGAGGTACTGCTCAGCCGACGGACCTGGGAAGCCCTCCGAGACGCTCTGTATCGGCTCGAGGCGGCTTCGGAGGACGTGGCCATGGATCTCATGGCGGGCCGGCCAACGAAGGCCGAATACGTTGACGCCCTGGCGCACCTGAGTGCGGCAGTAAGGGACCTGCAGGAGATCGCCGTAGAGCCGCTAGCGCTCAGCGACGATTGATCAGTCGCCGTGCACGAACGGCGGGAACGAGCGGGGGAGAGGCATCAGCGATCCAGCCAGTCGGAGTACCCGGGAGCGACCTCGCCGGGCTCGAGCGGTCGCAATCGGATGTCGATGGCGGTCCAGATCGTCTTTGAGAATGGGTAGAAGAAGATCGGGAACAGTACCGAAACGCCTACCGCCGTGCTCGTCAGGGGCACTAGGGGCAGTTCAGGGAACGTGATGATGAAGCCGACCACCCCGACAAAGAACAGCACCACGACGCTCACGATGGTGTTGATGCCGAGGGCTCCGCTGGCGTGACCATCGATCCGCTCGAAGCGAAGACTGCAGCGAGGACATCTCTCCACGAGGGTGAACCAGCCACGGAACAGGTCGCCGGCACCGCACACAGGGCAGCGTCGGGTGAAACCCCGCCAGAGCAATCGAAACAGGATCAGCCGGTGAACTTCCCGTGCCGTAGGCGCTCTGCCTCCATGAGCTCGAGCTCCCTGGCCCCGGAGATAACGACCTCAGGGTCAGGGGCGAAGTCAAGTTCCGGGTTCCGGTTCTGGTAGGGGACCGAGTTCAGGATGACTTTGATCGCATTGAGCCGGGCGAGCTGCTTGTTCTCGGATCGAATAACCGTCCACGGAGCGACCACAGTCGAAGTGCGCTTGAGCATCCGATACTTCATCTCGGTGAACTCGTCCCACCGGTCCTGAGCCTGCACGTCGACCTCGCTCAGCTTCCACTGGCGGAGGGGATCGGCGACCCGACGTTCGAATCGGCGTGCCTGCTCCTGTTTGGTGACGCTGAAGTAGAGCTTGATCAGCTTCGTGTTCTGACGCACCAGGTCTTTTTCGAAGCCAACAACTCCGCGCAAGAAGGTCTTGTACTCCTCCTCGCTACAGAACCCGAACACAGGTTCGACCATGGCGCGGTTGTACCAGGATCTGTCAAATAGAACGATCTTGCCGCCGGATGGGAAGTGGTTGACGTACTTCTGGAAGTACCACTGGTTGCGTTGCTCCTCGGTTGGCTTGCCGAGGGCCACCACGCGGTAGTGCTTCTCGTTCATGTAGCGGGTTACGCGACGGATCGTCCCGCCTTTACCGGCTGCGTCGCGGCCCTCGAATAGAACGATCATCCGGACGTTCTCTTCTTCCAGGTAGGTCTGCAGCTTGAGAAGCTCAACTTGATACGGGCGCAGCTGCGCCTCTTTGCTGCGCGTCTTGCGCAGCTTCTTGAGTTCCCGCTCTAGTTCGGCAACGCGCTCCTGCAGCTGCTCCACGGTTGCATCGCTGTCGAGGTCCGGCACCGCACGGATCGGCTGGTCTGGGGTGGTCACTTGGGCTCCTGGCTTTGGTGTCGCCCGCAGCTTACTCAACAGGATGGTCTATATACGTCACAGTGACGGATTAGACCCAAGGTGAGTGGGGGCGGGCAGGGCAGCCTATTCGGTCTATTGGTAGAAGATCTGGTGTCGGTGGAAGGGAGAGCGTGCAAACGCGTGCCCGGCCATACGAGAGAGGACGCCAAGGGCAACAGCACCGGCCGCAACCGTCATGATGAGTCCCCAAGGCGCAGCCGCACCGGCGACCAGGACCGCGACTGAACAGGCGATCAGGAAAAAGACCATGTGGCGCCGGTAGAAGGCAGAACGCACGTGCGCTGCCTCGATCAGTTCGGCCTCACGCTTAGCCTCGGTCAGCGTCCGGCTCGTTGCGAGCGGCTCAATTGGTATCGAGACGGCCTGCATTGTGCTCGGCGCATCTTCGGCAGAGACCTCTGTGAGGATCCAACAGAACGGCGCCACCAGCCTGATGACGTACCCGTTTGCGTACCAGCCGTCGGGTCGCTGTGTCCACGTGAGCATATCTACAGGGTATCTCGCCGGGCGCTCTCTTTGAAGGCTCTATCGATGGTGGAGCCAACCCTCAACATGGTAGAGAGTGCCCATAATCCACGTTATGTATAGTTCGAGTAGGCATTGAGGGTGAAGGCGTCCCCTGTCCCGGGGAGGGTCCCAATGGAGGACCCGAAGCTTCATCCCCAACTGTCTGCTCATAGCGGCGGTGAAGCTGAGCTGATCACGTAGGTTGAGGCGGTACGGTGGGCAGATTTCGGGGTCGGTTGGCAGTGTCACTAGTCGGCAGCGGGTATGTCGCCGGTGGAGCACGGACGATGGTGACCGTCGCTCCCCCAGTGCTGGATTGATCTACCGAGAAGCGACGCCGCTGCCGAGTCATCTGAACCGCGCTAGCCCCGTGGAACCATGTCAATCCTGGGGGCGAAGTAGGCTGGTGAGGCACAAGGCCGCATCCCCCCGGGGTGGATCTGGGTCGGGGTGGTATGGAACCCCCCTGCCGGGTATGAGACTGCATAGTGCAACGCAGATCCAGTTCAAGGAATCTTCATGACCACCGAATCCGTGCCCGTGAGGTCCGTAGAGGACCTGCTGGCGGAATCTCCAGGTTCTCGCCGCGAATCGATCGACGGGCTGTGGCGCAGCGGTGGATCAACCACCGGGCCTGTGAGTCTCCTCGTCGACGTCGAGCAGAGGAACCGGCTCGATCTGCTGGAGACGATTCGGGTGGTTGCGATGAGCGAGACCCGTAGGCCGGACGTAGTCGCTCAGGCCCTGGAGATCGCAAGCCCCAGTCCGGTTGGCGACGACGCGGCTCTGCATTCTGCAGCCTCGTTTGTGCTCACCCGGCCAGAGATCATGAGGTGGGTGTCGGCCAATGCTGCCGAAGTGGCAGCCTCACCCAATTGGAAGGCAGCGCTGCCGGGTCTCGGTGGTGTCGTCGTTTCGGTTCCCCTTGCGGAAGAGGCCCTGGGGCACGTGATTGCGGCAAAGGCCAGGATGCCGAGCGAGCTCACACGCTTCGTCCAACTGAACCCCTGGTTCTCCCACAGATTTGCGGTCAAGTACCGCCGCCACGCCGGCGGGAAGCGAATTCGCTTCCAGGATCGTGCCGCAACGGCCCGCGCCTGGTCTCACGCCAGATCGCTGCTCCGATCCAAGATTCCCTCGCAGTGGCATTCGCCGCACGGTCGAGGTGGAGGGCGAGGACTTGACGAGTGGTCCCACCGGTTCCTGGTGAGATACACGGGCCTCGTTGTGCGGGCCTACCGGGACGAGGGCATCCCCCCAACGATGGCGGCGCTCCTTGCCATTGCGTCCGCAGTCGACGGCGCCAATCCGCCTACTGCGGACTCCCTGTCCGGTTGGCGGGTGCTCCCCGCAGGCATTGAGCAGGACGCGCTCAACCTGATGGGCATTGGGCCAGCGCCCGTAGCGGGCCTCACGCCAGCGGCTCCTAAGGACACGGGGATCTTCCCCTTGAAAGCATCTCGAGGGATGATCCCAAGAATCAGCTGGCGCTAGGCGATCGAGGCCCTCCACTCCCCCACGGGGCGCGTCAAACCCTGCGCCGGTCTCTCGGTATGGTCTCGAGATGGACAGACTGCAGCAACTCCTCGAGTTGGAAGAAGCTGGTTGGCAATCCCTGTGCGACGGCACCGCAAGTGAGTACTACTCCGGTCTGATGATGGATGAAGCCCTGATGATCCTCGCGGATGGAGTGAAGATGACGCGAGATGAGGTGGCCAAGGCGCTGCGCTACGCACCACCCTGGGCCTCATTCGCCATTGCAGACCCGCAACTGATCTCGATCAGCGATGATGTCGCGATCCTGGTCTATGTGGGGACCGGATTTCGTAGCGAAGGAGACTCCTTCCGAGCGGTCATGAGCAGTACCTACGTCAGGGGAAGCTCCAGCTGGCGATTGGCGTTGTACCAGCAGACGCCGATGTCGGAATCTACGTCTTGGTTGGTTGCCGCTGGTGAGATGACGAGCGCGTGCCTTCATGCCTCGAGCAACTCGACCACACCGCTCCCGCCATCAAGCCGGATTCGGTCGCCGGTCTTGAGAGCCGACCGCAGCCCTGCCGCATTTGTGACGGCGGGCAGTCCCAGCTCACGCAGAATGATCGACCCGTGCGAGAGATTACCTCCCATTTCGACGGCCACTCCTGACACGAGGGTGAAGGTCGGAAGCCAACCGGCATCAACCGAGGGTGCAATCACTATCACCGGCTCATCGCGAAACGCTTCCGGGATCCGGGTGTCAGGCTCGCTGAGCACCCATGCCCTTCCGCTCACCTCGCCTGCCACCAGGCCGATCGCATCGCCTGCCTCGTCTCCGCCGGTAGATGAGAAACGGCTTATCAGGTCGGGCATGGGCCGTTGCCGCGCGTCGTCGAGTTGGCGACTGCGCTCCACGATCAGGGACTGCTCCGGGATCCAACCGTCGCCAACCCGGCGGACCTCGTCGGCCGTGAGCAACCACAGGTCGGCCTCACCAATCTCGTGTTCTCCGCCGAGCCGGATCAGGTCGTGGCGAATAGCCTCGAAGACTCGCATGGCCTCCGACCGGAAGGCTTCCCGGCGCGCCATGGGAACTCGTGCCATCCACCACAGCGGAAGGGTCAGCAGCTGCCGGACTGACCAGTGCGGGCTTGTGCGCGCGATCTCCCTGCCTGCCGCAAGCGAATCGAGAACTGGTCGGGGGTCCTCGCGATAGCGGGGCCGCGACAGGTCGGATTCGTAGGCACCGCGGTGCCCGTAGCGGCGAAGCCACTGCTCCCAGGCAGTTCGGAATCCCGAGGACTCGGGAAGGCCTCCGCCCCGAAGCAGGTCGCGGTCCTCACTGGAGAGTCTTGCCCGCAGTTCATCGAGCTCACGAAACATCGCAGTGGCTGCAGTTTCCTGCCGTGCGCTGTGCGGCTCGAGCGTTCCCAGCGCCTTCAGCAACGCCGTGGGTGCGGCCGCAGCGGTGTTGAGAGCCGTCATTCCGTGCACTGTCGCCACAAATGCGCGCCGTGCCCGGTCGACCGCCTCTTCCAGCGTGGTTGCCCTGGCATGTGTCAGCGACCGCATGGCGCTCAGCCGCTCGCGGGCGAAGCGAGATGATCCAACCTGACCGCCGGCGAGACGGAGCAGCACCGGTATCCGGCGTAGGGCTCGCTTCACGTTCAAACCGTGCTCGACATCAGCGCCGCCTCCGATCGAATCGGTGACAAGGCGGGTGGGAAGCCCCAGTGACCGAAGGAAGTCTGTCATCAAGGAGAGGTTGATCATCGGCCGATGGTCGAAGACTTCGATGAACAGGCGATCAGCGGAGAGGGTGGAATCAAAGCGCCGGTAGTAGTCGAATAGCTCGGCGGAGCCCTCTGCGAGCACTGAGGTCATGAAGACTGAAGGTGGATCGGGCAGAATCTCTCGGTGATTCGCCATCGTGAACCAGTCATCGCGTCGGGTAGGGGCGGTGATCGGCCGCAGCTGGATCAGAAAGCACTGGGTCCCGTCATCCGCCCATTCCACATCCCATCCCGTGTCTCCAAACACTGCCCGTACATCTCTCAGTAGAAGCGCTAGCCGTCCTCGCCATCCGGTGTCGCTCGGTTCCTCGCCGATCAGTAGCCGAGGCAGCTCGGTTACCTCCGGGCGGCTCTCGCCAGCGACGAGATGCTCAGCAGTGCCCGCTGTCGACTCGACCAGGTCGTCGGCATACCCAGGCTCTGAGAACGCAACTCCCGAGCACGCAGCGTCGACCATTTCCATGATGAGGATGTCTCGCTGGATCGTGGGTTCAGCCGAGGAACGTACTCTTTCGACGGCGGCAGCGACCTCGCGGTGTTGCACTCGAAGCACCGTTTCGTAGTAGCCGGCACGTGCCTCGGTGGTTCCATCCTCGGTGCCGAATGCAGAACGTACCGCAAGCGACTTGCCCATCCATGAGGGTACGGACAACTCGGTAGTGCCGTCGGCGACAATGACACCGTCCGGAACGGGCAGCCCAGAGTGTTTCGCCCGATCCAGGAGCGCCGCTTTCGGCGCGATGCCGTTATCTGAGGCTTCGCCGGAGCCAAGTACGAGGAATCGCTGCTCGGAACGAGTGAGCTCCTCGGCCCATCCAAAGATGCGCCGTGTGTAAGCATCGGGTTCGGTCGCCATCGGGAAGTGTCCCCAGCCGGAGACGACGTCGACGCGGTGATCCGGCAGGAGATGCTTGTAGTCGTCGACCTGATCCGCTCCGAGCACGCGGTCATCGGATCCCCAGAGAAGGACCG
>JASJDZ010000074.1 GCA_030065575.1 Acidimicrobiia bacterium
CCGCGCTGGGAGTACATGCACCACCACCCCTTCATCGCCGGAGTACCGCTGGAGGACATCGCGGTGTTCGAGGACGATGGTCAGATCGTGGGCCTCGCTCATCCCGAGGACAAGCCCACGTTCATCTACTTCCAGCGCAAGCCGGGATACGACCACATCCTGCCTGCGATGTTTGCGCACGCCGACGAGTTCTTCGGCGGACCTTCCATCATGCTGCAACGCAACATCATCGGCCTGTTCATCAATGACTTCGATAGCGAACTCGAACGTCTTGCCCTGTCGTTCGGGTACGAGAGGCACGAGGAGCACCACGACGGGTACTCGAAGTACGACCTGACGAACCCTGTGCCCACCTCCCCAGTCCCCAGTGGCTTCCGTATTCAGAGCCTCGCCGACGAGAACGATCAGCAGAAGATCAACCTCTGCCTCTGGCGTGGGTTCAACCACGAAGGAGACATCCCGGACGAGGACCTGAATGGACCGGCCGTAGCTCAGCACGCACCCAACTTCCGCAAGGATCACACCATCGTTGCCGTTGCCGCAGATGGGGACTACGTGTCGTATGCGGGGATCTGGCACGTGCCCGAGATCGGACTCGCCTATGTCGAGCCGGTCGCCACGGACCCCATCTACCGTCGCAAGGGACTGGCGCGAGCGTGTGTTCTCGAATCGCTCCGCCGGGTTCAGGCGGCCGGCGCCGAGGTGGCATGGGTGGGTTCAGACCAGGAGTTCTACGACACCATCGGTTTCGAGAAGAAGTTCCAGCGGAACCTCTGGATCAAATGGCTCGACTGATGGAATTGTCGGAGAGGTAGACCGCAGACTCGGCAATCTGGCGGTAGCCGATCCGCTCGTAGATGGCGTTGGATGTGGGGTTGGCCAGATCGGTGTACAGGAAGCAGAACTCGTAGCCGTTATCGAGCAACCACTGCGACTGGGCAGATACCAGCGCCGTTGCGTACCCGTTGCCCCGCAGACCGGGTGGTGTGTAGACCGGGCCGATGCGAACACCGCGACCCGTCGGGTTTCCATGACCCGTAAGCGAGACTGCCGAGCCATCGACCTCCCACAGCCAGAACGCCCCGGGCGTCTCGCCGCGCAGGCGTCTGTCGATGGCCTGCCGCAGCCGTTCCAAGTCGATCGGCTCGTCGGGCAGAGCCTCCGTTTGAAAGGCCGTCATCCATTCGGCAACGAGTGCCGAGTCGCGAAGGTCAGCCGTCCTCGGTTCGCCTGGGGCGGGTTCATCTCCTGCGACCGCACTCAGCGCAAACACACCCTGCTCCATCGACAAGCGGAATCTCTCTCCTGTCCGCTCCGTCCACCCGCCCACGAAGTGATCGATCGTTGGGCGGTTGCCGATGACGCCTGGAAACGAGATCTCTGCTCGGATCAAACCGTCGCAGACTTCCCTCGCTATCAGCGGCGAATCGAAGTCGGCGATGATCAGGTTGTACGGCGGTGTCATGATCGCCGCAGCAGCTGGTCCATCGTCTCCGGACAGGAGAAAGAGCTCGAACTCCTCGTAGACACCGGGGGATCTGATCAAGGTGTGACAGATGCCGAGCATCAGGTTGTGGCGCGCTTCATCCGCCAGCAACTGTGCTGCCCGCTCTAGGAAGCCGGCCGGGTCATCCAGCGATTCGAAGCGCATCGCGGAGAGTGTATCCCGGCACTATCCCAGCGAGTTGAGGATGCCCTCCATGTGCCGCCGGTAGCCATCCAGAGCTTCCGACCCCGCCTCTGTGAGGCGGTAGACGGTTCTCGGTACCTTGCCGACGAACGCCTTCTCGATCTCGATGTAGCCGGCGGTCTCGAGCTTGGCGGTGTGCGACGAGAGATTCCCTTTGGTCAGACCGGTCTGCTCCATCAGGAACAGGAAGTCAACCTCCTCGAGAGCATTGAGGATGGCCAGAATCGCAAGACGACCTGGTTCGTGAATCAGCCGGTCCGGATCGATGCTCGGTAGCTCGTCAGCCATCGGCATCGAGCTCACGAATCGGATGGCTGCGAACGAACGTGACCAATGCCCATGTCCCCAAGAGCGCAAGCGTTCCGGCGAGACCGAGGAGGTGCCAAACAACTCCGCTGTAGTCCTCCCCCGAACCGACCAACCACAGCAGCACTCCCAGCAAGACGGCGAGGGCTGCGACCAGGCGGTAGCGAGCCAAACCGGATTGCTCAGCGGCGTACCAGAAGCCCCCGCTGAGAGTCATCCCCGAGATCAGCGGCGCAGCCCGCCTCCATTCGGCAGGCTCGGCCAATCCTCCGGACAGAGCGATGACGACGATCGCCAGTAGAAACGCTCCGGCGATGAACCAGAGCATGCCCCATGCGGAAGACTGCGGCTCGTCGGCGCGTTCGCGGGAGTAGCCGATGCGTGGGTACGTAACTCTGGCCTTGACTCGATCGAACAGTTTCCAGCCGTAGAGCACTATGAACGCAGCCAGGATCCCGACAAAGCCTGGATTGGCTATCCACCCGAGAGCTATCACGAATAGTACGCCCGCAGCGAACAGCTCTAGCAGCCCGTCCTGGTAGCCGGCTCTTCTCGCTTGCTGCTCGATCTTGCCGATGTCACGCGACATGGTTGCCTCCTTGTCGCAAACTGGTTTGCGCTACAAACCAGATTACGCGGCAGCGGTCGTATGGTCAAGATCAGCTAGCCGGGCAGGAACCCTTCAACGAGCAACACAGCGGACTCGGTGGCTTCGTGACGGAGCGGAATCAGTTGTCGGTAGTCCGGGTCGGAATACCATCCCCGCGCCTTCTCGATGTCTGGGAACTCCAAAACCACCACACGCTGCGCCGGCCACGTGCCGTCAACCACCTCGTTGGCGTCCGAGGCAATCAGGCTCTTACCTCCGTAGCGTTCCTCGATCTCTGTTGACTTCCTGCCGTACTCGACGTAGAGCTCCCGATCCTCGACATCGAGCAGAACGATTGCGTATCCCTTGTTCATGGTGCCGAGACTACCGGTGCGCTCAGGACGAGCGACTCTCGTACCACGCTCGCAATCGGGAGAACCCTTCGTCGAGACCGACGGCTGGTTCCCACCCGAGGGCAGCTCGTGTCTCCCGCTGGTCGAACCAATGAGCGGTCGCCAATTGCTCGGC
This sequence comes from Acidimicrobiia bacterium, assembly GCA_030065575.1. GTDB lineage: Bacteria > Actinomycetota > Acidimicrobiia > Spongiisociales > UBA5794 > JAAETI01. The sequence continues at coordinate 3,114 of JASJDZ010000074.1, forward strand.
AAGGAAACTCGTCATCGGCGGGTCGTCTTCCCGCTCGCTCCGGTCCCATATCGTCTCCACAACTCGACCACCGGCTCTGGCCACGCCGAAAGGCACCTTGAGCCTCGGCGGCTCCAGCCCGGCGGCTCGGACGATCCGCTCGACCAACTCGCGCACCGGGCGCGGTTGACCGTTGGAAACAACGAAAGCCCTCCCTTCGAGCTCGGGGGCCCGGTCCAGGGCGGCCACGATCGCGTCGGCTGCGTTGGTGACGTAAGTCGTATCGATCAACGCCATTCCGCTTCCGATCGTCGCCAGACGGCCCGCTCGAGCCCGGTCCACGATCCTCCCGATCAGTTGCGTATCCCCCGGCCCCCAGATGAGATGAGGCCGGATGGCTACGACTGGAAACTGGTCGGTGCTGGCCGCCAGCGTCGCGAGTTCCGCCGTCGCCTTGCTCCGCGAGTAGTGCCCTCGGGCCGCGTCCGGATCGGCGGGACCCGCCCCCTCTCCAACGAGCGACTTGCCGGCGTGAGCAACAGACGGCGATGAGATGTAGACCATGCGCGACACACCTTCGGCCCGTGCCGCAGCAACAACGTTCGCCGTGCCGGATATGTTGGTCTCGGCAAAGGCCTCCCAGGAGCCGACGATTCCGACCCGGGCCCCAACATGGACCACAGCGTCGACACCGCTCATTGCCGCGGTGACGGCAGCGGGGTCGGCGAGGTCACCAAGTCTCTGCTCGTATTGCTCCGAGCCCGGGCTGCGCTGGAACATCACCACTTCGTCGCCACGACCACTCAGCGCCGCGGCAACCTCCCGACCGAGCATGCTGGTGCCCCCGGTGATCAGGACTCTCACGGCGAACCCACTTTCCCTCCGGAAAGCACACGTTCGGCCCACTGGGCAACTCTCGTTCGATTGATCTTCGAGTTGTGGCGCTTGTCGACGGGCAACGCAGGAACGGTGAGGACCGCCGCAACATCGACTGACACAACCGACCTGACAGCATCAGACAGCTCCAGAGTGGCGAGCTTGCCGGTCCTTTGCCGTTCGTCGGTGGCTACAACCACGACCACCTGCTGCGTGCCGGGAGGTCCTACCCCCACCGCGGCAGCGTGGGTGACGCCTGCAACAGTTTCGACGGCATGTTCGATCGCTACCGGTGTCACCACCCCGGCGGCAGTCCTGATGATGTGCACCATTCGACCCTCGACCCAGAGTCGCCCTGCGTCGTCCAAGTGGCCGATGTCGCCACTACGGTGCCAGCCGGCCGGCTTCGACGCTGCGCTTGTAGTCGCCCACAGCTTGTCGTAACGCTCGCGAGCGTGTGCGGCCCGGATGCAGATCTCGCCAGAGACCCCTGGCGCTGAAGTGAGATCCAGAGTTGCTGCCCCGGTTTCGTCGAGAGGGCTGATCGCAATCTCAACACCGGGCACCGGTTCGCCAACGCACACACCGTTGCCTCCCCCGGCCTGCTTAATGCCTTGCAGACTGATATCGGCAACCGGCAACACTTCCGTCATGCCATATGGGGTATGTAATTCGGCATTCGGGACCAGCCGGGCGACACGCCGCAGCAGCTCGGCGGGGACCGGCGCGCCTGCGGACATGAGCAGACGCACTCCAAGAAGAGACGTCCGCAAACTCGGCGGCACGCCTGTCTCAGTCTTGTCCACGTTCACGAGGGCGGCGGGGGAAGCGAACACCAGCGTCGCATCGATTGCACCAGCTGCGCCACACAGAGCACTTGCGGTGAGGGTGCCAGGCTGGGTGACGTCCATGTCGGGTACCGCCGACGCCATTCCCATTGCCGGCCCGTACAGCGCAAATGGGGCGAATGCGGCAACAAGGCTGTCACCCTCCGCTATGGCATACACCTCGCGCAACGCCGCAACCTGCGCCTCTAACTGGCGATGCTTGTAGACCGCCCCCTTGGCTGGGCCAGTCGCCCCAGAGGTGAAGAGAATGGCCGCATCGCTGTTCGGTGATGGCGGGTCCGGCGGTGTGCCCTCCGCGCCAAGCTGTTGAAGATCAGCGAGGGTTGTGGTAGTCCCGAGTAGCGTGTGCTGCAGCCTCGTCGCCTCACCCACGAGAATGCGCTTCCCTCCCCAGCCGAGAGTCTTGGCAGCCAATAGACCACGAGGAATCCCGACTACAAGGTGGGGTTGTGCACTGGCGAAGGCATGACCCAATCCGCGGACACCTAGACCGGCGTCTGCGATCACTGTCACGGCACCCATCCGCCAGCACGCGAAGAGACACACGGTCAGGTCGATCCCGGGAGGGACCAGGGCTGCCACGCGATCACCCTGCTCTACACCAATAGCCCGAAGTCCCGCAGCAACTTCATCGACCTGCCTCGCAAGCTCTCGCCAAGAGATCGACGTTGACGAGTGAGCGCCCTTCATCTCGACAATCGCAACCTCATCGGAGTCGCTTCGTCGCTCGATCTCGTCCCAGAGCCTTTGGCCGGGGCGACTGGGAGTCGCTGAAGATGGCTCCGCGCCTGACTGGTGGAGCCAATCCCAAATCGGAGTGGCAATGTCCTCATCCTCCGGCAAGAGGTGCCCAGCACCCGGATACCTGTGAACTGCCGCCTGAGGCAAGACCCTCTGCAAGTCTGCAAGAAACTGGTCCCCAAACACTGGATCCGACGAGCCCCACATGATCAGGACGGGTACGTCTGACCATGTCGTTGCATCCTCGACCAACTTGTCGAGGTCGTCTCGACTCGGATGATCGGCCTCGATAGGGATATCGCGCACAAAGAACTCGATCGCCCTGCGCCGAGCAGCCGTTCGATAGGGACGAGAATATGCGCGACGCTCCCGCAAACCGACCTTCGACCCACCGAAGCGCGTTGTGCCAAAGACAAAAGCAGGCGTCGCTGAGGTGAGGAGCCGGACGAGGAAACGGGAACGAGCGAGCCTTATTGGCCTGGGCACGCTCACTCCAGCTGGAAGGCGCAGAGAGGTGTTGAGCAGAACCAGCCCGGCCACGCGTCGGCGATTCCGCAGCGCCCAACCCACCGCAATTGGCCCACCCCAGTCGTGGGCAGCCAGGAGAATCGAACCCTCAATAGCGAGTCGGCCAATGACGCTGTCTAGATCGTCGATCCGCTGGGCAAGCCGCCGACTTGTGCCGGTCCGCTCCGAGTAGCCCATGTCGAGCTGATCGATTGCCACCACACGAACGTCGCTAGGTCCACACTCGAGCAACTGTCTCCAGAAGAAAGACCATGTCGGATTCCCGTGAACACAGACCAGGGTGACCCGAGGGTTGACAACAGCGTTGTCGAGAACATGCCACGAGCGCACAACGCCGTCCGAATCGGTCGACGTGACTACCCGGGACCAAGCGGGGTCTAGCCCTAGATCGGCATCAGGAGTGATCGCCGCGTCCGGCAGACGGTCTACCACCTCAGTTCTAGCGCCGCGATGTTGAGGCCGGAACCTACCCCCATGAGCAGAACCTGATCACCCTCCGCAATCGCATCCGCCTCGCGAGACAGCGTGAACGGGATCGACGCGGGACCGGTGTTGCCGAAGATTGGGAACGTGAGCGGAACACGACTCATGTCAATGCCAACCATCTCGCAGAAGCGCGAGGTGTGGACCATAGAGATCTGATGCAGGATGTAGTGGTCGGCGTCGAGCCATTGCTGATCGGCGGCATCACCCCAGGCAACCTTCCACAGCTGAAGCCCGGCATCCAGTAGCCCCTTCGTGTCAGTTCGCATCTTGTCGATCGAACCGACGCAGAGTCGGTGATGGCTGGTGTCGGCGCGAGAGATCCCTCCAATCAATCGATGGCTGCCGGGATTATCCGAATGGCGACCGAGCACAGCAGCGGCGCCCCCTGAACCAAGGGTAAGGGTGGCGAACTCGTTCGAGAAGTCCTCGCGCGTAGCCTCTGGGCTCGCAAGGCGGTCAAGAGTCGTCTGCTGGGTCTGCCGGCTTCCCTCGCCATCGACGACGAGCGCATAGTCGATCTGGCCTGCTTCGATCATGTTGGCCGCAATCTGAGCTGCGTTCATGAAACCGAGGCATGCGTTGCCCAGGTCGAAGTTCAAGCACCAACTGGGCAGACCGAGGGCGTCGTGGACGGTTACGGCCGACGAAGGCTCCAAACGATCCCGGCAAACCGATGTATCGATTAGCAGCCCAATCGCGTCTGGGCTGATACCCGCCTGCTTAATTGCGGCGGCTCCAGCTTCGATCGCGGCGTCTGTGAACTGGTGTCCTTCGGGCCACCAGCGACGCTCTCGTATGCCGGCGAGACCCTCGAGCAAGCCCGGTCGGGTTCCGATGCGGCGGTACGTGTCGGCAAGGTAGTCATCTATCCATTCGGACGTGACGACTATGGGAGCCTCGACGTGGGCAACCGACACGACGGCGGTGTCGGAGTAGCTTATGGTTGCGTTCGCAGACATTGAG
>JASJDZ010000041.1 GCA_030065575.1 Acidimicrobiia bacterium
GATGCGCTTCAGCTCAGCCAGGCTCTCTCGATTGCTCTCCGTCTCGCTGCCCTGGCGGAGGAGAATGCCGCCGTCCATCACCGCAGAGACGTCGAGACGGCAGAAGGTTTGGATGCAATCTCGGGGCTTTGGGGCAGGATTCTTTCGGACTTGCGAGCATCCGGCCATGACCCGGAAGCCATTGCCCAAGCGTTTGCCGACATAACTGTCGAGCCGGTGTTGACCGCGCATCCCACCGAGGCAAAGCGAGCCACGGTTCTCGAAGTGCACCGCGATCTCTACCTCGGTTTGATCGCCAACGAGAACCCGAGATGGACGCAGCGAGAGAAGGATGAGATCCGTCTCCAGGTCGCAGCCATCCTGGAGCGTCTCTGGCGAACCCGGGAGATCTTCCTGGAGCGACCGGAACTCAGCGACGAGCTACGCAACGTGACGCACTATCTGGAGCGGGTCTTCCCCGAGGTCGTACCGTGGCTGGACAGGAGGCTGCGCGCTGCCTGGGAGGACGCCGGCTTTGATCCCTCATTGCTGGCCGATGTCACCAAGCTGCCCACCGTTACCTTTGCGACTTGGGTCGGAGGCGATCGTGACGGTCACCCGTTTGTCACGGCCGAGGTAACGCAGCGGACACTCGGACAGTTGCGCACCACCGCACTGAAGCTGCTGGACGGGGCGCTCAGCGACCTGGCGCGCCATCTCAGCTTGTCCGACTCGCGACAGACGCCCCCTCCCGCTCTTGTCGAGTGGCTCACCGAGACGGCCGCCGAGCTTGGCGAAGCAGGGGAGGCCGCGATCAAGCGCAACCTCGACGAGTCCTGGCGCCAGGCCGTCAACCTGATGCGGGCGCGATTGCCCGGAGCCGGAACCTATCCCTACGCGGTTGCCCCTGAGCTGGTTGCCGACCTGATGCGATTGGCCGACTCGCTCCGCGAGATCGGGGCAGATCGGTTGGCCACTCAGGAGGTCGAGCCCGTGGCCCGATTGGCCCAGTCCTTCGGGTTCCACCTTGCTGCTCTGGATATCCGTCAGAACAGCGTCTTCCATGATCGAGCAGTGGCGCAGCTTCTCGAGGCCGCTGGTGTCGCCGACGGCGCATCGTTTGCGGATTGGGATGAAGAGTCCCGCCGGGAGCTGCTGACGACCGAGCTGGCCTCACCCCGTCCTCTGCATTCACCGGATGCACAACTGGGGCCTGAAGCCGAAGCCGTACTGAGCTGCTTCCGGGTCCTCCGCGATGAGCTGCGCAACCATGGTTCGGCAGGAGTTGGGAGCCTCATCGTCTCGATGACCCGCAATGTCTCGGACCTGTTGGTGGTCTTCCTCCTGGCGAAGGAAGCGGGCTTGCTTGTTCGGGACCCGGACGGGGTCCGATGCCTGATTCCTGTTGTGCCCCTCTTCGAGACCATCGACGATCTGGAGCGGAGCCCCGACGTTCTGCGGACATTCCTCCAACACCCGGTGACTCGTCGGACGCTGGAGGGCTGTGCCATTGGGCCGGTGCCGGTGCAACAAGTGATGGTCGGCTACAGCGATAGCAACAAGGATGGCGGCATCCTGTCCAGTCTGTGGAGTCTGTATCGAGCCCAGGAGACCCTGGCCGGAATCGGCGCCGAGAACGGCATCGCAGTCAGCTTCTTCCACGGCCGCGGCGGGACCATCAGCCGGGGTGCCGGGCCGACCCACCGTTTCCTGAGGGCGCTTCCTCCGGGATCGCTGACCGGCGCCCTCCGGATGACCGAGCAGGGCGAGACCATATCCCGCAAGTACGCCAACCGGATCACCGCTGAATACCACCTGGAGCTACTGCTCGCCGGGTCGGCGGCCGCAACGATCGGCACCAAAGCGGCTCGCCCGACGGCGAGCACGCTGATTCCGGTGATGGACGAGCTGGCGACGGTCAGTCGGGCAGCTTATGCCGAGCTTCTGCATACGGATCGCTTCATCGAGTTCTTCCGGCAGGTGACACCGATCGACGTCATCGAGAGCAGCCGGATTGGCTCTCGCCCGTCTCGCCGAAGCGGGCGACCCAGCATCTCGGATCTGAGAGCCATTCCGTGGGTGTTTGCCTGGAGCCAGTCGCGGTTCCTTCTGTCCGGTTGGTACGGATTGGGCTCGGCGCTCGACGGGCTGCGGGAAAGCGATCGCGCCACATACGACCAACTCATCGACCACGTCTTCGAGTGGCCGCCGCTGCACTACATCATCAGCAATGCGGCAACCAGCCTGGCGACTTCCAACGAGGAGATCATGCGCTGGTACGGCGAACTCGTGCAGGACGAGGCGCTGCGACAGACTTTCCTCGCTCCGATCGTTGCCGAGCGTCACCGCACCGAGCGGATTCTCGAGGAGATCTACGGCGGCCCGCTTCGAGATCGCCGCCCCAACATCTCACGGACCCTCGAGCTGCGCGAACCAGGGCTGCGGCCGCTGCATAAGCATCAGGTTGAGCAGATTGCGGAGTGGCGCAGCCGACGGGCCGACGAGGATCCGAATGCCGACGAGCTTCTTCCCGATCTTCTGCTGACGGTCAGTGCGATCGCCAGCGGACTGGGCGCAACGGGCTGAGCCAAACCGGCGGCTCGCGATCGCTCTGCGATTGGTCTCCGATTATCCCGGACGAGAGATGTTCGGTACCCTCGGGGGATACCGGGTCCGTGTCGGCAACCGAACCGCACTGAATGGTGCACCAGGGTACGGAGTAGTCGGCGAATGGTGGAACCCCCCGGGAGACGATGACAAGGATGGAGCGATCATGAAGAAGAGGATCATCGGCTTGGCGTTGGTCGCCGGCGCGATTGCCGCAGTGGCCAAGCTCGTCACCACCCAGAAGGCGGAGTGGCAGGGTCTCAACGAGGCCGAGGCCCGCGCCAAGGTGGAGGAGCGCCTCCCGAGTCGTGTTCCGGACGAGAAGCGGGCTGCCGTGGCTGACAAGGTCGTCGAGAAGATGCGCGAACGCGGCGTTCTCCAAGATGAGCCGGCCGAGGCTCCGTCCGACGTCGAAGTGGAAGCCGACGAGCCGGAAGCCGCGGTTGAGGAAGTCGAGCCGGAAGCCGCAGCTGAGGTCGAGCCTGAGGTCGAGCCAGAAGGCGAACCTGTCGACGAGGAGACCGAGAAGGAGTAGCCCGGGCGGACGCCGCCTAGCTTCGCTCCCAATCGGCGATCAGCGATCGGCGATCAGCAACGAGAGCTCATCGAGCGAAGCTATCTCGTGGTCGAGTCGGATCCCCTCCGGGCGCGGTTTGCGCTCCGGGTTGTACCAGCACGCGCCGATACCGTAGTTGTTGGCCCCGGCGATGTCCGATGACGGGCTATCCCCGATCATCAGCGTCTCCTCCTTCTCCGGGTGGCCGAGAGCATCGAACATCAATCCGAAGATCTCGGCACCGGGTTTCGAGGTACCGACCTCGCCTGAGATCACGATGGCGTCGAAGTACTGCTCCAGCTTCAACCGGTCGATGCGGGCTCGCACCACTGCGCCGAGCCCATTGGTGATCAGTCCGAGTGCTGCCCGCCGGCTGAGTTGTTCAAGCGTCTCTCTCGCTCCCGGGTACAGCTCGCCGTATGCACCCATGCCAACCACGTACTCGTCGGCGAGCAGAGCCGGATCGGCCTCGAGGTCGGCCGCTTCGACCAGGTCGGCGAATCTCCGCGCCTGAACCTCGTTGGGGGTGAGTTCCTGCCGAACCACCGCTGCCCACAGGGCGTCGTTGATCCCGGTGAAGGTCTCCCAGTGCGAGCGCGACTCCGGAACACCGCCCTTGGCCAGCGCGTAGGCAAAGGCATCGGGCTCACAGCTGGAAGCATCGAACAAGGTGTTGTCGAGATCGAACAGGAGCGTTGTGTAGGTCATGATCTCAGCGTAGGCGTATCGCCGAATCAGTTCTCCTCGTAGAAGGTCTGGGTCGCCGACCACATGTCCTCTGTGCGGTCGATGCGCTCTGTAGCTCCTACTTGCTGTTGCGCGGCAACCTCCATGACCAGCAGCTCGGCCAGCGCAACCGCGGGTAGCGAGCTATCGAATGGGCCGATGGCGGGAACGTCGACAGCACACCACAGGTCGGTCACCCGGGCGACAGGGGAGAGCGGGCCATCGGTGATCGCGAGGATCCTACCGCCCGAATCGGCGAGCAAGCGTGCGGCTCGAACTACGGAGCTGCGATAGCGGGGGAAGTCGATGACCACAACGAGATCATCTGGCGTGGTATCGGCCAGGTCTCGGCCCAGATTGCGCTCCTCGAGGAGGCGGACCCGGGGGCGCAGCATGCTGAGCCCGCTGACCAGCGCATGTGCCCCGGCCCGGGAGGTCTCTCCGGAGAGGACCAGCACCTGTCCCGCATCGCTGAGGTGCTTGGCCAGCTCAGTCAGGCGACCCCCGTCGAGGGCGGCAAAGACCGAGTCGATCGACTGCCCGATATCGGACCGCACGGCATGCCCATCGGGCCCGCGTCGGATGCGAACGCTGGGCCGGCTGAGCTGATTGGCCAGGTCCCGACGTACGTGATCCTGGAGCGGGGGATAGCCGGAGAAGCCGAGCTTGGTGGCAAACCGGACTATCGAGGGCCGGCTGGTGCCAACCGCCTCGGCAAGGTCCGAGACCGTTCCGAAAGCCAACAAGGTCGGCTCGGCGATCACCGCCTCAGCGATGCGCCGCTCCGTCGGCGTCAGGCGATTGCCCGATGCGGCGATCAGTTGCGAGAGAGGCTCGGGGGACATTTGAGCAATACGTTACAAGCCTTGTTCTGAGATGTACAGAAGTGTACGATCTGGGGATGGTGACCCCGTCCGGAGGTGTGTGTGACCAGCAGGACCAAATACGTTCCCTCAGCACGTGAGCAGGCCTTTCTCGACACGGTCGAGAACCCCAAGTACGACCGGCAGATAATCAACGGTCTGGGCATGTTCTTCGAAGGGCGGGAGCCCGAGGACATGAAGGGCTTCTACTCCGACGCGGAGATCGAGGCTCTCCGCGCGCTGCGGGGCACCGAGCGTGATGTAGAGCAGCGCATGCCGGTGAAGGTCACCCGCCACTACTTTGAACTCGCCAGGAACAGCAAATCACTGCAGCGCTTGGTCAAAGCCAGCCCCGATGAGACCCGCGACCTCGCCGGCTCCGAGGATCCCGGCTACCAGATGGACTTCAGCCCGGTAGAGGGTTTGCTGCACAAGTACGAGATGGGTCTCCTCTATGTCATCTCCACCTGCTCGGCCCACTGCCGCTTCTGTTACCGCGAGGAGCTGATCGCTCGCAAGGAGGTCGAGCGTCAGGATGGGACGGTAGCCAAGAAGGGCCTGGCTCAGATCGACGAGGTCACCGGTTACATTCGGGCTCACAACGAAACGGTCGCCGCCAACGGCGGCATCCACCCGGAAACCGGTCGGGAGAAGCTGCGCGAGATCCTGCTCTCGGGCGGCGATGCCATGGCGCTCCCCAATAGCAAGATTGCCGCCTGGCTGGCGGCGCTGGCCGAAGCGGGCGTCGAGTCGATTCGGTTGGGCACCAAAGAAATGGCTTTCCATCCCGACCGCTTCGACGACACCTTCCTGGCGATGATGGACAACTTCCACGCCACCTATCCCGATGTCGGGTTCCGGTTGATGATCCACTTCAACCATCCCGACGAGTTCCTCGCCAAAGATGCCGATGGCAACTACCTCCGGAACGACAACGGCTCCTTGCGGCGGGTTCCCGCCACCAAGCGAGCGATGGAAGCAGTGGTCAGCCGGGGCTGGATCAGCGTCGAGAACCAGGCGCCGATCATCAAGGACATCAACGATGATCCCGCCGCGCTTCGCATCATGCAGCGGGCGCTGAAGCGGGTTGGCGTGGAGAACCACTACTTCTTCTGCGGACGCGACATCGTCGCCTACCGCGCCTTCAACGTGCCGATCGAGCAAGCCTGGCAGATCCTCAACGAGTCACAGCGGGGACTTTCGGGAGTGGAGAACCATGCCCGGCTGTCGATCACTCACTACAAGGGAAAGACCGAGGTCGCCGCGGTAACCGATGAGCCGATCCCGGGAATCCCGGGTACCGAGAACGGGGTGCTGATCTTCAAGCTGCTGCGCAATGCCCTGGATGCCAAGGACCGCGGCAAGGTATGCATCGTTGCCCGCAATCCGGACGCCATCTGGTTTGACGACTATGCCGACAGGGTCATCTTTGATGAAGCAGGCCTCTACGAGTACGACCGTGTAGAGCACTTGCGGGAAACTCCGGTGACGCTGGGGGTCGCCGGTAGCTGAGCGAAAGGTGGGGCGATGATCGACAAACGAGTCGGAAGCGTTGCCGAGGCGGTGGCGGATATTCCCGACGGCGCCACCGTGATGATCGGCGGTTTTGGCGAGGCGGGCAGTCCGATCGAACTGATCCACGCCTTGATCGACCAGGGGGCGACTGGGCTCACCGTGGTCAACAACAACACCGGGAGTGGTGAGGTGGGTCTGGCGGCCTTGATCAAGGCGGAGCGAGTTTCCCGCATGATCTGCTCATTCCCTCGGACCGCCAACTCGACGGTCTTCCCCGAGTTGTACCGCGCCGGGAAGACGGAGCTGGAGCTGGTTCCCCAGGGCACGCTCGCCGAGCGCATCCGCGCCGGCGGAGCCGGGGTTCCGGCCTTCTACACCGCCACCTCGGTCGGCACGCCGCTGCAAGGGGACAAGGAGGTGCGCAGTTTCGGCGGGCGAAACTACGTGATGGAGTATGGGTTGGTCGCCGATTATGCGCTCATCAAGTGCGAGCGAGCCGACCGGTATGGGAACCTCGCGTACAACAAGACGGCGCGTAACTTCAGCCCGGTGATGGCAACCGCAGCCAAGACGACCATCGTGCAGACGAAACGGATTGTCGAGCCGGGTGAGCTCGATCCGGAGACTGTGATCACGCCGAGCATCTTTGTGCACCGCATCGTGACCGTTCCCGAGCCACTCATTGAAAGCCAGCTCGTAGCTGCAGGAGCGACCTACCCATGACATCGACCCAAACACTCGGCTGGACCAGGGAGCAGATGGCGCAGCGGGCGGCGCTGGACATCGCCAACGGATCGTACGTGAACCTGGGGATCGGTATCCCGGAGTTGGTGGCCAAGTATGTCCCCGAAGGGCGAGAGGTCATCTATCACACGGAAAACGGCCTGCTCGGCATGGGTCCGGCGCCTGCGCCGGGCATGGGCGATCCGGAGTTGATCAACGCAGGGAAGAAACAGGTCACCTCCATCGAGGGTGCGGCCTTCTTCCACCATGCGGATAGCTTCGTGATGATCCGCGGCGGCCATATCGACCTGTGCGTGCTCGGCGCCATGCAAGTTGCCCAGAACGGCGACCTCGCCAACTGGTCAACCGGAGCTCCCGACGCGATTCCCGCCGTCGGCGGCGCGATGGATCTGGTCGCCGGGGTCAAGACGATTCATGTCATCACCCAACACACCACCAAGACGGGCGATCCGAAGCTCGTCGAGTCCTGTACCTACCCACTTACGGGCCCGGGTGTCGTTGATCGTATCTACACCGATCTGGGGGTGGTCAACATCGGTCCGGAGGGGTTCCATCTTGTGGAGTTGGCTCCGGGGGTGACCTTCGATTACGTCAAGGAACGTACGGCGGGCAATCTCGTGCCGGACCCTGGTCTGGAGTTGGGATGACCGCGCAACCCGAGCCCGCCAGCACACAGAGCGAGGAGCTCTACGAGCGGGCCAAGCACGTGCTGCCCGGCGGAGTGAGTCGCAACACGGTGCTGCGCGCGCCGCATCCCGTGTATGTCGATCGGGCTGATGGGTGCCGGGTCACCGATATCGAGGGAAACACCTACGTCGACTTCGCCAACAACATGGCGGCGCTCATTCATGGCCACTCTCACCCGGTGGTGAACAAGGCCGTGATCGCGCAGATGCAGAGGGGTACGGCATTCAGCTTGGGTACCGAGGTCGAGATCTCCTACGCCGAGCATCTCGCCAGCCGCAACGAGGGCTTCGAGAAGCTGCGGTTCGTCAATTCGGGGACGGAAGCGGTTATGTCTGCCCTGAAGGCGGCACGGGCGTACACCGGCCGGGCCAAGATTGCCAAGGTGGAAGGTGCCTACCACGGGGGCTACGACTACGCCGAGGTCAGCCAGACCTCGACCCCGGCCAACTGGGGGAGGGATGACAGCCCGGCCAGCGTGCCTGTTGCCTACGGCACTCCGGCCAAGGCTCTCGAGGACGTGGTGGTTATCCCCTTCAATGACACCGACAAGGCGAGGACGATCCTCGACCGGCACGGCGATGAGATCGCGTGCGTCCTCGTCGACGTTCTGCCCCATCGCGTTGGGCTTCTGCCCGCTTCCCCGTCTTTCATGGAGATGCTGCGGCAATGGACATCGGAGAACGGTGCCCTACTGGTGCTCGATGAGGTGATCACTTTCCGCTCCAAGTACGGGGGCGCCCAGGAGTGGTACAAGATGCAGCCGGATATCACCGCGATGGGCAAGATCATCGGTGGCGGATTCCCCGTCGGGGCACTCGCCGGAACGAGCGAGATCATGGATGTGATGAACCCGCTTCTTTCTACCGTACGCTTCCCGCACTCGGGTACTTTCTCCGCCAATCCGGTCACGATGACGGCGGGGCTGGCGGCCATGCGTCTGTTCGACCGTGCCGCAGTGGACCGGGTGAACGAGCTCGGCTACCGGGCGCGGTCCGGCATCGAAGACGCCATCCGTGCGGTCGGTGCACCGGCGTGCGTCACCGGTGCCGGCTCGATGTTCCGCGTCCACATGAAGTCAAAGCTGCCGGAGAACTACCGTCAAGCCTTCAGTTCCGCCGCGGAGCAGCACCGTCTCAAGTTCATGTTGGACCATCTGTTCGCGGCAGGGTTCATCGTGATCAATACGTGCGCGTTCACCATCTCGACGGCGATGGGTGAGGCGGAGATCGACTCTCTCGTCGAAGCCATGGAGATAGGCTTCCGCAAGCTCGCCGCCGCGGCGGCCTAGGGGTTAGACGGCCTCCAGCAGGACGGCCAGACCCTGACCCACGCCTACGCACATGGTGGCTAGCGCACGCTGCGCACCCCGCCGCTGCATCTCTAGTGCGGCGGTTCCGGTGATTCTCGTCCCACTCATCCCGGTCGGATGACCGAGAGCGATTGCCCCGCCGTTGGGGTTCACGTGCTCGGCGTCATCAGGCAGGCCGAGCGCTCGCAGACAGGCGAGTGACTGGGAGGCGAAGGCTTCGTTGAGCTCGATGACATCGATATCGGTAATGCTCAGCCCGGTTCGGGCGAGCAGCTTCTCGGTAGCTGGAATCGGGCCGATACCCATGATCCTGGGTGGAACCCCGGCCACCGTGGAGGTGACTACTCGAGCGATCGGGTTGAAGCCGTTGGCCTCAACTGCGGCCTCGGACGCCACCATCACTGCCGCCGCTCCATCGTTGATGCCGGAGGAGTTGCCGGCAGTCACGCTCCCACCCGAGCGGAAGGCGGGGCGGAGCCGCTGCAATGCTTCGATGGTCGTATTTGGGCGCGGGTGCTCGTCGGTATCGACGACATCGGGTTCGGCCTTGCGCCGGGGTACTTCGACTGGGACGATCTCGGCTGCGCGACGTTCACTACCCGCTGCCGCCCTTATCTGGGAGCGAAGAGCAAACGCGTCCTGGTCTTCTCGGCTGACGATGTACTCGTCGGCGACGTTCTCTGCGGTGACCCCGAGGGCGTCGGTGTGTCCGAGTTCCTCCATCTGCGGGTTGACCAATCTCCAGCCGAGGGTGGTGGAAGCGATGTTGGCCTGGGTCGGGTAGGCGGACTCCGCCTTGGGTACGACAAAGGGTGCTCGGGACATGGATTCGACACCGCCGGCGATGATCAAGTCGGCGTCGCCAAGGGCAACGGCACGGGAGGCGTCGATGATCGTCTGCATGCCCGAGCCGCAGAGGCGGTTTGTGGTGGAACCGGGTACCGATTCGGGCAACCCGGCCAGCAGCGCAGCCATGCGGGCAACGTTGCGGTTGTCTTCGCCGGCCTGGTTGGTGGCGCCAAACAGAACGTCATCAACGGTCGCCCAATCAACGGCGTCATTGCGAGCCATGAGCGCTTTGATGGGAATCGTGGCGAGATCATCGGTGCGAACTGGCGCCAACCGGCCGCCATATCGCCCGATAGGGGTGCGGACGTAGTCGACGATGAAAGCGGGTCGTGTCGTCATCCCGTCAGCCTACTTTCTTGCGTACAAACGTCGGCCATACACCGACGGATCTACGCAAGAACGGTGGGTCTCAAGGCTCTATCCCACTCGCCGGGTTTCGTGGGTACGCTGATTGCCAAGGAATGGGCGTCCGGCGTTTGGGAGGACGCCATGGAAGGCTGCGAGTTCCGTGTACTCGGGGGGACAGCCGCCTTCTCAGGCGGCGATGCTCTGCCGATCCCGGCTGCAAAGCAACGGGCACTCCTGGCCGTCCTGTTGATTCACCGTAGCGAGGTTGTCGCCCCGGATCGGCTACTCGATGCAGTATGGGGCGAAGAACCGCCGGCAAGCGGTCTCAAGACGCTTCGCTATCACATTTCCAAGCTGCGCCAGGCGCTGGGCCCGTGTGGCGAAGCGGTGGCCTTCCGCAATGGGGGATACGTTCTCGATGTACCGGCCGAGTCCCTCGATAGCGAGCGATTCGAGGACCTGCTCGGGCAGGCACAGAACGCCCTTTCGTCCGATCCGGATCGGGCGGCGCTCCTCAGCGCTCGCGCCCTCGAGCTGTGGACCGGCAGCGCCTTTGCCGACTGCGCATACGAGGAGTTCGTACAGTCTGAGGTACGCCGCTTGGAGGAGCTTCGGCTAGCCGCCATCGAACTCCACAACGACGCCGAGTTGGCCGCAGGCAGGGCGGACACCCTGGTGCCCGATCTGGAGGCGCTGGTCGTCGAGCATCCGCTCCGGGAAGCATTGTGGGCCCAGCTGATGTACGCGCTCTACCAGACCGGCCGCCAACCGGAGGCGCTGCGCAGCTATAGGCGAGCGACTGAGGGGTTTGCGGAACTGGGAACCGTTCCTTCAGGTGACCTGGACCGCCTCGAGGAGTTGATCCTCTTGCGGGATCCAGCTCTTGACGAGGGGTGGCCGATGTCGTCGGAGAGCACCTCCGGCGAGGCTCCCACCGTCCTTCCCCCCGAGCGAACGCCGTTTGTCGGTCGGACTGCCGAGCTGAGGATCGGTACCGACCTGCTGAGCCTGGTCCGCCTGCTCACCGTGCTCGGGCCACCGGGCGCGGGCAAGACCAGACTTGCCTGTCAACTTGGAGCCGAAAACGGGGGTAGGTATCGACACGGGGTGTTCTTCGTGCCCCTGGCGGCGGTGGATGATGCCGTGCTTGTCGAACCCGCCATCGCACAGGTGCTGGGAGTGCGGGGGGGTCCCGAGCAGTCGACTCACGAATCGCTCGTGAGGTACCTGCAGGATCGGTCTCTGCTGCTGATCCTCGACAATCTCGAGCAGATCAGCGGTGTTGGCCCAATCATCAGTGAGCTGCTCGATGCCGCTCCTCAGTCGACGATTCTCGCGACGAGCAGGGTTCCGCTAGCAATCCATGGTGAGCAGGCGTTGCCCATCGGTCCGCTCGACGTCCCCGAAGCCGGAGCATCCGCCGACATTGCGGGGGTCTTGCGCCACGACGCCTCCGCCCTCTTCGTTGCGCGGGCCCGGGCGGCTGATCCCACTTTCGAGGTCACTGATGAGAACGCCAACGATCTGGCCCACATCGTTCGGGAATTGGATGGCTTGCCTTTGGCGATCGAGCTGGCCGCTGCCCGCATCAAGATGCTGGGACCGGCTGCAATGCGAGGACGTCTTGATCGGCAATTGGATCTTCTCACCGGGGGTCCCCAGGATGTCGTCGATCATCATCAGACCCTGCGTTCGGCAATCTTGTGGAGCTACGAGCTTCTTGACGAGAAGGAGCAGCGGTTCTTCCGCAGTCTCGGTGTCTTCCACGGGTTCAGCCTCGAGGCGGCAGCGGTCGTGACCGACCTCAGCGACCCGGAGGTCTTCGATGAAGTCGCGTCGCTGCTCGACAAGAGCCTGGTGTACCGGGACGACGCGGATGGTTGGCCCCGCTACGCACTCCTCGAGTCGATCCGCGAGTTCGCCAGGGGCGAGCTCGAGGCGAATGGCGAGCTTCGCTCCTGTTCCGAAAGACAGGCGACGTACTTCGCCCAGCTGGTTGGCGAGTACGGCCCGATGCTCACAACCGCAGGACAAAAGGAAGCGATAGCGTTACTCACCAGGGAAATCGACAACATCCGCGACGCGTTGCGTTTCGCGACTGACGCCGAGCAGCCCGATCTCGGGGTGGAGATCGCAGACCACACCTGGCGTCTCTGGGACGGCCTCGGCCAAGCGGATGAGGGCAGACAGTGGCTGTGTGGCTTGCTGGGAATGCCCTCCCTGTCTCCGGCGGCGCGCGCCCGGGGACTGTGGGCATTGGCCAGCCTGCAGTACTGGCATGCCGACTACAAGGCCGCCTGGGCCTCGTACGAGGAGGCGCTGGCACTGTTCAGATCGCTCGGTGATTCGAGTAGTGAGGCCTACACGCTGTACGCCATGAGCATGACTGCCACATGGGATGGCGACGGCAAGCTCGGTGAGGAACTCGCGATTGAGGCCCTGGAACTGCTGCAGAGCGGGGGAGCATCCGATGATGGCGGGTTGATGCTCATGGCTCGGGCTTGGGCGACCCAACGGCGTGGCCGCTTCGTTGAAGCTCGGCCGCTCTGGGACCAGGCGCTGTCCCGAGCCCGTCATCTCGGCGACGAGCATCTCGTTGTCACACAGCTGATCGGGATCGCCGTCAACGAGTTCCACATCGGGGATCGGCGGGAGGCTCTGAGGGTTGCTCTTGAAGCGCTCGAACGAGCGTTCTCGATCCGCAACATGCAGGTGACGGTTTGGGCACTCGACGTCGTGGCATCTCTCGCGGTGCAAGTCAAACCCGAGGTCGCGCTCCGTCTTGCTGCTTCTGTGGAAGAGGTGCGCCGAACGATTGGTGGCGGGATGCCGGTTGAGCCCCTGGATATTGAACGTGCCCCGCTCTTGGCAGCCAGCCTTGTCGACCCTGAAGTGACTATCGCAGAGGCCCGGATTGGGGCCCTCATGGATTGGGAGCATGCGTACGCATTTGCGTACGACTCGCTCCGTGACGAAGCGAATGAGAAGTTGGGAGTGTGATTGAAGTGAGTAAACGAGTTCTACCGCTGGTCGTGGTAGCGATTCTGGCCGCGTTCGCAGGGGGGGTGCAGCTCGGGTGATGATGACGCCGCCGATGCCATCCGTGAGGTCTTCGACGGCTACGAGACGGCAATGTTGGCAGGTGACGCCGACGCCTGGATCGCCAATTGGACGGAAGACCCGGTCGCGTTCTGGGCGGACGAACCAACGGTGGCAGGCAGTGAGAACATGGCGGCCGCCATGGAGGATCTGTTTGGCTTCGTCGAGTACACCGCGTTCGACATCGAGGTGCTCGAAGTGATCACCTCGGGCGATTGGGCGTTCGCCCGCGGGACCTTCACTGCAGCCACCACGGTTAGGGAAACCGGCGAGCAGGGTGGTTACGACGGCAAGTTCCTGACGGTATATCAGAAACAAGGGGATGGTTCGTGGAAGATCCATCGGGATATTTACAACTCGAACGTGCCGCCGGAGTGTTGAGGGAGAGCTCCAATGGATGCAATCCAAGATCAGATCGAAGCCATCTACCGGGAGTATGGAGAGAGCGTTGTAGCCGGCGATATCGACCGATGGGCCTCTCTCTGGGTTGAGGACGGTGTGCAGATGCCTCCTGGGTTCCCTATGAATGTGGGTCTCGAGGCGATTACTCGGTGGCTGCGAGCTCAGGACATAGTCTTCCTCAGCTTCGAGATCGCTCCTCCCACTGTGGAGGTGTTCGGCGACCTAGCGCTAGCCCACGGAACGTATCGGTACCTTGCGGAGCTTGCCGGTGAGAACAGCCAGATCTCCTGGGACGGGAAGTTCCTCACCGTGTTTCGGAGGCAAGACGACGGTGCGTGGAAGATCTACCGGGACGTATTCAACTCCAACGTACCGACAATCTGAGGTTCGGTCTGGCTGCCACGGTCATTCCGCCCCGCTCAGCGGTGGATGTTCGCCCAAGATGATGCCGTACTGCCAGGTGCCGTCCTCCAGGAACCCGATCTCCATCGTGTCCGTGTCCCACACGTAGACCGTGCCCTGCTCCGACTCCACGGTCCGATGACGCAGCTTGACGGTGTCATAGATGTCGAGCAGCAGCGGGTAGCGCCGATCCGCTTCGCGCAACGCAGCCGAGAGATCGTCCGTCGGCAACCCGAAGTACGGGCCGGTGCCTGTCGCCAGATCCTCGAGCACTGCCACCCGGCACCGACCGGCTGCGTCCTGCAGATGGGTCCGGGTGGTTTCAACCGCATCGGGGGCGGTGGCGTACACGATGGCGGGCGGTTGGCTGCCTCCGGTAGAGCAGGAGCGTCCGTCGAGGAGTATCTGTTCTTCGATCACGGCAATGCCGTTGCTGTCGTACGCGGTGAGCCAGCCGTACTGATTCCAATCGGGTTTGCCGATCTCGAAGAATGCAGCGTTGCCGATGACGGGTTGCGTCGGTATGTCATCGGGGCGTTGCGCGGTGACCAGGCTGACGGTGGATGCGGCATCGGGGAGCCCGACCCAGGTGATCTGGGTCCACCCGAACCAGTCGGCCTGGCTCTTCCTGATCATGTGCCTATCAACGAAGGTGTCGGGAGCCGACCGCATTCGAACGACCTCGTTGCCCGCTACCTCCGCGAAACCGACATTGCCGTTCGAGTACTCGACGGTCGCATAGATGCTTCCGCCCTTCTCGAATGCAGCTGCGATCTTGGTGATGGCGGCGTCGCCAGCGAGAGCGGCCTGGAGCGAGGAGACGATCTCATCTGTCAACGTCTCCTCGGTCAGCAGTGCGGCGCCCGGGTGGGCGGGCTCGACAAAGAGCGATAACCGCTCCGCCGCTGCGCCCGGGATCACAGGCACGCCGGGGCCGGCTGCAGCCGTGGTTGTCGTTGAGGACGACGGGATCGTCGACGCCGAATCGGCCGGGTCCGACATCAGCGGCGTCACCTCGGCGCCTCCCAGAGTTCCGACAACGGCGGCAAATGCCACCGCCACCCCAACTGTGCCGGCAGCAAGGGCGCCACGTGTCATCCAACTCCGTCGACGAACCGTGGCCCGGACCGCTTCGAGGCCGGGGGGACGGGCGTTGCCGGTGGACATGCGGGCATCGTCGGCGGCCCGGCGGCCGAGGTCGTCGAGGCTCATTCGACCACCCCCAGTCTTGCTGCAAGGTTTCGGCGGCCCCTGGTGAGGTGGACTCGGACGGTCGATTCGGAGCATCCGATGATTCGGCCAATGTCGGCTGTTGGGATCTGCTCCAGGTAGAAGAGTGTGAGCGCTTGTGCCTGACGTGCGGGCAGTGACCGCACCGTCGCCCAGAACTGAGCGGACTCCACCTGCAGCTCCGCCGGCTGGTCTGGCTCGGGCTGACGCAGTTTCACCAGCGCACGAGCCTCCCGGTAGCGACTGCGAAACCACGATTTCGCCCGGTTCGCGACGACGGTGCGTACCCAGGCAGACGGCGTGTCGATCGCATCCCACTTCTGGTACGCCGCTACGAAGGCGTCCTGAGTGAGATCCTGGGCCTGTTGCCGATCGCCCGTCATGACGAAGGCCAACGCCAGGATTGCCTGATACTCACGGTTGTAGAAGCGATCGAACTCCTCCTTGGCAGCAACCAGGGGAGCGTCGGATGCGACGTGGCCGGATGGCTTCGGCCCCGCCTCCATGTTCTCCCCGGTCTTGCTCATTCAGCCATTATGTCGCCGCAGCCGCTGGAAACGCTTACTTGGCCCTACCGATCCGATAGCGTGGCCGCAATCAAGGAGGACAATTGGCGATCGATTGGACATTCGAGGGAACCTGGCCGTACGAGCCTTCGTGGTTCGAGAGCAGCGACGGGCGGATGCACTACATCGATGTTGGCCCTCGTGACGGCAAGCCGATCCTCTTGATGCATGGCAATCCCACCTGGGGCTACCTCTATCGCAACTTCATCGGGCCGGTCACCGAGGCGGGCTATCGAGCGATCGTTCCCGATCATCTTGGGTTCGGCCGTTCCGACAAGCCGGACCAACCCGAGCTGTACACGGTCCGACGACACGCGGAACGGCTCGAGGCCCTACTCGAGTCACTCGATCTGCGCGACGCCACCGTGGTCTGCCAGGACTGGGGAGGGCCGACCAGCCTGTACTGGGCTACCGAGCATCCCGAGCGGGTGCGCTCGCTGTTCATCCTCAACACCTTCGCCCATCGGTTGTCGGCACCGGCGAAACTGCCGTTACCGGTGCGGATGTTCCGGGCCAGAGGCGTCGGCGAGCTGATGGTGAAGGGTCTCCACCTGTTTGTCCGCGGCATGGTCTTCCGGGCCGGTGTCGTCCACCGCGATCGAATGACGCCGACCGTCAAGAAGGCCTATCTGGCTCCACACCCGACCTATCGGAGCCGCACCGCCGTCTTGCAGTTCCCGCGTGAGATCCCGACCGGACCGGAGGGGGACGTCTCTGACCTCAGTGCCCAGATCGAGGCGGGGCTTCGCAAGCACTTCCGCAGCAAGCCCGTCAAGATCATGTGGGCGATGAAGGACATCGCCTTCACGCCACAAATGGTGGACGAACTCTGGCTGCGGACCTTCCCCGACGCCGAGGTGGTGCGAATCGACGATGCCGGTCACTACCTCCAGGAGGATGCCCACGAGCGCATTGTCCCGGCGCTGGTCGAGTTCCTCGGCCGCTGATCTACAGCGTCAGCTCCAACTCGGCGACGGTCACCTCGGTACCTTCGACATCGACTACCGATTCCCCCTGACGGATGAACCCACGCGCCTCGTAGAACCCGAGCGCGCCCTCGTTGTCGACTTCGGTGCCAACGGTCATCCTGGCGAAGCCCTCTGCTCGGGCTTGCTGTGCCGCGACCTCGACCAGCGGGGTGCCGATCCCGTGACCCGTCAGGGCCGGGAGCACCATGATCCCAGCCAGCTCGATCGTTGCCCGGTCGAGTGCGCGGGTGGCGGCAAAGCCCACGACCCGATCGCCCTGCGTGGCGATGTAGATCCGACGTTCCGGGCCGCCCAGACGGCCGCAAATGGCCTCCGGTTCGGCGATCTCAGCGATGACCTCATCGGTCGCTCCGGCAAGGCCGGGAGCGTCGCTACCCGCCTCGCTCCACAGCACCCAGAGGAAGGTGCTGATGGCGTCGGCATCCTTATCAATCGCCTCACGAGTGACGATTTCGGTTCCTGCGGGTGCCATATCCGCACAGTACACAGCGACCTGCTCGCGAAATCCGCGTTTATGTCACAAGGCGCGGATAACGTGACGCCATGCTGTCTGACAAGGACATTCGAATACTCGATTTCGAGGCCAGCTGGTGGCACTTCCCCGAACCCAAGGATCGTGCCATTCGGGAGTACGTCGGGATGAGCTCGACCCGTTACTACCAGGCACTGCGCCGGTTGGTTGATGATGACGAAGCCGCAGCTCGATACCCGCTGGTCGTCAAGCGACTGCGCCGCATGAAACGGGAGCGCAAAGAGGCCCTCGCCAAGCGCATCGACACCACCGGCTGATGGCCGATACTCCCGTCGAGACGGTCGAGGAGGAGATGGCGGCTCAGCCACCGGAGCGAGACCTCAACGCGCTCATCACCCGGACGGGCATTGCGGCGTGGAGCATTGTCGGGGCGGCGGTCCTCATCTGGATAGTGCTCCAGGTTCTCATTCGATTCGAGATCCTGCTGGCCCCGATCGTTCTGTCAGTCGCCCTCATCTACATCCTCAATCCAGTGGTGAACTGGCTGTCCCATCGGCGAGTGCCTCGCATCATCGGGGCGTTCCTGGCGTTCATGCTCATGCTGGCCGTCATTGCCGGCATCGGTCTTGCCGTGACTCCGCTGGTGGCCGACCAGGGCTCTGAGCTGGCCAACCGGTTCCCTGAGATCTACGAAGACTCGGTGGCGGAAATCGAAGACTTGGCTGAAAGCCTGGGTTTTGGGGATGTCGACATCTGGTCCTACGACCGTCTTCAGGACTTCCTTCACGATCCTGAAGCTCAGGACCAGATCCTCTCGGTGGTCTGGGATCGGCTCGGCGAGGTGACCACCGGCGTGCTGGAGACGATCCTCGTTTTTGTGTTGGCTCCGGTGGTCGCTTTTTACCTACTGATCGACCTACCCCGCGTGCGGGAAGAGGCGACGGCGTTGATCCCCGAACGACACAAGGCGGAGGTCCTGCATGTGTCCAGCCGGCTTGCTGAGGCAGTTGGCGGGTTCCTGCGCGGGCAGATGCTGGTGGCGCTGATTGTCGGCATCATGACCAGCGTTGGCTTCCTGATGATCGGCCTCGACTTCTGGCTGATCATCGGGATGATTGCGGGTTTCCTCAACATCATTCCCTTCGTGGGCCCCTGGGTAGGGGGGTTCCTCGGGGTGACAGTCGGGTTCGTGACTGCCGACCTGCGAACGGCCATCCTCGCCGCCATCGTTGCTCTCGTCGTTCAGCAGATCGACAACCATCTCATCAGCCCCAACGTGTTGCGAGCGACCGTCCACCTACACCCGGCCGTCATCATCCTGCTCATCCTGCTCGGTGGCGCCCTCGGGGGAATCTGGGGAGTGCTCCTGGTCGTCCCGATTGCCGCCATGCTCAAGATCCTGGTCGGCCACCTGTGGCGCACCCGGGTGCTGGGCCAATCCTGGGACGAGGCATTCGAGGCGATCGTCGAGTCATCGCAACCACCGGAGACGCTCATCACGGAGATCCGGGAGACTCTCCACCGCGATGATGAGCGTGCCCCCGCAGATGCTGGTGACGATGCTGAATCTACCGAGTAAGCCGAGGCGACCATGCTCGATCTGGTTCTCGGTGCGCTGCTTGTCGGTCTGGTCATCAGGGGGTGGACGCGCGGTCTCATTCGCGAAGTGATCAGCCTCACAGTGCTGGTCGTTGGAACGGTCGCTGCCTTTCGTCTCTCGACGCCGCTCGGTGCCGTCTTCGCAAACATGTCAGGAGCCTCGCCGAATGCGGCCCGGTGGGTTGCGGGAGTCGTCATCTTCCTCGCCGTCTCCATGGGCGCCGCAGTGGTCAGCCGCATTCTCCATCTCGGGATGCGCATCCTTCCCGGAGTGTCCACACTCAACCGGGCAGCCGGGGCGGCGCTCAGCCTCATTGCGATCACGCTGGTGGTGACACTTGCCCTCTCCATTGCCACGGTTGCAGACGTTCCCGAGCCGGTTGCCGATGAGCTGGAGAACTCGACAGTTGCAGCTGCGCTCACCGATCCAACAGGGCTACCGCAGCGTGCCCTCGGGTTCCTGTCCGGGGATCGTGTGATGGAGGTATCGCTGCGCATCCGCGAGCTGACCGGAGGTGAGTACGCGGTCGCGAGGCAGGGAGAGCCTCTCGTGTTCCCGTCGGCCACCTCAGACGAGCTGGAGCGACTCCCGAGAGCTGAGGCAGCGGTCTTCGACTTGCTCAACCGGGAGCGGGTGGCGGCCGACGTCGCCCCGGTGTTGCGTTCTTCAGGACTTGATCGGGTGGCGTTCGATCTCGCCCTCGCCGGCTACAGCAACGGGACCTTCGTGCTGCCCACCGACAGCCAGCGGCGCGAGCTGCTGAACCGTTCGGGGTTGCCGGCTTCGAGCTCCACCCTGTTGGCCGCCCTTGCGGCGTCGCCGGAGATGGGGCACACCGCGCTGGCGGATGGTGCCTCGATGGAGCTGCGCGAGGCTACTCGGGCTGGCATCGCAGTTGTCCAGGGCCCTACCGGGCTGCTGGTGATCGAGGTAATCGCGGGATAGGCGAGGCTACTCCGCAAGTCGGACTCAGTGATCATTTGCGTGAAGGACGACAGACAGGCCAAATGGAACGTAATGTTGATGCCGAGTGAGGCAAAGGGGTGCAACTTGAACGTGTTGGAGTGCTCTGGGCTGGTCAAGGCCTTTGACGAGCTCGTGGCGGTTGACGATGTTGGGTTCCACATCGCCGAGGGGGAAACATACGGTCTGCTCGGCCCTAACGGCGCAGGCAAGACGACCACGATCTCGATGATCTCCGGCATTCTCGAGTCCGATGCCGGTCGGGTCATGGTTGCGGGCAAGGAGATCACCACCCGCACCACCGACGGCAATGCCGAAATCGGATACGTCCCCCAGGACATAGCGATCTATCCGGACCTGACCGCCCGAGAGAACCTCCGCTTCTTCGGGAAGTTGTACGGCATCCCCAAGGACCGTTTGGGCCCCCGGATCGACGAGGTACTCGAGGTGATTGGGCTGTCCGACAGAGGCGACGACCGCACCGAGGAGTACTCGGGTGGTATGAAACGGCGGCTCAATATCGGCATCGGCCTGCTGCACGAGCCCAGCCTGCTCATCCTCGACGAGCCCACAGTCGGGGTCGATCCGCAGAGCCGTAACTCGATCCTGGAGAGCGTGGAGTTGCTCGGGCAATCCGGCACGGCCGTTCTCTACACAACCCACTACATGGAAGAGGCGGAGCGACTGTGCGATCGTGTGGCCATCATCGACGGCGGGAAGATTCGCGCCGAAGGCACTCGCCGTGAGCTCGTGGAACTGGTTGGACAGCGAGACACAGTGAACCTCGGGGTGATCGGATCTGCGCACAGGCTGGTGGAAGATCTGCGCAGTGTTTCCGAGATCCAGCAGATCACAGCTGCAGAAGGCTCTGTAGAGATTCTCGTTGACGGAGCCAGTCGGGTTCTTCCCCGGATACTCGAAGTAGCTCAGGAAGCCGGTGTCGGTATTTCCGGCGTCGAGGTTGTCGAGCCGAATCTGGAGTCGGTGTTCCTCCACCTGACTGGAAAGGCATTGCGCGACTGATGCGTGCCTCATTCATCATCGCGGCTAAGGATCTGTCGCAGCGGATCAGGGACAAGTCGGCAATCTTGCTCGGCTTCGTTGCGCCATTGGGATTGGCGCTCATCTTTGCGGCGATCATCCCGGATACGTCGAGCTTCTCATTTCAGGCTCAGGTCGCTGTCATCGACAACGATGGCGGCGAGATATCGGCGACGTTCATTGACGAAGTGCTCCCCGCGGTTCAAGCCGAGGGGTTGCTGGAGGTTGAGGAATACTCCAGCGCTGCCGAGGCCACGGCCGCAGTTGAGGAAGGAACGTTGACCGCCGTCTACATCTTCCCGCAGGGCTTCAGTGACTCGCTGCAGAGCGGCGGCGCAGCCACCGTCGAGATCGTCGGCAATGTCGATGAGTCAATCTCAACCCAGATTGCCAAGGCAGTCCTCGACTCGTATCTCGCTGAGGTCGATGCCGTTGGCGTAGCCGTTGGAACCGCAATGCTCTCGGGCGGCGCCGACGTCGCGACGATCACTGAGCGGACGCTCGAGTCCGGAGCCGCAGTAGTCCTCGAGGACACCGCAGCCGAGAATCTCGAACTGGACGCAACCACGTTCTTCAGCGGCGGCATGGCGGTGTTCTTCCTGTTCTTCACGGTCCAGTTCGGTGTCGCCTCGCTGCTGGAGGAGCGGCACTACGGCACGTTGCCCCGACTGCTCGGTGCCCCCATCAACCGATGGAGCGTTATCGGCGGGAAAGCGGTTACCAGCTTTGTACTTGGGATCACTTCAATGGTGGTTCTGGCCATTGCCACGACGTTCCTGATTGGCGCCGAGTGGGGCAACCCGTTGGGCGTGTTCATCCTCATGGTCAGTGGGGTGATGGCTGCTCTGGGAATCATGGCCATGGTTGCGGTGGTGGCGAAGACGCCTGAGCAGGCCGCCAACTACCAGGCGATCGTCGCGGTTGCCCTCGGGATGCTCGGCGGGACCTTCTTCCCCCTCAGCCAGGGTCCCCGAATCCTCGCGTTCTTCTCGAAGCTGACCCCTCATGCCTGGTTCTTGCAGGGTCTGGGCGATCTCTCCGGTGGTCGTGGCCTCGAAGCCGTTATCGCACCCTCGCTGGCGATGCTCGCCTTCTTTGTGGTGACCATTGCCATAGCTTCGCGATGGAGGGGGGAGGTGCTGGCACCATGAAGGCTTGGGCAATCACCTCCACCAATATCAAGCGGTTGGTTCGAGATCCATCGACCATCTTCTTCGTGTTTATCTTCCCGATGCTGTTGATTCTGGTCCTCGGTGCTTCTTTTGGTGGCGGGTTCACTCCGAAGGTTGGTGTGCTTGTTCAGAGCGACGGTGCCTTTGCACAGGCCTTCGCCGATGGCATTGCTGAGAATGACGAGTTCGAGTCGCTCGACTACGACGATGCGGCGGTGCTCTTGGCGGACGTAGAGCGAGGCGTGGTCCAGTTGGGTGTGATAATCCCCGCCGACTACGACGACGCATTGGTGGCGGGGTCTACTGCTGCCGTCGAGTACATCGGCCGTCTCGACCAGAGCTCTGTCCAGTACCGGGCCTCGATAGAGGCGGTTGCATCGGACCAGAGCGCAGTGGTTCGGGCAGCGCGGGTAGTCGAGAGTGAAGGCCTTGCCGACTTCGAATCCGCCGTTGCCGCTGCGCAACTCGTAGCGTCCGGACCGGGTGGTTCGGAGGTAATCGTGTCGACTGCCGGTGAGGCGCTCTTTGGAGACATTGGTCAGTTCGATCTGGGAGCCCCCTCGAACCTCGTTCTGTTCGTGTTCCTCACGTCGCTGGCCGGATCGGCCGCTTTGATCCAGACCCGCCGGCTGGGCGTTTCGCGACGGATGGTCTCGACGCCGACCTCGATCGGGCAGATATTGATTGGTGAGACCGGCGGTCGCTTTGCGATTGCCATGATCCAGGGTCTCTTCATCATGGTGGGTGCGGCTATTGCGTTCGACGTGAAGTGGGGCAATCTGCTCGGCGCAGGCACGCTGCTGGTCCTGATTGCTTTGATCGGCGCCGGTGCCGGAATGCTGATGGGTGCCATCTTCGACAATGACGAGCAGGCAGGTTCGATGGGTGTCTTCATCGGGTTGGGCTTTGCGGCTCTCGGCGGCGCCATGTTCCCGCTCGAGATCTTCCCCGACACCATGGTCACGGTCGCCCACATCACCCCCCATGCCTGGGCGATCGATGGGTTCGCCGAACTGATTCGCCGTGGTGGGACCCTGTCCACAATTGCCACCGAAGTTGCCGTGCTGAGCGGGTTCGCCGTTGTCATGATGGCGCTGGGCACGTGGCGACTGCGAGCCAAGCTGACGCATTAGCGTCAGCCGCTCTCGCACTAGCGTGAGCCGCTCTCCCACTAGGGTGAGCCGCTGTCGCATTAGCGTCAGCCGCTCTCGCATTGGAGATGAGCCGGTTCGCAATCCGCGTCAGCCGATTCGCGCCTACTCGTCGTCGAACTCGAAGAACGGCGAGTGCTGGCGGGGTGGTGACTTCACGTCGGGCCGGCGCGGGGCGGGTTCTTCACGGTCAGCGGGGTGATCAACCGGGGGCGGCTTTGGAGCCGGCGGTAGCACTGCCTTGCTCTTCTTCTCCCTCTGTACGGCAGCGATCCATACTCCGAGGGCAAGGGCCCCGGACAGGGCCAGTAGCCCGGCCAGCCACCAGGGGAAACCACCGGTGGGGTACAGCGTGGTTGCCGTCATATAAAGCTCGCCGTCGAAGGGGATGTTCCAAACGAGGCGGCCGTCTGCGGTGACGGAATCGGCGTTGTGTTCCTGGACCTCGCCGGGAAGCAGCACGGATATCTCGGCTTCGAAGGTATCGGGGTCGATGTTGTCGACACCGACGGGGAACTGGGCGAGGTCGAGCTCTCCGGCAATGCCCAGCGTCGCTTCGAGCTGAGCCCCCTCCTCGTCGAGCTGAAGCTCGAAGAATGTGAAGTTCCCCGCAGCGGCTGCCGCAATCTCGTCTTCCTCAGTAAAGGGAACCTCGGTTCTGTAGACCGTCATGTCGCCGTCGAGGCTGCTGCTGCGTTCTCCTTCGAGCCCTAGATCCAAGCCGGCAATGATCGCCTCACCATCTCCGGCAAGCTGGTCGATCAGGTCCTTGAGCTGGTTGTTGATCGCCACCTCGGCTGCCAGGGTTCCGGAACCGGCCTCGGTGACGTCGAGGCTGATGCGGACCTCGGCCCGGCAGGCCGAGAGCAGCAGTGTCAACACGACGATGAGTGGGATTGCTCGCTTCATCAACTCGAAGGTGACTCTAGTTGCGTACCCCGACATGCTCGGACTTGCAGATGCGTAAGCTCGTGTCCGTGAGCGATTCAGGGCATATCGAAGCCGACCGGCTGCGGGAAGCCGTTGTCTCTGCATTCCCAGGCTACGTTTGGGGGCGCCTCAACGAGTTGGGTGTGGTTGCCGGGTCGACAGTCAGCGGCGCTGTGACCTCCGGTGTCGAGGAGTTGAAGCACTCCCTTGCCGACTTGCTCGTCCAACCCGAGGCCGATCAGAGCCGATCGCCGTTGGAACTGGTCCGCGAAGCGACCCTGCCGTTGACCGAGGCTCTTGCCTCGCTGGGGCTGCGTCCGCCATCCCGCGACCCCTTCTTGATCGACATCTACCCGGAGGACATCTACGACCTCTATCCGGCATCGTCGCAGTCGCTTGGCGAGGAGGTTTGGCGCCTTCACCTCGAGTGGGGCAAGGCGAAGGCGAGAAGCGTCGCCGGAGTCGTCCCGGCGCCTCAGGCCGTCCCAAGTCTGCCAGCGGTCGCTCTCTTCGGGACGCCGCCGGAGGAACGGGATCCGATCGCTGCAGCAGTGGAGGCTGCGGGGTATCGCGTCGCGTTATGGCGTAACCCGGCCGCCCTGGAGCAGGCGGACTCGCTTCAGCCGGTACTGGTGGTTGTCGACCTGCGGCATCCTCACGCTCACGAGGCGATCCGCAACCTGGCAGGGAAGGGGGTACGGGTTGTTGCCGCCGGGCCCGATGTCGACGATCTCACCATCCCTGGGATCATGGCGCTGGGCGCAGAAGAAGCGATCGTGTCAGAGCGGCTGGTGGCACGCATTGACAACCTGCTGCCTCGCATCACCTGATCCCTACGCCGAGGTTGAGTCGGTCAGCTTGGCCGAGCTCTTGCTGAGGTTGAACACGAGCAGGCCAACCAACACCAACCCCACTCCGAGCCACTGAGTGGATCCGAGCGATTCATCGAAGATCATTCCCGCCCACAGGATTGCCAGCATCGGCTGTCCCAGCAGGAGAATCGATGTGTCCAGCGCAGGGAGGTGCGGCATCGCCCTGGTGATGGTCAACCAGCCGACGACCTGGGCAACCACGGCCAGCAGGAGCAGCCACCCGTGGAGGGGCCACGATGGTGCCAGGCTGAAGTCGGGTTCAACCACGAGACCTATGAGAAGGGCCGCAACCGCTGTCCCAATGGTGGCGTCGAGCAGAGGTCCCGACGGGGGAGAGTCGTGACCCTTTCCCGATTGGCGCAGGAACAGTATGAATAGCGCATAGAGAACGCTCGCAATCGCCGCCTGAATGGTGCCCAGGGCGGGATTGTCACCGTAGGCGTCGGCGCTGCCCGCCCCTGAGATCAAGAAGATGCCCAGCAGGATGAGGGGGAGGAGGGCGACCGACCGTCGGGCGGGCTTCTCCCCAAACAGCAGCCACGCGAGCAGAGCGACAAAGACGACCTGAACATAGACGATGACCGTGGCCAGCCCGGCGCCGAGTTGCCGGATCGACGCGTGCCAGAAAGCCAGATCGAGCGCTAGGAACACACCCGACGCTGCTGCCATCACCCGGCTGCGGAGAGGACGCTGATCACGGCCGCGCAGTACCCAGTAGATCACGGCCAGGATCGGGAGAGCGTACGCCGCCCGGAAGAACGCGATCGTCATGTCGCTGCCGTCGCCGGCCGCCCGGATCAGGATCGGCGAGAACGAGATGGCCACGACTCCGGCGGCCGCGATGAGCCGATAGGTGGATGCGGGCATCAGGTGAGACTAGACCGCGCTCTGCTCCTCGAGTCAGCCGGCCGTGAGATAAAGCAGCAATGCCTTGAACGCATGCATGCGGTTCTCAGCCTGGTCGAAGATCCGGCTGCGCGGATGATCTGCGACTTCGTCTGTCACCTCGTCGCCGCGGTGGGCAGGGAGGCAATGCATGAAGATTGCGTCGTCCTTCGCCTTGTCGAACAGGTCCAGGTTCACCTGGAACGGTTGGAACCGTTGCCGACGCTCGGCCGCTTCGCCCTCTTGACCCATCGAGGCCCAGACATCGGTGTACACGGCGTCGGCGCCGGCGACGGCCTCGACCGGATCGTTGGTGACAAGCACCTCAGCTCCTCCGGTTGCCCCGGCCCGAGCGATCGCCAGCATCTCAGCGGTCGGTTCGTTGCCCGCCGGCGATGCGATTCGGATGTTGCTGCCCATCATGGTTCCCGCAATCATCAGCGAGTTGCAGACGTTGTTACCGTCGCCGATGAATGCAATCGTGGCGCCCTGCAGCGGCCGATGCTCGGCGACAGTTTGCAGATCGGCGAGAGCCTGGCAGGGGTGCTCGATGTCGCACAGGAGATTGATGACCGGAGCATCGGCGCTGTCAGCAAGGCCGACGAGGTTCTGGTGATCGAACACCCGGAAGGCAAGCACGTCGAGATACCGATCAAG
>JASJDZ010000075.1 GCA_030065575.1 Acidimicrobiia bacterium
TTATCCGCGACATGCCTACCTCTGTGCCGTACACGATTGGCAACCCGGTTTGCCGGGCCGCTTGATGCACCTTTGCTACCCCGCGAAAACCATCGTGATCGGTGACCCCAAGTGCGGTGTAGCCAAGCTCGGCTGCAAGCTCGACCATCTCTGCAGGGTGTGAGGCCCCGTCGAGAAAACTCATATTCGTGTGGCTGTGTAGTTCGGCATAGCGGACCATGAGCCCTTCATTGTATCGAACATATGTTCGATACACTCAACAACCAGTCGAACAATTCCAATTCCGCGCACAACGGCGTAGGCTGGGGACATGACAGAGTTCACCGTTCACATGGTCAACCGGCCCGGCCAACTCGCCGCCCTCGCTGATCGCCTTTCCGAAGCCGGGATCCACATCGAGGCCCTGGCCGCGTTCTCCCTCGGTGACGAATCCATGGTCCGCCTGATGGCCAACGACGTGGACACGACGCGTCGCGTACTGATTGAAGCCGGGGTTCGCTTCGAGGAGCAGCCCGTAGTCGAAACCGTCATCAAGGACTCCCCCGCTGCGCTGGCCTCGATGACGCGTCGACTCGCCGACTCCGGCGTCAACATCGAAGCCATGTACCTGCTGCACGCCAACGGCGACAGCCTTCATTTCGCACTGGCTGTTGACGACCACGATTCGGCGGTCCAAGTCACCGGCTGACCTAGCTCGCTTCTGCGCCACGCCCGTCGCCGTCTTTGCGCGCTTTGCATCTTTCTACAGTCGCTCTAAACTTATAGTTACTATAAGTTTGGAGTGATTACATGCCCGGTCTCAGGGAACGCAAGAAGCAGGAACTGAGGCACCGCATCGTCCGGGAGGCGGTAGCCCTCTTCGCCGAGAACGGCCTCGACGCCACCACTATGGAGGAGATTGCTGCGGCGGCCGATGTCTCTGTCGGCACTGTCTACAACTACTTCGGCTCAAAGGGCGCCCTGCTGCTGGCCGGCGTGGAGGAAGACACCGACCGCATGGTCACCGCAGGCATGGCGGTTCTCGATGAGCCCGGCGACGACGTCGTGGCCGCGACACAACGGCTGGCGCGGGTATACCTCGACGACTTCACCAGCTGGGACCGGCGCTTGCTGCGCGAGGTTCTGGGTAGCGCCTATCAACGTAGTGGTGGTGCGGAACTCACCGAAGAGCTGGCTCGGATGGATCAGCGGCTCATCGAGCAGATCATGGTGCTGCTGTCCCACTTCCAGGATCAACACCAGCTCGCCGACGGCGTTGAGGTCTATGAAGCGGCACTCATCGTCTTATCTGTCTTCGTGCTCCAGCTGTTCATGTTCATCAGCCTTGAAACCTACGAAACCACCGACCTGTATGAGCAGGTCGACCGACAAATCGGGCTGGTCTTCGCCGGCCTACAAACAAAGAAGAGAAAGTGACTGGTAATGGCAATTGAGATGGCCGGAGTCTGGAAGACGTTCGGCGAAGGTCACACCGCGGTGCATGCGCTCAAGGACGTGGATTTCAAAGGTCCCCAGGGAGAATTGGCCGTCATCCTCGGACCATCGGGGTCCGGGAAGACGACTCTATTGAACCTCGTCGGCGCCATCGACAACGTCACCGACGGTCGGATTGAAGTGGGCGGGGTCGACCTGGCAAGCCTCGACGTCGACGGACAGGTGAGGTACCGCCGGGAGAATGTCGGCTTCGTGTTCCAGTTCTTCAACTTGATCCCGACACTGACTGCCCTCGAGAACGTCGAGTTGGTGGCCGACCTCACGGCCGACAACGGTACGGATCGTGCCGAAGACGTGCTCGCCAAGGTTGGGCTTGCCGACCGCATCCACCACTTCCCTGCCCAACTCTCAGGTGGCGAGCAGCAACGCGTCGCCATTGCCCGGGCGTTGGTCAAGCAGCCACCGATACTGCTGTGCGACGAACCGACCGGCGAACTCGACTTCGAGACCGGCCGCATGATCCTGCAACTGCTGCAGGACATCAGCCGCGAGCAGAATCAGACAGTGCTGCTGGTAACGCACAACGCGGCGATCGGCTACATGGGCGATCGGGTGCTCAAGCTTCGGTCCGGAGAGATAGTCGACGATGCCCGCAACGCGACCCCACGGGAAGCCGGGACTCTGACATGGTGAAGCCGCTGCAACGCAAGCTCTGGCGGGACATTCGCCGCCACCGGGCCCAGTTCATCGCAATCACGGTCACGATCTTCCTCGGGGTCGGCATCTTCGGCGCAGCCTGGGACTCGTATTCCAATCTGGTCGCCTCGTATGACCAGACGGCAATCGATTACCGGTTCGCCAACTTGACCCTTGCCGGAGGCGATACCGCAGCGATCGCTGACCTGGCGAGCGACAATCCCGGTGTGGAATCGGTGGAGACCCGAACCACAGCCGACGTTGCCTTCAGAGTCGGCGACACGAAACTGCTTGGCAGGGCAGTCGGCATACCCACCGGCGACCAGCCGACGGTGAATCGTCTCGATGTCTCCGCAGGCACCTATCCCTCCAACGGAGATCCAGCGGTGGTACTCGTCGAGGATCACATGGCGAACCACTTCGACCTGGTGCCGGGGGACACCTTCGACATCCTCGTCGGTGACTCCTGGCAAGCGGTTACTGTCGGTGGGGTCGCCCTCTCCCCCGAGTACATCTGGCCGGCACGTGATCGCCAGGACATCATCACCACACCGGATAACTTCGGCGTGGCGTTTGTATCCGAAGAACTCGCTCGGAGCATCACCGGAACCAGCGCCAACGAGGTCGTCCTCTACTACTCGGATGGCGAGCCGAACGATCGCATCACCGCGGATCTCAGCTCCGCAGCGCGCGACCTCGGCGCCACCAACATCTACACCCGCGAAGAGCAACCCTCCAACAATGCGCTGACCGAAGACGTGAAGGGTCTCGAGGAGATGGCGATCTTCTTCCCGATGATGTTTCTTGCCGCGGCGGGACTGGCCGCCTACGTGATGATCAGCCGCCTGGTGCATGCGCAGCGCCCCCACATCGGTACCTTCCTCGCCAACGGATTCACCCGACGCCAGGTGCTCCGCCACTACCTCGGATATGGGGTATTGCCGGGCCTGATCGGTTCGATACCCGGCGCGATTGTCGGCGTGCTTCTGGCCAGAACAATCACCCGACTGTATACAAACATCCTGTCGATTCCGCTGACAGTCGTTGACTTCTATCCGGCGACCCTCCTCGGTGCCATCGCTTTTGGTGTCATCGCCAGTCTGCTGGCGGCGCTCGCACCCGCGCTGGTCGCATCTCGGGTACTGCCTGCCGAGGCAATGCGCGGCGAAACCCCATCCGGCGGTGGTCGCCGCAGTCTGCTGGAGCGTCTCATCCCGCCTCTGCGCCGGATCCCCACTGCGTGGCGGATGACCCTCCGCGGGGTGGGCCGCAATCCCCGCCGCACGATCTACACCATCATTGGCGTAGTCCTCTCGCTCATGCTGGTGCTGGTCTCGTGGGGAATGATCGACACGGTACAGAATCTGATGGACCGGCAGTTCGTCGAGATTCAGCAGGAGGACGCCACCGTCTTCTTCGCCGGCCCGACCGCAACCGAGGAGGTGGCGGCACTCACAGACATCGACGGGGTAGCCGCAGCCGAGCCCGCCTTGACCCTCCCGGTCGCCTTGAGCGCCAACGGCGAGCACTACGAGACTGCGCTCATGGTGCTACCGGACGACACCGAACTGCACCGCTTTGCCGATGTCGGCGGTGGATGGATCGACCTCCCGCCCGAGGGTGTAGTGCTTGGTCAGGCAACCCGTGATCTACTCGATATCGAGGCGGGTGAAACCGTCACCATGGCACTTGGTACCGGTACGACCCTCAATGCCGAGGTCGCCGCGTTCGTCGATGAGCCGCTCGGCACGATGGCCTACGTGGGTCGCAGCCAGGCGGAGGCACTGGCGGGGAGCGCCTTGCCGGCGACATCCGCGCTGATCGCATACGAGGACGGCGTAGATGCCAAAGCTCTGCGCAACACCGTCACGGACTTGCCACAGGTGGCAGCGTTCGAGGATGCCAACGTGCTGTTCGACCTCATGCAGCGCTTCATGATTCTCTTCTACGCCTTTGTCGGTGTGATGCTCGTATTCGGCGGAGCGATGGCATTTGCGCTCATCTTCAATTCAATGAGCGTCAACATCGCTGAACGAACCCGCGAGGTGGCAACGCTGCTGGCGGTGGGAACCGAACGTCGCAGCATCTCCCGCTACATCACTGCGGAGAACATGCTCGTTGCAGCAATGGGTATCCCGCTTGGCCTGATTGCCGGCCATTTCGCCGCCAGCGCTGCGATGAGCAGCTTCAACAGTGACCTGTTCACCTTCAAGCTGCACATCCAGCCGACTACGTACCTGCTGGCCTCTTTGGCCATCGTTGTAGTGGCGCTGATCTCGCAGATCCCGGGCTTGCGGGCCATCCGCCGGATCAGCATCCCCAAGATCGTCAAGGAGCGTTCGGCTTGACAGTGTCTCGGGAAGACCATCGTCGGGTCAGTTGAAGCCGAACAGCGGTGGAAGGACCACAACCACGGTGGCAGTCCAGACTGCGAAGAGGGGGAGGTAGGCGGTCTGCCAGCTTTCGAGCTTGTGGAAGGTGCTGTGTCCGGTGAGCAACCGGGCTGACAGCCATGCGCTTCCGCCCAGGTTCACCAGGAGCAGGACGTTCAGGCCGAGCGCTGCGGTTCGGTTCGGCGTGAATCCGAGCTCACCGATCCGGGCGACCATCACGCCGAGCACCATGACGTCGAGCAGCAACGCCGCGACAACGGCTACCAGTTGGATGCGGTCCATCCAACCCCGGGGACGCGCCCTACCGCTACCTAGAAACCGCGAGCGCCTTCACACGGCATCGACGGCGCTGATAGCCCAGGCCAGGCGGTCCTCTGGGTCCTCGACAGCGAGGTGGAACCCCCATCCGCCGACTTGGTCGCCCGGATCCCAGCGAATCCAGACGAGCTCGGCAGCTCCGGTGCCGAGCAGGCCAGGGTCATCGACGTCGTCCACACCAAGCAGCGCCGCCAGTGCCCACCACGCGTGCATTCGACCAACGGGACTCCCCCGCCGCCTGCCGTAGGCGCCACCGGAGGCGGCGGTCCACGCCATCAAGGCCACGGCCTCGCTTCCATCGATTTCCGCGACTCGGGCCCGGTGCGGCCCCAACGTGCGGATCGCCTCCAGCGCAGTGCCGGCCACGACCACGCCCTCGGCGCGTCCATTTGACTGCTCCGTCCAAGGAGAAACCAGGCCGAGCAGCGCGTCGAGCGCCTCGTCCGGCGCAGCGCGTACCTGCGGCTCCGGCAGCTCGATCCAATCCAGATCCGTCCATTCCTGTTCAGGGAAGTCGGCCCGGTCTGCACGGTAGGCAGCGACCGGGTAGCTCGGTTCCCAGGTCTCGAGTTGGAGGGGCACCTCGAGCACATGACGATCGATCTCCCCCTGCGGAACCTCCTCGCCCCGCAACAATCGCTCATGAGCAATCAGAGTTCGCAACCGGACGTCGTCGACGTGCGGGCTGATCTCATTCCAGGTGTGAGTCGAAGCGGCGACCTCCCACAGCGGTCCGAGGGCAAATCGTCCCGCTCCCTCCTTGATTACCCGACCCGCATACGGCCCGGGCCCCTCCAACGCCAATCGGTATTCGGCGAACTGGGCAACACCCCAGAGTTGCTTGCCACGAGTCACGGCTTCGAGGCAGCGGTCGCGCAGCTCGATGAGGTCGTCCCACTCACGGGCGGAGCAAATGCCATCGATTCGCCTGATCAGGCCGTCCAGGTCGCTGCCTTCGATTAGATCCGCAAGCTCACTCACCCCCGCAACCTATCAGCTGAGAGCGACTGCACTATCACAATGGGTTCCGGTAGCAATCGGGACTATGCAACGATGCTGCAATGGGAAGACGGCTCGGATTCATAACAGTTCTGGTCTTGGCTATCGGAGCGGCCGGCCTTCCAGACGTGGCGGCCGAATCGCGCTTCGCCGACGTTCCCCCCGAACACCTCTTTGCAGAGGACATCGAGTGGCTCGCTGCCGCCGGCATCACCGCCGGGTGCAACCCACCCACCAACGACCGATTTTGCCCCGACCGGACGGTGACTCGCGGCCAGATGGCGGCGTTCCTAGCCAGGGCGTTGCAGCTGCCCGCAGCATCCGCAATCGATTTCGTGGACGACGACACATCTGTGTTCGAGGACGACATCGAGCGACTCGCTGCTGCCGGCATCACCGCCGGGTGCAACCCGCCCGCCAACGATCGGTTCTGCCCGAACAAACCGGTGACTCGGGATCAAATGGCGGCGTTTCTGTCGAGAGCTCTCGGGCTCACCAACCGCAGCGGGGACCCATTCCGCGATGACGATGGCTCGATCTTCGAAGCCGACATCGAGCGACTCGCTGCCGCTGGCATCACCGCCGGGTGCAACCCACCAGCCAACGATCGCTTCTGCCCCGACAAGCCGGTCACTCGCGCTCAGATGGCGGCGTTTCTCCGCAGGGGCCTTACGAACGAAGGAACGGATCCGGCACCGATAATCCCGTCGAGCAGGCGCATCGACTGGGCGCCTGGGGTTCCGGGTGGCATTCCAGACGATCCGGCGACAATCAACGTCTTGCATCACGGAGCTACCGGCGACGGGACTACTGACGACATCGCAGCATTCCGGAGCGCGGTCGCCGCCATCGGAACAGATGGCGGCGTGGTCTACATCCCGCCCGGACGCTACC
This sequence comes from Acidimicrobiia bacterium, assembly GCA_030065575.1. GTDB lineage: Bacteria > Actinomycetota > Acidimicrobiia > Spongiisociales > UBA5794 > JAAETI01. The sequence goes on from JASJDZ010000075.1 coordinate 6,735, forward strand.
TGCTCGGCGGTGCACTGGATATCGAACACGGTGTCGTGCTGCGGGGTGCTGGAGCCGAAGCCACCCACCTCCAGTTCGACCTCGGTGGATCCGGCCGAGCTGCGATCGATGTCGTCAAGTATGACCGGGGGAACTGGCGCGAAGTCAGCGGTGCGACACAAGGAAGCACCACGATCACGGTCGACGACGCTACCGGCCTCAGCGCACCCACGTTCGCCGAGATTCAGCAGGACAACGATCCCGCCCTCATGTACACCGACCCGGCCTGGGATGTCGCCTGGGCAGACGAGTCGGTCGGCGAGATGGTGCTGATAACGGAAGTCGCAGGAAACACCCTCACCCTCGCTGAGCCGCTCAACACTACGTACCGTTCTGAACTGAGCCCGGCGATTCGCACCATGGGCCTCGTCGAGTACGCCGGTGTCGAAGATCTACACGTCGAGCGCCTCGACGCAGGAGACGGCCACATCATTTCGTTCAAGAATGCTGCGTACAGCTGGGTGCGCCGGGTTAAAAGCGAGATGGCCTTCCGCTCCCACGTGGCCGCGTCATCGGTCTACAAATGCGAGGTGCGAGATAGCCACTTCTCGGATGCCCACGACCACGGAGGCGGGGGCCACGGCTACGGCGTGAGTCTGGGGCGCCACACCACAGGCTGCCTCGTCGAGAACAACACGTTCGAGTCTTTGCGTCACTCGATGATCATTCAGGTGGGCGCCTCCGGCAATGTCTTCGGGTACAACTTCTCGGTCGATTCTCATGACAACTCCGGGTATCTCCTTCCCGACATCTCGCTTCATGGCCACTACCCACTCATGAACCTGTTCGAGGGCAACATCGTTGAGGAAATCGGCATCTCGGATTGGTGGGGTCCGGTCGGGCCGGGGAACACATTCCTGCGCAACTGCGTGCTCGTCGAAGGCCTGTTCGTGGACGATCACTCTCAC
>JASJDZ010000076.1 GCA_030065575.1 Acidimicrobiia bacterium
GGCTCGGTAGTTGTTGTAGTTGTAGTGGTGGTTGTGGTCGTAGTCGTTGGTGGCGGGCGCGTCGTGGTGGTCGGAGGACGAGTTGTTGTCGTGGTGGTAGTTGTGGTTGTAGTCGTGGTCGTGGTCGTGGCCTGGATCGGCACAGAGACCGTGCAACTGCTGACCCCACCACCGAGAACTGTCTCCGTCACCGTGACCGAGCCCGAGCCGGTGGCCGTCGCCCCGGCCGAAACGGAAACGTTGATCGACCAGGTTCCTCCACCGTCGGGGGATGCCCCACCGCCCGAAGCCGATACGCCGGACGAACTGACAGAGGCGATTGCGTTGTCTGGCGAATTGAACGAAACAGAAAACGAGGTGCCGCCCCCCTGTTGGACCGACACCGTTGATGGGCAGCTTGTGATCGCAGCCTCGGCGGAGGGTGAATGGGCGACGAGCGTTGCAGCAATCCCGGCCACCAGGAGAAACGCCATCACGAGCGGATAGCGGGGCACGGCGACTGCTCTGTTTTCGGTCAACGTTCCACCCTGATGTTGGCTGTTATGAGACTAGACGCTCTGCGACCTTCATTCTTCTAGGTCTATCGGACGGGTTTGTCTACCGCCTTAGCGCTTGAGTCGCTGCCGGTTGCGTACCAATTCCGCAACGCAGGGGCGTATCCGGCAAAGCGGACCAGACTTCCCGCCGCCCAGCTGAGCGGACGGGCGAATGCGCCGGTGGCTCCCGCCGTCGCGGCGGCGGCTAGCTGGAACGGCGCAGAGATGAGTCCGATGATGGCAATGAGATTGGTGCGTCGGGCCGCGGTCATCTCCTGGATCACCAGTGTCAGGATGCCCATGAGCAGATTGGCGCCAATCGAGGCTGCCACCAGCCAGGACACCTCGTATGCCCGGGGGACAAGGCGGGTCATCGGATTGCCAACCCACATGGGCCCGACGATGGCCAAGTAGGCAACGGCCGCCACGCCGATCAATGCGATGAACCTGAGTCGCGCCCGGTTGGCCGCGTCCCGGTTGCGGTCAACCGCTGCTTTCATCGCCCGCGGTCCCAACACGAAGCTGAGGCCTGTTCCGAGAACCAGGACGGGATTGGCAACAACGCGTGCCGCTTCTGCGTAGCCGAGCACCTCGGCTCCTGCGAGATAACCGATGATCGTTGCGGCCCCAAACTTCGTGACCGCCGGTATGCCTACCCCGGCGAGTAGCCCAGCGCCCGACCTGATCAGCGCCCGCAGTTGGAGTTGCTCGGGCGCTTCCGACCGATCGGATCGCCTGGCGAGCAGAATTCCGGTCGTCAATGAGGCAAAGGTGGCCAGGGCCAGCGATCCGAACGGGATCCAGACTGCTGTGATGTCGATGATGCGCATGGCCACAATCGATGTGATCACCCCCACCAATTGTGTTGCCGATACTGCGACTGCGGACCAAGACTCCTCAGCAATATGGAGCAGGCGCCGGATATGAATCTGCATCGGCCAGAGCAGCACCGTCACCGCAGAGGTTGCGGCGAGCGGACCGATAGTTGCTCCTGTCCCGATGGGAATCGCGACTACAGACGCAACGGCAATGGCCAGCGTTCCCAGAAGCGAGGGCCCTGAGCCGAGGCGCAGGGTTTGTCGGAGCGCGGCGAGCCTTGTCTCGCGGGGCCAGGCAACGGCGACCACCTCGGCGGGGACGAAGGTCAGGTTGGTGGCGATCACCTGGCCCAGCGTGAAGGCCGTGAAGAAGACGGCATACACACCTGTTTCGGCTGCGCTGAGCACATTGACGGCGACGAGGCCGGCCACGAACGTCGCCAGCGACGCTAGCCCTGCATCAAGTACACCAGCGGAGATCTGGAGCGAGAAGAGGCGTGCGATCCATTTCATTGCCGGCTGGGCGACTTCGTGTCCGCCAGTGACGCAGGTTGATCGATCCCGAGATTCCCCCATCTGCTTAGTACGGCCAATGCCGCTCCCGCTCCAAAGAATGCCCAGAGCCACACCGAAACCTGTGGGCCCTCGAGTGTTGGATCGAAGACGGCGTTGACCAGAATTGGGATTGGACTGATCATGATCCACCCGGCCAACCCTGCTTCGCGCAGGTGCTGCCGTGCCCGTAGACGTCGTCGGGCCGTCTGGAGAGCGGCGAACCAGGAGATCCACACGAGAGACCACAGCACGACACCGACCCATCCCAACCGCGCCAGGATGCCGACATGCGAGTTGTGGGGATTTCGCAGCGGGGCGTCCGGGTTGGTACTGATTTCGTAGACCTCTCCAAGATCAGGACCGGGGCCAAATCCGGCGACGGGCATGTCATTGGTGACGTCGGTGAGCACCTCCTGCCAGATCCGCAAGCGCCACTCTGTGGTGTCGCGTTCCCGTGCGCTGCCGGCTTCGCGGTCGAAGATGCTGGTGACGTTCTCTACGAACTGATCGACCGAGACATCCCTTTGGTCAAACAGCTCGAGTCGGATATCAAATGCCAGAGCCAGTGATGCCAGGACGATTCCTACGCCGAACATGACGAAAGCCAGGTCGCCGCGGCGTCGGCTGAGCATGAACAACAGAACGATGACGGCCACGGTCGTTGCCACCAACCCACCGCGGTTCTGTAGACCGGTGAAGAGAATGACAACGGTGGCCAGGGTCGTGAGGATGTTGCGCTGCTGCGAATGCACCCGGTGGTCCGAATCCACCAGCCATAGATATGCGATCCCAATTGCAGCGATGACTGCCATGTTCCCGGCCCGGTGCGACAACATCGGAACGTTCGAGTCGGGCACATTGATACTGAAGAGAGGCGTGTTCTTGGCGAGCACGGCGAACGGGTACCAAATGAGAATGGCCGGTAGCGCCCGACCGAATAGCCGGCTCCACTTGTCCAACCGGGTGGGGTCCCACCCGATGAGGGCGGCCACCATGAATGCGAATAGCCCGTAGTACCACAGTGCTGAGTCCCGGATCGCGTCGAATCCCCATGTGGTGACACCAAGAGCCAGCAGCAGGGCTCCCCAGGCCATGAAGAGCCGCAACGACTTCAGGGCGTAGCTGCGCCGCACCATCGGCGCGACGACGTTGCGTGTTGTGAGCAGAAAGGCGACACCCAGGCCGAGCACGAGCTCGCTCACGAATAGCGGCGTGCCCGGGATGTGGAACCAGGCGAATCCGCGGTCGAATAGGGCGTGTCCCAGCAGCAGGAGGAGCAGCGAAGCCTCGAACCAGGACACGATCGGGGGCTCTTCGCCCGGCTCCGACTCAGTGGAAGCGATCAGCCGGCGCTGGCGGCTGGCCGTCGAAGAGGCAACTAGTCGCCCCCGTCTGCCAACCACCAGCGCAAGGAGAAACGCAAGCGCGGTTGCGCCACCGACTATCCATGTACTGTCGCTGGCCGCCACGATGGCGTGGAGTTCTCCCATACTTGGATCCATTCTGACCTAGGTTGCTCCCGAGTCGGTGAGTTCTCGGTCTTCTTCCGCGAGCGGCCTTCGCAGCGTCCGGGCCATCTCCCGGCGGAGTGGGCCTCGGTTGTAGACGTATCCCAGCATCGATGCGCTGAGGGAGCCGAGGTGGTCACGTAGCTCCGCGGCAGGCATCGCATTGGCACCGTGTCTGATGACGACGAGAGCGGAGCCACATTGGCGAACTGCGCTGCTGCTGACGGCGACGCGCAGCGGCGGTGGTGTGTCGACCAGGATCAGATCGAAGTGCGCCCGGAGTAGGTCCATGACCTCCGTAGCCTCCGGCGAGGCAAAGAAGTCCGAGCGGTTCGGATTGGCATGCCCGCGTCCGTACACGACGAGCGAACCGCTCCCGGGGACCGCGACTTCATGTCCTACGGCCGCGAGGGGCAGATCGCCAAGGGCAAGGTCGGTGAGCCCGTAATGGGGTACGGCGCCGTCGGCGAAGACTCCGACCAATGCTTGAGTAGCGAAGTCAGCGTCGACAACGGCTACTTGCCATCCGGCGTAGGCCGCAGCGAGCGCCGTATTGGCGACGACGGTTGTTGTGCCGTCCCGGTGGGAGGGAGCAACGACGGCCGCCGTAACGCAACCTGTCTGCCTGTCCCCGGCCCCTGTTCCTGACGGACCGGTCATTGCTGTGGCAACAAAGCGAAACGCCTCGGAGGCGGCGGCATCAGGTCTGTCCTGCACCGGTAGCTCGGTGCCCAAGCGGTCGTAGGCGAAGTCCGGGATATCGGCGAGCAGGCTGGTGCCGAGGACCACGGCGGGGTCGCTGCGGTTGAAGAAGTGGCGTCGTCGAGCTGCCAGGTAGAAGGCCAGCATCGCACCGAGACCCGCTCCGAAGATCGCACCGGCAGCCGCAAGCATCATCACCGACGAAGGGCTCGCTTCTGTCGCTTCGGCCACAAAGGCAACTCCGTTGCCGGCGATGTCTGCATTGACGGCCAGCTCATCTCGCTGAACCCGCAGCGCCTCGAGGCGGGAGCGAAGCTCTGCCTGTTCTTGGGTCAGAGCCGGATCGACTTCATCGCTTCCCTGTGCGCTCAGTGCAAGACGGAGGGTTGCTATCTGTGTCTCCAGTTCGGCGACCTGGCTGCGGTATTGGATCACTACTCCGTCTTCGGCGGTGATGCCGGGAACATCGAGCTCCAGCAGCTCGGTGACGGTCGCTTCTAGCCTCGCCTCTAGCTCTGCACGCCTCGTTGAGTCGATTGAGTCATTGGAAACCTGTGTAGTAACGGCGGCCAGCGAATTGTCGATTTCCTCGATAGCAGCGTCGAGCTCGGCGAGCGCAGTGACGTAGGTCCTCTTCGCAGCTTCCTCCTGTACCGTGCCATAGGCGTCCAGCACCGCATTCACCGCGGCAATGGTCAGATCCGGGTCGGGGTTGACAAAGAAGACACGTATCACATCGGTCGAGCCCGACGTTCTGGTCGACACGCCCTCCTGGATCGAGTCCGGCGGAACGTTGAAGGCGGGTGAACCGTCAGCGAGGATCTCAGCGGCAAGCGATGCAACTTGATAGGACTCGATGATGGCCGCCTGATTCGACACGTGTCGTTTGGGGTCGTAGGCCTCGTTGGTGCCAAATACCGCTTCTGCCTGGGGATCCTGCACCGTGACTGATCCTGAGCCTGTCCAGGTGCGTGATTCCGATCCGTAGTAGTAGCCGCCCGCGGCGAAGATGACTGCAAAGATGAGAACAATCCATCGGAATCGCCAAGCAGCGCCGAGAAGCGTCGGCTGAAATGGTCTGGATCCGCCGTTGAGCATGATGCTTCTCTATCCGAGTGGAGCGGTCGCCGAGCGTACTACATGGTTTGCGAAACATGCCCGGGGCCGCCGGATCCTTGGCTATTGGCACCACCGCGTTGACGTGCCTTCCTACCTCGACCTAGACCGCAACGGGTAGCCGTCTGACCTGTCCTGCGGGTGCCCGGTGCGCGCGGGTTGTAAGGCCGAATCAGTCCCATATACTGCGCCCCGTTCAGCAACCCTGGGGACGGTTTCTTAGGTGGGGTCACTCCGAGTGGCATCGACAACGACCATTCCACGATATGGGCCAACTAGTCAGGCAGGTTCACACCTGTTTGAACGGAGAGGTAGGAAACAGTGAAGCTTGCGATCTTTGGTGTCGGCGGGTTCATCGGATCGAACCTGGTCGAGCACCTCATTGAGCAGGGCGAGCATGAAGTGGTGGGCATGGACGTCACCAAAGACAAGCTTGCCGGCATCGAGGGACCCAACTTCAGATTCGTCGATGGCAACGTCGGCGAGGACGTCGCCACGGCCAAGGAGCTGACTGCGTGGGCCGACGCAGTTGTCGACCTGATTGCCTACGCCAATCCGAGTATCTACGTGCAGTCGCCGCTCGACGTTGTTCAGCTCAACTTCTTCGAGAACATGAAGATCCTCGAGTACTGCCTCGAAGCCGGCACGCGGCTGATCCAGTACTCAACTTCTGAGGTCTACGGGAAGCGCACCCGTGACGAGGAGTATCACGACGATCACTCAGACCTGGTGATGGGCCCGGTGCAGAAGCAGCGCTGGATCTACGCATCGTCGAAGCAGTTGCTCGAGCGCATCATCTACGCCCATGGCATCCGTGGTGATCTCGAGTACTCGATCATCCGCCCGTTCAACTTCGTCGGTCCGCGTTTTGACTACCTGGTGCCCGCCGGCTCGAGGGGCGGCCCCCGTGTCTTCTCGCACTTCGTATCCGCTCTGCTTTCGGGCGGGCCTATCCATCTCGTCGACGGCGGTGGCCAGCACCGTTGCTTCACCCACATCAAGGATGCGTCCGAGGCATTCTCTGCAATCGTGGAGAACCCGGGCGGGCGAAACGAGATCTTCAATGTCGGTAACCCGAATACCAACATCACGATGCGCGGCCTGGCCGAGTTGATGACCAACATCTATGAGGAACTGACCGGCAAGAAGCCCGATAATGAGATCATCGAGATCAGCGGAGAGGACTTCTACGGCAAGGGCTACGAGGATATGGATCGTGTTCCGCCAAACGTCGACAAGCTCAGAGCGCTCGGCTGGGAGCCGACAAGGGACCTCGACACAATCTTCCGGGAGGCTATCGAGTATTACCTCGCTCCCGAGCGCCACGCTGCAATTCTCTAGCAACGTGGCATTGAGAAGGGGACTCAAGCGGCGAGCCCGCCTGGTTGGGCTCGCCGCCGCTTTGCTGGTTGTGGGACTGCCAACGACCGGGGTGGTGGCGACCGACGTGCCCAGCGGGGGTGTGCTGGTTTTTGTCGCCCACCCCGACGACGACGTCCTCATGGCCGCCGGTGTCATCAAGCAGGCGGTCGAGGCCGGCAATCCGGTCACGGTCGCCTACATGACCAACGGGGACAGATGTGCGACACCGAGCCAGGTGCCCGCCGGACACTGTGACGAGCACCTCCCCGGGATTGGCGACACCCGCCAGGACGAGGCTGTGGAAGCCCTCGAGGAGGTCTTCGGGGGGAGCTTCCCGACTGGCTTTGATGAGGATGACATGATCTTCCTCGGCTACCCCGGCGGCTTCCTTCCGTACGTCCGGAACGGCACCCCGCCACTGCCCGGGGACATGCCGAATACGGCGACCTACGCCGACCGCGGTCTTGGTCGCACCGACTGGCACGATTACTGGGATGGTGGGCACGCTCCCTACACGGCCTCTGCGATGTCCGAAGACGTGTTTGAGCTGATCGAGCGGTACCGGCCGGACCACATCTTCACTCACTCCGAGTTCGACCGGCATTCCGACCACCTCACGACGTATCGCGAGCTGATGGAGGCGATCGACGAGGTCCAGGACATCGATCCGTCCTACGACCCGTTGATTCATACCGGGATCGTTCATGTCGCCGCACCGGCCGTGCCCCTGTCCTGGCCCGACCCGCAGCTTGATCCAACCGACTGGCACGTGCCGGTACCGGAGCTCGAGGTGACCAGCGAGGGTGAGTTGCTGTGGGAGAACCGGGAGAGCTTCGAGGTCCCCGCCGCGATGCAGAACCCATGGGCCAGCAACCCCAAGGCGCAGTCCGTCGAGGCGCACGCCTCTCAGGTGGACAATTGGCTCCGGCGCTTTGTCAAGCGCGATGAAGTCTTCTGGATCGAACGGCTCGGCAACGCTCGCGGCATCAACGACGCCTACACGGTCGCCGAGGGCGGCACTCTCAACATCGATCCGGG
>JASJDZ010000006.1 GCA_030065575.1 Acidimicrobiia bacterium
CATTGCCGCAGCCAGATTGAGCATGTCGACGGCGCCACGTCCCCAGACGAAGCCATCGATTATGTCGCCGCCAAATGGGTCGTGATCCCAGCTGTCTTCGGTAACCGGCACAACGTCGAGGTGAGGAAGCAGTGTCAGGCTCGGTGCGTCCGGATCCGTCCCGGGTATCCGGTAGACGACGCTCTGCCGTCCGGGGTGGGGCTCCACGACGGTGCCGTCGATCCCAAAGAAATCAGCCAGGGTTTCCACAGAACGGTGCTCGTTGCCGGAATCCGGTGATCCATCGTTGACACAGCGATTGCGAATCAGCTGTTGAAGAAGCGCGACTGCCTGGGAGCTCATCCGTCGTGACGGTACATCGTGATCCGTCGCGCCTTAAAACCGGCGCTCTCAAAGAAGTTCTTGGCTAGACGATGCCCAGGAGAGACGATCGCGTCGAAACGCTTCAGGTCCCGGGTCTCGAACCAACCCATCACACCGTCGAGCATGGCCTCTCCTACGCCAACGGCACGCGCCGGCTCACTGACATAGATCAAGTGAATGACCCCGATCTGCTCCCCGGCAGCTTGCGGAAGCATCTCCTCCACGGTGGCGACGGAAAACCCGACCACAACGCCCTCGATGGTCCCCACGACCACCCGGGCGTCGTCGCTCGCCAGCAGCTCGCGCAGAGTATCGGCTACCGGTTCGGCGAGGGCGTCGGCGATGGGCCATGCCTCTCGCAACTCTGCCTGTTCTGCGATAGCGGGGTGATATAGCTCGCTGATTGTGTCGATGTCGTCGCTGGAAGCGAAGCGGTGGCCAATATCCATCTGTGTCCTATGCACGTCTCCGGCCGAGCAGGTTCCCTACACCCCATTTGGTCACCAGCCACATCGCTTCGAGGGCGATGCCGGCTCCCATCTTGGAGGTCCCTCGAGCTCGGTCGCGGAAAATGATCGGAACCTCTTGGATTTCCAGCCCGGCCCGCGAAGCACTCCAGGCCATCTCAACCTGGAACCCGTAACCCGAGGCTTCACACGATGCGAAATCGAGCTTCTTCAACGCGTCCGCACGGAAAGCGCGGAAACCTGCCGTCATGTCTTTGACCTTTGTTCGCAGCAGGGTGCCGGCATAGATGTTCCCGCCCCGCGAGAGCCACCGTCGATGCCACGGCCAATTCTCGACGCCGCCTCCCGGCACATACCTGCTTCCGATGGCGAGAGCTGCGCCCGAGTCCACGGCGGCAATGAGCCGGGGCAGGTCGGCCGGATCGTGTGAGAAGTCGGCGTCCATCTCGCAGATCACCTGGGCCTCTTGCTCCAGGGCTAGCCGAAAGCCTGCGGCATAGGCCGGACCGAGGCCTTCCTTCTTCGTCCGGTGCAGAACGCCGATGCCGGAGTCATCGGCAGCGAGCCCATCAGCGATCTCCCCGGTTCCGTCTGGTGACCCGTCATCTACGACCAGCAGCCCGTAGCCGAGCCCGCGAACCGCTGCTGCGATTTGGACGACGTTCTCAGCCTCGTTGTAAGTCGGTACGACGACGAGAACGTCAGCCCGCACAGTCGAGGCAGATCTTCTTGCGGCGGCTCGCCATCTGACTGCTCCGCTTCACGAGGAAGCAGATGGAACAGACGAACTCACGTTCAGTCGGACCGCCGGGTACACCGCTCTCCATCGATATCTGAGCACGGCGGATGTCGCGCAGCGCAGTCTCTTCATCGACAACGATGGTCTCCGACGCTTCGTCGTCGGTGAGCATCTCCAACTCCTCGGCCTCGAGGTCATCGAGTGCCTCAGTGTCTCCTTCGCTCTCGTCGTCGCCGGCTTTGCCTTCAGCGGCACCGCCACCATCGTCGTCCTCGTCGAGCAGGACATCGTCGTCGACGGCTTCATCGTCGAAGAGCTCGTCTCCCAACTCTTCGTTGGCAATGTCCTCGTCGGAGAGGTCGTCTTCCGACAACTCGTCCTCTGGAACCTCGTCTTCGAAGGTCTTCTCGTCGTTGCTCATGGCACCTCTCGTCGGCGCGGGGAGTATATCGACAGTAACTCCTTTGCCAACCACCTTTTCGGCTTGTTGCACTAAATCTTGAATTCGATCGCGGCGGGAACAACAGTAACTGATATCGGGCCGCGACCGATGAACTCTCCATCCGCTTCGATCGGCCAGTGGTCGGGGACGTCGACCGCAATTGTGCTGCCTACCAACCGCTGAACGTTCTTGTGGGTCAGGTGCATTCCGCGGATGACTCGGGGCATCACCGAGAATGCCTTACGGCGCGGACCGGCGAACACCTGAACATCGGCTTGGCCGTCGGCCACTGAGGCGCGTGGAGCGATGTTCATACCGCCTCCGAAGAACTGCCCGTTGGCCACCACAACTGCAATGGCCCTCCCGGCGATCCGCTTCCGGTCGTCGACAGTCACATCTACCTCATCCCAGCCAAAGCGGGGCAGAGTCACCCAGAAAGCCACTGCATAGCGCCGCTCGCCTACCCAGCGAGGCATGCGGCTGGCGGCGCCCACCGCTGCTGCGCCGACGCCTGCTTCCACCGCGTTCAGCGAGTAGACCCGTCCGAAAGCTCCGACGACCTCGAGGATGTCTGCCGTGTACCAGTCGGGCGAGGCCAGATGCGGCACCGCTCCCTCGATCGTTCGGGGCAGGCCGAAGGTGCGAACAAAATCCGACCCGCTGCCCGCCGGGAGTATGGCCAGCCCGGGTGGCGTCTCCCAGTCCTGGGCCATGAGTGCATTGAGCAGCAGATGCGCAGTTCCATCACCACCGACACCGGCGAAGCACCTGACTCCCTCCTCCTTTCCGGCGGCAACGATCTCATTGAGGTGATCGGGGCTCTCCGATTTCTGAACATCCGCATGAATACCATGCGCAGCGAGCGCCCGTTCAACCCGGGCCAAGACCTCTCCCGGTCTACCCGCTGCCGGATTGACGATGACCCACCAGTGATTCACGCTCGGCCTCCCGCCGCAACAACCCCTCGATCTACCCGTGTGATGGCTTCGGCCGCCGCACGGCGCAAGGCCGGGAACTCGTCGCGCAACTGGCGCATCACATCGATGAGTTGGCGGCAGTTGCGCACAAAATCCCCCGCGGCGAAATCGTCGTCGAACAGGTCCTCGAGCTGATGCCCTGCCGCCCAAGCGTACGCAATTGCCGCGAAGCCCGCTTCGGGGACACGGGTTTCCGGCAACCCGGCGGCCTGCTCTGCCTTGAGGAGATCATCGGCTATGCCCGCTATGAGCTCGACCCGATCAGCGATCCCACCGGGTGGCTCCGGCGCGATCTCCTCTTGCCGGCGCGCTTCAAACGTGAACAAGGAGGCAAGCGCAGCAAACTCGGATCCGGTCAAGTCATCGAAGGCGCCCCGCGCTACCGACTCGGCGAGGATCAGATCCAACTCGTTGTACACGAAGCGCAGGCTGCGACCCTTGCTGGTCAGCGACCACCCCTGCACGTAACCCCAAGCCTGCAGGAGCTTCACGATGCTGCGAAACGCCTTTACCAGCCCTTCATCGCTGCGCTCCATACGGCGCCGGAGGCGCCGCACGTCCTTTTCGGCTCTCCGCCACCGGCGGGCTGCGCTCAAGTGCTGGGATAGGTCGGGGCAACCGGCCACCCCATCGGATTCACCCCTGTCGTGTGTGATCGGGGCAAGGGACGGATCGGGCTCCCAGTCGCGCAGGCGGCGGGCGACGCTACTTCGGTACCCCCCGTCGCGAGTTCGTACCGGCTCCGGCAGAACCATTCGGCCGATGATTGCCACTCCGGGATCCAGCGCATCGGCGCCTACTCGACGTTGCTCGCCGTCGGCACTGAGCAGGATCATTCGAGGATTAGCCCCCCACCCACGAGCCAGGATTACTACCCGCTCTGCCACCGGTTGGCCCATGCTCAGTACGTCACCTTCTCTGAGTTGCTGAGCGAAGTCCCGCATGTCGCCGAGTGCGGCGAGTGCCCCCTCTCCAGACTCTTCGATGAAGGAGAGTACGTCGCCGCGTTCGCACTGCAGCATCGCGTGGAGATGATCCATCTCTTCTTCACGTTGCGCCAGCGATTCACCGAGCTGGGAGCGCCGGCTCTCGGCCCGGAACTGTGCGAAGGAGGCGTTGAGCAACTCCTCCGCCTCCTCGCGCGCATAGGTGGCGATGAGATTCGCGGCCATGTTGTAGGTGGGTTGGAAACTCGACACCAGCGGATGGCTTCCTTCAGCCGCGATCGAGGCAACACGTTCGAACGGGATGTCGAATCGATGCAGCACCACGGCGGTCCCCTGCGTATCGATTCCGCGGCGGCCTGCCCTACCGGTCAGCTGGGTATAGTCGCCGGGCTGCATGATCTGATGGGACTCGCCGTCAAACTTCGCCAGGCTCTCCAGCACGACGGTCCGCGCCGGCATGTTGATGCCGAGAGCAAGTGTCTCGGTGGCGAACACAATCTTGATGATTCCGCCGGCAAACAGGTCCTCGACCGTCTCCTTGAATGCAGGCACCATCCCGGCATGGTGCGCAGCAACCCCCTGCCCGAGCCGATCTACCCAGGTGTCGTAGCCGAGCGCACGTAGATCCTGAGGGGGCAGATGCTCAGTGAGCTCCTCTGCACGGCGCCGAACCTCCGAGCGTTCCTCTGCAGTGGTCAGATGGAGTCGGGCACCGGCAACGGTCTCCGCCGCCTGGTCGCATCCCGCCCTCGAGAAGATGAAGTAGATAGCCGGGAGTAGACCCATGGAGGACAGTTCCTCGGTCACCTCGAGACGGCGGGGAGAGGCGAATCGGCGACGCCTGCCGCGGCCCTTCTGCAACAGGCGGCTGACCTGAGGATTCGCTCTCCGTCCGCGAAACACCGGCATCATCTCGATTGCGCCCTCGCGATGCCGGTCCTTGACCATGTACATGCTTTCCAGTGGAACGGGCCGGTGCGTCTCTACGACGAGTTCGGTGTCCTCGCCGCGACGGCTACGGACCCAGGAGGTGAACTCCTCCGGATTGGCGATTGTGGCCGAAAGCGACAGCAGTCTCACCGGCTGGGGCAGATGGATGATGATCTCCTCCCACACCGAGCCGCGATACCGGTTCTGCAAGTAGTGAACTTCATCGAGGACTACGACGCTGAGGTCGGAGAGTGCCTGCGAGTCGGCGTAGATCATGTTGCGAAGGACTTCGGTAGTCATGACCACGATTGGGGCATCCGGGTTGATCACGTTGTCCCCCGTCAGGAGGCCGACCCGTTCCTCGCCATACATCCCGCAGAAATCGCGGTACTTCTGATTGGACAGAGCCTTGATCGGGGTTGTGTAGAAGGCTCGTTGCTTCTCCGCCAACGCCCTGGCAACGGCATGCTCGGCGATGAACGTCTTGCCGGCTCCTGTGGGTGCCACGACAACTACGGACCTGCCCGCATCGATATGGCCGATCGCTTCGACCTGAAACTCATCCGGCGTGAAACCCACCGTCATCGGCGCAGGATGTAGCGGATGGAGAGGATCGACAGTTCGTAGAGAAGGTACATCGGGGTCGCCAGCATCATCAGGGTGAGCGGATCTCCGCCCGGCGTCATCAGGGCCGCTGCGAAGACAACGAAGACAACAGCCCATCGGCGCTGTCGTCGCAGAGCCTGGCTCGACACGATGCCCAGTGCGGCGGCGGCGAATAGGAACACCGGGAACTGGAAGGCGGCACCAAAGGCAAGCAGGAATCGCATGGCGAAGCTGAAGTAGAAGTTGACGCCTACGGTCTCCTCGAGGATTCCTTCGCCGAAGCTGAACAGGACACGCAGCGCCAGTGGAAGTGTGTAGTAGCCCAGCACAATCCCCGCGGCGAAGAGAAGGGCCATTACCCCGCTCAGGGGGTAGACGTATCGTCTCTCTCGTTGGGTCAGTGCCGGCCCGACGAAGCGCCATACCTGGTAGATGATCACCGGGCTGGCCAGAATCGTGCCGCCAAAGAGCCCGACCCGTAGCGCCAGCGAGAACGGCTCGGTCGGCTGGAAGAAGGCCAGTTGCTGATCGGTTGCGTTGACGTAGGGCTCAGCAAGGACTTCGAGAATCCGCCTGTAGAAGATCACTCCGACTACCGAGCCAATGGCAACGGCCACGATCGCTTTGATGATGCGGGAGCGCAACTCCACCAGGTGGCTCATCAGCGGCATTCGCGCGGTCACTGCTGATCCTCCTCCGCACCCGGCTCCTCGGGTGAGTCGGGCACGGTGTCTGCCAGCTTCCCTCCCGTCTCCTCGACGTTGCTCTCGACGTCATTGTCGTTCTGGCTCAGTTCCGCTTCGATCTCTGCTTTTGCCTGGGCAACCTCGTCGCTCAGAGATGACATCGACGTCTCCATGTCGTCCTTCAGACCCTTCATCTCCTGACGGACGTCTTTCAGCGGTTGGGCGACCTCCTGCCACTCCCCTTCGAACTCTCGTCTCAGATCGCTCATCACCGAGCGGGCGCGCCCGATTAGCTGTCCTGTCTTCTGCGCCATCTCGGGCAGTCGATGTGGCCCGAAGACGATCAGAATCACGAGCATGATCGTGAGGATCTCAGAGATGGTGAAGTTGGGCATGACGCAGAGATGGTAGTGCTGTCATGCTGGTTCTCCGGGGGTGGGAGATGGGCCCTCATCTGACCACCAACAAAGCAAAGCGCCGGTCATCGACCGGCGCTGCAGGAGTAGGGAGGGAAAGGCTTAGTTGGCGGCGATCTCCGAGAACCAATCGTCGCTATCGAGCGAGGTGACAAACCCCTCGATCTCGGCTTCGGTGATCGGGCCGGTTGTGGCGATGATGTCGTATTCGACCCCGGTAGCCAGCAGGATGCTGACAACGCGGTGATTGGCCGGGCGGCGCTGCGTGATACCGCAGAACGGACAGTTGAAACGGTATGTTCCGTTGGAGGTTTCTGAGCTCAGCTCGAGGCCGATGTCGGCCGTTGTGAGTTCTACGTCGCCACAGCGATTGCACGTAGTCCTGATGGTGGTCATTGGCCCTACTCCGTGAGTGTGTCTATCTCCCCTTTCACATCGGCAGTTCGAACACTGCCTAAATGACTATTTCCGAGGTAGTCATTTGGAGTGGTCTATTGGCCAACATCTGCCAGGCTATTGGTAGCGATCGAGTATCCGCCGACGCAGCTCCTCCAGCTTGGTCCGCACCGCGTCACCCTCGACCAACTCGGCTGAGCGGCCTAGCCGAAGCAACAGTCCGGCAATGACCGATGCGTCAGACGCCGAGAATCGCACCGTGAGAGCATCTGCAGATTCGGACACGATCTCGACCGGGTAGTAGTCCGCGACCCACCGGGCATCCAGCCCGAGCCGAATCACGGCCCGCACGTCTTCTTCCCCCGGGGTGTACCCAACCTCCGCAGTGGGCGGCGTCTCCGGTGATTTGAAACGCTCGTCTTGCACTGTCACCTGCCTGATCCGATCTATGCGGAAGACGCGCTCGGCGCCTGCCAGGCGGCAATGGCCGCGCAGATACCAATTGCCCAGGGTCGCAAACACCAGCCAGGGTTCGAGGCTCCGAGTCGTGGTCTCCCCCGTCGCCAGCGCGGTGTGCTCGATCTCCACGACCTGCTGCGATGCCGCGGCGCCGCGCAGTTCGGCTACGAACTCAGGCTCCGCCAGGTCGACCACAACAGTTTCCTCATCAACGTCGAGAACGGCTTTCTGCAGTTTGGCTACCGCCGTCTTCAGTGCACCTGGGAACTGGCCCGTGGAGAGCAGGGCCATCCCTGCGGCCAAGAGCGACAGGGCCTCCGGTGGCGTGAGTCGCACCGGGTTGGCGAAGTAGTCCGCCAGCTCGACAACCACCTCGTCTTCGTCGATGTAGGCGACCATCAGGTCACCCGGTCCGTAGCCGGGAAGCCCACAAACGAAGACCAGATCGAGATCCGCCGCCAGCTGAGGTCTGGTGTAGCCGAATCGTTCGCACACTTCATCGACGCTTGCTCCGGGATTGGCAATCACCCAGGGCAACATGGCAAGGATCCGGTTGAGACGCTTGGCCGTTCGGGGGCTGGTCACGATGCTCCCCGCACTCTCTCTACTAGCCGATCTCGGAGCTCGCCGGGCTCCAGAAGCTCCGCCTTATCCTCGAATGACAGCAGCCAGCCGATGAAGGCCTCCGGATTGGCGACGGGCATGATGACCCGGATGGCGCCGTCGCCGAGCTCCTCCACCCTTCCGTTGTCCCCGATCTGTCGCCGGGCCCACCATGCCATCTCGGCATCGAAGAAGACACGCGCCTCCAGGTCCTCTCCCCCCGCCTCCCAGGAGGTCTCTGGGATGAACTCAGCGGCCCGGAAACCAGCTGGCCGTGCGAATGCGTTCGCCTCACTCCCGGCTTCGACACCCTCCGCCCTGTCCATCCGAAACACTTTGGTCGTACCTTCGTCATCGGCGACCAGGTACCAGTGGCCGCGGCGATGCACGAGACCGTACGGCATGACCCGGCGACGCCGGGCTCGGTAGTCGAACATCAGCTGCCGCCGCTCTGCGATTGCCAGGAAAGCGGTTCCCAGGTCGACGGAGCCGTCGTTCAGGGACGCAGCGAGCGGCTCGCCGGATGCAGTTACCGGTGCTCCCCCCAACTTGAACAGCGCATCGGCAGCGCCTACTTGCCCGCCGAGCCGCACCGCTTCTGCGGCAAGCCATAGCGCGGCACGTTCCTCATCGGTGAGCCCCGGATCGGGAAGTGCGTATGCGCTGGGGTCGACCAAATATCCGTGCTCGACCTGCCAGCCGTCCGTGGGCGCAAGTTCCAGCGGTATCCCGAGCCGCCGGAGCAAACCTTTGTCGCGCTCGAACATGCGGTGGAAAGCCTCATCCGTCGATTGGTCATACCCGGCGACCGTTGTTCTGATCTCATCGGCGGTCACCGGTCGACCCGCGGTCAAGAGGAACGCGAGGAGGTTGAGGATACGTTCGATCACCTTGTGCACAAGACTGACATTAGACCCAGAGTCGTCCCGCGCAATGGGTTGGCCGGGTCAACCCCCTACAGCCCGGCGATGAGCTTCTCCACGCGCTCGTCGACGGATTTGAACGGATCCTTGCACAGCACCGTTCGCTGGGCCTGGTCATTGAGCTTGAGGTGGACCCAGTCAACTGTGAAATCACGCTTGTGAGCCTTCGCAGCTTTGATGAACTCGCCTCGCAGGCGGGCTCGCGTCGTTTGGGGAGGCTCGGTCATGGCCTGCTGCACGCTTTCCTCGGTGACTACCTTCTCCATCTCACCCTTGCGCTCGAGCAGGTAGTAGAGGCCGCGCCGCCTATTCACGTCATGGTATGAGAGGTCCAACAGAGCCAGCTTTGGATCCGAAAGCGACAAGCCGTGGCGGGTCTGGTAGCGGTCGATCAGTCGATACTTGGACACCCAGTCGACCTCCCGGTGCAGCGTCATGGGGTCCTTCTCGAGGCCGGTCAGCAGCTTCTCCCACATCAGGATCGCATTCTCGACCTCGGCCGGGAAACCGGTAGTCCGTGCGTAGCGGAGTGCTCGATCGAGGTACTCCCATTGGATATCGAGCGCTGACATCTCCCGTCCGTTGGCCAGCCGCACCCGACGGCGACATGTCATGTCGTGCGAGATCTCGCGAATCGCACGAATCGGGTTCTCCAGGCTCATGTCACGGAAGACAATGTCGTCCTCCAGCATCTGCAGGAGCGCCAGGGTGGTTCCCAGCTTGGCATAAGTGACGTACTCCGACATGTTGGAATCGCCGGCAATGACATGAAGCCGGCGGTACTTCTCCGCGTCGGCATGAGGCTCATCGCGGGTATTGATGATCGGCCTGCTGCGCGTCGTCGCCGACGAGATACCTTCCCAGATGTGCTCGGCCCGCTGGGCCAGGCTGAATACGGTGCCCCGAGCCGTGTGTAGGAGTTTGCCGGCTCCGGCGAAGATCTGGCGGGTCACGAAGAACGGGATGAGAGTGTCGATCACCCGTTGGAAATCTCCGTGCCGCCCGACCAAGTAGTTCTCGTGACACCCGTATGAGTTTCCGGCGGAATCCGTGTTGTTCTTGAACAGGTATATCTGCCCACGAATGCCCTCGTCCTCCAAGCGGCTCTCGGCGCCTTCGACCAGGCCTTCCAGAATCCTCTCCCCGGCTCGGTCGTGGGCGATCGCGTCGTAGAGGCTGTCACATTCGGGGGTTGCGTACTCCGGGTGGCTGCCCACGTCCAGGTAGAGCCGGGAGCCGTTCTCGAGGAAGACGTTCGAGGACCGACCCCAGCTCACCACCCTGCGGAACAGGTAGCGGGCGACCTCGTCGGGCGACAGCCGTCGTTGCCCGCGCAGGGTACAAGTGACGCCGTATTCGTTCTCGATTCCGATGATCCTGCGCCGCATCACTCGAACAGTAGTGGAGAAGGGCCCGCATGGTTCCGCTCCAGTTGCACCGCATTCCTGGGATAATCCTCGTATGGAGGACAACTTCGTCTGCATTGCCAAGGTTCCGGATGTCAACGAGGCCCGGGTGGTTGCTGCACGCCTCGCCAGCGAAGGTGTGGAGACACGGCTCCATGGCGAGCCGATGGGCCCCTTCCCGATGACCGTTGGACGGTTTGCCGAGACGGAGCTGTGGGTTGCGGCCGAGAATCGACCAACCGCCGCGATCGTGCTCGGCGACCTCGGTATCGAGTGCCTGCCGCTCCCCTAGCTGCGATACTCCGCAATCTCGCTGTCGGCGAGGCGACGGAACTTCCGACGCCCGAGGGTGCGGTCGAGGACGGCTGCTTCCCAGTCTTCTGCCGCAATATCGGTTTCGGTGACCCGCTCGATCGTGTCGGCAGCTAGCCGGACAGCACCGCGAAGATCCGGGAGCCCATCTGCGGCCGCCGCCAGCTGTTCGGCAAGCTCCTCCTCCATCCCGCCCATGGCTCCGAACCTCCGCACGTCCTGCAGGGTGCCGTCGAATTGGATTCGGTAGATCTTCGTGTCCGTCGGTTCGTCGCCGATTTCGGCGATCATTACCTCGATCTCATAGGGCTTGTTCTCATGGGTGAAGATCTGGCCCAGGGTCTGGGCGTACGCGTTGGCGAGGCCTTTCGCAGTCACATCGTCGCGCTCGTAGGAGTAACCCTTCAGATCGGCGTACCGGATACCGGCAACACGCAGCATCTCAAACTCGTTGAACCTGCCCACTCCCGCAAACGCAACGCGGTCGTAGATCTCGCTCGTCTTGTGTAGAGATCCGCTGGGGTTCTCGCCCATGAGGAGCACGCCATCGGCATACTCGATGAGGATGATGGGGCGCCCCCGTGCGATCCCCTTGCGGGCGAAGTCGGCTCGATCCTTGGTCAGTTGCTCCGGGGGTACGTAGAAGGGCATGCTCATGGGCGTTCTCCTATCACCCGGGTTGCCACTTCGCTGATTCGGTCGTCGCCGACCTCGGTGAGGCCGGTGCGATCGACCACCACGACGTTCGGGAGTATCCCGCGCCTCAGATCGGGCCCCCCGGTTGCTGCGTCTTCTTCCGCAGCAGCTACCAGCGCTTCAACGGCAATCGCCAGTGCCTCTTCCTCGTCGAGGCCCTCCCGATATGCGCCCTTGATGAACGCCCTCGCTTCGGAGCCGCCGGAGCCAGTTGCGGCGTAGTCGAGCTCCTCGTAACGGCCTCCGACCACATCAAATGAGTAGAGACGGCCGACATCGTCGGCTTCGTCGTAACCGCAGAACAACGGAACAACCACCAGACCTTGAAAGGCCAGAGCGAGGTTGCCGCGGACCATCCGGGCGAGGTAGTTGGCCTTACCCTCGAGGCTCAGACGGGTGCCCTCGATCTTCTCGTAGTGCTCCAGCTCGGTCTGGAATAGCTTGGTCAACTCGATTGCCATGCCCGCCGTGCCGGAGATGGCTACCGCCGAGTACTCATCTGCCGGGAAGACCTTCTTCATTCGGCGATGGGCGATCACATTTCCTGCTGTCGCGCGGCGGTCGCCGGCCATCACCACCCCGTCCTCGTATCGAATCGCCAGGATCGTTGTTGCCTCGGGGATTTCGATCTCCCGGGCTCGATCCGCCGTCGACCAGGAAGGGGCCAAGCCTTGCGACTGGAGCAGAGACAGGAAACTGGCTCCCGGGACTACAGCGTCAAGCGGAAGGTGGTCGCCGACGCGGCCCTGCTCGCTGATCACTGTCCGCCCTTCTGCACGTAGTTCTTGACGAACTCCTCGGCGTTCTCTTCGAGCACGGTGTCGATCTCATCGAGGATGTCGTCGATGCGGTCGGTCAACTCTTCGCCCTGCTCGCCGCCGGCCGTGTCCTCGACGACCTCGGATTCCTGGTCGTCAGGCCGGACCTGTTTGCGCTCTCTCTCAGTCATCGCCGCCTCCTAGTGCCCGCATCAGATCTGCCGGGGTCTCGGCACCGTCGAGCAAGTCGCCTACTCGATCCTTGCCACCACGGAGCGGCTCCATCATAGGCACCCGCCTCAGCGCCGCCTCACCGACATCAAACACCAGCGAATCCCAGTTCGCAGCCACGAGAGAGTCTCCAAATCGGGAGACACACTCCCCGCGGAAGAATGCCCGAGTTCCCTCCGGGGGCCTGTCCACCGCCCGCTCTACCTCGGTATCGCTGAACAGCCGGCGCATCCGACCTCGACCCACCAACCGGTGATACAGGCCGCGTGCCGGGTCCACATCGTGGTACTGCAGGTCCAGGAGTCGCAGTTTCGGATCATCCCAAGACAGCCCGTCACGTTCCCGGAACCCCGACATCACTTGCAGCTTCGCTACCCAGTCGAGCCGATCGGCGGTGCACATGATGTCGGCCTCCAGATCCGTCAGGATCTCCTCCCAGACACTCAGCACGTCCTGGTATTCGCCGGCAAGCTCGGTTTCGTTGATGTACTTGCTCACCCATTCGAGGTACAGCCACTGCGCATCCAGCGCAGTCATCGTCTTCCCATCCGCCATTTCGAGCGAAGCAGTCAGACGCGGATCGTGGCTCACTTTCCACACGGTCGAGACGGGATCGGTGGGCTGCAGCACCTGGGGCAGGGCGCCAGCCTCGACTGCGTGCAGCATCGCCGCGGTCGCTCCCAGCTTGAGGAATGTCTGCACCTCGGAGAGGTTGGCGTCACCGATAATGACATGGAGCCGTCGATACTTGGCAGGGTCGGCATGGGGCTCGTCACGTGTGTTGATGATCGGCCGCTTCAAGGTGGTCTCTAGACCCACCTCCTCCTCGAAGAAGTCGGCGCGCTGTGTGATCTGGAAGTCCACGTCGGGACGGCCGTTCTCAGACCCCACCTTCCCCGCCCCTGTGTAGATCTGCCTGGTCACGAAGAACCCGGTCATGTGTGCGATGACCTCGCCGAACGGAAGCTCGCGGGCTATCAGGTAATTCTCATGAGCACCGTATGAGTTCCCCTTGCCGTCGCTGTTGTTCTTGTGGATCACAAAACGCTGGCCGGGCTCCAGCACCTGCTGGGCGGCCGCAACCGCCCGCGCCAACACGACCTCTCCGGCCTTGTCGTAGAGCGCGGCCTCTCGCGCATCGAGACACTCCGGGCTGGAGTACTCCGGGTGGGCATGGTCGACATAGAACCGCGCTCCGTTGCTGAGCACGACATTGACCAAACCGGATTCGAGATCGAACGAGGGGCTCACATCGAAGCCAAACCCGCGGGCGTCCCGACCCGGTGACTCCTCATCGAAGGACCATTTGATCCGAGCACGGCTGCCGGCGTACGAGTTCACCAGCGTGGACGCGGCCGCAACGGGGTTGAAGTCGGCTTCGTTGAGGATCGTTATCCCAAATTCAGTTTCCGTACCGAGCACCTTCTGCGCAACGGAGTCGGTCACAGATACTGACCCGGGGTGACTGCCTCGATCGACCGGCTGTCGCCCTCTCCCTCGATCAGGGTTCTCACGTACACGATCCTCTCGCCCTTCTTGCCGGAGATCCGAGCCCAGTCGTCCGGGTTTGTCGTGTTGGGCAGGTCTTCATGCTCGCGGAACTCCTGGACGATGGCGTCGAGGAGGTAGGACTCGCGAAGCCCCGGTGTTTCGCCGGCAATTTCGCGCTTGATCGCATCCTTCTTGGCCCGGCGAACGATGTTCTCGATCATGGCCCCGCTCGCAAAGTCTTTGAAGTACAGGACTTCTCGATCTCCGTTCGCATATGTCACCTCGAGGAACCGGTTGTCTTCGGATTCGGCGTACATGCGTGCGACAACGCTGTCGAGCAGCGACGAGATGAGCGCATCAGCGTCACCACCAAAGGCCGACAGTGCCTCCTCAGCGAGGGGCAGGTCCGATGTGAGGTAAATGCCAAAGATCTTCCGCGCAGCCTCAGTCCCGGGTCGATCGATCTTCACCTTCACATCCAGACGTCCCGGACGGAGGATGGCGGGGTCGATCAGGTCCTCACGATTCGATGCCCCGATCACGATCACGTTCTTCAGGGACTCAACGCCGTCGAGCTCGGAAAGGAGCTGCGGGACGATGGTCGACTCCACGTCAGACGAGACGCCGGTACCGCGGGTGCGGAACAGCGAGTCCATCTCGTCGAAGAAGACAATGACCGGCACGCCTTCGTCCGACTTCTCCTTCGCTCGCTGGAAGATGAGGCGGATCTGTCGTTCGGTCTCGCCGACGTACTTGTTGAGAAGCTCGGGGCCCTTGATATTGAGGAAGTAGGACCGGACGTCTGCGTCACCCTCCTTCTCCCCAACTGCCTTGGCCAGGCTGTTGGCGACCGCCTTGGCGATGAGAGTCTTGCCGCACCCGGGGGGACCGTAGAGCAGGACACCTTTCGGCGGCGGCAGGTCGTAGTCGAGGAATCGTTCCTTGTGGAGATATGGGAGCTCAACGGCATCACGGATTGTCTCGATCTGCTCCTCGAGCCCACCGATGGCCGAGTAAGTCACATCGGGCACCTCTTCGAGTACCAGTTCCTCGACCTCAGGTCGTATCAGCTTCTCCAGGACAATCCCGGTCTTCGGCTCGATCCGAACGTGATCGCCGGCCCGCAACACCTCGTCGCCGAGCGGCGCACCAACCTCGACAACGCGCTCCTCGTCGGCCCGTCCTAGGACCAGAAGGCGGCCATCCGGAAGAGCCTCTTTGACCGCCACCACTTCACCCACAGGGTCAAACTCGCGAACATCGATGATGTTGTAGGACTCGTTGAGGAGAACCTCCTGACCAACTTCCAGCGCCTTGATCTCGAGATTTGGTTCGACGTTGACGCGGAGTTTCCGGCTTGACGTGAAGACATCGGCCGTTCCGTCCTGGTTGATACCGAGCACCACACCGAACGGGTTTGGGGGCGCAGTCAGCTTCTCGACCTCGTCGCGCAGCAGCGCCAGCTGCTCGCGAGTTTCTTCCAGAGCTGCAGCCAGCTTCTGATTCTGGCCGGCGGCCTGGGCCAGCTTGTTTCTGCTTTCCAGCAAACGCTCTTCGAGAATCCTCACCCGGCGCGGCGCATCCTGGAGCCGCCGTCGCAGGACGGCGATCTCTTCCTCCAGCATGCGAACTGTGGTGCGCTGGCTTTCGTTCTTCTCGGTTGAGTCATCCATGCTGAGTCCTGGGGAAACGGAATACACACTCAGTGTAGGCCTCCTCCGCTCGTACGGTCAGCGGTCCCAGAAGCGCAGCTAACCCTTATTGAGTGGGTACAATCCATGTCAAATACCTTCGAAAGGGATCTCATGAAAGTCTGGATCGATCAGGATCTTTGCACTGGAGACGGGCTCTGCGAGGAGATCGCCCCCGACGTCTTCGTTCTGCTCGACGACGGTCTCGCCTACGTTCGGGAAGGCGACAAGATCTTTGCCGCGTCTGAGGGCAACCCTGAGGGCGCCGATGGTCTCGCCGCAATCCCCGAGGGCCAACTCGACCTCGTGATCGAGTCCGCTGAGGAGTGCCCCGGCGAGTGCATCTTCGTCGAGCCGTAACCCGCTAACCGACATCCACCTTCTTGTCGCCCGCAGGCTGTCGCTTGCGGGCGACTGTTATGAATCCGGTATGACCGATCATGCGATGGTTGGGCCGGACCGACCGACCGCCGATGGTCCACTCCCGCATCATTACCTCAAAGGTCATGACGTCAAGGAAGGCACCGGAGCGATCCAGCCGCTCGCGCACCTCCTGGACCTGAGGCACGGTTGGCAGGTAACAACAGAAGATCCCCCCCGGTGCGAGATTGGTTGCGGCCGCCCCGACTGAATGCCACGGTTCGGGAAGATCGAGCACGATTCGATCCGGTGTCAGATCGGCCAGCCCGTCCTCAACCGGGCCGACCCGCAGATCAACCTGGGGCGGCGTCTCCCCGAAGAACCCCCGGATTCGCTTTGCCGCAAGCTCGGCGTGGTCCTCTCTGACCTCGAACGAGATGACCTTGCCGTTCTCGCCGACGGCACGAGCCAGAGCCATCGTGAGGGCGCCGGAACCGGTCCCCGCTTCCACAACGGTGTCGCCGGGCCGGATATCGGCCCACACCAAGATCGCACCGACATCCTTCGGGTACACCACTGCGGCTCCTCTGGGCATCTTGAGCGCAAAATCAGCAAGTCGGGGCCGTAGCGCGATCAGTTTGCGTCCCAGGGAAGTATCCAGGGTTGTGCCCTCTTCCGCCCCGATGATGTCGTCGTGGGGCAGAACGCCTTGGTGGTTGTGGAAGTCGGCGCCCGGAATGAGCTCGATCAGGTAGCGGCGCTCCTTACGGTCAAAGAGGAGACACGCGTCTCCCGGTTGAAACACCGCCACCGCCGACCCTCTAGAAGGCCGCAGAAAGAGACGCGAACAGAGTCAGCAGCATCCCGAGCACCACGACCCAAACGACAATCTTGATGAACCTCTCTCGATTGCGGAACACTCAGGCCTCCTCATCCTTGTTCTGCACGGCGCCGCGGAACTGGGTGATACGCAGAGTCTCCCCGTCACCGAGCGTGTGGGTATACACCGGCTTGTCCTTGCGACTCAACCGCCGGAACAGGGCCCAGATGGAGATCGCAGCACCCAGACCGGTGAGGAGCGGCTGACCGCGCCGGGCTCCTCCGAAGAGTTGCGTGACACCGAAGGAAACGAACCGGTCGAACATCAGACCCTGTAGATCTCGATACGCGCCCCGCCCTTCTTGCGACCGCGGCGCCGTCCCAGCAGGAAGATCACAACAACCGCAACGACTGCGATGACCGCAATTGCAGTTCCGGTCGTTTGCGCCTGGCTCTTGGTCTCATCGACGATCTCTTCGATCTCGCGCAGCTTTGCTTCGAGATCTGCCCGTTCAACTGCCATCGTCAGACCTCCTTCGAATCCGACCCGCTGCCGGCGATACCAACCATCGCCCCGATCACCACGCCGATGGCGAGCGCCCCGAGGATATAGCCGAGCGCAGACCAATTGGGCCCGTCTGGCAGCAGATAGATGATGCCGCGCATTGCGGCAATTGCCAGCAACACGCCACCGATAGCGAAGAGAAACGCAGCACCAAGAGTGAACCCGGCGAACCGACCGAGTCGCTTGGCCGGCTCGACCGTCTCCTGACGGAGATACTCCTTCGACATGTCGACGAACTCTGTAACCAGCTGGGGCAGTTCTGTCGCTCCTGGCATGTTCTATCTCTCTTCCCGGATCCGGGCCTGTGTCACCCCGAGAGGCTACCCGATTTCGCCTCACTCCAGGCAATCACGGTCGCCCACGTCGGGCAGCAGCCGATGGATCACAGTTTCGGCGGATCGGTATCATTCCCGCAATGCCTTTCGTCGAGCCACCCGATCTGAGCACTCTGAGGGATCTCAGCGGGAGTAGGCATCGCGCCCGGCCCATCGTCTGGGGTCAGGCAATTTCGCTGCTCGGAGACTACATCGCCTACGTCACGATGCCGCTCTTCATGGTTCAGCTCACCGGAAGGGGCCTGGACCTGGGTCTAACGGCGGCTGCCGAGACCATCCCCACGCTGCTGTTCGGTTTCACCGCCGGGGTGTTTCTCGATCGGTTTGCCATCAAGCCGATCCTGGTTGCGTCCGATCTGCTCCGGGCGGGTGCGTTCGTTCTGCTCGCCATCGGTGCGGCGACCGATGCTGCCGTCCCGTGGATGGTCTTCCTCGCTGCCTTCGTCGTTGGGTCGCTGGCCACCTTTTTCAACAGCGGCCTGGAGGCCGTGCTTCCTTCTGTCGTCCCCGCAGACCACCTCGTTACCGTCAACTCGCACCTTGCTCTTGCGCGAACTATGGCGTTTGCACTCGGCCCTGCCCTCGGCGGGATACTGATCTCCGTTGGCGGAGGGTTCCCCGTTGCCTTCACCGCCAACGCGGCGACATTCGTGATCTCTGCATCTTTCCTGATAGGTGTGCGAGTGCGCGACCGGGTCAAGCTCGAAGCAGGCGAGCCGTTTTGGACCTCTCTGCGGTCGGGAGTTGTATTCCTGATGAAGCACCCGCAGCTTCGCTGGGTCACCGTAGGGGCCGCGGTCGCCAATCTCGTCTTTGCCCCTCTCGAGGCGCTGCTGTTCCTTTTCATCCCGGAGTACCTGGATTCCGGGATAACCCCTCCCGGCTTCCTGGACTTCCTCTTCGCAGATGAAGCTCTCGTAGGTCTGTTCATCGGTCTCCAGGCTGCGGTGGGCAGTGCCCTGATATTCGCCGGTCCCCGTCTTGCGAAGCGCGCCCACCTGGGCCGCATGTTCACAGGGGGATTGCTGCTCTTTGGGGTCGGCTTCATCGCGATGGTCTTCTCGGGCAGCTTCTGGGGCTTCATCCCCGCCGGGCTCGGAGTGGGTGGAGTCGGCTTTGCCAACATTGCGATTGTCACGATGCGGCAGCGCCTCTCCCCACCGGAGATGCTCGGTCGGGTTGTTGCGGCCTCACGAACGATCAGCTGGTCGCTCATTCCGCTGGGGGCTGCAATCGGCGGTGCGCTGGCCGACTGGATCGGGCTACTCCCTGTCTACCTCGTCGGAAGCGCCGGAGTGATCGTCACCGCAATCGCGTTGACTCGGACGCAGGTCTGGTCGGGTCCCGGATTGAACTCGCGGCGCAACTAACCTGCGTCGCTCGCAACCATCAACTGCCGCACCGTCCAGAACAAGGCCAGCAGTGCCCAACCAGCCGACCTTTCGAACTCTAAGTACCGCCCCGGGGAGTCACCGCAACGCGTTCGGTGCTATCGAATGGGGGCTCCTCGCCGCCGTGGCCGGTATCTGGGGATCATCGTTCTTGCTCATCGCTGAAGCGCTGGAATCCTTCTCCCCTCCGATGATCACCGCAACACGGTTTGCTCTGGGTCTCGTCACACTGGCTCTGTTTCCCGCGGCACGGCGTCCCGTTGCGCCTTCAGATTGGCGCGCTATCGGCCTCATCGCATTGGTCTGGATGGTGGTTCCGATGTACATGTTCCCCGTAGCCCAACAGTGGATCTCCTCGTCGCTTGCCGGGATGATCAACGGAGCGCTGCCCCTCTTCGCCGCGGTGATTGCTGCCTTCTTGCTCCGCAAGCCACCGGGACGGGTTCAGATCGTCGGGCTGGTGATCGGGTTTGCTGGGGTCGCTGCGGTATCGCTGAGGGGCGGAGCCGACTTCGACAACGGATACCTGGGGGTAGGGCTCCTCATCTTCGCCGTTGCCTGTTACGGGTTGGGCGTGAACCTCGCCGTGCCACTACAGCAAAGGTACGGCGCTCTACCGGTACTGCTGCGGGCGCTGGCGATCGCAACTCTGCTGACCCTTCCAGTTGGCCTGATGGCCCTGCCCGATGGCGGTGCCTCAGCCACCAGCGTGGCGTCCCTGATCGCACTCGGAGCCCTGGGAACGGGACTGGCCTTTGTTGCCATGACCACCCTGGTCGGTCGTGCCGGCGCAACTCGCGGCTCCGTGGCTACCTACTTCATCCCCATCGTCGCTCTGATTCTCGGGGTCAGCTTCCGGGACGAGGCAGCACCGTTGTTATCCCTGGCAGGCATTGCGTTGATTCTGCTTGGTGCGTGGCTGACCAGCAGAAGTGAAGGTTCCTGAATTCCTACGGCTATCTGAAGCCGCGGCGCTTCGGCTGACTCTTGCCTCGTCCTCGCGCCAACCAACCGACTAGAAAGCCGAAGATGACTGCGACCACGATCCAGACAACAATCTGCCCTGCGACAAACATCATCTGCGCTACTCCTCCAGAGCCTTGAATTCGATTCTGCGGTTGCGGGCGCGACCGTCGGCGGTGTCGTTGGAAGCCACCGGCACGTCCTCACCGTATCCCTTGACGACAAAGCGAGCGGGATCCTGCCCATTGGCAACGAAGTAGTCCAGAGCCGCTTGGGCCCGGCGCTCGCTGAGGTCCATGTTCTCCTCTGCATCGCCCTGACTGTCTGTGTGCCCGGATATCTCGATCGGAACGTCAGGTACTTCCTCGAGTGCGGCCACGATCTCGTCGAGAAGCGCGATGCCAACGGATGTCAGCACATCACTATTGAGCTCGAACTCGACCACCTTGCCCTCAACCAGCTCATCTATCGACTTCTGAATCTCTTCAACGTCCTCTCGGGTGAAAGGCGGAGGCTCAGGTATCGACAGCCCACTACTGAATGAGAACGTGGTAGCGGCGATCAGCTCGTCAATGTCGTCCTGGGCATTGGCGCGGTCCTGACGGGTCTCGTACTCACCCGACATCTTGACGAGCCGCTCCGCGGCATTGATGAACAGCCTGCCTTCAGGAAGTCCCTCGGCGCCGACGTCGATGAGCCCAATGATCGCCGATAGCCAATCCCGCTCACTCGGCGCTCCTTCCTTGACCGTGAACTCATCGGCGGTCACGCCCCGGGAGAAATGCTCTTCGAGGTTTTCGATGAGCGCGGCGCGGTTGGCCTCGTCGGATACCTCCCCAACGATTGTTGCTGAGCCGTTTTCCCACGTGATCGTGATCGGCGAGGCGGTGATGTCGGGAACATCGACTTTCACGGCCGGTAGATACTCCAACTCGGTCGAGACCTCGCCGACGCCCTCTATCTGCTTCACAAGGGTTTCGAGTGCGAACAAGTGGTCCTCGAATCCCACAGTGCCGCGGAGGTGGAGATCGATGGCACTGGCCTCTACTGCGACGTCGCTGCGGAGCGAGATCGTCGGATCCTCTTCGGCAACGGTGGCCACTGCCTGATCGATGAGTGAAGTTGCCTGGGTCTCGAGATGATTCTCGATCGCTTGGAGCCCAAAGATGACTGCGAACCCCGCCAAGATCAGGGTTCCGACCACGGTCGCAGAGACGAACATTCCCAACTCCACCAGTTGGGTCTCGCTTTCGCGGCCGGGCATGGGTGGCATCGATGAGCGCGGCTGGGAGTCTCCGATGGCCTGGAGGCGATTGCTGATCTTCTTCTTCTTAGCCATGTGTCGTCAATGAGGGGAAGCTTCTCGACCGGCGGCATAGTACCGGTACTCCGGTTTATGCAATGGATCATCGGCAGGTTGGTCAGCCGGCTACAGCGGTACCTTGGTCGTTCCCCGCCAGTGCTGCATGCTCTTCCAGCACGACCTTGATGACGTCGTGTTGCTCAGCACCCGTGGTCAGCATCTCGGCAACCGCATCCTGCAAAAGGCGCAGTGCGGCGGCGAGGCGGTCATGCTGCTGCTCCGCGCCGGCGACTATCGCTGCGGCCTCCGATTGAGCAGCGGTCAGCATCTTCTGCGCTTCGGCCTTGATCGCGGTAACGGCGTTCTCACCCTCTGCTGCAGCCTTCGACCTGATCATCGCCGCTTCTCGCTCAGCATCGCTGAGCATCGTCGACGCTTGTTCCAGCATGAGCCGGGCCTGGGCTCTCAGTGCCTCGACTTCCTCGGCGGCGGCGTTGGTTCCAGCAGTCCGCTCGGCACGCTCGAGGATCTCGTTCGCCCGACGCTCCGCATCGGCCAGCATTGCCTGCTTCTTCTCTACTGCAGCCAGGAACGCGTGCTCGACGCTCGAGGAACTCTGCCGACGGCTCGCCAACTCAGATTCCAGAGCTTTCACCTTTGCGTGCAGGGCTGAGTTCCGGTCCTCGACTTCGCGCACCGCGGCGACGGCTTGGTCTAGAAACTCATCGACCTCTTCGCGATCGTATCCGCGCACAGCCAGTGTGAACTGCGCCCGCTCGATCTCTGTCCAAACCTTCATGGGCTACTCCGTTTGCACAGCCCTCCACCTACCACTTACAGTGTATCGGTTACTACTTTCCGTGGTCAAGGTGTTTAGTGAGCCGATCGAGAAATACCGTCTGGGCCGGATTGAGTAGCCGGGTCGCTTCAGGGATGCCGCACCATCGCAATTCGTCGATCTCGGGGAACTCGATGAACCGCCCACTCCCCCGCGGCCACTCCATACGAACCGGGTTTGAGGTCGCACGCAACGTGTCCAGATCACCGAGCACTGCCCAGGCGTGGACCAGCTTCCCCGAGCGCTGCACGGTCGTACCTAGGTCTATTGCCTCGACGGCTTCGATTCCCTGGCCGGTTTCCTCGGTGAATTCTCGCCTGGCTGCATCCAGCGCTGTCTCCTCTGGCCCGACCAGGCCCTTCGGAATACTCCACGCTCCGTCCTGGCGGTTCGCCCAGAACGGCCCTCCCGGATGCCCAAGCAGCACTTCAACTCGAGTCGGCGACAATCGATAGAGAAGGATCCCGGCACTGACCTGCGGCATGGACTACAGCGGCTCAGGAGGTGGGGGCGGGGGCGGCGGTGGCGGCGGGTCCGGATCAGTGATCAAGGGGTTGTACCGGTGAGTCCAGGTCTCGAAGGTGCTGGTGCCGTCGGGATAGTCAATCGTCCTGGTTACCGTCGCCGAGCCACCGCCCGATGTTGTCGCGGAGCCTGTCGTTGTCGTGGAGACTTCCCTGCCCCCGTTTTCTCCGATCATCTTGACCGTGATACTCGTGCTGGTGTAGCTCGTATCGATCGTCACCGGGTACTCGGTGTCATTGCGGAAGACGATGTCGGGCAAGGTCCAGCCCAGCGTCGCCTCGCGCCCGAGGGGGTACCGCGAGAAGTAGACGGAGTGGGGCCGGTGGTACACGTCCTCGAGACCGGAGAAGAAGATGGCGTTGTAAATGGTTGTGGCGAACTGACTTGTTCCCCCGCCAACTTCGGCAACGAGTTCCCCGGCAACGATGGCGCCCGCCGGTACGTACCCCTTCGCTTCCGTCCGCTGGCCGACATGGCCGTTGAGCGACCATGTCTCCCCTGCCGGAACCACGACACCATCAACGGCATCGGCAATCAGGTGGATGTTGGTCACCCGGGATTCGCAGCACTTGTGATATGTGGTGAACTCACCAATTACCCGCGGTCGCGGCGGAGGGATGATCACATCTAGTCCAAGAGCCCTCACCAGGAACACTGCCAGGTTGCTGCGCTTGATCGCACTCTCCGGGCAGAAACGGGCTTCGCCGCATCCCTTGGTGATCCCCGCTGCCGCCAGGGCCTCGATATCCGCCTCGAACACGGAGTAGTCGTCATCAGTGAAGGTATCGACGTCGGGCGGCGACTCATATCCAAAGGCGCGAACCAGGAAAGCTGCCATCTCGCCTCTGGTCACCGCACGGGTTGGACAGAACTTCGTGTTGTCGGGCGGATCGCACCCTTTGGTGATACCGGCTGCCACCAACGCATTGATGTCGCCCTCGTGAGGCGACTCATCATCATCGAGGAACTGGTCGACGTCTGATGAAGGGAGCCCGAGAGCGCGAACCAGGAACGACGCGGTCTGACCCCTTGTCACGGAGTAGCCGGGGCAGAAGCGGTCGTTGTCCGGCGGATTACATCCCTTGGTTACACCGGTAGCCGCAAGAGCTTCGATGTAGCCTTCCTGAGGAAGGCCGTCATCGTCGACAAACGTACCCCCGGGCGGGAGCTCGACCGGTTCATCACCGGCGGCGCTGGGCGCGATCATCAGCAATGCGGGCACGAGCGCCCACACTGCGAGCAGCCTGCGAATCCGATTGTTGACCAGCGCGATCATGAAGGTTCACCGAGGGGACGGTGCAGAATATCGCACCCTACCCCCGATGGGGAATCGAAGTCGGGCCTATTTCACGGCATCACGTGGCGGTCTTGTCGGCAGAGTGAGGACGAACTGGCTCCGGCTCGGGCAGGCCTATCTCATCACTCCTGAGGCAACGGCCTTCTTGCTAGGCCCCAAACCGTGGCGACCAATGCAACCGCCGCCCCCAATGCGGCGACAAAGACCCCCGTCCCAACCACAGCGGTTGCCGGTGTGCCTTCCGCCTCCCTTATGCGCTCGAGTACGTCCAGGTACTCGAGCAGGAGCACGACAGATCCAAATAGGGCCGCGGCCACCGCCAGGTAGCCGAGAAGTCGGCGTGCGTTCACAGGCCGCATCTGCAGCAATGCAATCACGATCAGTACGACGCCGGTAGCCAAAGTCAGCTTGCCTTCGGTCGTCTCTCTCCCAGTTGCCGAGAAGGCTCGGAATCCCAAGTCAACAGATACCCAGGTCATCAGCGAGCCCACGATGAGAAGCACCCCGCCGCTAACCGCGCCGAGCTGCCGTATCGAGTTCCTCATGAAGTCCCATCCCAGTTGCTCGCCGGCAAGGTAGAGCCAGGAGCGGGTCCCGTACAGGGTGGCTAGTCCAAAACGGGCACACACCGGAATCGCATCGAACGCCAACGATCAGCATGCCGACCTCCGCTAACACGCGGCTTCCTCTCGCCGACGGGTAGGTCGTGATCGATCGCCTTGTGTTACGACGACCCGATTGGGCCACCGTGCTTGGCAGCACGCTGGTTCTCATTGGTCTCGCCCTATTCATGATCGTGTTCTATACGCTCTTCCCGATCCTGCGCGACCCCGTTACCGCTTACGAGCGCTGGTTCCCTACCGAAGATGCGGACCCGATTGTCTTGAGTGTGGGTGACAGAGACGTGGTACGTGCGGAGCCTCTTGCCGGATTCCGCTGGGAAGCCATCGTCCTCGAGTCTGTCGACCCGCCGGTATACCGGATCCGCCTCGAGTCCACCTCGGTACCCGGACAGGCAGACCTTGTTGCGTGGCGGTGGGACTTCGGAGACGGAACCTCGAGCGGGGGCGAAACCGTCGTCCACGACTACCTTCGCTACGGCAGCTATATCGTCACGCTGACGGTCGAGGATGCCGCCGGCGCCACCGATACTCTTGCCGGCGAGGTTGCAGTGCCGGCGGTAGACGAAACGTCGGGCACCTCAGGTCAGATCGACGAGCTCCTCAGTCTGAGCATCGAGTCGAGTCTCTCGGACGCCGTCGGCGACGTCGGTGACGAGATCTCAGCGACCATCGACGGCGCGCTCGGTTCGATCGGCCGCACGGCACGTGGCGGGGTTGTTGTTTTCCTCTTCGCCCTGGCCGCGTTTGCCACCACCATCGTGGCCTGGCGGATCGCACGGGTTGGAGTCATGGTGCTCACCGGGAACCCATCCCGCCCTCGCCAGGACCGACAGGAGCCCCCGCCGGCCGACGAGGAACCTCGCGCGAGGCGCCAACTCGAGCTCGTCTGAGCCGGACGCCTCATTCAGAGATCTCGCCCGATGGGCCTGAGTTCAGATCGGATCGTGGTGACGAGCCGTTCTGACTCGTCACCACGGTCATGATCCCTCACCCAGGATTGTTGGTCAGACTATTGACCTCGATCGCAGTGATCTTGGTGTTGTTCAGTCTCGGGCTCGTGGATGCATTGCAGCCAAGCTCCACCGTGTTTCCGCTGCTGGCAAAGGTGTGAACCACTGTCATGGTCGCCGGCACATGGTGGTAGGGCTCCAGCGTTGCCGAAAGCTGGTCATAATCCGCTCCGGCGGCCAGTCGGCAAGTCACCGCGCCTTGGGAGGCCCCTCCCTGGAAGTGGGTCTTTGCAATGAAGATGTAGCTACCGGCCGGGATGCTCTCGAGCGTCAGCAGCGGGGCGTAGCCGCTTCCCCCGGTGACGGTAAGGGCGTTGTCGTGCCACACCGAAAGCCCGTTGGTTGATTGGTCGTTGGCGAAACGGTGCAGGAAGGCAGCCATCTGGCCACGAGTGACGTTCGCCTTCGGGCAGAAGTGGTCGTTGGCCGGCGGGTTGCAGCCTGCGGTAATGCCATGGTCGGCAAGCCACTCGATATCGGCCTCGAAGATCGAGGTGTCGTCATCGGTGAATGTGCCTCCGGCGGCAATTACGGCCACCGGGGTGAGCAACACCAGCAAGGTCATTAGTGCAACGATGAGCCAGAAAGGCCTTCTCGTGCGTGTTCGGAAGAGTGTGCCCATCCTGTTCCTCCAATTCCTGACGACGCTCCGCGCCGCACGATGCTGCGATCGGAGAACGACGCTTTGGTGACAACACTACGCTCGACAGAACCAACCTGTAGTGACGAGATGCACTATTCCGCCCGCACCACAAATGACTCGTCAGTGCATAGGAATTGCATCGTTCATTGGCCCAGCAGCGCCGTCCATCCACATCCCTCATGGGCAACGAATGGGATCTGTAGTCAAAGGAGGAACAGGTGGCAGAACTGAAGGTAGACGGACAGTCGTTCGAGGTGGCAGATGGAACGCGCCTGGTCCTTGCTCTCGAGGACGCCGGTATCGACGTGATGCACCGGTGCGGGGGTTTCGCCGGATGCACCACGTGCCGGGTTGAGTTCACTGAAGGGGAGCCTTCGGCGATGACAGTTGCCGAACGTGACGTGCTGGAGAAGCGCGACCTCCTGGGCTCATCTCGCCTGTCGTGCCAGATAGCCTGCGAAGGCACAATGGCTGTGACGCCCCTCGTACGCGTTGCCTCGTCGGGCGCAGACGGACCGGGGACCCGACCGGAGGACCACATCACCCCTGAGCCCGAGTGGATCTGACCGACGACTACCGCCTCTCCCCCGGGCACGATGCCTCAACATGGGCGAGGCCGGCAAGTTCACCAAAAGGTGGCTTTGGCTGCTAGTCGGGTCCTTCAATGACAATTGAAGACGGCGCAGTGTTGAGATCAGGGCGATAAACATGACCGTCGAGGACGACTTGGGTGATGGTCAGCTTGATCCTCGAGCTATCGAACGACCCGACTCTCTCGTCAATCTTGCCATCATTGTTGGCCTGCAGGGATACGCTGCCCGGGTCGGTACCGCCCCAGGTTATGACGGCGACGGCAAACGCCGCCTCCGCATCGCCTTCGGTCCGGATCTCGATCTCGATGTGCGCTTTCCAGGCTTCTTCATCGCCACGCGCGTGACCCTCAAACTTGCTGATGAACAGACCCGGCAGCGGGATGGTTGTTGTTGTCGTCGTCGTTGTCGTCGTGGTCGGTGGCACCGTCGTGGTGGTCGTCGTGGTGGGCGGCGGAACAGTCGTTGTTGTCGTCGTGGTACTCGACGTTGTCGTCGTGGTCGGTGGCACCGTCGTGGTGGTCGTCGTGGTGGGCGGCGAAACTGAGATCGGCGGGCTCGTCGGACGTAGCGTTGTCGAGGTCGTGGACGGAGGGGCGGCCACGACGCCGTCGGGCGTGGCCGCGTTCGATCCACCAGTCGGCGATGTCGAAGGAGTGGAGCCAAGGTGCGCGTTGGTCGTCGTACCGGCTGGGTGAGCGCCGGCCGGTTTCCCGGCAGCGGCCCGTGAGCTCGAAGACGCAGGCATCAATCTCGCCGGGGCAATAGACGGCAAGTTCGTGCTGAGCACGTCGTCCCCTTGTGACGATGCGGCCGAATCGGGCATCGCCCATGTGAGGCCGACCACCAGGCCGACGACGGGAATCAGAATGACAATGGCGCGAAACGCCAGCGCATTTAGTCGATCCGGATGATTCCATTCCTTGCGGGGGTGCATCATTTGCCCGCTCGCCCACTAGATGAAGCGTCTACTCCACTGTACCGGATGCCAGAACTCTTGGCCCGCCCGCCTGGTCCGGAAGAGACCTGCCGTGGCAATCCACGGTCCAACCTGAGGGAGCAGGGAGAGCGGCAGTTTGGGCGAGGACCAAACTGCAACGGAGCGTTGGTTTGGGGCGTCCAGCCCCAAACCTAAAGGAACCCGCCTGCGGCGGGTTCCCAGTGTCGGAGAGAGGACTCGAACCTCCACGGGACAATGTCCCACTAGGCCCTCAACCTAGCGCGTCTACCAATTCCGCCACTCCGACGTGGCGAAACCGCTGAAGCGGTTTCGGCGACAAACCCTGCGGGTTCGTCGGCTGGAGGATTATAGCCAAGCCCGCGCCGAGCGATTCGTCAGACGACCTGAACTACCTCGGGGAAGTGACAAGCTACCCAGTGGCCCGGCTCGAGCTCGCTGAGCGGTGGCTCTTCCACATCGCACTTACCGGCCTCAGCCTTCGGACAGCGAGTATTGAAGCGGCATCCCGGAGGCGGGCTCGACGGTGACGGGATGTCGCCCTCGAGGATGATCCGCTTGCGCGTGGACTCGATACTCGGGTCCGGGATCGGCACCGCCGACAGCAGCGCGTGCGTGTACGGATGCATCGGCCGATCGTAAAGGGCGTCCCGGTCGGTCATCTCGACAATCTTGCCCAAGTACATCACCGCAACCCGGTCGGAGATGTGGCGCACTACCGACAGGTCGTGAGCGATGAACAGGTATGTCAGACCGAACTCATCCTGCAGATCCTGCATGAGGTTGAGCACCTGCGCCTGGATAGACACATCCAGCGCTGAGACCGGCTCGTCCAACACCATGAACTGCGGATTCAGCGCCAGCGCCCTCGCCACCCCGATACGCTGCCGCTGGCCGCCGGAGAACTCGTGCGGATAGCGGTTGGTGTGCTCGGGGCTCAGGCCGACGATCTGCAGCAGGTGCTTGACGCGCTCGAGACGATCAGCTTGCGTGCCTATGTCGTGGACCGTCATGGGCTCGGCGACGATACTCGCCACCGTCATCCTCGGGTTCAGAGACGCGTACGGGTCCTGGAAGACGATCTGCAACTCACGCCGCAAGTTACGCAGTATCTCGCGGTCGGCGCCAGCGACGTCGACGGGAGCGTCGACAGTGCCATCCTCCGATTGCCCCTGGAACCAGACCTCTCCCGATGTGGGCTCGAGCAGACGAAGGATCGAGCGTGCCGTCGTCGACTTGCCGCAGCCGGACTCACCGACAAGGCCAACCGTTTCGCCACGCTTGACCTGGAACGACACACCCGAAACGGCGTGCACGGCACCAACCTGCTTCTTGAAGAAGACGCCCCGATTGATCGGGAACTCCTTGACCAGATGGTTGACCCGGAGGATCACATCCTCGGGCAGGGCGCCCGCCTCGTCGGTCTCAGCTCTTGGCACGGTGTCGGTCATGAGGACACTCCCACTGTGAGAGACTTGAGGTCCAATTCGCTGGCGCGATGGCAGGCGACTTTCTGACCTTCCTGGCTCTGGTGCAGGATCGGCAGTGCCTCCCGGCAGATGTCGGTGGCGAAGTCACAGCGCGGCCCGAATCGGCATCCCCGTGGTGGCGCGATAAGCGACGGGGGCGCCCCCCGTACCGAGTTCAACCGGTCCTGCTGCGATTCGTCGAGACGGGTCATCGAGCCCAACAGGCCCCACGTGTACGGGTGCTGCGGGTTGTAGAAGATCTCATCCCCCGTGCCGCGCTCGACGATCGTCCCTGCGTACATGACCTGGATCGTGTCACAGAATCCGGCAACAACGCCTAGATCGTGAGTGATCAGCAGAACTGCGGTGTTCCGCTCTTCTGCCAGGTCCAGCATCAGGCTCATGATCTGGGCTTGCGTCGTCACGTCGAGTGCCGTCGTCGGCTCGTCGGCGATGAGCAGTTTCGGCTCGCAGCTGAGCCCCATGGCGATCATCACACGCTGCCGCATACCACCGGAGAACTGGTGGGGGTAGTCCTCCATCCGGTTCTTGGCGTACGGGATCTGCACGTCGTCCAGTGCAGTGATCGCGATGTTGCGCGCCTCGGACTTGGACACGTCCTGATGAAGCAGAATCGTCTCGATCAGCTGATCGCCGATCGTGTAGACCGGGTTGAGCGCCGTCATTGGATCCTGGAAGATCATTGCGATCTCCCCACCACGCACATCCTGCATCTCAGCTTCGGACAGCTTGAGCAGGTCGCGACCGTCAAACTGGATGGTCCCGGTCACGATCTCGCCGGCCGGCGGCTCGATGAGCCGCATGATCGACATCGCCGTCACCGACTTGCCGCATCCCGACTCTCCAACGACGCCGCGGCGTTCACCGGCCTTGACCTTGAAGGACACGCCGTCGACCGCCTTGACAACGCCTTCTTCTGTCGAAAAATACGTTCTCAGGTCTTCAACATCAAGTAAGTGCTCAGCCACGCGTTACTTCCGTTCAATCGTCTGTGTCGGGTCCAGCGCATCGCGCAAACCATCACCCATGAAGTTGATGGCAAGGACCGTCGAAATGAGCGCTCCAGCGGAGAACACCAGCTCCCACCAGAAGCCACGTACGGCGATGGCAGCTCCGGAGGAGGCCATTCCCCCCCACGTCGGAATCGGTGGCCGCACACCGAAACCGAGGAACGACAGCGCCGCTTCGATGATGATGGCGGTGCCGACGACCAGGGTTGTCTGGACGATGATGGGGCTGATCGCGTTGGGCAGGATGTGGCGGAAGATGATCCGCCGATCGTTCGCTCCCGCCGCACGGGCGGCCTCAACAAACTCCTTCTCACGAAGGGACAGGAATTCGGCGCGCACAATCCGGGCTAGCGAGCCCCACACGAGCACTCCAAGCAGAACCGCAATGCCCCACGCTCCCTGTTTGAGGAAGTCCGGTAAGAAGCGGAGCTCCGGGAGCACCCGGCCGACAACGATGGCAACGGGCAGCAGCGGCAGGCCAAGCATCAGGTCGGTGAAGCGCATCAAGGACTGATCCACCACCCCCGGGTAGTAGCCCGCCAGCGAACCGACCACCGTACCCAGCAGGGCAACCAGCGACCCCACAACGATGCCGACGGCGAGGCTGGCTCGACCGCCGTGAATGACCCGGCTCAGGACATCACGTCCCAGGTCATCTGTCCCCAGAGGTAGCGATCCTCGGGGTGCGATGTTCACGAGAATCCGGCCGCTGTCGTCGGGCAGCTGATCGGCGTAGTGGTTGATATGCGGGATATCCACCAGCCCCCAGCTCGAGACCAGGAACAGCACCGAGACGAGACCAACCGCTCCCAATGCCACACCAGCTCCGCGCAGGCCGGACCTGAAGGAACGGTAGGTCAAGTAGAGGGAACCCGCAGCGATGATGAGCATGATCACTGTTGTGACAAAGCTCATGCTCACTGGCTGCCGTCCGCAGAACACATCGTTCTTCTCGCACGTGAACAGCGGGGCCATCAGCGCCACGTAGGCGATGAACGCCATGTAGAAGAACGCGATCGTCGCCAACCGGTGTCGCCGCAACCGGGTGACGAACAGATCCCACTGGGTGATGGGCTCTGCCGAAATGCCTTCGGCAGCGTCTAGGACGAGAGCGTCGCTCTCCGGTCGCTCAGTCATATCTCACCCTCGGATCGAGGACGCCGTACAAGATGTCGGCAATGATGTTCATCACCACCACGCCGGCGCCGATCGCCAGCACGACCGCCATAATCGTCGGATAGTCGACCGCATTGATCGCGCCGATGTACAACCGACCTACACCCGGCCAACCGAAGATCGACTCGGTGATGATGGCTCCTCCGATCATCGTCGCAATGTCGAGGGACACCAGAGTGACGATCGGGATCATCGCATTCCGCAGCGCGTGCTTGACGATGATGTTGCGACGGGGAAGCCCTTTGGCCTTGGCGGTGCGCAGATAGTCACTGTGCATGACCTCGAGCATGGAGGCACGCTGGAAGCGGGAGTAGCCGGCCATTGAGATGGCGGCAATCGAGACCGCCGGCAGGGTCAAGTGCTGTATCACGTCGCCCAGCTGCGCCAACGAAGGTAACCCGAAGATGCCTCGCCCTAACTCTGCGTATCCAGAGCTCGTCATCCCGGCGACATAGAAGACCTTCACTCCGGTCCAGCGCTCCAGCTGGTAGGCGAGTATCAGCTGCAACAACACACCAATGATGAAGATGGGGGTCGAGAAGGTGATAAACGAAACCATCGTTCCAAGCTGATCGAAGAACGAGTACTGGCGGATCGCCTGATAGACACCGAGCGGGATGCCAATGATCAGGGCGATGGCCAGCGCGGTCAAGCCCAGCCGGAAGGTGTTGCCGGCAGCGCCGAATATGTTGTCCCAAACGGCGCCGTCGCCGCGGAACGACTCGCCCCAGTTGAGGGCGAAGACGACGCGGCTCTTGATGATCCAGAACGCAATTGCGCCGACAACCAGGATCGAGAAGGCCCGGTAGGTGCGCCACCAGTTCGCTTCGATCTTGACGAAGAACGTGGCGATGGCGTAGCCGACGGCAACGACAAATGCGGCAATCGCGACCCAGCTGCGGACACCCAGCTTTCCGAAGTAGACGGTGAGACCTTCCTCAGCAGGTATATCTATCGGCGTTACGAAGTTCTTGAGCCAAATGAAGTACTGCTCGTACCAGGGCTTGTCCAAGCCCCACTGCTCGGTCAACTGCGCAATCACCGGCTGCATCCTCGGGTTCAGCTTCAGGCGATCCAGCGGCGTCCCTCCAGAGAACTGGATCAGCATGAACACGACGAGGCTCAATGCAAACAGCGTGACTATGCCGTAAACCAAGCGTCGGATGATGTAAGCAAACATCCTTCTGTTGCCTCCCGCTCGGGTTCAGGGACTATACCAGCCGGGAGGTCTACATTGCGGGGACGATACCCACGCGGGGTGACTGCCGC
Organism: Acidimicrobiia bacterium; assembly: GCA_030065575.1. GTDB lineage: Bacteria > Actinomycetota > Acidimicrobiia > Spongiisociales > UBA5794 > JAAETI01. The sequence continues at coordinate 32,705 of JASJDZ010000006.1, forward strand.
CCCGACCTCGGACGGTCCCGATCACTCATTGCGCACCGCTGCCTCCCGGTGCGTCGACATCGGAGAAGGCGTAGCTCCGAAAGAAGAGGGGCCCGCATTGCGGGCCCCTCTTCGGACTAGTTGATCGAGTCGGACCTTAGGGGTCGACGTGACCTAAAGGTCGACGCGATACCACTCTTCCAGGTTCCAGGTGTGTGAAGCCTGGGTCGGGTTGTGCTTGAAGCCACCGACCTCATCGCCCCAGACAGCTGCCGTCACAAGACGGGCATACAGCGGGAAGATCACGACCTGATCGGCCAGGATCTGCTCGCCTTCCTGCATCAGCGGGATGAGGACGTCCGGGTCGACGGAGGTGTTCAACTCGTCACGGATCTCGGCAAAGCGAGCCGTGGCGTCGTCGATGGCCACCGAATCCGGGGTGCCCCAGCGGTAGTAGTTGCCGCCGTCCGGTGGCGGTGACTCCGGATCGAACAGGTCATAGAGGCTGATGGCGCCGGAGAAGCCCGGGGAACCAACCCATGCCCATTCACCGAGGTCCCAGATACCGTTGTCAAGCGTCTCACCGAAGAACAGCTGCGAATCCTCGAGCTGGTTCTCATAGGTGACACCGACTTCCTCGAACATGTTCACGAACAGCTCAGAGAGCTTGACGCGAGCGTCATTGTTCGAAGTGGTCGAGAAGACGGTGAATAGCTCGTCAACACCAAGCTCGCCCTTGGCCAGCTCGAAGTACTCCATAGCCTTGGTCGGGTTGTAGTCGTACTGCGACCACGCACCCGTCGAGATGGTCGGGGTGACCGGCTCGAGGAAGGAGTTCAACGGCTCAACCTGGCCAGCGAGGATCTCATCAACGATGAGGTCCTTGTTGATGGTGTGAGCGACGCCCTTGCGGTAATTCAGGTTCTCGTTTGCGGAGTTCTCGTTCCGATCGAATCGCTTGGGACCGAACTGGAAGTTCAGGTGCTCCCAAACCGGACCGCTGAGAACCTCGACGATTGCACCCTCAGGCTCGAGAGCCTGCAGAGCCTCAATGGTCTCGGTTGCCGGCGGAGGCTGAATGACATCGACTTCACGGCCCCGGAAGGCGGTGATGATCGACTCGGTCTCCGGGATGAAGCGGAACACGACGCTGTCCAGGAACGGAAGCTGCTGACCGGTCTCTGCATCGACCTTCCAGTAGTTCTCGTTGCGGACTACGCGGATGAACTCACCCTTTTGCCAGGTGTCGAGGACGAACGGACCGGCCGAGGACCACATGGTCTCGTTCCAGTCAGTCGTGAAGTCGGAACCCTCAACGTCGTGCTTCGGGATGATCTGACCAAAGATCAGCTCATACAGAGCAGTCGGCTGAGCGAGGGTGTATGAGAACGTCTTGGCGCCCACATCAGTGGAAACGATGTCCTCGTACGTGGTCTTGTCGACGGGCAGGTCCGGATCGAGGATGGTGTCCAGCGTGAACTGGAAGTCATCACCGCTGATCGGGGTGCCGTCGGACCAAATGGCCTCGTCACGGATCTGGTAGTTCACCGTCATGGTGCCGTCGTCATTGACGGTAACGCCACCATTGCCGACCGTCGGCAGCTCGGTCACGAGCTCAGGGATGAGCTCGAGCGTGAAGCCGTCGATCTCCTGAACGCCGGCCCAGTAGGACTGACCGACGATCGAGACGATGAAGTTGTCGCCACCCGGAACAAACGAGTTCAGGGTTGGGGGCTCCTGGTCGTCAGCAACGACAACCTCGCCACCGTACTGCTTGCCAACCTCGGGCTCAGTGGTGGTCGTGGTTTCTTCTACCGGTGCTTCAGTAGTAGGAGCAGCTGTTGTTGTTTCTTCTGGTGCTTCTGTGGTCGGAGCTGCCGTAGTCTCGTCGCCACCCTCGTCAGAATCGCCACATGCCGTGACAATCATTGCGAAGGCGAGGAGGACAGCCAACCACAACACCTTGCGGCTACGCCACAATCGATTCAAGGTGTTGCCTCCTTGGTATTCCGTGTAGGGAAACTGGTGAGATCAGCGTCTAGCGCCAGAGCCACGTGAGCGTGACAGTGGTTACCGCAAATACGGCAGATACAGCAACCGTGATCCGGTCGAGATTCTTCTCGACCACGTTGGACCCCGAAAAGCCTCCACTCATGCCACCGCCGAACATGTCAGACACGCCCCCGCCCCGGCCTGCATGGAGCAGGATGAGGAAAATGAGGGCAAGCGACACGAGCGCGTGAAGCGCAGCGACGACTGATGCCAAGAGTCTCCCTTTCTCACACGGGACCCGCACACACGGGCCCATCAGCCGCGCAGTATGGAGCCTTCCCGCGAGATAAGCAAGTCTCCTCCAGGTAGATTCTTCAAGGAGGCCCCTGGTCGCTCGCTAGCCGGCCTGCTTGGCCACCGCTTCAGCCGCAGCTTTGGCGGCTTCCGGGTCACCCAGATAGCGACTGCTGATGGGGGCCAGATTCTCATCCAGCTCGTACAGGAGCGGGACCCCGGTCGGGATGTTCAGCCCGGTGATGTCCTCGTCGCTTATGCCATCGAGATGCTTGACCAGGGCACGCAAGCTGTTGCCATGTGCGGCCACGATGACCTGCTTGCCTGCGCGCAGATCGGGGACGATGGCGTCATGCCAGTACGGGAGCATGCGATCGACGACGTCGGCAAGGCACTCTGTGGCGGGGAGCAGATCGGGCGGCATCCATGAGTAGCGCGGGTCGTTGCCGGGATGACGCTCGTCCATCGGGTCCAGTGCCGGCGGCGGAGTCGCATACGAGCGCCGCCAGACGTGCACCAGCTCTTTGCCGTGCTGTTCCGACGTTTCCTTCTTGTTCAGACCCTGCAGCGCGCCGTAGTGGCGCTCATTGAGTCGCCAGTGCTTCACCACCGGGATCCACACCTGATCCATCTCGAGCAGTGCCAAATGGAGGGTGTTGATCGCCCGCTTCAGCAGCGAGGTGTGAGCGATGTCAAAGGTGAAGCCCTCTTCCTTCAGGATGCGTCCAGCCTCCTTGGCCTCAGCAACGCCTTTGTCGGACAGAGGCACGTCTGTCCAGCCGGTGAAGACGTTTTCCAGATTCCAGGTCGACTGGCCGTGACGAAGGAGAACAAGTCTGGTCATTACAACTCCTGGTGACGCTGTACAGAAAATAGCGGACAATCGCCTACAGATCGATTCTGCGCCAGTTCTCGATGTTCCAGGTATGGCTCGCCTGTGTCGAGTTCATCTCGTAGCCGAGCAGCTTGTCGGCCCAGACGGCTCCAACTACGGTCCGCGCCCCGATCGGGATGACCACCACATTGTCGGCGAGGATCTGCTCCGCCGCCCGGGCCAGCGTCTCCATCTGCTCGCGGTCGGCGGTGCTTCTGGCCACCTCCAGCACCTCCGAGAACTGTGACACAGCGTCGTCCTTCACAACCGAATCTGCAGTTCCCCATCTGTAGTAGTTGGCACCATCCGGCGGCGGAGCGGCCGGATCGAATAGGTCGAGTGTCGCGACCGCCCCCGAAGCGCCCGCGCTGGCGACCCACGCCCACCAACCGACATCCCACGTCCCGTTGTCGAGGGTCTCCCCGAAGAACAGTTGCGAGTCCTCGAGTTGCAGCTCGACATCGATGCCCACAGCACCGAGAACGTCCACCAGTCGATCGGCAATCTTGGGCCGAGCATCGGCATTGCTCGTCGTTGAGAAGGTCATTACGGGCGGCTTCGCCGGGCATAGCCGGCCGGCTTGCTCACAAGCGATTGCAAGCAGGTCGCGCGCTTTCGCAAGGTCCTGGCCGTACTGCGCCCAGGGACCATCACCGATCCCCGGGTCGATGATTGAGCTTATGGGCTGCCAACCCACAAGCCGGGCGAGCTCGTCGGCACTGATGGCATAGGCAACTGCCTGCCGGAAGGCCAGGTACCGATTCAGCGACTCGGCGTTACGGTTTGCCGGGCCGAACTGGAAGTTGAGGTGTTCCCAGACCGGCCCCGCTCTCACCTGGACTTCTGCTCCCGCCGACTCCAGCCCGCGTAGCCGAGCAATGATCTCCGGTGCCGGCGGCGGTTGGATAACGTCCACTTCCCGCTGGGTGAAGGCGTAGACAAGGCTCTCCGTCTCCGGGATGAACCGGAAGGTAACTTCGTCCAGGTAGGGCAGCTGACCCCCATCGTCGGCACGCTTCCAGTAGTTCGCGTTGCGAACCAGACGGACGTATTCGCCGCGCTGCCACTCGGAGAAGACAAAGGGGCCAGCCGCCGGCCACATCTCATCGTTCCAATCGGCCATGAAGTCGGTTCCCGCTACGGCGTGCCTGGGAACCACAACAGGGAACATCGTCTCGTATAGCGCCGTTGGATCAGCCAGCGTGAACTCAAAGGTCTTGTCGCCGGCCTCCATAGCTACGAAGTCGAACGGTTCAACCCATTCGAAGTCCCTCTGGTTCATTGCCTCCACCGTGAACTCGAAGTCGTACCCGGTAATCGGCTCCCCATCGCTCCACACCGCTTCGTCACGGATCTGATAGCGGACAGTCATGGTTCCGTCATCGTTGATGGTCACACCACCGTTGCCGATCGACGGCAGCTCGGTGAGCAACTCGGGTATCAGATCGAGGGTCGTGGCATCGATGTCGTAGGCCCCCGCCAGATGCGCCTGTCCGATGATTGTCGTGATGAAGTTGTCTCCGCCGGGAACGAACGGATTCAGGCTCATCGGCTCCTGGTCATCGCCGATCACCACTGAACCACCGTAGGTCGGGATAGGCACGGCTGTCGTGCTGGTTTCGCCACTCGTCGGCTCAGCCAGCGTTGTTGTCGGCGCCTCCGTCGTCGTCGGCTCTCGAGTCGTGGGGGCAGACGGCTGCGGGCTCTCGGCACATGCGACGGCACCGAGCACCACAGCAAGGACGAAGACAGCGATGCGTCGCAAGGGCCTCCAATCGACCCTTTCAGCATACCGCTGCGGGGAAGTAGGCCCTACGCCGCCGCTCCGATGAGAATCCGGCCCCGGTGCCACACCGGGGTCTCCATACCCGAGCTCGCTCCGGCACTTGCCGTCAGGCTTGGCCCAACCGGGCTCATCCCGAAGTGACGGGCCCCAGAGGCTTCGATTGACGAGCGCACTAGATCCAGGGCGCGTTCCTCGGCGAGCTGATGTCGTGCGGCTTCGATGGTGAAGTCGAGCGTCAGGGACGATTTCGCCCTATTGGTGACAGCTCGCACCTCTTCGATCGCCTCCGCCGCTTCCACCTTCGATCGCACTGTCTCCACATGCGAGTAGAAGTCGACGCCGTCATCCGTCCATGGAACGAGCCGGGTGAGCCGGAACTCGAACGAGATTCGATACAACATCGCCACCACCTCCCAAGTGGGAGGTCCCTGATCGCTATTCCTACTGCGCCGCCACTTGACGTGGCTGCTTCACTACTAATAGTGGTGGAACATCCGTTGCGCGGCAATGACCAAAGAGGCGTGCTCGAAGGGACTAGGCCGTGCCCGTAGCGGGGCTGAATCGTCTATTCGCAGAGCATGGAGTTCGATCTCTCCGCAGGAGAGACGGGATCAGAACTCCGAGCTGATGGCATCAGCCGGGGACAGACGGGCTTAGATGTAGTAGCGCACCAGCGAGGCCATGCTGTCCGGGTCGAGGGAGGCGCCACCAACCAGCGCCCCGTCGATATCGCGCTTGGCCATGAGGCCGGCGATGTTGCCGGGCTTGACCGATCCGCCGTAGAGCACCCGCACGGAGTCGGCTGCCTCGCCGAACATCTCGGCGACGGTATTGCGGACAAAGGTGCACATGTCTCCGGCGTCATCTGCGCTTGCCGTCTTCCCGGTGCCGATTGCCCAGATGGGCTCGTAGGCGATGACCAGACCAGCAACCTGCTCTGCGGTCAGACCCTGGAGACCGAGTCGGACCTGCGTGCCGACCTTCTGCTCGGTCAACCCTTGCTCGCGCTCGTCTTCCGTCTCGCCACAGCACATGATTGGGATCATGCCCTCATCCAGGATGGCCTTGACCTTCTTGTTGACCATCTCATCGGTCTCCCCGAAGATCTGACGGCGCTCCGAGTGCCCGGCGATCACATACGACACAGCGAGCTTGGACAGCATTTGCGGCGAAACCTCGCCGGTGTACGCACCCTTCTCCTCGAAGAAACAGTGCTGAGCCCCCAGGCCGATCTCGAGGTTGTCGGACTCTATGACAACCTGGGCTGTGCGCAGCGCCGTGAGCGGCGGGCAGATGACGACATCGACGCGTTCGTAGTCGGATGGTTCGAGCCGGTAGCTGAGCTTCTGAACAAACTGGAGGGTCTCTTGATGCGTCATGTGCATCTTCCAGTTACCTGCAATGAGATCCTTACGCATCTTTCCACCTCTCCAGGGCAGCTATGCCCGGTAGTTCTTTGCCCTCGAGCAGTTCGAGGCCGGCGCCTCCCCCGCTCGAAACGTGGCTTATCTGATCCTCTCGGCCGAGCAAACGGATGGCGGCCACGCTGTCGCCGCCACCGATGACCGTGAAGCCCTCCGTGTTGGCCAGCGACTCCGCAACGCCCGCAGTTCCGGCGCGGAAAGCCTCCCACTCGAAGACTCCCATCGGCCCGTTCCAGAAGACACTGGCGGCGTCGTCTACTGCTTCCCGGAAGGAGGCAATCGACTCGGGGCCAATGTCGAGTCCCATCACTCCCGCCGGGATGGCGGCAATCGGCGCAACGACGTGCTCGGCGTCCTCCGCGAAAGCGGCAGCAGCAACAACATCCGTGGGAAGCAGCAGCTTGTGGCCGTGCTCGCCGGTAAGCAACTCGCCCACTACCTCAACCATCGTCTCCTCAACCAGCGAGTTGCCAACTTCGTAGCCCTGAGCCTTCAGCAGCGTGAAACACATGCCGCCGCCAACAATCATCCTGTCTACCTTGGGCAGCAGATGCTCCATGACCGCCAGCTTGTCGGACACCTTGGCGCCCCCGAGAATGACCAGATACGGCCGCTCCGGATCTCCAAGGAGAGCAGACAGAGCATCCACTTCCTTGGCGAGTAGGTAGCCGGCGGCCGAGGGCAAACGTTCGGCGACGCCGACCGTGGTCGCATGGGCACGATGAGCCGTACCGAACGCATCGAGGACGAACAGATCCGCCAGACGAGCGAGGCCGTCGGCGAGATCAGGATCGTTCTTCTTCTCCCCCGCCTCAAATCGAGTGTTCTCCAGCATGGTCACAGTGTCGGCGGCGGTGGCTGCTACAGCAGCCTCAGCTTCGGGGCCCGCAACAACATCGACCTTATTGACGGCGAAGCCGCCCAGAGATGCCATCCGACGGGCGACCGGATCCATGCGGAGCCCGGCGTCGACCCCCTTGGGCCTGCCGAGGTGGCTGCACACGACAACCTTGGCACCACGAGCGAGAAGCGCCCTGATGGTGGGGAGGCTGGCGCCGATCCGGAAATCGTCCGCTACCTCACCGTTGTCGAGCGGTACGTTCAGATCGGAACGCACCAGAACCGTATTCCCTGCAACTTCGAGCGAATCGAGCGTTGGGAGGTTATTCATCTTCCCTCGTTTCGGCCGAGCCGTTTGACCAGATCGACAAGTGGATGTCAGGCGAGACGAGCCAGTGCGCCACCAAGCCGCACGGAGTCATGTCGAGGGACAGTAGAGCGGAGGTCCACGAATTGCCCCAGAACAACGTCAACGCCGTAAGTTGCCAGCACCTCCTCGTCGACCAGAACCGGTTCTAGAGGCGGCGGAAACGTCGCCGACGTTTCGTTGGCGACGATAGCAGCGGGGGGCCTCATTCCACTCATTCGGATCAGTGCATCCAGGTGGTCGGCACAGTCCATGCCCAGGGTTTCCCCGTCCTGGGTGCTGACGTTGGCAACGTAGATGAGTCGTCCGGTGGCGAGATTCACCGCTTCGACGATTCCCGGCACCAGAAGTGTTGCCAATAGCGATGTGTAGAGACTGCCCGGACCGATCACAATCTGGTCTGCTGCCAATATCGCCTGGATTGCCTCGGGACTGGCCTCGGCCGCTTCCGGGACCAGGCTCATCTCCTCAACGCTGCCGCGGCTGAGCGCAAGCGCAACTTGGCCATCGACCTGCGTGCCATCTACCACCGCTCTGATGTGAAGCCGCTGTGGGGATACCGGGATGACCGAGCCAACCGTGTCCAGCAGTTTTTCGGCAGCCTTGAGAGCGGCACGGAAGTCGCCGGTCAGGTCAGCCAGCGAGGCGATGATCAGGTTGCCTAATGAGTGGCCGCTGACATCGGCCCCGGCAAACCGGTAATCGAATAGATCTCTCCAGACGGAGTCCTCGGGAGCCAGAGCCAGCAGACACTTGCGGATATCACCGGGTGGCGGGATCTCCAGCTCCGGAGCAAGGCGTCCCGAAGAACCGCCGTCATCGGCAACCGTGACGATTGCGTCGATGCGTCCGGCGTAACGCTGAATCGCCCGCAGCGCAGCCGCCAGACCTTTGCCCCCACCGATCGCAACTACGTGCGGGCCCTTCCGGTCGACAGCAAGCGCTTCCTCGAGAGCTTCGGTGAGCGGTGTGTGCATCATTTACTCGGCCGGTGTCTCTCTGTGACTCACGTTGGCGTCGAACCCTTGCGCCGCAAGCAGCCGACCCAACTCGTTGGCGAGAGCCACTGATCGATGCCGCCCTCCGGTGCAACCGATCCCGATGGTCAGGTAGGCCTTCCCTTCCGCTTCATACCGCGGCAATAGGAACCCGAGGAGGTCCATTGCCTTGGCAACAAAGACCTTCGCGTCCGGTGCCGAGAGCACGTGATCGCTTACAGGCTCATCGTGCCCGGTCAACGGCCGGAGGTCAGGATTCCAGTGGGGGTTGGGCAGAAAACGCACGTCGAGAAGTAGATCGACGACCCGTGGCGTGCCCTTCTTGAATCCAAACGAGATCACGTCGACACGGAGCGCCCGTTTCTCTTCCAGCCCTTCGAAGGCTTCGATCACACGATCGCGCAGCTCATGCACATTGAGGTCGGTCGTGTCGATGATCACGTCGGCCAGCCCGCGGATCTCTTCGAAGGCCTGCCGCTCGGTAGCGATGCGCTCGGCCAGAGTGCCCTCCGCTATCGGGTGGCTCCGCCTCGTCTCCTCGAATCGGCGACCAAGGGTTGCGTTGTCCGCATCCATGAAGAGAACCGTTGTCCGCACACTTCGTTGCAACAGAGCGTTGAGGGCCTCCTCCAGTGCCTTGTAGGTGACTCCGCCACGGGTGTCGACAACCACGGCAATCCGTTCCCGTTGACCTTCCGGTACGCCAATCTGATCGATGAGAAGCTTGATCATCTCGGCGGGAAGGTTGTCAACTACGAAGTAGCCAAGATCCTCGAGAACGTTGGCCGCCTGGGAGCGGCCGGCTCCCGACATGCCGGTGATGATCACTGCCCTTGATTCACTCAACTCCGGCTCCCTCCGCTGGTGAGCGCTGCAACTACTTCTCGTGCCACGGTCTCCGGCACTACTGCAGCCACTTCCTCGAAAGTAGCGCTGCGCAGTCGTTTCAGCGAGCCAAATCGCCTCAGCAATTGCTGCTTGCGGGCCGGACCGACTCCCGGTACAGAGTCGAGAACCGAGTCCACCATTCGCTTGCTCCTGAGCTTGCGGTGATAGGTCACCGCAAACCGATGAGCTTCGTCTCGCACGCTTTGCAGAAGATACAGGGCATCCTCGCCACGTGGAATCATCAATGGGGTCTCCCGGTCGGGAAAGTAGACCTCCTCGAGACGCTTGGCCAGGCCAACGACCGGGATGTCGAGAGCAAAGTCATCCAGCACTCTGACGGCACGTCCCAGCTGACCGGCCCCGCCATCGATGACGACAAGCGAAGGCGGATACGCAAACCTACCGCGCTCATCCGCCGGCCGTTCCAACTCCGCTCGGTAGGCCCCAAACCGGCGACGCAGCACCTCCTCCATAGCTGCAAAGTCATCCTGGCCTGACAGAGTCTTGATCTTGAACCGGCGGTACTCGGACTTCTTGGGAAGCCCGTCCTCGAAGACCACCATGGAGCCCACCGTGTCGCTCCCCTGGATAGTCGAGATGTCGTAGCACTCGATCCGCAGCGGCGCCTCGCTCATCCCCAGGTGTTCCTGCAGGCTGCGCAGTGCTTTCGCCCGTGCGTTGTGGTCTGCAGCCCTCTTCATCCGATGGCGAGCGAACTCCTCACGCGCATTCGCCTGCGCGGTCTCCATCAGCCGGCGCTTGGCTCCTCGCTGCGGGACGCGGAGCTCGACACGCGACCCGCGACGGCGACCCAGCCACTCCCGCCACAGGTCCACGTCCTCGGGAAGTGCCGGGACGACGATGAGGTTCGGCGGAGTGTCGCCCCCGTAGGTCTGACGGACAACGATCTCGATCAACGCCGCCTTGGTGACGTCCTCGACCTTGTCGATGACGTTGGTCTTTCTGCCGGTCAGCCTGCCTCTGGTGACGTTGAACACCACCACCACAGCCTCGAGGTCGTCTTCCTCAACTGCAATGAGGTCGAACGTCTCTGACCGGGTCGATACCAGCTCCTGTCTTTGCAGAGCCTTCTGCACCGAGGCCAGCTGGTCACGAAGCCTGGCGGCGTGCTCGAATTCCAGGCGTGACGCCGCTTCCTCCATTTCGGTTCTCAACCGAGAAGTGAGATCGGCTCGATCCCCATCCAGGAAGGCAGCCATACCTTCGACATCTTCTAGGTACTTCTCTTCGGTCACCTCGCCGACGCACGGACCCGAGCACCGCTCGATGTGGAAGAGTAGACAAGGGCGGCCGAGCGCCTCGTGGCTCTTGTACTTGCTGTCGGTGCATGATCGAATCGGGAAGGTCCGCAGCAACAGGTCTCGGGTTTGCCGAATGGCGTACGCATGAGCGTAGGGGCCGAAGTACTGAACCCCCTTGCGTCGCTTTCCTCTCATCACCATGACCCGGGGCCAATCCTGGTAGCGAGTGATCGCTAGGTACGGAAAGCTCTTGTCATCCCGAAGCTTGATGTTGAAGCGAGGCTGATGCTTCTGAACGAGTGTGTACTCGAGCATGAGTGCATCGACCTCAGAGTCGGTGACTATCCATTCGATGGACTCTGCCTCGGCCATCATGCGCCTGGTGCGCGTCAGCAGCTCGGAGGCGAAGTAATTGGCGAGGCGCTTCCGCAGCGACTTCGCCTTACCAATGTAGAGAGCCCGCCCGTCGGCAGCATGAAACAAATAGACACCGGGGCTGTCCGGGATCGTTGACGCTGGAGGCCGTTGCACCCTCTGATGCTAAGCCCGAACAGGCCTATTCATGCCGCAATCAAGCGCCGGACCAGACTGGTCAGTCAGACCTGGCGATCCGGCGAAGCTCGATGCGATTAAGAAGCAACTGCTAGGGAAAGGCGGCGGCTGGCGTCCAGGATGCTGTCCAGATTCGTGGCAGCCATCTCAACTGATGCGTGCTCGCGTACCCGGTGCATGTCCTCGACAGTCATCCACTCAGGTGGAGTGTCGTAAACGTCGAGCTCGGGCACCTCGGCAACGACCTCGTCCGCTGTGTCGGCCTTGACAAATGCCCAGGCAGCTCCACTCCCGTATTCGTATGCGACGTAGAAACCGTCCATGCGTCCTCCGTTGGTCAACACGACGTCATCGGCTTCAACGCCGACCACCTTGAGTGTTCATCCAACGCGCACCCAGTAGTCGGGGGGTCTTCTCCTGCCCGACATACCCAGAATGGGCTGCTAGGGCCTCCTCTGAGAACCCGGTCTCAATCAACTCCTGCAGAAACCACCCCGCGTTGGCGGCCGCATTGAGAATCTGACTGAGCGGACGATGGTGGAAGGTCACCGATCGATCGGGCGTGGCCATCTCACAGATCGACGCGGTGAAGTACTCGCCCCAACGCCACAGCACTTCGCCGTCGCTCGGATCCACGATCGGACCCGCCCTGTCAGCCGTGAAAGCGGGATGGTTCATAACCAGGATCAGCGATCCACCAGGCCGGACCACCCGAGCCACTGATCGAAAGACCTCGAGATTCGACAGGTGTTCCAGCACGAGAACCATGTATGCCCCGTCGACTGCGTCTGTCTGCAGCCAGTCGAGCCCCGGTAGCTCACAACAGACGACAGGACCTCGGGAACGAGCCCTTCTCAAGAGGTCGACTGAGACGTCGCATCCGATCGAATCGGGAATCTGCGTCATCACTTGTCCCTCGCCACAGCCGAGGTCCAGCATGCGGCCGGGGCCCCGATGTAGGCGCTGGAACAGTGGCAGCACATCCGTCTGATAGATCGGGTCGTCACCAATCTCGTCGAGCCACCAATCGGCGTGACCTACCCACTCGTTACGGTCGACCTCGCTCATATCTCGACACGCTAGACGGGCAACAGGTCCCTGAGGAACTTGCCGGTGTACGACTCCGGTACCTCGACGATGTCTTCGGGAGTGCCGGCGGCAACGATCCGGCCGCCGTCGTCGCCACCCTCCGGGCCGAGATCAATGATCCAATCGGCCGTCTTGATCACGTCCAGGTTGTGCTCGATCACGACCACGGTGTTGCCGGCGTCGACCAGGCGGTGCAGCACACCGAGCAGCTTCCGAACGTCCTCGAAATGCAGCCCGGTGGTGGGCTCGTCGAGCACATAGAAGGTGCGTCCGGTCGAACGCTTCCCGAGCTCTGAAGCCAGCTTCACCCGCTGCGCCTCGCCGCCGGAAAGAGTTGGGGCTGGCTGACCGAGCGTTATGTAGCCGAGACCCACGTCGAAGAGGGTCTCCAGCACCCTGGCGATGCGAGGCTGGTTCTCGAAGAAGTGCAACGCGGCCTCCACCGACATGTCGAGGACATCGGCGATGGAATGACCCTTGAAGGCAATCTGCAAGGTCTCGCGGTTATAGCGGCGTCCCTTGCAGACCTCACAAGGGATGTAGACGTCGGGGAGGAAGTGCATCTCGATGCGTATGGTTCCGTCGCCCTTGCAAGTTTCACACCTGCCGCCGGAGACATTGAAGGAGAACCGCCCCGGCTTGTAGCCACGCATTCGGGCATCGGTCGTCGACGCAAACAGCTCGCGGATCCGATCGAAGACCTTGGTGTAGGTGGCAGCATTTGATCGCGGGGTCCTCCCGATCGGCGATTGGTCGATGTTGATGACCTTGTCGATCTGGTCGGTCCCGCTGATCGAGCGATGCCGCCCGGGAAGCTTGTGCGACCCGTGCAGCTCGTGATGGAGCCCTTTGGAGAGAATCTCCTGCACGAGTGACGATTTGCCGCTGCCGGAGACGCCGGTGACGACGGTCAGTTTCCCGAGTGGAAACTCGACAGACACATCCTTGAGGTTGTTCTCGAACGCCCCGGTGATGGTGATGGCACCACCGTTTCCAATCCGACGCACCTGCGGAACGGCAATCGTCTTTCTTCCCGCCAGGTAGTCGCCGGTCAGGGACTGAGCAGAGCCCATTATGTTCTCGAGGTCGCCTGCGGCGACGATCTTCCCGCCGTGAGCGCCGGCGCCGGGGCCGATGTCCACAATATGGTCGGCTACCCGGATCGTCTCCTCGTCGTGCTCCACAACGATGAGTGTGTTGCCGAGATCACGCAGACGAAGCAGCGTTTCGATCAGCCGCTGATTGTCCCGCTGGTGCAGCCCGATCGACGGCTCGTCGAGGATGTAGAGCACGCCTACCAGGCCCGATCCGATCTGGGTCGCCAGGCGGATCCGCTGGGCTTCTCCCCCGGCCAGGGTTGCGGCCGACCTCATCAGCGTGAGGTAATCGAGGCCAACGTCTACCAAGAAAGAGAGGCGCGCCTGGATCTCCTTGAGCACCAGTCGGGCAATCTGCATGTCCCGATCGCTCACCTCCATTTCGCCGAGCCAATCAGCCGCTCGCCGCAGCGACATGGTCGACACCTCGAATATCGATAGGCCGCCGACGGTGACGGCCAGGGAGACCGGGTTGAGGCGACCCCCGCCGCAAGAGCTGCACGGCACCTCACGCATGAACTGGATGTATTGCTCGCGCACGCCCTCAGATTCGGTGTCCCGATAACGCCGCTCCAGCCACGGGACCACACCTTCATAGGTCGTCTCATAGTGGCGGCGGGATCCAAACCGATTTCGGTATGTCACGGTGTAGGGGCGCTCCCCCGTGCCGTTGATCAGGAGCTCTTGCTGAGGTGAGGGCAGGTCCCGGAACGGCGCATCCATATCGATGCCGTACTCGGCGGATACCGCAGCTAGGAGCTTCTGCATGTAGCCCATACGGTGCTTGCCGGCCCATGGCGCGATCGCGCCCTCGGCGAGGCTCTTGTCGGGTTGAGGAATGGCTAACTCCGCATCGACCTGAAAGCGGGTCCCGATACCGCTACACACGGTGCAAGCACCATACGGGCTGTTGAACGAGAAGTTCCGTGGCTGCAATTCCTCGAATGAGAGCCCGCACTCCGGACAGGCGAAATGCTGACTGAACGTCAGCGTGGGACCATCGATGATGTCGATGAAGGCCACGCCTTCAGCGAGCGTCAGTGCCGTCTCGAGCGACTCGGTGAGCCGCTGCTCGATGCCGTCCTTCCGCACCAATCGATCAACTACTACTTCGATCGTGTGCTGGAAGTAGCGATCGAGCTTGATCTCCTCGGTCAGGTCGTAGATCTCGCCATCAATCCGCGCCCGGCTGTAGCCGTCCTTCCGCAAATCATCCAGGAGCGCCTCGTACTCGCCCTTCCGGCCCTGGACGATCGGAGCGAGAACCTGGAATCGGGTCCCGACCTCCAGGTCGAGAACCTGATCGACTATCTGCTGCGGTGTCTGCTTGGCGACCACGGATCCATCATTTGGGCAGTGCGGCACGCCGATTCTGGCGTACAGAAGCCGCAGATAATCATGAATCTCAGTGACGGTCCCAACGGTGGAGCGTGGGTTTCTGCTGGCGGTCTTCTGGTCGATGCTGATCGCCGGGGACAGCCCTTCGATGAAATCGACGTCCGGCTTGTCCATCTGCCCGAGGAACTGGCGAGCGTACGCCGACAGGCTCTCGACATAACGGCGCTGACCCTCCGCATAGATGGTGTCGAATGCCAGCGACGACTTCCCTGAACCGGACAGCCCGGTGAACACAATCAGTTCATCGCGCGGCAACTCAATGTCGATGTTCGCAAGATTGTGCTCGCGCGCACCCTTGACGATGATCTTGTCGCTGCCCACGAGTAGTGCCGTCCTCCGCCTCGTCTACGGACATCCGGCGATTGTAGTTGGGGGCCCTGACAGAATTACACGGGCGTAGCTTCGAGTACTCGCCCGTTCAGGGCCTGCCATACCAGCCACCCCATCGCCAGCCAGGCCACCGGGCCGAGCGGCGACCAACCTAGCTGCGGGGCAGCAAGCTGGATCCATGAGCCGACCAGAACCCCGAGCACGACGAGACGGTAGCGCTCAGCGTTGGCAGCCATTACGGCCACCATGGCGAGAGCGAGCAGCCCCACGTCGTAGTAGAGAGTCTGCGGCGCTGCGATGACGACTGCACCCGCCGCGAGCGCATACCGCCCGAGGGTCGCCCCGTGCGGGTTGCGCCACCAGAACACAGCGACACCCAATCCCAACACACCCGCAAGCAGGTACCCGGCAAACGGGCCTGCCGCGACTGACGAGGCATTCTCGAGGAAGCCAGGCAGCGACACGAAGTTGCCGCCGTTGATGGTTGCGTTTGCGTCTCGGAACGAGGTCGCCTGATCCCACCACGGGCCCACCCAGTCCCAGCCGAGCGGCAATGCCGACAGGAGATACAGTGCGGCTGCTCCCGCCGACCAACCGCCGAGGACTCGCCACCGTCGGCAAAGTACGAGCAGAGGGACGATGACGACCCCGAACTGTGGCTTGTAGAGCATCGCCGCCAGCGCCACACCTGCCAGAACCGGTCGCCCTTCATGCTCCAGGCGAGCGGCAGCTGCGAGGAGCAGCAGACTGAGACTGGTGTTCTGACCTCCGGGGACGGCGCGAAGTAGCGGGTAGAACGCAAGCATTGCGACCAATACGGCTGTGGGAGGCCACCCGAACCGACGCAACCACGGCCAAAGCAACCAGATCGCTCCGCCCAGTGCCCCCGCCATCAATAGGGTGTGAGCGAAGGAGGACCAGGCGTACGGGAGAAGTGCGAGCGGTGCGTAGGCGCCCGCGACGAACGGCGGATAGGAGAAGTAGAGGTATCCGCCCTCGTCATCGATCAGACCAGCCTGCTCGCGCTGCTGACGTTCGTGCGAGTACAGATCCTGCCAATCGCCTGAGACAACAATCGACCCCGCCGAGTAGAAGGCTGGATAGTCCCCTCCGATCCTGGTTTCCGGATCGGCCTCATCGAAGACGACCGTCGCAAACAGCAAGGCCGTTGCCATCGTGCCCAGGATCACGAATGGATAGATGCGCAGTCGCCAGGCAAGACGGTCTGAGGCTTCGTCGGTCACGGGCGAACCCTAACCGCTCATGCGTTTAGCCCCTCGCCACCTGCGGTGCGGACCACGTTCGGTTTGCGTGGCGAATTTCCACTGAGCTCGCAACTACCTAGCTGCCTCGGTAACCTCGCGCAGCTCGCGCTTCAACTCCCCGATTTCGTCCCGTAGCCGTGCCGCGTACTCAAATCTGAGGTCCGTAGCGGCCTCGTGCATTTCCTCTTCGAGGCTCTGAATGAGCCTGCGCAGGTCGGAGGTCCCGAGATCGAGCGGCTTCCGCTCGCGACCTTCGCGTACGCGCCGGTCGGCCGATGGGGAATCGGAGCCCTGCACCAGTTGGAGAATGTCGCTGACCTTCTTGCGAATGGTCTGCGGATCGATCCCGTGCTCCTCGTTGAAGTCGAGCTGGAGGCGGCGCCGTCGGTTGGTCTCGCTGATTGCCCATTGCATCGAGTCCGTCACAGAATCCGCGTACATGATCACTTGCCCGTCGACGTTGCGCGCGGCGCGACCAATTGTCTGGACCAGGGAGGTTTGCGACCGCAAGAATCCCTCCTTGTCGGCGTCGAGAATCGCGACCAGTGCCACCTCGGGAAGGTCCAGCCCCTCCCGAAGCAGGTTGACCCCTACGAGCACGTCGTACTCCCCCAGGCGCAACTCGCTGAGGATCTGCACGCGTTCCAGGGTGTCGATATCCGAATGCAGATATCGGGCCTTGACCCCCAACTCGAGCAGATAGTCGGTGAGGTCCTCCGACATCTTCTTGGTCAGCGTCGTCACCAGGACCCGTTGATCTCGCTCGGCTCGCAGTTGGATCTCTTCGATCAAGTCGTCGATCTGGCCCTTTGTTGGCCTCACGATGACCTCCGGATCAACGAGGCCGGTTGGGCGAATGACCTGTTCCACGACCTGAGTGGCAACGTCGAGCTCCCAACGGCCCGGAGTGGCCGAGAGCAGAACGCACTGATTGGTGCGCTCGAACCACTCCTCGAAGGTTATTGGCCTGTTGTCCATCGCAGATGGGAGGCGGAAGCCGTGCTCGACGAGCACCTCTTTGCGGCTCCGATCGCCGGCGTACTGCCCGTGGATCTGCGGGATCGTGACATGGCTCTCGTCGATGATTGTGATGTAGTTCTCGGGGAAGTAGTCGAGGAGGGTGTACGGAGGGCTCCCTGCCTCCCTTCCGTCGAGATGCCGCGAATAGTTCTCGATGCCGGCGCAGGTACCAATCTCGCGCATCATCTCCATGTCATAGGAAGTACGCATCCGCAGCCTTTGTGCTTCCAGCAGCTTGCCTTGGCGCTCCAACTGCTGCAGCCGCTCATGGAGCTCGACTTCGATGTCCGCTACCGCTCGCAGCATCCGCTCCTGCCCGGCCACATAGTGCGTGGCCGGATAGACCATGACCTCGCGCAGCTCCTCCAGAATCTCGCCGGTCACGGGATTCATGCGAAGAATCCGGTCAATCTCATCACCGAAGTATTCGACCCGATAGATCGTCTCCTCGTAGGCGGGGAAGATCTCCAGCGTGTCGCCCTTGAGCCGGAACTTGCCCCGGACCAGGTTCACCTCATTCCGCTCGTACTGGATATCGACGAGGCGCCGGACGGCATCACCAAGCGGGTACTCGACCCCACGGATCAGCCGGAGAAGCCGCCCCTCGTACTGCTCGGGAGAACCCAGCCCGTAGATTGCCGAGACCGAGGCGACAATGATCACGTCTTCTCGAGTGAGCAGCGCCGCCGTTGCCGCATGACGAAGTCGATCGATCTCGTCGTTCATCGTCGACTCTTTTTCGATGTAGGTATCGGTCTGCGCGATGTACGCCTCGGGCTGGTAGTAGTCGTAGTAGCTGACGAAGTACTCGACCTTGTTCTCCGGGAAGAACTCGCGGAACTCGTTGGCCAGCTGTGCTGCCAGTGCCTTGTTGGGGGCAAGAACGATCGTTGGGCGCTGCACCTGCTCAATCAGCCACGCTACGGTCGCCGACTTACCCGACCCGGTGATTCCCATGAGAGCTTGGAAGCGATCGCCGCGGTCGAGCCCCGCCGCCAGCTGGGCGATGGCCTCCGGTTGGTCACCGGCCGGTTGGAAATCGCTGTGGACCTTGAACGGGCGCATATGCAGGCAGCGTACTCGGAGCCGGTGACAGAAAGCGTCGATCAGGCCGTGGCGCCGAGCTGCTCCCAGGCCTCCCTGACGCGCTCTTCCAATTGCCCTAGGTCGCCTGTGTTCTCGATGGTTATGTCGGCTCCGTCTAGCCAACCTGCGTAGCGTTCCTGCGCCGTCATTCGGTCGGCAACGTCGGACTCATCCATCCCCCGAGCAACTGACCGCCGCAACCGGAGTTCCTCAGGAGCAGTCACCGCGATTCGCGTCCATCCCTCATCGACGTACCCGCCGGCGACCGGCAGTTCGAGCACAACATCGAGATCATCGACCTCGGCAACCCTGCGGGCAATCTCGGCGGCAATCAGCGGATGAGAGATGCGTTCGAGCGCCCGCAACTCCTCACTGTCACTGAACACGATTGCCGCGAGACCTCCCCGGTCGATACGGCCATCCACCACCACCTGCGGCCAACGTTGTGCGACGTGCTCAAATGCCGTCCCGCCGGGAGCCAGGATCTCGTGCCCGATACGATCGGCTTCGATCACAACCGCGCCAAGTCGCGCCAGGATGCTGAGCACGGTCGTCTTGCCGCTACCTATGCCGCCACTCACGATCACGCGGCGGGGCCGGCGAGTATTGCCATCCTGACTCATGAGGCGGACTGTACCCTGTGATGATGCTGACGGTCCGCGATCCGTGGGAACAGCGCCTCGACTGGGTGCTCAGCGCCGTTCTGTGGGCGAGCCTCACCGTCTCGGTGATTGTGAGTGCAATGCTGTACGGCGCTACCGCAAATGTGGGGGTTTCCGCCCTCTTCGCCGCAGCCTGGGTGGTCACCATGCAGGTGTTTGCGGCGCGGGGTCGGAATATCGAGCAATGGGGCGAGCTTCTCGCCGTCGTCGGCGTTGTGGTCTCGCTGGTCGCGATGGCGCTCACCGGCGGTGCCGACTCGGTCTACGTCCTCTTCCTTGCCGGGCCCCCGCTCTTTGCGGCGTCCTTCCTCAGCCCGCGCATTGCATACGAGATCGGGATCCTCTCCATTGCCGGCCTCTACGTGGTTGCCCGTGCGCTCGAGCAGCCGCTGCTCGATCAGGCGACGTTCCGGTCGGCCTTCCTCTATGCCCTGATCGTCATTGCGTTCACTCAGGTGAGGCGGATCCTCGTTGAAGCACAGGAGCGCAGCGACGAGCTCCGTGCAGCCTCAGCGCGTGTTGAGCGCATTCAGAGTGCGCACACTCTGCTCACGTCGCTGTCCGAACTCGCCAACACCCAGGAGCTGAATCCGGTAACGATCGGAACCGTCGCACTGCGCGATCTCGCAGCGTCGGTCCCGTTTGCCTCCGGTCGGGTCAGTCTGGTTCGAGACGACGGCGACACGCTGGTCGTTGCGACCAGAGGAACTCCTGAGGATGGAGTGCCACAGACGTACGAAATCGAGATGCGCGGAATGACACTCGGCACGGTGGAGCTCTGGCCGGAGCCGGGAGCCGATCTGCGGACCTTCCTTCCCGCCATCCAACCCATTCTCCGACAGCTGGGGCTGGCATTCGACAATGTCGATATCGTGAAGCGAATTGCGCATCGCACCGTCTACGAGGAGAGAGTGCGCCTGGCCAGAGAACTCCACGACAACATAGGCCCCGGTCTTGCCTCCTTGGGATTGCGCCTGGACATGCTCATCTATCAGGCCACCGATGATCCGGACCTGGTCCGGCACCTGGAGGGAACCAGAGAGGCCGTCACAGCGCTCGTGGAGGAAGTGCGGACAACGGTGAGTGATCTGAGACATGACAACGTTGCGTCGATCGTCGAGCAGGCGCACGAGATTGCCGCAGCGACCGCCGGGGCAGGTCCGGAGATCACGATCGCAGTGCGTGAGCACCGCCCGCCCCGCCCGGCTGTTGCCGTCGAGATCCGGGCAATTCTCACCGAGGCCGTTCGCAATGCTGTTGAGCACTCCGGCGCCACCCACCTCGGAATCGAGGGTGAAGTGGATCGCGACCGCGGCCAGATCACCATCTCGGACAATGGGAGTGGTTTTGATCCGGCCGACCTCCCCGACGGGCACTACGGCGTGATGGGCATGCGGGAACGGGCAACCGAGATCGGCGCCACCCTGACCATCGACTCCTCGGAGATGGCCGGCAGCCGCATTACCATCGCCTGGGAGGCTGATTGAGATGACAATCAAGATCGTCATCGCCGACGACCATACGATGATGCGCGAAGGGCTTTCGCAAGCCCTTGACAGCATCCCGGATATCGAAGTCATCGCCAGCGCCGCCGATGGCAGGGAACTGCTCGAGACTCTGGAGACAGTCACTCCCGACGTAGTCCTCGTCGATATCGAGATGCCCAAGCTCAGCGGTATCGGTGCTCTGCGCCGTCTCGAGGGCAAACCGCTCGCAATAGTCGTGACCATGCATGCAGATGACGATCAGCGTCGTAAGGCCGCCGCTGCCGGAGCCAGAGGCTTTCTCTCTAAATCAGCTCCGCTCCCCGATCTCGCCGCAGCCATCAGGGCGGTTGCGGCCGGCGAGGTGATCATCGAAGCCGAGTCGATACCGGAGATTCTCGATATGCACCGGCAGCCGATACTCGACGAAGGTGCGGCAGCCCTCACTGCGCGAGAACGGGAACTGCTCAAACTGCTTGCGTCCGGTGTGAGCAGCACCGAGGACTTGGCCGACCAGCTCTACATCTCGCAGAAGACGGTCAAGAATCACCTGGCCTCGATCTACGAGAAGCTCGCCATCACCGATCGCGCCCAAGCCGTCGTCGAGGCCATTCGCCTGGGCATTCACAAGTAGCGAAGACGGGTCGGGAGACCCATTGCCCTTGCTCGCATACCTCCATACTGTCGTGATCACTCACCTTTTCAAGGAGGAACGAAACATGCTCCGTATGTGGACTGCACTCGAGACCCGTCTCAGCAACGAAGACGGCGCCTCGCTGGTTGAGTACGCACTGCTGGTAGCCCTCATCGCCATCGTCGCTCTCATTGCGATCACGGCCGTCGGTAACTCAGTGTCGAGCAACTTCAACAGCATCGCGCAGACTCTCTAGACAGTGCGCAGGCTGTTCAGCCTGCATAAGACAAATGCGGAATCGGGGTCCCAACCGGGGCCCCGCTTCTCTTTGCGCCCGAGAAACTACCGGAGCTTGCGAACAGGCGCCGAGCCGCCGGCCTCGGGCGATTACTCCTTCAGGACCGTGAAGAACTCATCCTCATAGGCGATCTCCCAACCCAGCAGCTGGAGGTAGCCGATGACCGGCCATTCCACGGGGACCAGGGCCTGGCGAATACCCAGCTCCGCAAACGTCTCCTCGACTCTCACCCCCGACTTGATGTCGTGGAACCGATCCAAGCCTTCCCATCCGTACAGCTCAGCTCGATCGTCAATGAAGACCTCTCTCTCCGGCCAAGCCGCATAGATGAGGTATCCGCCTGCTGCCGTGTCGTTGAATTGCCGTCCCGAATCGAGCGACGACATTGCACCCGCCGATGGAAATAGCTCCTCCGAAAGCGGGGCAACTTGGATCAGCCCGAGCACCGCAACAGCCCCGAGCACCAGGCCAAACGCCCAGTTGAGAACGAGAGCCTCCTGACGGGGACCCGATTTGGCACGGGCACGCTGTGGCAGTGCCCTGACTGCAAACGGCAGAAGCACCATGACCGCGGGCCAGACGTTGCGCCCCGCCATCACGCCGAATGACACAAACGGGATGATGATCCACAGATCCGACGTCTGCAGGGCCCCCCGCGTCCCGGCAATGATCACCGCAAGAATCACCAGCAGCAGCGGCACGACGAACGGATTGGAGAAGTCCGGCGGGTGCCACTCAGAAATCAGGTCCAGGGCCGCACTGTTTTGCAGGAACTGCACGAGGATCAGCCACACCCCTATGCCATGAGCCGTGAGCAGCGTTGCCAGCCCGGCAGCCACCACCGCGGCGACCTGGCGACGAGACTTCCGCCGCATGGCATCGAGAAAGAGATAGCCGAGGCCGACCACAAACATGCCGTGCACCGACGCCCACAACCAGAAGAGCAACGGGAGAGCCCACAGGGGTCGCCGCTTGGAATGCGCAATGGCTACCACGCACGCCAGCAAGACGAAGCCCAATAGCGCAGGCCGGGCAACGGCAAATGGAGATGACTGCCACAGCATCAGGACGAGCGCTCCGAGGGTTACCCAGTGGCTCCGATTGGAGACGCGATAGATGACAAGGCCGATCAGTCCTATCGCCAGAGAGACCGCCAGGAACTTCATCATCGGGACCCAGCCAATTCCTCCGGTCGTTCTCTCCAGCCATCCGTAGCCGAGCTCGGCTAGCCAGGATTGGGTCCGCCATGCCGCTCCAGCTTCGGTGAAAGAGAACGGATCAGCGGTCAGCACCTGGCCCCGATCGATCTGTAGCGTCCCGGCTCGAACGTGCCAGAGGAAGGAGTTGTCACCGATCGGCTGAGTCGCACGCCAGGCAACCGCAACGAACGGCACCAGGAATCGCAGATGGGCTACGCGCAGCTGCGCCACGGTCTACAGGATCGATTCGGAGATCTGAATCGCAGCCGGTCCGAGCAACACCACAAAGATCCCGGGGAAGATGCAGAGCACCAGCGGGAACGTCATCTTGACCGGAGCCGCAAAGGCGCGCTCCTGAGCGCGGAGCCGCCGCCGAACCCTCATCTCATCGGCCTGGACGCGCAGCATTCGAGATATCGAGACACCGAATGCATCGGCCTGTGTCAAAGCCATGATGAATGTGTTCAAATCATCAACATCGGTGCGCTCTGCAAGGGACTTCAGCGCAGCATTCCTGCTCACGCCGACCCTGGTTTCCTGGAGCATGCGAGAGAACTCATCGCTGAGCTCACCGGGTACGTTTTGGACAACACGGCCCAGCGCCCCCTCGAATCCCAGGCCGGCCTCAACGCTGATGACCAGGAGGTCGATGACGTCCGGCAGATCCCGCTCCATCTTGGCTTTCCGCTCATCAACCCGCCGGGTGAGAATCGCTTCTGGCCCGAGAGCACCGATCAGCAGGGCGCCGAACATCGCGGCGAGCCTGGTGGTCCCTTCGAGCTGCCCGGAAACAAAGATCGTCAGCAGAATGCCGAGCACCAACGACAACACTCGGATAACCGCCCATGAGCTGCCATCCAGACGCGGCGCCCACCCGGCGATCAGCAGTTTCTTCTCGACACGCGCACCCCAACCTTGTGGCGTGTAGCGCATGAAGAAACGACCGACCCCTTGGAACATGGGGGCGACGGCGCGCTCGCCGAAGCCCTTTTCCAGAACCTCAGCTCTTGTCTCTCGCAGACCGGCGAGACGTCGCGACGCGCTGGCCCGCGCCTTCAGGACACCGCTGCCGATGAAGATGGTTGCAGCGCCAAGTGTTACGCCGACCGCAATTGCAGCGAATAGTGCTTGATCCATTAGACATCCACCTTGACGATTCGAGAAAGCCAGAAGATCCCCACCCCGAGCATCACCCCCGCACCACCAAGGGCAAGCAGCCCGGCAGTCGATTCGAGCATGGGTTCCAGGTAGTCACGTCGAGTCAGGAAAAGGAACGCAAACAAGAAGATCGGCAGGGACCCCAGCACAATTGCGGAGACCCGGCCTTCGGCGGTGAGGGCCTTCATCTCACGGCGGAGCCGATTGCGCTGCAGCATGGTGTCGGCTGCGGTCTGCAGCACCTCGGCCAGATTGCCACCCACCTCTCGCTGAATGCTGATCGCCAGCACAGCCCAGTCGAAGTCGAGCGACTCCATCCGATCGGCGACCTGCTTGAGTGCGGCGACCGGGGAACGACCCAGTCGGGTCTCGTTCATGGCTCGTCCAAACTCGCGAGCGGTGGGCTCCGGAGCCTCAGCGGCCACGGCCTCAACAGCCTGCAGCAGCGAATACCCGGACCGCAATGATGTGGAAAGCAGGTTCAGAGTGTCCGGGAGTTGATTCTCGAACTTCGCCTTGTGGCGGGCGGCCACGCCCTGAACCATGACAACCGAGACTCCCAACACCACAGCAGCCGCAACGGCGCCGAAGATCGGGCTCTGCGAGTAGACCATGACCATGAGCCCACCGATGGCGGCAAGACCGATGATCCCGGCAATGGCTTCACCTGGCCGCAGCGGCAGGTTGGCCTGATCCAATGCGGTTTCGATTTGATTGATGAACCCGCGATCACGTGCGATGTCCTCCGCTCCGGTTACGAAGCGACGCAGTAGTGGGATGCTTGCGAGTCGGCCCCGATCCTCGGTATCTCCAGACAATGCTCCCAACCGGCCTCGCAGATCACGCTCCACGCCGGCGTTGGACCCAAAGAGGATGAAGATGAACAGGAACAGGGCGATGCCGGCTCCAATCGCCCCAAGCAACACCAGTAGCGACTGCCGACCGGTCGACTCGGAACTCTGGGCGAGTGCCGGGGCTGCGGTGATCGCCAGCAGTGCGACCGCCAAACCAGCTACTGCGAGCAGACGCTTCATGATCTACCGTCCCGCAAACGGCTCGGGAGCGAAGAGATCCGCCGGCAGGTTGATCCCGAAGTCGGTCAGCCTGTCGCTGAAGGAGGGGCGAATACCGGTCGCCTTGAGGCGGCCCTTGTACATGCCGTTCTCATCGATACCCATGCCGTAGTCGAAGAGGAAGAGGTCCTGGGTGGTGATCACGTCACCTTCCATGCCGACCACCTCGGTCACCTGAGTAACCCGGCGGGACCCGTCACGCAGACGGTTGAGGTGAACCACGAGGTCGACAGCCGATGACACCTGTTCCCGGATGGCTCGCACCGGAAGCTCCATGCCGGCCATCAACACCATGGTCTCAATACGAGACAGGGTGTCACGAGGAGTGTTGGAGTGAACGGTGGTGAGCGAACCGTCGTGACCGGTGTTCATGGCCTGAAGCATGTCGAGTGCTTCGCCGCCACGGACCTCACCAACGACGATGCGGTCGGGGCGCATACGCAACGTGTTGCGCACGAGATCTCGAATGGTGACCTGGCCCTTGCCCTCGATGTTGGCCGGTCGACCCTCGAGCGAGAGGACGTGCATCTGGTTGAGCCGGAGCTCTGCCGCGTCCTCCACGGTGATGATCCGATCGGTATCGGGAATGAAGCTGGAGAGAACGTTGAGCAGGGTCGTCTTTCCGGAGCCGGTACCACCGCTGACGATGATGTTGAGGCGACCGTAGACACACCGCCGCAGGAAGCCTGCGACTTGCTCGCTGAATGCGCCCATACCCACCAACTGGTCGGAGGTGAACGGGTCGGCCGAGAACTTACGAATGGTCAGGAAGGGCCCACCGATTGCGAGCGGGTGAATGACGGCATTGACACGAGATCCATCCGGGAGACGGGCATCAACCATCGGGGTTGACTCGTCGATGCGGCGACCAACCTGGCCGACGATCTTCTCGATGATGCGCTCGAGGTGGGTTGCGTCGACGAAACGAGTCTCCGAGAGACTGAGCCGACCGGCGCGCTCCACCCAGACCTGGTGTGGTCCGTTGACCATGACCTCGGTGATGTCCGTATCGGAGAGGTAAGGATCGATGGGTCCGTATCCAAGGACATCGTCTGCGATCTCCTGGAGCAGGGCAACACGATCTGCCCGCGCCAGAGGCACAGACTCTTCCTGGTCGAGTGCCCACTCGAGCATCTCCATCACTCGCAGCTTGAGCTCAGCATCGCTCATCTGCCGGTCGTACAGCATCGGGCCCAAGCCTTCTACCACTTTGTAGTGGAGCTTGCGACGCAACTCCTGAACAACCTCTTCGCGGTGACCGTCGACGGTCACCTCTGCAGCCTTTGCTGCCTTTACCCGATCGGCGAGACTCATGCGTCCCCTCCTGGTTCTGTCCTACTCATCGGAACCATCGGCGCTTTGCGCCTTCGTCTTCACTCTCTTCTAGATCGCCCTCATCGAGAGCGAGCTGAGCAACCCCGCGCAGGTCCCTGGCTACGCGACTGCGGGGGTACAGGGTGACGACTGGTTCGCCTTCATTGACCGCACGGGGGACGAGTTTGTCCGACGACACGGCAGCTTGAACCTCGAGACCCAGTGAGCGTTCCAGCTCACCGATGTCGAGGCGGGCCTTCGAGTTGACCCTGTTGAGAACAAGCTTCATTTTCTCGAATGGGAACTTGATGAGCCGCAGGGTGTCCAATGCAAGCTTGGCGTTCTTCACGGCGGGCAGGTCCATGTCCACCACCAGAAGAACGACGTCCGAGCGCTCCAGGATCGACAGCACCGGCTCATCGAGGAACGGTGCGGTGTCGATCACGATGTAGTCGAACATGCGCTTGAGCATGCCAATCGACTTCACGACGACCTGCGTCGACACTTCGTCTGCCAGCGATGGCTCGAGAGGAGCAGACAGCACCCGCATCCCCGATGCATGCCTGGCGAGCAGGCTCTCCAGCAAGTCCTCATCGAGCTTGTCGATATCCCTGGCCACATCGACAATCGTGTGCCGGGGATCGATCTGCAGCGAGATGCAGACATCTCCGAACTGCAGGTCGGCGTCAAGGATGACCACCCGGGACGGATCGCCCCATCCCGCCAGTGTGAGCGCGGTATTGACCGTGGTCATGGTCTTCCCGGCGCCACCCTTTGGCGACATGATCGTCACCACTTTGCCGATTCGCCGTTTCGCCGGGCCTTCTTCTTCGCGACGATGGATTTGCTCGATGAGACCGAAGGCATCCTCGATCTTCGACGACGTGAGCGGAACCTCGATGACGTCCTTGATACCTGCCCGCAGGGCCGCACGGAGCACATTGGTATCAACGGCGTCGGCAACGAGGACAACCGGAAGGTCAGCCCGAACGTCGAACAGGAGTGTCACCTCGACCACGCCGGCCTCGTGAGCGTACGAGGGACCGGCAATGGCCAGGTCGATCGACTCCTCGACCAATCGCCGCTGCGCATCGCTGATGTTGCGAGCTGTGTGGACCTTGTGGCCCTCGAGCAGCGTTCTGGTCGCTTCGACGAACTGGTCGTCGTTATCGACTATTAAGACTGAATAGGTTGCACTATCCGTTGCCAAGGAGGACTCCTGCCTCTTCAAATCTCAGGCGAATCCGATCGATCAAGGTGAACAGGTCGTCAACGATCACACCGTCGGAGGTGATCGGGTCGTAGACCTTGTTCTGCCCATTCTCGTTCTCACCGCTAGGAATGAGGCTCAGCGAGACACTGGTGTACTGGGCTGCGAACTCGATCTCTTCCGCCTGCTCGGGCGTGACTTCGAGAATCACGATCTGAGCGCCCGCGGGCTCCAATCCGGTGCCGAGCGGGCTCGGGCGGGTATCAGGGCCGACGGCCAAGACCTCGATGTCTTGCAGCACAGTCTGGGTGAAATCAATCGATCCCGGCAGCGACTGTGCCAGACGGGCAATCGCGTCCTCTTCTTCCTCGGCCTGTCCGTCTTCGGTGACCGGCGTTCCCGCGGTGTCCTCGGGGACGGCCTCGGCTCCAAGCAGAAGCTGGCGAAGTTCCGGGTCCTCGAACAGCGCGGTGGACTCAGTCAGGTCGAAGGACACCGACGCGATGATGTTGACGCGGTCGCCGGGGCGCACAAAGCCACCAACTGTGTTCTCCTCGTTCGGGCGGAACGAGATGGCGACCTTCCCCTCGGGGATCGACTCGGAGAGCTTCACATCGGAAAGCAGGTTTGGTGCGATGAACATGTCGGCAGTGATCAGCTGACCGGCGCTGATCGGACCTGCGGCAACGTTGATCGGATCCAGGACCGACTCCAGTCGCGGATTGCGACCGCAGACATCCAATGGTGCGTCGGAGGTATCTGTCGGACCATCGCAGACGATCCTCGATCCTTCAAAGACGACCGACTCACGCAGTGCCGTTGACTCGACAATGAGCGGCTCGACTTCGGCGACGCTGGTCCCCGTTTCGATCAACTCGGTCGCCCGATACACAATCACTTCCTGGACCTCGGAGCGTGCCTCCGATTCAACGGATGACAGGTACTGCCACACCGAGAACGCAGAAACCGCCGCGAGAGCAAGTGCAATTATCAGTACAAGGGATCGTCTACCCATTTCACATGGCCCTTCCGGTCTGTTCTGAAAGCATCACACGACAGAGATCAGACAGAGACCCCACACGCCGCACCACAAGCCAAGCACCAACACGCTTGGTGTCAAGTACCTTCGGGCTACTTACGGCCGATTCCCCGCTCTTTGAGTTCTTCGAGGATGGCCTCCAAAGACGCGTCGGCAGCGAAGGTCGGAACCTCTGTGGCTTCGTCTTCACGCTGGAACTCCCTGCGTCTTGGTCGGCTCGGTTGACGTCGCTGACTAAATGTCGAGCGCTCCTCCCACTCGGGGAGGGCCTGCTTGATTGACAGGCTTACCCGACGTCTGTCGGCATCGATCTCCGTTACCTTTACCCGTACTTGCTGACCGATGGAAAGTTCTAGCTCAGGGCTCTCGACGTGGTGCAGTGCGATCTCCGACACATGGACGAGTCCTTCGACTCCTTCGCCCACGGCAATGAATGCACCGAACGGCACCGTCTTGGTGACTTCGCCATCGAGGATCGCGCCCAGGTCGGTGTCGCGGATGAACTCCTCCCAGGGATCTTCTCGGGTTTGACGAATGGAAAGCGAGATGCGCTCACGATCCCGATCCACTTCGAGGACCCGCACCTGAACCTTGTCGCCGACGGTGACAATCTCGCTCGGGTGGCTCACATGCTGCCAGGACAGCTCAGAGACGTGTACCAAACCGTCCATCCCGCCGAGGTCAACGAATGCCCCAAAGTTGACTACCGAAGACACCACACCGTCGCGAACATCGCCGGGTTCCAAGTCGGAGAGGAAGGCCTGGCGCTGCTCGGCTTGTGCTTCCTCCAGGTGGGCGCGACGCGACAGAACGACGTTGTTGCGGTTCTTGTCGAGCTCGATGACCTTGGCTTCGATTGTCTCGCCGATGAACGGAGCGAGATCGCGGACCCGACGGAGGTCAACGAGCGATGCCGGCAGGAAGCCACGCAGGCCGATGTCAACGATCAATCCGCCCTTGACAACCTCGATGACCGGGCCGCTCACGGTGCCGCCTGCGTTCATGACATTCTCAATCCTGCCCCACGCCCGCTCGTACTGAGCGCGCTTCTTGGACAGCACCAGGCGCCCCTGGTCG
This sequence comes from Acidimicrobiia bacterium, assembly GCA_030065575.1. Classification (GTDB taxonomy): domain Bacteria; phylum Actinomycetota; class Acidimicrobiia; order Spongiisociales; family UBA5794; genus JAAETI01. The sequence continues at coordinate 62,394 of JASJDZ010000006.1, forward strand.
TCCTCCATCTGCAGAACCAGCGCCTCTATGGGCTCGCCTTCTTTGACGACCTCGTCGGGGTTGACGTTGTTTCGGATGGAAAGCTCGTGAGACGGAATGACACCCTCTGCCTTGTAGCCGATATCGACCAGAACCTCGTCGGGATCGACTCGCACAACGGTGCCGCCCACGATGTCGCCTTCCTTGAACTCGAACACGGTTCGCTCGATGACGGCAGCGAAGTCCTCTGCGCTCAGGTCATCGGCAACGTCGCCGATGTCGCGGGGCGCAGTGATCGCAGGACGGTCGCCGACGCTCGGTCGGGACTCCTTGTCCTCCTCGGTCTCCTCGACGGCGGTTGGCTCGGGAACCGCAGCCGTCTCGACCTCTGGAACTTCCTCAGGAGTTGCCACCGGTTCCGTCGCCTCAGCAGCTTCCGCCGCGTCGGGTGTCGATGCCTCCGCCACAGGTGCAGCGGGTGCCGTTTCGGAAGTCACCGGTGCGACTTCCTCTTTGGGGGTAGTAGGGATTCCCGTGCCCTCAGCTTCCGGCTGAGTCGGCTCGGTCGCCGTGTCGTCGGCCATGCGTGTACTTCAACTCCTTGAGAATGTGGATTTGCCTCCGGCGCGCGCGGGCGTAGAAGCGGTGGAGATGGTAGCACGCAAACCGGTACAGGAAGCAAGACAATCGTGTCCAGCGCCGCGTCGTGCTGCTTCAGGAGGCTAGTGCTCGCAATCGGCGGCTGCTAGAAGCAGCCTGGAGTTCGATGCGATCGAACTCCACTCTCGCACCCTTAATGCTCACAATCAGCGAGGGTTGCGCCGACGGCCGATTCGACCCGAAGCGGGACCCGCAGTTCGACGATGCCTTCCATGACCCTGGTCGTGAGCTCAGTGACAACATCCAGCTCTCCGTCGGGCACTTCCAGCACCAGCTCATCGTGGATTTGCAGAAGCATCTCCGCCCCGAGATCTGCATCACGCAGCTCCTTCTCGAGCACCACCATCGCCTTCTTGATGATGTCGGCGGCCGAGCCCTGAATCGGGGCGTTGAGCGCCATGCGCTCGCCGGCCTGCCTCGTGCGGAAATTGCCGCTCGATAGCTCAGGCAGATAGCGGCGCCGTCCCAGGATGGTCGTGGTGTACCCCGACTCCCTGGCGGCCACCACTATCCCCTGCATGAACTCGCGCACTTCTGGAAAGCGATCGAAATACACATCGATGTGTTCCTGGGCTTCCTGGCGGCCGATCTCGAGCCGCTGGGCAAGCCCGTACGCCTCCATGCCGTAAAGCAGTCCAAAGTTGATCATCTTGGCTCGTCGCCGTTGCTCCATCGTCACCTCGTCGATGGCAACGCCGTTGACATTGGCTGCGGTGGCGGCGTGGATGTCGAGATTCTCCCTGAATGCGTCGACCAGTCCCGGATCACCGGAGAGATGCGCCAATATCCGCAGCTCGATCTGGCTGTAGTCGGCTACGAGGAATTGATGACCGGGCGCCGCAACGAAGGCCTTACGGATAGCTCGACCCTCCGCCGAGCGCACCGGGATGTTCTGGAGATTCGGCTGCTCCTGGGAAAGACGCCCGGTGGCTGCCGCCATCTGATTGAAGCGGCCTCGCACTCGACCGTCCACCTCGATCAAGGGCAACAGCGCATCGACGTATGTCGAACGGAGCTTCTCGAGTTCCCGGTACGTGAGCAGGTCGTCAACTATCGGATGCTCCGCACGCAGCTTCCCGAGAACAGAGGCGTCAGTACTCGGGACCCCCTTCGGCGTCTTCTTGAGGACCGGCAGTTCGAGGCGTTCGTAGAGAACCTCACGGAGCTGGAGAGTCGAGTTGACGTTGAACGGACCGCCAGCTGCGTCGTGGATCGACTGCTCGAGAGCCCCCAGCCGTTGGCGCAGATCTGCCCCGAATTCCTCGAGGAACCCCCGGTCTACGCCAACTCCCGTTGCCTCCATGCGAGCGAGAATGGCGACCAGCGGCAGCTCCACCGTGTGGAACAGGTCCACCTCGCCCCGCGCCTCGAGTTGCTCCTGGAGCGGCGCAACCAGCTGATGAACCGCCGCGGCGCGCCTGCCGGCGTTCGCTAGATCGGGGCCACTCGACCCCTCGAAGTCGAATGCACCTTGCGCTGAAGCATCGGGCTCCTCACTTCCGGTTACCGCAATGCCCAGCTCCCGGTACGCCAGGTCCTCCAGGTCGGGAACACGCTGTCCGGGGTTGATCACATATCCGGCCAGCGCAGTGTCGAACTTCAGCCTGGGAGCGTCAGCCCCCGCCTCATGGAGCGCCCGGATGAGCGATTTTGCGTCATGAGCAGCGAACCCCGGCCCGTCACCGATCGCGGCAACCAGTTCTCCCAGGAGCATCTCCGGAACGTAGGTGGCGCTTTCAGCCCGGCTGGTGGCAACGACACCCTGGATGCCATCGGCGTCCCATATCGGCTCGAGTGCGACCGTACCGTCGGCGACTACAGCACGAACCTGGGCGACCGTGCCGGCCGTGGAGATGTCCATCTCCACGCTCCTCAGCTCGTCGGCGTGGTAGCCCCCGAGCTCCATCAGGCGTTCCCAGACGTCGCGGAAAGCGAGACCTTCGAACACTGTGCGAACCTCGTCGCGTTCCCATTCCTGCAGACGGAACAGCTCCGGGCTCGGGGGCTCGTCGATCTCGGCGATCTCGACATCCGGCATCATCTGCATGAGGTCGAGGTTCAGATGGACCTGATCTTGGTGCGCCTCTAGATTCTCGCGAAGCTTGGGCGTCTGCTCATCGAGGTGTTCGTAGATACCGGCAACGCTGCCATACTCCGCGATGAGCCGGGAGGCCGTCTTCTCCCCTACGCCGGGTACCCCGGGGAGGTTGTCGGAGTTGTCACCGCGTAGCGCTGCGTAGTCCCGATACTGGCGCGGCGTTATGCCGTACCTGTCTTGTATCCACTGCGGCGATGCGTTCACGACATCGGAAATGCCGCGTCGGGTGTAGAGCACCGTGACGTCGCTATCGACAAGTTGGAAGCTGTCGCGGTCCCCGGTCACGATCAGTACTTGCCACGACTCGTCGCGCGCCTGCCCGGTGACCGTTGCAATCACGTCGTCGGCTTCGTAGCCGGGCGAGGTCAGCTGTCGGATCTTGAGTACGTCGAGAACCTCCCTTATGAGTGGGAGTTGGCTCGCAAAGAGGTCTGGGGGAGATTCCCGCTGTGCTTTGTAGTCGGGATACTTCTCCCGGCGCAGATTCGGCCCACGCACATCCCAAGCCACTGCGATGGCATCGGGCTTTTCCTCGCGCAGCAGTCGCACCAGCATGTTCGTGAAACCGAGCACCGCATTGGTGACCTGCCCCGCCGGTGTGGCGAGATCGGACGGCAGCGCATAGAACGCCCGGTAGGCGAGGCTGTGCCCATCGAGAAGAGCGAGAGTCGGCATCCCCTGATCGTAACGTGTCAGTGAATGCAGCACCGCCTGCGGCGATGGTTGGGCTATTCGACCAGAGCTACCGGATTGCCCTCGATCCTTGCGGACCACGTAGTGGTGTCATTCGCACCACCGGGGTACGTCACCTCGATCTGCCACCAGCAATCTGAAGAACATGTGTAGTCATCGGGGATGTGGACCCTGATCTCCAGCTGACTGTTGTGGAAGGTGCTCGGTGCGTAGTTGATGTCGCACGCCGCCAGTGTGGTGCCGGCCTGTCCGATCTTGTTCCAGGTACACGGTGGCAGTGTGCCGTCTGGCATGATGATTTCTGTTCCGGCGTTGCCGGAGTCCGGGTCCCAGAGCTCGATGACCAGATCCTTGCCGGCGTGTACGTCCTGGACTTCGGCGAGATCCAAAGTGGCCTGGTTGCCGTCGAAGTTCACGTATACCGCCATGTCGCCCAGGCCGTACACCCGTGGCTGGGTGCCGGAGGTAGAGGCACGGATTGAGTACCGGTTCAGACCTCGTTCATCGTCGGAGCCAGGATCGTCGATGACTACTCGCAGCGGGTAGATTCCGGGCCCATTGCTGTAGGTCGTGCCACAGATTCGATCCCAGAGCGAGGAAATGCCACCGGGGACGCCCATCTCGACGTCGTCCCAGTCGAGGTCGCCGTCGCCATCTTGATCGTCGCCACCATTGACGTTTCCGTCACCGTTGAAGTCGGCAAAGCTGTCCTGCGGTGCGTATTGCCACGAGCACAAGACGGTGTTGTCGGTCGTATTGAGCGGCGTCGGATCCGGGGCGTAGAGAATGAACCAGGTGTTGGGGCCGGGGCTGCTCCCTTGCTCGTTGTCACCGACGAGAACGCTGTCTCCACCCCCGCGGTAGAAGGGTCCATCGAAGACCTCAACAGCGAGGTTGGTCGCGCCGGCGTCGACCTCGATCCCGTACACATATCCGCCGCTGACCGGTATCCCTCCATCGTAAGTGGTCTGCCGAGCCTCAGGATTGGGATTGGACGTGAGACAGGAGATCGTCGAACTCCCCTGTCGACACTGCGAGGAGTAGCGATCGCCCATCTGCTGACCCGTGTAGTAGCCATGGATGTTTGCCCAGAACTTCGGACTGCGCGAAGGATCGCTGGGATCCTCTCCGAAGTAGGGCAGATCGCTGCCCATTGGCAACGGGAGGACATACTCGGCCACGGCGCGACGAGTTACCGAGATGGAGTCGACCCCGAATACCCGCATGAAGAATGTCTCGACCGAGTGACTGATGGTCACTTCGAGCTGATATGGGTTGTCAACCGCGGTTGCGTCCTCTGTGTAGTCAACGGGAGTGACTGTGGTACCTCCGAGAGCGTCGTTGTAGCCGTTCTCGGCGGCCGACCGTCTCGCTTCCTGGTACGCGGTTGTTTGGTCGCCGGGCTCGTAGACCACACCGGCAAGGGCTGCGGCATCAGCCCCGTGCTGAATCCTGATCCCGTTGAGGTAGAGCCAGCCGAAGTCAACTGCAAAGGCGGCAAAGCCGATCAGGATCGTCATCGATACGGCCACCAGAACAATGGCGGCGCCCGACTCGGGATCAAGCCCAACCTTGGTTGAGAGACGATTGCGGAGCCGGCTGATCACGTGGATGACCCAAACACGTCGGGCTCGAGGCGTACCAGCGCACGTTCGGTGAAGTCACGCTCGAGGAACGGGAGGATGTTGGTCACCGGGGTGTGGCGGTAGGTGACCTCGACACCGAGCACGTCGAGACCCCCACCCCCGGGATTCAGTTCCGTGTCGCGGCTAGTTGGGTCCCAGCCGCCGGCGAAACCAACGAACCCGCCGTGACTCGGATCCGGGCACGGTATCCACTTGCAGGTCGGATCAGTGCCATCGAAGAGGTAGAAGTTGGACGGACCCGTGTTGATCCCGGTAATCGGATCGGCCTTGAAGATCTCAACGGAGATGATGACGCCGATGTCGACCTGGTCATACAGCCCTACCTCGAGGGCCTCCAAGATACGGATGTCTGCTTCGAGTTCGGTTCCCATGGTTGCCCCCGTGCGGCCTGCCGATGCCGCAGCCGAGGCAATAGTGAGCCGCTCCTTGAATGCGAGCCCGAACTCGAGCGAGCCAAAGATCAGCAAGACCAGCACAGGAAGCACAAACGCCATCTCAACCAGCGTTGCGCCTTCTTCTCGGTTCAGCCTCTTCATCGTTTTCCCGCCCCTCAACTTCCGAATGCACCAGCGGCTACGCAAAGTAGCTGTCCCACCACTCTTGGTGAGTATATGCGAACATCGTTGTGTTGGCTAGGGACAACCATGAGGTTTGATCGGCACGAGCGGCATCGGACTTTCGCCCATTTCTCGGATAGTCACGATGACTAGTCCCTCGAGCCGAGGGATCGATCAGGAAATCACGTCGGCTTTGATCAGGGAACTAGGTGGATGGGTTGGCCATTGACCGTCGCCGTCCATGTCGTGCGCTCGGTGACATCTGCGGTCGCAGACATCGTGTACTGCACGTTTACCCAACAGTCGCCCGAGCACGTATAGGTTGGCGGAACCGCAAACTTCAGCTCGATCCAGTCGCCGTTGTAGCGCTGGCCTGATGCTTCTATCTCACAAGGCGCAGACCCCGGCGAGTCGTCGCTGCCCCACGCGCCACCATTAACGCTGATCTCGCAGTCCATACCGGAAACCTCGCCACCGAAGCGCAACCAGGCTGTTCCGTTGTACACGTCGCCGACGTCGTAGAGCCCGATGATGAGATCGCTGTTGGCGTACTGCTCCTCGAGCTTGGCAATCTTGAACGTCGGAGTGGCACCGGGGTCCCGCATGTCGAGCGACAGGGCACCCAGGCCGTACAGCTGCACCGGGTTGTTGGGAGGATCGAAATTGCCGTTGTAGGTAGTACGCAAGGTGTACGTGCTGATAGCCCGCCGGTTGCCACCGGTTGAGACCGCCAGCACGTAGATGCCTGACTGGGCGTTGCTCACCGTGCAGACCGTGGTCCAGCGTTGCACGTCACCGGTATTACTGGTTTGGTCGTCGAAGTCGCGGAAGCATGATCCGCCGCCAGCAACTGTGGAGTTATCGGTCCAGTTGTTGGGCGTGTCATCCGGCTCGTAGAGAATGAAATCGAGATCCCAGCTGCCCACACCGGAGGGATTGATCCGGTCGCCCGTGGCCCAGACGTTGCCACTGTCGTAGTCATCCCGGTTGTCATGCCAATGGTCACCGTCATAGACCTGGACGGTGAGCGAACCACCACCCTGACCGTGAGGGACCTCTACCGCGTAGTAGTACGCCGGGTCGCGGAACTCGCTGTTGGTGGCTCCGCTGCAGCCGGCACCAACACGATGCGGCGAATAGGGATCACCGTTCGACTTGAGCTCGCAGTCTCCGTTGATTGCAGCCCAGAAGTACTCCACGATGCCCCGCTCTGGATCATTGCCGAGGGAGGGCTCATCGCTTCCCAGTTTCAGTGGCGGCAACTGCTCGGCGGTTGCGGTCTCGGAGATGCTGAAGCTATTGCGGCCGAAGACCCTCATGAAGAACGTCTCGACCGTCGTGCCGACGGTGACGCTCAGCTGATTGCAGTTCGCACCGGTTGCGGTTGCGACGCTGGCATTACCGCCGTGGTTGTAACCGTGAGTGACCGCCAGTTCGAGCGCAACAGTGTTTGGCTCGGTGCCTAGCACCGGGTCGGAACAGCCGGGCAGCGGCATATGGACGACACCGGCGAGGGCGGAAGCTTCCGCAGCCTTGCGCACGTCAAGCTGCTTGTAATAGAGCCATCCGAGGTCGATAGCGAAGGCCGCCATCCCCATGAGGACAACCATTGCCAGCGAGGTCAGCACGAGAACGACGCCGTTTTCCCCGTCTTCCTTGAAGAAGCGGCGCACGATGGGCAGTCTGCTGAACAACTTCATTTCCGACCCCCTAGAACTGTTGCGGCTCCATGCGCATCGTTGTCCGGTCTACCCAGCAGTCCCCGGGAGGTGACGAGCAGTCCACGCTGGGGAGCGGAAGCAGACCGTCGGCGATCCATTCATGCGAGAACACGATGTCGATGCCCATGACGTCGAGGCTCCCAACCGCGACATTGCGCGCAGACGGAACCCAGCTGCCACCGTAGCCCCCGGAACCATCCATGCCGGGACATGGGCTCCAATCGCATAGGGGGCCCGGTCCATCTTGAAAGACGTAGGTATACCGGACACAGTCGCCGCCGGGGCACCCTCCTACGGGATCACCATTCGCATTGGCCCGGTAAATGTCGACGTACTTCACCACGCCGACACCACTGCTAGGCAGGTTGGCCAGGGTCTGCTCGAGTGCATTGAGCATGACCTGATCCGCCTCGGGCTCGTTGCCGACGGCGGTTCCGACGCGAGCGGCGGTCTGGCCGGCGTTGCCGATAGTGAGCCGATCGCGGAAGGCGAGCCCAAATTCAATGATCCCGAAAACGAGGGTCAGGAGCAGCACAGCGACAAGAGCGAACTCCACCATCGAAGAACCATGCTCCCCCCGTCGGAGCTGGCGCACTAGGTCAACAAAACTACGCATGGTATTCCTATGACTACGCTTCGTGACGGCCATTGTACAGTCCCACCGCCCGCTTGACCAGGTAATTCTAAGGCGGTAGCCAACCTTCGGATACGCGAACGGGGATAGATCCACAACCCCCTCAACTGACTAGTTCTTCAGCCGCGCCAGGAGCTTCGTTCGCTTTGCCTCCAGCTTCAGCCTCTTCCGCCTCAGGTCGTCGACATGCTTCGAGAATCGAGCCACGTCGCTCGCCGTCTCCCGAGCATCAGCCCGATCGATCGGGCTACCGCTCACCGCCGCATCGCGCTGCGTATCGTCGTTGAGGTGCTCGTGATAGATGAGTTCCTCCGCCGCCAGTGTCTCGGCTCGTTCCAAAGCGGCGATCTCATCGGAGAGCTTGAAGAGCTTGCGTTCAATTCGCTTCATGAAGCAGTGAGTCTACGATGCCTGGTCGAGACTGATAGGTCATCTGCCGGGATGGCGAAATTGGTAGACGCGACGGACTCAAAATCCGTTGGGTGAAAACCCGTGGGGGTTCGAGTCCCCCTCCCGGTACTCAGAATCTCGCCTACTCGGCGAGATTCTTCGCGACGGCAAGCTCCCCTCCCGGAGCGTGAGTTCTCCTTTCTGCCCGCGAGCTGGGGCTACAGCGACTCGGTAGGCCGATTCGCCCTGTCGGACAGGAACGGAGAAGGTTCGAGTCCCCCTCCCGGTACTCAGAATCTCGCCTACTCGGCGAGCTCCTTCGCGACGGCAAGCTCACCATCCGTACCGCTCAGCCAATTCTCTGCCCACGAGCTGGGGCTACAGCGACTCGGTAGGCCGATTCGATGTAGTCGACCGGAGGTGGAAAGGTTCGAGTCCCTCGCCCTACACCCGGAACCTCGCCTACTCGGCGACGTTCCTTTCCACGTCAGGCTCCGCTCCCGGAGCGTGAGTCCACTTTTCTGCCCGCGAGCTGGGGCTACAGCGACCCGGTAGGCCGATTCGCCCTGTCGGACAGGAACGGAGAAGGTTCGAGTCCCCCTCCCGGTACCAGCATGCATGCCGCTATGTGCGGTCGTTGGCAGTGGCACCCAGCCGGATGTAGACCCTGCGGATAGCTTCACTGGCCACCATCAATCCGACTGCCAGGAGCATCACATCGAGAAAGCCCCCAAGTTCGACACTGTCCCCAAAGACCAAGTCGACGGCCTCGAGGATGGCGAACTTCGAGAGGAACAGGATCAACCAGACACCGAAGACTCCGACCGCCTTGTAGGCGCCCCCGTCCTTGGACTTGGCCCATCCCCACACTCGATGCTTCGCAGCAGTGATCAGGGCAAAGAGGCCCTTGAGGAGCACCCCGGTGAGTATGGAGATCGTGAACGAATCAATCACCTTGGCGTCTGAGTACTCGACGTAGAGGTTGAGAACGACGGTGTAGACCAGGATGTCCGTCAACCAGGACACGTAGATCCGCTGGCTCCGACTCAGTGCCGGATTCCGATCTATGTCGGCTGGAAGCGAATCTGGAAGCTCTTCTGCGGATACAGGGTTGTTCGCCATGACCCAGCAGACCATAGTGCAAGCCGCCCACGACCAGGAGGGCCTATGCGACATGGCCGCTCTCTTGCATTGGCGGATCTGAGGCCCATATGTGGGGGCGGTGTGGTGCGGGAACCGCAAGCATTGTGGCGGTGGGCCATCGGCACTACGGCGTGTGGTGCGAGAGCCGCAATGTGTGCCGACAGCCCAGCCGCCGGTGAAGTCGCGCCGCGCTGGAAGGGTGCGGACCCGACTTGCGCCAATTGTGCAGAGTGAGGGCCCAACGCGGTAGGGACAAAATGCCGGGCTTCGTGCGAGCTAGTCACGCCTTATTGCGTCGGCCAACTCCCCTACCGCCACCCGGAGCGCGTCCTCGGCTGCATCGACAGTGTCAGCCTCCATGACCCTTCGAACCAGGGCAGAGCCGACGATCACTCCGTCGGCCGCTGCGGCGGCGGATCGAGCCTGATCCGGAGTGGCAATACCGACACCCGCCACTACCGGCACCTCGCTGTGCTTGCGCACGCGGGCGACCAGAGATCCGATGTGGCTCGAGGCCATATCGCGTTCGCCGGTGACTCCAAGCTCGGCGACTCCGTACACGAATGGAGGCGACGCCTGGACAACGTTCTCCAATCTCGCCTCGGTAGTCGTTGGGGCAACGAAGAGCACCAGCCCCATTCCGTGGCGATCCAACGCAGATGCAAATGGCAGCGCCTCGTCAACCGGCAGGTCGGCGATAATCGCACCCGACGCTCCAGCCTGGCTCAGCCGCTGCGCAAACACCTCCGGACCCATTCGCAGCACCGGGTTCACATACGTCATGACCACGCTCGGCCTACCCGTTTCGGCAACAACCTGCTCGAGAATGTCGAGGGCGACCTCGACACCCGACCCGGCTGCCAACGCCCGGTCCCCAGCCGCTTGAATGACAGGCCCGTCCATGAGCGGGTCGGCGTACGGGATCCCAACCTCAAATCCATCGGCACCGGCTTCGGCCATCGCCACGAATAGCCGCACCGATCCTTCGGGGTCGGGTAGCCCCGCTGTCATGTAGGGCAACAAGGCCGCTCGGTTCTCGGCCCGGCAGCGAGAGAAGAGCTCAGCTAGCGCCTGCCTACTCATCAGCATCCACCAGATCGATGATCTGCTGAACGTCCTTGTCGCCACGCCCGGAGAGATTGAGAGCAACGGTTTGTCCCCGCAGCGAATCGGCTTCCTTGGCGATCCAGGCCAGGGCGTGAGCGGTCTCCAGGGCCGGGATGATGCCTTCGACCGAAGCTAGGAGGTTGACTGCCTCTACAGCCTCTTCGTCGGTGATCGACGTGTACTCAACGAGCTGTCGATCTTTGAAGTACGCATGCTCGGGACCGACGCCGGGATAGTCGAGCCCCGCGGAAATCGAATGCGCCTCGAGGATCTGTCCCTGGACGTCCTGTAGCAAGTAGGTCATGGAACCGTGGATAACGCCGGGGCTGCCGGCAACGAGGGAAGCGCCATGCTCACCGGTCTCCAGGCCGTAACCCGCAGCCTCGACTCCCACAAGCCGAACGTCTGATCCAACATACGGATAGAAGATCCCCATTGCGTTGGAACCGCCACCTACACAGGCAACGATCACGTCGGGGTGCGGTCGCTGCGAACCATCCATTTGCTCTTGCAGTTCCTCGCCAATGACCTTCTGCAACTCGCGGACCATCCAGGGGAAGGGGTGGGGACCGACGACGGAGCCGATGATGTAGTGCGTCGTATCGACCGTTGCTACCCAGTCGCGCATAGCGGCCGACACCGCGTCCTTGAGAGTTCCGGCTCCGGAAGTCACCGGGCGTACCTCTGTACCCAGCATGCGCATCCGCTGAACGTTGAGCGCCTGACGCTCGATGTCCTTCTCTCCCATGTACACGACGCACTCTTGACCGAGCAACGCACAGGCCGTCGCCGTCGCAACTCCGTGCTGGCCGGCTCCTGTCTCGGCAATCACGCGGTTCTTGCCCATGCGCTTCGTCAGCAGCGCCTGCCCCATGGTGTTGTTGATCTTGTGCGCACCGGTATGAGCAAGGTCCTCTCGCTTCAGATAGAGATCGATGCCGAGCTGATCCGATAGCCGTTCTGCGCGATACACCGGGGTGGGACGGCCTACGAAGTCGGCAAGTAGCTTGTTGAGTTCGTTGTGGAATCCCGGGTCGTCCCAGGCCTTGGCGAACTCAGTTTCGAGCTCCTCGAGTGCCGGCATGAGCGTCTCGGGAGCGAACTGGCCTCCGTACTCGGCAAAACGCCCCTGATTGTCTGGTCGGTCGAGCCTCAAATCATCTTCGCTTTCGTGATGAAGTCCGCAACCATACCGTGGTCTTTGACTCCCGATGCCCTCTCCAAACCGCTGGATGCATCGACACCCCATGGCGAGGCGACGGCAATGGCGGCGCGCACATTGTCCGGGCCCAGCCCTCCGGCCAGGACAAACCGATCGGTGAGGTCGGCAACCATTGTCCAGTCGAATACCCGCCCCGTGCCCCCGAATTGCGTCGATGACGGCGTATCGATCAGCGGCACTCCCGGCAGTGTCGTCAGATCCAACCCCGATGCCGCCCGCACCGGGAAGTAGACCTTGTGGCCGGCCTGCAATGCTGCCTGCGCTACAGCTTCACGGCGGGCGCCATAGGGCTGAACGGCAGTTAGCGACGACGTCTCCAGTATCTCCAACACAGTGTTGGGGTCCTCGTCTTGGGTCAGCAGCACGGCATCGACGGGAACTCCGTCCGCCAGACTCGCCGCCTCTGGAATCGAAACGAACCGGGGGGATCCGAGGACGTTCACAAAGCCGACGGCATCCGCCCCTGCCTCAACGGCAACAGCGACGTCTTGCTCAGTCCTCATTCCGCACACCTTGACCCAGGTCATGGGGCCGCCTTCCTCAGCTCTGCGATGAGCTGCGCCGGGTCTGAGGCGGTGACCAGAGCTTCGCCGACGAGAATGGCGTCGTAACCCGCCGCCGCCATCCGGGCGGCTCCTGCTGCGTCCGAGACTCCGCTCTCTGCCACCCTCACCGTGCTGCTATCCAGTTGGGAAGCCACCCGCTCCGCAACGGCGAGGTCAGTCACAAAGGTGTGCAGATCACGGTTGTTCACCCCGACGATCGTTGCGCCCGCGTCAAGTGCGGCCCGCGCTTCGCTCTCATTGTGGGCCTCGACGAGCGCCTCGATACCGACTGCCGCACACTCGGCCAGAAGCGTCTTCATCATGCCCGGGTCCAACCCCGCAACGATCAGCAGCAAAGCGTCGGCGCCGGCAGCTCGGGACTCTCCTACCTGACGCGGATCAATAATGAAGTCCTTGCGCAGGACGGGCAAGGTGACTGCCGCACGGACTGTCTCGAGATCTTCCAGAGAGCCTCCGAAGTAGTCCGGCTCAGTGAGCACCGAAATCGCCGCCGCTCCCCCGGCCGCGTAGGCCTGCGCTTGCGCAGCGGGATCGAGACCGATGTTGAGGTCGCCCCGCGATGGTGACCGTCGCTTGATCTCGGCGATTACCTGAAGGCCGGAACCGGCCAGAGCATCGCCAAACCCGCGACGCTTCGGGCCTTCCCCAGTTCGTAGGATTCCGCCGGTTTCAATGCGGCGTACTGTTGCGGCAATGATTTCTGAGAGCATGCTGTCCGAATAGTACGGCTTGGCGGGGACGCACAGTCACTGCGACAGGCTGCGGACGTATGCGACCAGGCTACTCAGCTGCTCGGGGGTCAGCCGCGGGAAGCCGGGCATGTTCCCTGGGCCCACGGTTATGACGCCGGCGATTTGCTCGTCCGTGAGGTTCAGATCGGTGTTGGATCCCGGCCCGATGTTCAGGCCGATGCCCCCGTTGCCGTCGAGTGCGTGACACGCAGCGCAGGAACGGACATATAGGTCTTCTCCCAGTAGTTCCTCGCTCGGCGCGCAACCGCCGAGCAGAACGAGAATCAAGAGCGCAATCACAAATCGCATGAAGGGCCAGAATCTAGCCCACAATGCGAATTGGCTCAGCCGGGCTCACCCGACATAGGCAGGTTCACAGTCACACCGGTCCCTCTGCCGAGGATGCTGCTAACCGAAACCGAACCTCCCATCGCCTCGACGAGTTCCTTCACAATCGTCAGGCCAAGTCCCGATCCCTCGGGCCGCACGGGCCGGTATCGCTGGGCTACGTAGAGACGCTCGAAGACGCGGCCGAGGTCCTCCGGATCGATGCCGGGCCCCGTGTCCGACACTGAGAGAACGATCTCCCGATCATCGCCGGTCAATTCGACTACAACCGTGCCACCCTCCGGTGTATAGCGGAGTGCGTTGTCGATGAGGTTCCCCAAGATCTGATCAACTCGGTCCGGGTCGATCTCGATCTCCCCGAGCGCAGCTACTTCTGAGAGAAGGTCGACATGGATCTCCGCAGCTCGCGCTCGTTGGACATCGACCAGTCCTCCGACATGTGCGGCGATGTCGACAAGCTCCGGTCGCAACGTGAACTCCCGCGCCTCGAGCCTGGAGAGCAGTGTCAGATCTTCGATCAGCCGACTCAGGCGGTCGGTCTGCCGGCGCATGACCTCACCCACTCGCTGCAGATCGCCGTCGTCGATCTCGCCGGCATCCAGTGCCTCTGCGTAACCCCGCAGAGTGGTGAGCGGAGTCCGCAAGTCATGACCCACGCTCATCAAGAAGTCACGTTCCCGGCGCCGGGAATCCGCAAGACGCGCAACCATCTCGTTGAAGGCGCCGCCGAGCCGATCCACATCGTCCTTGCCATAGTCCGGCGCGCGGACTTCGAAGTCGCCGGCGGCCAATTGTGAGGATGCCTCACCCAGCTCGTCCAACCTCCGGCCTACTCGCCTGGCCACGGCCGCCGCCAGGAACACAGCGAGGATGGCTCCGATGCCGAGCGAGAAGAGCAAAGGACGAACCAATACGTTGGTCGCGAGCAGGGGCTCGGTTCTGCCGATGGCGATGAGAATCCGGCCGCCTCGCCTCAGTCCCAGGGGGACGGAGCGAACGTATGCCAGTACCGGCTCGCCATCGACGACGGTCTCGATCACTTCGTCAAGCGGAGGATCATCTCCGAGGGTGTCCAGCAGTGGAGTCTCGGGCAAGGTCGCCGCAATTGGCCGGTTGTTCTCCCCCCATTGCAGCCTCGCCTCGACGAAGTCGTGACCGCCGATCGCTCTGGCGATCTCGAGGGTGCGCACGATCTGGGCAGTGTCGGCTTGCTGCCCGGCAGGGAGGCTATCTCGGAGCGACGACGTAACCAGCGTTGCCGTGGCCTCTGCCTGACGAAGCAATTCCGATTCCGATTCGTCGATCAGGCTTCTCCCGATGGCTGCGCCGGCAACCAGGCCGGCCAGCAGTGTTACCGCAGCAACTGCCAGTGCGCTCCAGAGAACTTGGCGTCGCATTGCTCAATCGCCCATTCGATATCCCACGCCCCACACGGTTTCGATGGGGATTCCCGGGAGCTTCTTCCGCAGTTGGCGCACATGGACATCGACCGTTCTGGTTTCTCCGAAGTAGTCGTAACCCCACACTGCCTCGAGAACCTGCTGCCGGGATAACACCAGTCCTTGGTGAGATGCGAGGTACCAGAGAAGATCGAACTCGCGCGCCGTCGGCCGCACCACATCGCCCGACGGGAGGTCAACCTGGCGACGCCCGCTGTCAACGCGAAACCCGCCAACGGAGACAACCTGCATCGCCACCGGTCTCTCCTCGCTTCGCCGCAACACAGCCTTGACCCTGGCCACCAACTCTCGCGGCGAGAAGGGCTTTGTTACGTAGTCGTCGGCACCCATCTCGAGGCCGACCACTTTGTCGACTTCCGAATCGCGGGCCGTCAGCATGATGATCGGGATGTCGGAGTCGGCACGGAGCTTGCGGCAAACCTCGACACCGTCGATACCGGGAAGACCGATGTCCAGCAGCGTTGCCCGTACATCCCCTTGCCTGGCACGCTCCAAGCCTCGTTCACCCGATACGGCGTGTACCAGGCGAAACCCCTCCCGCTCGAAGTAGAGCCGAAGCAGATCGGCGATTTCCACTTCGTCTTCGATGAGCAGGATTGTTCCGCTTGCAGTCACACGCAGCCTTTCCACCTCCACCAGTATCGGTTCAAGTTGTTTGAGGACTGTAAGAGATTCACGGAGACATCGGCAGCGCAACCACCCGAGCCCGGCGGTCGCCGACCATCACTTCGCTGCCGGCTTCGACCTCGATTCGCACCATCGCCAGAGCAACCACCAGTTGCCTTGCCTGAGACCAGGCCGCCGAGGTGACGGCGCCAACGACGGTCTCTCTGCGGACGACTGAGCTGGTTGCATCGGGAACCTCTTCGCCCTCGATATGCAGACCGGCGAGTTGCCGATTGACGTGACCTCTCGAATCGATCCTCGCCACCAGCTCCTGACCGAGATAGCAACCCTTGGTGAAGTCGACGTATTGGTTCACGTCGACTCCCTCTTGCGGGATGGTTCGATCGTCCAAATCGACTCCCATGACGGGCTCGCCCGCCTCGATACGGGCAAGGTCGATCACAGCCGTGTCCACGATCGGGACAGACGGCTCGGATCCCGCCACGATCCGCCTGGGCAGATCATGTCGCACCAGGGGCATGAAGAACGTCAGCTTCCCTGCCCGATCGGTCCATGAGTCGGGCGGCGTAAGATCGTCCGCTACCTCGGGCCCCCAGATCTCGTACAAGGTTCGGGGATCCTCCGCAATGGTCGCATCGACCCGGATCTTGAACCTCGACAGGTCTCCGACCACGGTCTCGATCCGCCCCGCATCACAAACGAGCCCCACCCGGTCGTCGCCGCGCAACAGGAACAGCGTTGCTCTCAGCTTCCCTTGCGGTGCCAGGAGCAGCGACCGGCCGGTTGCCCCCGGCGCCATCGCAGCAACGTTCTGGCTGAGTAGCCCGTCGAGGAAAGTCACCGCATCGGGCCCGTCGACCCATATCAGGCCGAACCGGCCCGCCACTGCGACCGGTCCGCTCTCCTCAATTCGAGCCAATCCCATCGGTTCAAACACTCTTGGCCGCTTCTACGGCTGCGAGAACGGCAGCTGCCTTGTTCATGCACTCGTGGTACTCGGCGGTCGGATCACTGTCGGCGACCACGCCGGCGCCGGCCTGCACCCATGCCTTGCCGTCGGCTGCGACCATCGTGCGCAGAGCAATGGCGGTGTCGAGGTTGCCGGAGAAGTCGATGTAGCCGACGGCTCCTGCGTACGGGCCACGAGCTGTCGGCTCCAGATTGTCGATGATCTCCATGGCCCGAACCTTGGGAGCACCGGAGACGGTTCCGTGCGGGAAGGTGGCCCGAAGAACGTCGATCGGCCCTACCTCCGGCCGGAGCCGACCGGAAACACCCGAGACTATGTGCATTACGTGCGAATACCTCTCGATCACCATTAGGTCGTCGACATGCACGCTGCCGAACTCACAAACGCGACCCAGATCATTGCGGGCAAGGTCGATGAGCATCACATGCTCGGCCCTTTCCTTGGGGTCGGCCAGCAACTCGTTCTCGAGTCGCTGGTCCTCCCCGGGAGTCGCGCCGCGCGGCCGCGTTCCCGCGATCGGGCGGCTGGTTGCGATCCCGTTGCGGGCCCGAACCATCAGCTCCGGCGAGGACCCGACAATGGACACGCTCTGCATCCGGACGAAGAACATGAACGGCGAAGGGTTGACCAGCCGCAGGGCGCGGTAAACAAGAAACGGATCCGCTTCGAGGTCGACCTCGAGACGAAGCGAAGGCACGATCTGGAAGGCGTCTCCCATCTTGATGTGCTCTTTGGCAGTGAGGACGGCTGCCTCGAACTCCTCCTGCGTCATGTTGGCTCGGGCCGGTGGCCGGCTGTGGAAGGCCGGTCTCGCCATCGCGGGGTAGTCCGACGACGACACCAACCGGGCAGCGGCCTCGTTGAGGTCATTGACCGCACTGTCGTACATCGCACCGGGATCCTGGTCTCCGATGAACACGTTGCGGATCAGATGCACTGTCTCCCGGAAGCGGTCTACTGCGGCCAGCAAGCCAAAGAACTGCCAGGCCATCTCGGGAAGACCACGATCATCGTGCGGTCGGTCCGGAAGGTGCTCGATGTGTCGGACGGCGTCGTAAGACAGGAAACCGACGGCGCCCGAATGGAGCGGCGGATGATCAGAGGAGTAGCCGAGTTCATCTGCGCCGGGGACCGAAAGTGATGCAATGGTCTCCTCCAGCACCCGAAGCGGGTCGCTCCCGGCCAGGGTTCGACCTTCCGGGAAGATCGAGCTGACAGAATCGCGTGCTTCCAGGGTGAATTCCGGCCGGGTTCCGACGAAGGACCAACGAGCCCAGCGTTCGCCGCCTTCGACAGACTCGAGCAGGAACCCCTGGCTATCGCCAACGAGCTTCTCGAATACCGAAACGGCGGTCTCCCGATCGGCAAGTACTTCGATCGAAAGCGGCACGACGGCATAGCGTTGCGCAAGATCGATGAACTTGGCCCTCGAGAGATCCGGTGTCATGAGCCGAGGTTAGACCGTGGTCAGGCTCTCGAGCCCTATCCATCGGAGCACTCGATCGAAGAATGACGACAGCTCATTGACCTGCCCGGTCACCATCAAGACACCGAACAGAGCAAGCAGGAGCCCGGAGAAGACACTGATCGGCGTGAGGAACCTCTTGATGCCGTTGACGACCGAATAGGTCTTGGCCAGGAGGAGCGACGAGACCAGGAAGGGGATGCCAAGACCGAGCGAGTAGAACCCGAGCACGAGCATCGCTCGACCGGTCTCACCGCCGGTCTCAGCGCTGAGTCCCAGAGTGATCGCCGCCCCGAGAAACGGGCCGATACACGGGGTCCAACCGAAGGCGAAAGCCATCCCCATTATCGGCGGTGCAAATACGCCGAACCGGCTCGGTCGTACATCCTTGCGCCGATCCTTCATGACCGGAAGCAAGAACGCAGGCTGCCACACCGCGGTGACTGCTATGAACAGGCCCATCACGATGATCACCCAACCGGCAATGGTCGTGAAGATGCTCTCCGAAAGCAGTCGGCCAAAGGATGAGGCCGCACCACCGAACAGGACCACGAACACGAGGGTGAAGCCGGAGATGAACAGAAGCGTCGCTCGGGTGACCTTCCACATCGACGCGTTGCCCTCCGCGATGTCCCGGGTCGAGTAGCCCGACATGAGGCTGAGGTAGCCGGGAAGTAGGGGAAGGACGCATGGCGACAAGAACGAGGCTGCGCCGGCCAACACTGCCGCAACCAGCGACGTGTCGACCGCGGCGACAATAGCTAGCTCGCTCACAACTCTCTCCTGACTCGGCGTCGTGGCCTCACAACGCAGTCGAAGGTTGGTTTGTTCCGATCAGCGTATGAACAGACGATGAATACCTGGGGCGTCCCGGCAGGGTAACCTCGGTCCGCTGATGCGCAACGTAGATGGGCAGAGAAGACAATGGCAGTGATCTCCGATTTCACCATTCGGGATCGCAGAGTGCTGACCCTGATGCTCTTTGTGGCCCTCATCGCCGGGTACGGCGGTAGCCAGCTCAGCCACACCCTCCCGTTTGCGCGCCATGCTCTCGACATCACTGAGGGAGGCATGAACTGGGTCTTTGCCGCCACCCGCCTCGCATCCTTCATCGGCCTTCTGTTCATGGTGATCGCCGACCGCAGGGGACGGCGAATTCCTTTCCTCGTGGCCTTTGCCCTGCTGCCTGTCGGCAACTTGCTCACGGCGGTGGCGCCCGACCCGGCCACGTTCACTGCAGCGCAGAGCCTCACGCGGATTGCGGTGATTGCTGTTGCCGGGCTCGCCATCGTGATGCTGGCTGAGGAGCTCAGTCCTCGAATTCGTGCCCTCGGGATCGGTCTCTACGCACTGGCCGGCGCAGCGGGCTCGGGTCTCGGGCTGGCCCTGCTTCCGATCGCCGATGGATCCGACGATGCCTTTCGTCTCCTGTTCGCCTTCACGGGTGTTGGCTTGCTCGGCCTGCCCATGCTGTTCCGTTTCCTGAAGGAGAGCCGGGCATTTGTCTCGTACACCAAGAAGGTGACATTCCGCTCAGCGTTGCGGGCCGGGCTGGGGCGCCACTTCTGGCCATTGGCGGCAATCGCTTTCCTGATTGCGATGTTCTCGTCACCCGCAACCTCGTTCGTCATGGAGCGTCTCGTTGATGACCTGGCCTGGGAGACGGCCCCGGCTCGCTTCTTGCTGATGGTCTTCAGCGGTCTGGGTACGGCCGGCGTCATCATCGGCGGAAGGATGGCCGATCAGATTGGGCGCAAGCGCACGACGATTGCGGCAATGGCGACCGGGCTCGTCGGTGGTGTTGCGTTCTACACCCAGGACAGCGGATGGATTCTCGCCCCGGCCATCTTCCTGGCCACCATGGGCCTCGGCATGCTGACACCTGCGATGGCATCGCATCGCTCCGAGCTCTTCCCGACCCGGGTGCGGGCAACTGCGGCTGGATGGATCACGAACGTGGCCATCTGCGGCAGCATTACCGGTTTTGTCATCGGCGGTGTGGTCGTCGACAGGATCGGCCTCTCCACGACCATCACTGCGTTGGCCGGTGGTCTGCTTATTGCGATGTTGCTGGTCACGTTGTTGCCGGAGACTCGCGGGATGGACCTCGTGCGCTCCCGAGGGGCCCGAAGAAGTGCCACCAGGCCAGAGTCAGGAAACGAACCGCCATCATCGCCACCAGGGCCCACCACACACCCCGAAGACCCCAGCCCCGCATCTGCACCGCAGCCAACACCACCGCAGTAGCAGCTGCGGCCAGAACCGTCGTTGCCGCGAGGAACCCAAACCGTGACGCCCCGATGGCGATGCCGTCCCAGGTGAACACGAGTGCGTTCAGCGGCTGCATCGCAACAATGAAGACGTAGACACCGGACACCTCTGCGACCACCACTGGGTCGTTGCTGAATATGCCTGGGAGGAAGCTCCATCCACTCGCCATGATGCCGGCGAGCAGACATCCACCGACAGCACCCCAGCCGAGAAGCCGACGGGCGTAGGCTCTCGCCAGCTTGCGATTCGAGGCGAAGTGAAGGCCGACCAGGGCCTGGCCGGCGATAGCAAGGGCATCAATCACCAGGGCCAGGAAGATCCACAGCTGCACCGCCACCTGATGTGCGGCAACCACTTCTTCGCCCTGCCTCGTGGCGACGGCGGTCGCCAGCGTGAACGCTCCCAGCAGCGCCCCACTGCGAATCACCAACGCACGTCCCGCTCCCAGCAAGGGGCGCAGCGCAGCCATTCCCGGCCACCGCTTCTGCAGCGAGAACTGCTCTCGCCGCACCCAAAAGAGGGCGATGAAGATAAGCGCTCCCAGCCACTGGGCGATCGTTGTCGCCCAGGCGGCGCCGGCCAGCCCCCAGCCGAGGCCAAAGATGAGCAGCGGGTCGAGGACGAGGTTGAAGAGCGAGATCGAGCCCGTCACGAACATGGGCGTCTTGGTGTCCTGATAGCCGCGAAAG
Organism: Acidimicrobiia bacterium; assembly: GCA_030065575.1. Lineage (GTDB taxonomy): Bacteria > Actinomycetota > Acidimicrobiia > Spongiisociales > UBA5794 > JAAETI01. The sequence continues at coordinate 83,371 of JASJDZ010000006.1, forward strand.
ACACCGTGGGAAACAGTCGCCAGGAGAACGGCCGGCATCCCGATCACCCTGAGCCGCAGGTAGAGCGTCGCATCGTCGAGCAGCCTCGACTCAGCCCCCATCAGCCGCAACACGGGTTCGGCGAGCAATCCGAGGACGAGTGCCGTGACCAGCCCGATGCCGGCCCCCAGGGTGAGCGCACCGACGGTCAGGCGCCCTGCCTGGTCGCTCTCGCCTCGTGCCACCGCGCCAGCGATCAGCGGTGTCGTGCCGTAGGCGAGGAAGTTGAAAAGGAAGAAGGCGATAGAGAACACAGCGACCGAGACCCCTAGAGCTGCCAGCGGCGTTTTGCCGAGCTGCCCAACGAACGCCGTATCAACGAGAGATACGATCGGGTCCGCCGCCAGCGTGCCCAGCGCAGGGATCGCCAGCCGGAGTATCTCCCGATCCAGCCGACGACCCGTCACTGCCCGATCGAGGTTACGGGCTGTCACCGCCCGACCCTGGGTCGCCGGGTCTTCGGCGCATAGGGACAACGATCGCGCACCGGGCATTCCCAGCAGTGCGGCTTCCGGGCATCACAGACGTCGCGCCCAAACTGGATGAACCGCATTGAGATCCCGGACCAGGTGCTCTCGAGGTAGAGGTCCCTGAGATCGTGCTCGATCTTCACCGGGTCGTCATTTGTCGTGAGGCCCAGCCGCTGCGAGACACGCTTCACGTGTGTGTCGACGGCGATCGCCGGGTCGTCCCACACCTCGGCGAGCACAACGCTCGCTGTCTTCCGGCCCACACCCTTGAGTGTCACCAAAGCTTCGAGATCTCTCGGTACTTGTCCCTCGAACCGCTCGACTAGGTCGGCGGCGAGGCTGAGCACCGATTTGGTCTTCTGCCGATAGAACCCGGTCGAGAAGATGACTTCTTCGACATCCTCGGGCCTGGCGACGGCCAGGTCCTCCGGCGTCGGCCAGCGGTCGAAGAGCTCGGGGGTCACGCGATTCACGTTGTCGTCCGTTGTCTGGGCAGACAACACGGTGGAGACCAGCAGCTGCCAAGGATCGGCATAGTCCAGCGCAGTGCTCATCTCCGGGTACAGCTTGTGCAGTCTGCGCAGTATCACCCGGGCCGCACGGCGACGTTGCGGCAATGGCAGCTCGACGGGAGGGACGACCGGCATGGGTGGGAAGTCTAGGGGTGGGCAGAACCGGCTACGATCTCGTTCGTGGACCTACGCACCGCCGTCGCCGAACGTGCCCGTATCGAGGGCAACCTCGTTCTAGTCGACGAGTTCCTCAACCACCGTGTCGAGCCGGCGGTGATTGCCTCTGTCGGCCGGTCGCTGGCCACAGCCTTCGCAGAACTAAAGCCGGATCTGATCCTGACTGCGGAGGCGTCGGGCATACCCCCGGCTATGGCTTGCTCTCACGAGCTGGGAATCCCCATGGTCTATGCCAAGAAGTACCTGGGTACGGGGGATCGCTACTCATTCGCCCGGGAAGTCACTTCACCCACCAAGGGAGTCGAGTATCGGGTTGAGGTAGCGAGGCGGGTACTCCCACCGGGCCTCCGCCTCATCATAGTCGACGACTTCCTGGCGCGGGGCCGGACCGCCGAGGCTCTCGGCGAGATCGCCACGGAGGCCGGCTGTGACCTCATCGGGTTTGGTTTCGCTATCGAAAAGTGCTGGCAGGGTGGACGGGAACGCCTGGAACGGCACGGCTGGAAGGTGCATTCGGTAGTAGAGCTCGAGGCCATCGAAGGAACCTCGGTCGTAATCCGAAATCACCGTTAAAGCCGAGAGTGCGCACAACCGTCGGATGTCGTTGGAATCCTGGCCGAACGACCTGCGCAGGCAACCGTACGGTCGTCAGACCAGCTCAGCGTCCGCAATGATCTCCACCATGCTCGGCCCATCGTGACCGAGCGCTCGCTCCAGGGCACTATCGAGCTCGTCGGCGCGAGTCACTCGTATGCCCATGGCGCCGCATAGATTGGCGTACTCGGAGAAATCGGGATTGTGCAGCGAGGTCTGCCACACGTCCCAGTTGCCCGAACGCTGCTCCTTTGAGATCTTGCCCAGTTCTGAGTTGTTCAGCAGAACGTGCGTGATCCCCATGCCGTACTTGACGGCAGTGTTGAGCTCACCCATGTACTGGCCAAAACCTCCATCACCTGATACCGCCACCACCGGGCGTCCCTGGAAGCGCGGGTCTTCCTCCTGGGTTGCGGCCCATGCGCCCATGGCCGCCGGGTAGGCAAAACCAATGGAACCCAGGTAGCCGGACATGAGTACCGCCTGTTCCCGGCATTCGAAGTAGCGGCCGAACGAGTAGGTGTTGTTCCCGACGTCCACGGCAACGATGGCATCGGAGGGAACCTGGCGGTTCATGGCGTCGAAGATGGCTGCAGACGACACTCCCCGGCCGCGCTCTTCGGACAGGCGGCGCTGCTTCTCAGTGCGCCAGAGGCGCCAACGCTCGGCGACTTCCGTGCGCTGATCGACGCGGTCGGCCCCACCGGCGTCGACAGCCAGCTCAGCCGCCAGCAGCCGGGCGGTGACACCTATCTCCCCCCAAACCGGGACCTTCACGGGGTGGAACTTGCCCAACGTTATCGGATCGAAGTCCACCTGGACGATTGGCCGTTTCGGTGTGATTCCGGTGTGGTTCGAGAAGCTGGCTCCAAAGACCAGCAGCGAGTCTGACTCATTCATGAACCAACTGGCGATCGGCGTGCCGCTGCGGCCGAGGACACCGCAACCGAGGGGGTGATGGTCGGAGATCAGCCCCTTGCCCTTGAAGGTGGTGAGGACCGGGGCATGCAGCAGCTCGGCCAGTTCGAGCACAGCCGGCATCTCAAAGCGAGCTCCGTGGCCAACGATGATCACGGGTCGCTGCGAACCGCGGATGACATCCAGAGCGGCGTCCAGCGACTTGCGCGGCGGGGTGATTTCGTGTTGCGTAAGGCGGCCCTCCGGACCTCCAGCCTTGGCCCCGTCGGCGGCCGGCTGGGTCTGCACCTCGTCAGGGAAGATCAGGTGTGAAACACCCCGGTTGAGGATCGCACTCTTGGCAGCAAGATTGACCAGTTCGGCGTGACGAGAGGTACCCAGGACCGGTTGACTCCATTGCGCCACCTTGCCAAATGCCGCTGTCAGGTCGACCTCTTGGAAGGCGCCCGGACCCAGGACCTGCGTATCCACCTGGCCGGTCAGCGCAAGAACGGGTGAGCGGTCGACGTTGGCGTCCCAGAGTCCGGTCAGCAGATTGGTCGCCCCGGGGCCGGCAATCGCCAGACAGGCCGCCGGCCGACCGGTCAGTTTGCCGTAGGCCGAGGCGGCAAAGGAGGCGGCGCCCTCATGGCGAATCCCGTAGTAGCTGAGTTCGCCTTCTTGCTCGCGGCGCCGCAAAGCGTCAGCCAGGCCCAGGTTCGAATGCCCGACCATGCCCCAGACCTGGCGGATTCCCCAGGCGACCATGGTTTCGGCCATCACATCCGTGACCGTGCGAACGTGCGCCAGCTCGGGTGGGAGTCCCACCCAGACGCCGTCATCACGCTCCTCGACCGCAAATACCTCAACCCCATCATCGAAGCCCGGAGCCTTCCCGGTCAGCGGGTCGTAGTCCCAGCCATGCCAGGGGCAGCGCAGCAGGCCGTTCTCGATCGAACCCTCGCCAAGCGGCCCGCCCTGGTGCGGGCAGCGGTTGTCCAGCGCCCCGTAGCTGCCCTCATGTCGGGTCATGCACAGCGTTGCGTGGCCGCTGGTCACGGGCTTGACTCGGCCTTCTGCCAGCTCATTGCGATCCAGCACCTTGCGCCAAATCAGCTCTGCTTCTCTCTCGGGCATGCTTCCCCTCGTCCGACTCGTGGGATTGTACGACTGGGCCGGCGCGCCGAACAGCGGCCTACAGCGGCACCGCGCCTCCGTAGGCGACCCCGGTGAGATAGGCCACATCCCGTTTCCACGTAGTCAGGTCCTCGCGGCGGAACTGGTTCAGATGGGTATGGCCGCAGGCGCGGGCGAGAAGCTTCATCATCTCGACCGAGGAGTCGAGGAACCGAGCCAGCCGCTCGGCACCCTCATCCACCGGAAGCCGCGTCCGCAGGTGGTCTTTCTGGGTGGCGATCCCCACCGGGCAGTTGTTGGTGTGACAGGCGCGCATTCCCAGGCAGCCAATGGCCTGGATGGCAGCGTTGGACACTGCGATGCCGTCGGCGCCCAGAGCCAATGCCTTGGCGAAGTCGGCTGGGGTCCGCAGGCCACCGGTGATGATCAGCGTAACGTCGCCGCTGGCGCCTCGGAGGTCGAGGTGTTGGCGGGCGCGGGCCAGCGCCGGCAGGGTGGGCACCGAGATGTTGTCACGAAAGATGAGCGGGGCGGCGCCGGTCCCGCCACCGCGACCGTCCAGGATCACGTAATCCACGCCGATACGAAGAGCAGCGTCGATGTCGTCCTCAACATGTTGAGCGGACAGCTTGAAACCAATCGGGATGCCACCCGAGTGCTTGCGAACTTCATCGGCGAAGTGGCGGAACGGATGCTCGTCGTCCCACTCGGGGAAACGTGAAGGCGAGATCGCGGGCGTGCCGGGCTCGAGCTCGCGCACCTCGGCGATCTTGCCCTGCACTTTCTCGCCCGGCAGATGGCCACCGGTGCCGGTCTTGGCTCCCTGACCACCCTTGAAGTGGAACGCCTGCACCCGGTCGAGCTTGTCCATGGAGAAGCCGAAGCGGGCGGAGGCCAATTCGTAGAGATAGCGGCTGTTGGCCTCCTGTTCCTCCGGAAGCATGCCCCCCTCGCCGGAGCAGATGCCGGTCCCGGCGAGCTCGGCGCCTCGAGCTAGAGCCACCTTGGCCTCGAGTGACAACGCCCCGAAACTCATGTCGGATACGAAGATCGGGATTTCCAGGGTCAGCGGCTTGCCGGCCCGCGGCCCGATGGTCAGCTCCGTACCCACTGGTTCGTCGTCGAGTTGAGGCGCACGGGCCAGCTGGGCGGTAACGAACTGAAGGTCGTCCCAGGTGGGCAGCTCGGTCCGGGACACTCCCATTGCGGCCACCGGACCGTGATGGCCGACGCGTCCGAGTCCGTGGCCGGCGAGTTCGCGGATGAGTTTGACGTGTGGTTCGGCCGGGTCGCCTTTCGAGTGGTCCTGGAAGGTGCCCTGGTACTCATCGCGGCGATACGGCTGCGGGTTGTCCTGCTCCCAAGCAGCGATCTCGTCCTCATCCACCCAAACGCCACCATCCTGGATCGTGGCGGAGAACTTGTGCAATCGCTCGGATGGTTCGTAGGAGCTGACGCCGGACTCGTACTCGTAGTCCCAGTTGTGGACTCCGCAGATCAGGTCCTCACCACGAACTACACCGTCGGCCATGAGCGCACCGCGGTGCAAGCACCGTCCGTAGAGCACCGATACGTCGTCGTCGAAGCGAATCACGACCAGATCGACATTGCCTACGAGAGCGTGAGCGGGCTGACGATCATCTAGCTCATCCCACTCTGCGATTCGCACCTTGCTCATTAGTTTCCCTCCTCACCCGGTTGGGTCCGTTCGGGGCAGTGTATTCCATGCCGATGGTTCGCAGCAGGCGCTCCGTGTCCCGGGCCGATATCCCCATAGGAGCGATCGGCGTCCTAGGAGCCGAAGTTGATCAGCAAGGCGATCGAGGCCGCCAGGTTTATTGCCCCTGCAATGACTTGCCAGAATGCCCGCGGGTTCTTCTCTGGCCGCAGTCCCCGGCGCAACCGCTCTTGAGCATCGATCCGCTTCATCCGGCCACGCCGTACCTCAGCGTCGTCGAAGTCGTCGTCGTGACGTTGCCGGGATCCGAAGATCGCCCCCGCAGCACCCATTCCCAGACTGGTGTAGCCACCACCACTGGCACCTCCGGCCAGCATGAGTGCGATCCCCGTCGCCAGGGCGACGTAGGCAATGCCCTCCACCAGCGATGCTCCAGTGAATGCGCCGATCGCCAATCCCGTTGCGACTATCGCCGCCCACAGAATCCCGAAGGTGGCGAGGTAATCAGGAAACCTGTCGCGCAGCGGAAGCAGGATGTCTTCGGGCGATTCGGTCATTGCACAACCATGTTCGAGTCCCGCCCGGCGCGATGTTCGAGGTAGCGGAGGATCTTGACGCACATCGCAATCATGCCGAGAAGAACGAACAGAGCGGCAAACAACCAGCCGATGAACTCGAAGCCAGCGAAGTAGCTATTGCGGCATTCGCCCAATCCATCGGCACACAGACCCCATCCAGTCCCGCCGCGCCGCAGGTCGAGGAGCACCGCCAACGGGATCAGCGCCACCCCAATGGCGGCGGCGATCAAGGCAGCTATGACTGCTCGTAGTACGAACATGGCGCGGAGGATACCCGGGAACGCGATTCATGCACGCACATCCGGTCTTTTCCACGGCCAGCGGTTAGGGTGCTCTGCGGTATCGATCCAGGCGGAAAATGGACTTCCACGTAGAGCAATTCACCGAAGACGAACGTCGCGTCTTGGGCCGCTTCTTCACGAATCTCGACAGGCCCGTCTTCGCCATCGTCAATTTGCCCGAGGTGGTCAAGGGGGCGCTGTTTGCCCGCTACAGCCGTTCCCCGAAGTCGGTCCGACGTCTCTTCCTAGACGAGTTCTACAACCAGCCAGAGGTAGGCGTTGCCAGCATCGCTGCTGAGCTCGAGACAGAGGACCCGACGGTCCGGCTGCAGCGCGCCCAAGATCTCTATGACCGGGTCTTCTCCGAGTATGGCGACGACTCCGTCGCTCAACTCGGTGGTGCCCACCTTGCGTGCGAGCAGGCATCGAATGTCCTGACCAAAGTCCTCGAATGGGGGCGCCTGGCGTCGTACCTCGAACAGAGCACCCGCTACATCTTCTACGACAAGAAGCTGGGCGACCGGTACCGCTACATGATTCCGCCCGAAATCGACGATTCACCGTTCCGGGATCGTTATGTGGCAACGATGGACTGGCTGTTCGACACGTACGCCCACCTCATTGAGCGCCTGGTCCCCTACTACGAGACCCTCTACCCCAAGCAGGAAGGTGACTCCAACTTCGTCTGGCGCTCCACAATCCGGGCCAAGGCATGCGACGACGTACGTGGGTTGCTCCCGGCAGCCACAACTTCCAACGTCGGTATCTTCGGGTCAGGCCAGGCCTACGAGATGATGTTGATCCGGATGCGGGCACACCCGCTTGCCGAAGCTCGCGAGTTTGCCGACCTCATGCTCGACGAACTCCGCAAGGTGATCCCTTCGTTCATGAAGCGCGTCGACGTTCCCGGGCGTGGGATCGATTGGAGCGAATACCTCAGCGAAATTGCGATCAAGATGGCAGAGCTCGCCGGCGAAGTCGCAGCGCAGCCGCAGCCGCGCCCCGAGGTCACTCTGGTCGAGTGGGAACAGGACGCAGAGTTGAAGACCGCAGCGGCGTCCCTCTACGCGTACACCGATCTGCCCGACGACCAGCTGCTCGATCTAGTCGCCGACCTACCCGAACAGAAGAGAGCCGAGCTGATCCGTGCCTACGTTGGGGACCGCCGCAACCGCCGGCACAAACCGGGGCGCGCCATGGAGCGCAGCGACTACCGCTTCGACATCCTTTGCGACTACGGCATCTTCCGCGACCTGCAACGCCACCGCATGCTGTCCATCGAGTGGCAGCGTCTCTCCCCCAGGCACGGGTACGTCACCCCGGAAGCCATAGTCGATGTGGGAGCCCAGGACCTTTGGGACGAGGCGATGGCTCGAACCGAATCGCTCCATCGCGAAGTCGCCGAAGGGCTCGGTCCGGATGTTGCTCAGTACGTGGTCCCGTTTGCCTATCGGGTGCGGTTCTTCTTCCAACTCAACGCCCGCGAGGCCTTCCACCTCCTCGAGTTGCGAACCGGCCCCGGGGGACACCCCGGCTACCGGCGGGTATGCCAGGAAATGCACCGGCTCATTGCCGAGCAAGCAGGACATCGCCTGATCGCCGATGCCATGACCTATGTGGATCACGCCGACTACGACCTCGCCCGCCTGGAGGGAGAACGACGGGCGGCGGCAAAGCGCGCGGCTCTCGGCATTACGGAGCCGGAGAGCTGACCTCAGGCAAGCGGTATTCGCAGAACCAGGTGGTCATCCTCAATAGCCCATGAGGCGCTGCCGACGAGGGAGTAATCGAGATAGTCCTTCTCCGCCTGCCTGATGAATTGCTGGCGTGCTTCGCCTTCGAGCGGAGGTATTCCCCGATCCTTTACGGCTGCGCCGCGAGCACGGAACCTGGCTAGGAATTCTTCAACGTCGAGTTGAGCCACTGGTTGGACCTCCTGGCGATGGTGCGGGCCAGGCTAGCGACTGGCGGGTTGGCTCTGAACCGGGGACGCCCTACGCTCGCGGGGATGCTCGACCGCAAGATGACGTTTGTCTCCGGCAAGGGTGGCGTTGGCAAGTCGGCCATTACTGCGTCGCTGGCGTTGCTGGCCGCCCGGCGCGGTCTCCGGGTCCTGGTTGTCGGGATGGTCGAAGGGATCGGGGCCGGTCTCCACCTGGCCACCGAGCGCCTCGAGTACATCCCACACCGAGTCCGCCCCGGTGTCACCGCAATGGCGGTCAATCGCAGCGATGCTCTCGATGAGTATCTACGGCTACAGCTTCACGTCCCCCGTGCCGCTCCTACCAAGGTCCTGTCCCGCGCCCTGAGCGTCCTTGCGGAGACTGCGCCCGGAATCCGGGAGATCGTCACCATCGGGAAGCCCGTATACGAGATGTGGCAGGGCAAATACGATCTCGTGCTGGTCGATGCACCACCCCTCGGCCAGCTGTTCTCCTACCTGCGAGCTCCGACCACAATCGCCGAGCTGGTGCCGGCCGGCCCGATCCGCGCCCAGGCTGAGCGAATGAGCTCGGCACTTGCCGACTCCGAGGCAGTCTCGCTCGTACTCGTGGCGACACCCGACGAGCTGCCTGTGCTCGAGACACAGGCCGTCCTGGAACGCTTGGATGCAGAGCCCGTGGTCAACCTGGAAGCAGTTGTCGCCAACAGAATCCTCCCCGAGCTACTGCTGGACGAGCCGGACCTGGCAACGCTGCCCGATGGCCCTCACCGCGAGGCGGCTGAGCACCACCTCGCCGTTCTGGCCCAGCAGAGCCGTTGGCTCGATGAGCTGCCCGATGGCCCCCGCCTCCCGTATCTGTTTGGGATCCACACCCCGGCCGAAGTCGCCGAGCAACTGGCGGACATCTGGGACGGTGAGCAGTGAACCCTCGTGTCCTGGTGATCACCGGCGCCGGCGGCGTAGGCAAGACGACTCTCTCGGCCGCGCTTGGAGTCACCGCGGCGCGCATGGGTTTGGCCACCTGTGTAATGACAGTCGATCCCGCTCGCCGGCTGGCCAGCGCCCTCGGGCTGGAATCGCTGGATAATCACCCGGAGCCGGTCACCGCACAACCCGGGCTATCGGCTGCCATGCTCGACGTCTCCGCATCGTGGGAGGCGATGGTTCATCGCCACGCCGAGCCCGAGGTGGCCAATCGGCTGTTACAAGATCCGTTCTTCCGGGCATTGGCCGACCGCTTCCCGGCGGCGCAAGCGTACGCAGCCGGCGAACAGATGAGCGAGCACGTCGAGTCGCGGCGCTGGGACCTGATCGTTGTTGACACGCCGCCCGCCGGTGGCGGCCTCGACTTCTATACCGCCCCGGCCAGAATGCGCGAGGTCGTCGGCGGCCGCCTGTTGCGCTGGCTCACCGGAGCGAGCATTCCGGGCCGGCGGGCGCTCTACAAAGTGACTGCCCGACCGGCGCTTCGTCTGGCCGACGCAGTTCTCGGCGGGCCCCTCCTCGAGGAGATAGCGGAGTTCCTTCTCGATCTGCGCTCGCTCTATGACGGGATCTCGCGCCGATCTCGGGCCATCGACCTCCATCTGCGCGAGGCAACCTCGATCGTCGTGACCACCGCCGAGCCCACGCCGTTGCGCGAAGCGCGTCGCTTCTTCGAGGAGTTGGAGAGCGGCCCGGGACGGCCGGAGACCGTTGTCTTCAACAAGCAACTACCGGAGAGCTGGACTGTGTCGCGCAATCTGCGCAGCCCTGACATCGGCACTGACGTTCGCATCGCGGCGCGGGAGAATCTAAGTAGGTGGGCGGCCGAGGTACGTCTCCAGCACGAGGTCAAGCAGGAGTTCGTTGCCCGTTATGGGTTGCATCTTCTCGAGGTCCCTTGGGTCGACCGGTCCCCAACCTCGGTGGATGCGCTTGCCGAACTACTCGAGGGTTCACCCGAGCTCGTGGCTCATGTCTTGGGGCCGACCTCAGAGGACCGCTGAGGGGCCGAGCAGCTCACGCAGCTCAGCGAAGAGAGCGGAGCGAGGCTCGACGCGATGCTCCTCCCCCAATCGAATGACCTTCTCCCCATTCTCCGAGGTCATATGGAGGTAGACCGCAGCACCACCGGGATGGTTCTGCAAGGCCCCACGGAGGCGATCGACCATGTTGCGGGATAGACGAGCCGCCGGGACCCGTAGCCGCACCATCGACTCCTCGGTGAGCTCCGGCTCACGCAGCTCCTGCGCAATGAACTTCACATCATCGCCGCGGTGGTCGACCCTCCCGGTGACAACGACGATCGCGTCCTCGCGGACCAGTGGGCCGTATTCGGCAACCACCTTGGGAAAGGCCACAACCTCGGTACTTCCCTGGAGGTCCTCCAGGACGAAGAAGAGCATCGGGTCCCCGCCCTTCGTGTAGCGCCTGGTGATGGAGCCGACCACTCCCCCGATGGTGACCTTGTCCTTGTCTTCTCGCTCCCACAATCCCGGCACTGTGCAGGTGCAGATCGCCTGCAGAGACCGCTCGATTCCGAACAGGGGATGATCGGACACGTACAGCCCCAGCATCTCCTTCTCGAAGGCGAGCTGGATTTTCTTGCCCCAGTCGTGCGCAGGAATCGCAATCTCGACTTCCTCGATTTCGTCATCGCCGCCGCCGAACAAGCTGTACTGGCCCATCTCCTCGGCGCGCCGGCGTGAGATCGTGGCATCAAGCGTGTCGAGGTATGTCTCGAAGAGCCCACGCCGCGAGTGTCCCAGCGAGTCGAAGGCTCCGGCCTTGATCAATGAGTCGATGGTGCGCTTGTTCAGCACCGCAAGGTCCACCCGATTGATGAAGTCGCTGAACGAGGTGAATTCTCCGCCCCGCTGCCGTTCGTCGATGATCGGCCTCACCACGGCCTCTCCTACGTTGCGAACAGCAGACATCCCGAAGGTGATGTCCCCGCCCACGGCCGAGAAGTCGACGTCCGATAGGTTCACGTCGGGGACGAGCACTCTGATGCCCATCTGGCGGCACTCATGCAGATACAGGGCGGTGCGGTCTTTGTCCCGCTTGACCGCCGTCAGCAGCGCCGCCATGTACTCAGCGGGATAGTGCGCCTTCAACCAGGCCGTCTGGTAGGCGACAAGGGCATAGGCGGCCGAGTGCGACTTGTTGAAACCGTACCCGGCGAAGTGCTCGATGAAGCCGAACAGTTCCTTGGCGTGATCAGACGAAGTGCCGTTGGCAACGCTGCCTTCGATGAACTTCTGCTCCTCGGCGGCCATCACCGATGCGATCTTCTTGCCCATCGCCTTGCGCAGCCGATCCGCCTCGGCCATGGAGTAGCCGGCAACCTTACGCGCCGTCTGCATCACCTGTTCCTGGAACACCATGATCCCGTAGGTGTCGCCGAGGATCTCCTCCAGGTCGGGATGGGGGTAGTCGACAGCCTCACGGCCGTTCTTGCGGTCTGCATACTTCAGGTGCATGCCGGCGCCGAGCGGGCCCGGACGATAGAGGGCGTTCAGCGCTGTTAGGTGCTCGAATTTGTCCGGCTGCAGGTTCCGCATCAGGGCCCGCATCGGGCCACCCTCGAACTGGAAGACTCCCATCGAGTCCCCCGCCTGAAGCATCTTGAAGACCTTGGGGTCATCGAGCGCTATCGAGTCGATGTCCGGCCGGGTCCCGGTGTTGGCTTCTATCAGCTCCAGCGATCGCTCAATCGTTGCCAGGTTCCGCAGACCCAGGAAGTCCATCTTGAGCAAGCCGAGTTCCTCAACGCCGTGCATCTCGTACTGGGTGACGATCTCGGTTCCTTCGCCCTTTTGCTGCAGCGGGACTATCTCAGTGAGCGGGGTGGGGGCAATGACCACGGCCGCGGCATGAATCGAGTCCTGACGACGCAGGCCCTCGAGCCCCCGCGCCGTGTCGACTACCCGCTTGACCTCGGAGTCCTGGTTGTACAGCTCGCGGAGGCCGTGGGCGCCCTGGTACCAGTCCTTCACGGTTGAGGATGCTTCTGGCCCCGGGGCCTCCAAGCACTGGGCGAGAGTGGCTTCCTTGCCGAGTATGGCCGGCGGCATCAGCTTGGACGCCTTGTCGCCGAGGCCGTACGGGAAGCCGAGAACCCGGGCGGCGTCGCGTATTGCCTGGCGGCCCTTGATTGTGGAGAAAGTGATGATCTGAGCAACATGATCAGTGCCGTAGCGCTCCGCGCAGTAGCGGATCACATCTCCGCGGTATCTCTCGTCAAAATCCATATCGATGTCGGGCATCTCGTTGCGACCCGGGTTGAGGAACCGCTCGAAGATGAGGCCGTACTCGATCGGGTCGAGCTTGGTGATACCGAGGCAATAGGCAACGATCGAACCCGCCGCGCTCCCCCGGCCCGGTCCGGTGCGGATGTTGTGCTCGGTGGCGTAGCGGATCAGGTCCCAAACGATGAGGAAATAGGCGGAGAAGCCCATGTCCTCGATGACCTTCAACTCATACTCGATCCGCTCCCGGGCTTCCTCGGGGAGCAGCGCCCCGTATCGCCGTTTCGCCCCATCGAGCACGAGTTCAGCGAGGTAGCTCTGCTCGGTATGTCCATCCGGTACCGGGAACTGCGGCAACAGGATCTTGCCGAACTCGATGTTGTGGTCGACGCGCTCAGCAATGAGCAGAGTGTTGGAGCACGCCCCCGGGTACTCATCCTCCGGGAACAAACGGTTCATCTGCTCGGCGCTCTTGAGGTAGAACTCGGACCCCTGGAACTTGAACCGATCCTCGTCTGACTGATTCGAGCCGGTCTGGATGCAGAGCAGAACGTCGTGGGCATCGGCTTCGTGAGCGTAGGTGTAGTGGCTGTCGTTGGCAGCGACCAGAGGAGCGTTGATGTCGGCAGCGATCTGCTTGAGATCGCCAAGCACCTTCTGCTGCGCCGGGATACCGTGGTCGTGAATCTCGATGAACCAGTTATCGCGGCCAAATACGTCCTGATACATCGCGGCGGCAGCCACCGCGGCGTCGTAGTCACGAACCTGGCCCCGATTGCCCTCCTCGCTGGAAGCATCCGGCGCCAGCAGTTGCGGCACGTGACCACCGAGGCACCCCGATAGCGCAACGATCCCCTCGTGGTGCTCGGAGAGCAGCTCAACGTCCATACGCGGCTTGTAGTAGAAGCCCTCCAGGTAGGCGCGCGAAGCCAGCTTCATGAGGTTGCGGTATCCGGTCTCATTCGTGGCGAGCAGGGTCATGTGGTACCGGATGTCATCGCGTCGCGGCGGGCGATCAAACCTCGACCCCGGAGTCACATACGCCTCGATGCCGATGATCGGCTTCACCCCTACCGCTTGAGCGGCCTTGGTGAAATCGACAACCCCGTAGAGAACGCCGTGATCCGTGATCGCCACCGCCGGTTGGTTGTCCGCCGCCACGGCCTTGACCAGCTCGTTGACCCGCGCGGCACCGTCAAGCATGGAAAACTCGGTGTGTACGTGCAGATGTGCGAACCCGGCCAATCGCGCTCCAGTGGGAACTACACACATGTAAGCATGCTCGGGGCCGACTCGCTACAGCGCGAAATCGGACCCAGTTCTGCCTTGGGCCGGGTGTCGCTACTATCTCGCTACGGATACGCCTACGCGAACAATCGGAGGCTTCATGCGCATTGGAATTCTCACTGGCGGCGGTGACGTACCGGGCCTCAATCCATGTATCAAGGCAGTGGTGAACCGGGTCAGCGAAGCTGGGCACTCAATCACCGGCATCCGGCGCGGTTGGGGTGGCCTCTTGTACGCCAACCCGGAGGATCCCGAGAGCTGGAACGACCACATGGTCGAGTTGACGCCGGCCACAGTCCGCACTGTCGACCGTACCGGCGGGACCTTCCTACACACGTCCCGCACCAACCCGGGTCGGGTATCCCCGGACGACGTTCCCGATTTCCTGGCCGACCGGGCCGAAGGCGACGGTCCGTTTGACTTCACCGATCACGCACTCAAGGTGGTCGAGAAGCTCGGCATCGACGTGCTCATCCCGATCGGCGGCGACGACACCCTCTCCTACGGCCTACGTCTCCACGAGGAGGGTGTCCCGGTCATCGGTATCCCCAAGACAATGGACAACGATGTCCACGGCACCGACTACTGCATCGGCTTCTCGACCGCCGTTAGCCGGGGCGTGCAGTTCATCCACAACCTACGAACGGCAACCGGCTCACACGAGCGGATCGCAGTTGTAGAGCTGTTTGGTCGGTACAGCGGCGAAACCGCACTCGTTACGGCATACCTCTCCGGGGTGAAGCGGAGCATCATCTCCGAGGTTCCGTTCGACATTGACAGGCTCGCCGGCCTTCTCATGGAAGACAAGGCGATAAACCCGTCCAATTACGCCATGGTCACAATCTCCGAGGGTGCCAGGCTGCTCGGCGGCGAGATGGTGCTCAGCGGTGAAGCCGATGCGTACGGCCACCGCAAGCTGGGTGGAATTGGTGCGCTGACCGGAGAGTTGCTCAAGGAGCGGACCGGGGAAGGCATCATCTTCCAGCAGGTCGCCTACTTGATGCGATCGGGTTCACCCGATTCGCTCGACCTCATGGTCGCACTCAACTACGCGGTGATGGCAGCTGATCTTGCGATGGAAGGAGCCAGCGGACGTATGGTCGCGCTTCGTGGCGGCACCTATACGAGCGTCCCGATCAGCGTCACCGGCGAAGGCGTGAAGCGTGTCGACATCGACGAGCTATATGATGCCGAGTCGTACCGGCCCAAGCTGCGCCACGTTGCCGGCAAGCCCATGTTCCTCTACTAGGTAGCCCCGAACTGATTGCGGCCGCTCGCAGTTGCGAGCGGCCGTTCTCATGGAACGAGTAGAACCGGGCACTCCGCATCATGGACAACCCGGTTGGCGACCGATCCGAGCATGATTCTCTCGATGAGCCCGGCGCCGCGGCGCCCGATCACCATTACGTCGGCATCAACCCGGTGTGCGTATTCGAGGAGCATGCGAGCAGGGTCCCCCACGTCCTCTACCTGTACCACCTCGATGTCGCTGAGGTCCAGGTCGGCAACCACCGAGTCCAGTATCTCGCGCTGCGCGTCGGTGAGCGACTTGCTCAGCGCCGACGGGGTCGGTGGTGAGCCCACGATGCCCCACCATCCCTCCGGGGGACGGACGATGGTCACCAGATGCAGCACGGCCCCATTCCGCCGCGCCAGATCGGCCGACACCATGGCCGCATGGCGAGACTGATCAGACCCATCGACGCCGACAACAACATTGTGTAGATCCCAAACCGGCGGTTTCATGAGGCCTCCATGTGTGGCTACCTCCAAAATACCGCTCCGCGGCCTCGGTGAATAGATGAAAGCGTAAGGCGATGCAAGGTGCCGCCAAGGAGGCGTACTACCGTGCTCGGGGACTAGGAGGAGAGGCTCATGGCGGTAATTGGTGTGCTGACGGCCGGTGGCGATTGCCCCGGGCTCAACGCGGTAATCCGAGGCGTCACGGTGCGGGCGGCAAAGATCCACAGCGCCGAGGTCGTCGGCATCAGGAACGGCTGGGAGGGCCTGATGGAGGGCGATACCGTGCAACTCGATCGCGATGCGGTTCGAGGGATCCTGGTGCGCGGGGGGACAATCCTCGGATCATCACGCATGGACCCATATGTGCACGGGGATGGGCTCGCTAGTTGTGCGAAGACCATCGAGCAGAACGGGATCGACAGCCTCGTGGTCATTGGTGGTGACGGCACCCTGCGCTCTGCATTGCGACTGTCGCAAGAGGGACTTCCGGTCGTCGGTGTACCCAAGACCATCGACAACGACATCAACGGCACAGATATGACCTTCGGCTTCAACACCGCCGTCCAAATAGCCACCGAAGCCATCGATCGACTGGTCAGCACTGCGGAGTCGCACAATCGAGTGATCGTCGTCGAAGTTATGGGCCGCACCAAGGGGTGGATCGCAACCTACGCCGGGATTGCCGGCGGGGCCGACGCCATCCTCATCCCGGAAGTGCCATACGACATCGAGGAAACCGCAGAGATACTGCGCAACCGCCATCGGCGTGGACAACGGTATTCCATTGTCGTGGTCGGCGAGGGAGTAGAGCCCCCGCCGGGGGCAACAACCCAGCAGAAACGAAAGGACGCCTTTGGCTTCGAACGTCTCGGTGGCGTTGGATTCCACGTGGCTACCGCCCTGGAGCAAATGACAGGGTTCGAGACCCGGGTGACGGTTCTCGGCCACGTCCAGCGCGGGGGAACTCCTTCGGCCTTCGATCGTGTGCTCGCGACCCGATTTGGTGTCGCTGCCGCCGACTATGCCGCCACCGGCCAGACCGGGGTCATGACTGCGCTGCGCGGGCTCGACATCGTTGCGGTCCCGATGGAAGAGGCGTGCGCCACAATCCGGGGGGTGCCGGCGGACATCTTTGAGACAGCGACGATGTTCTTCGGCTAGTCGTCGCTGGGCTTCTTCTTGCCCTTGCCGCTAGCTGGTTTCTTCACCTGCGACGCGCCGAGCGGTGGTCGCGACTTCGGGCGCTTCGGGCTCTTGGGAGTGGCGGCCGCGGTCGCCTCGCCCATCTCAGCGGTCGCCTCGCGCAGCTCGGCGAAGGACTCCTCGATTGCCCGAGCGAAAGCATCAACGTCCGGAACCAAGTCGTAGTCAGCGTTGAAGCCCCAAAACACCGATCCGGCATAGGAGAACAGCGCCAAACCAATGCCGTGACCGTGCCACAGCGGTACGAGGGGATATGACTCGAGCATCTCGGACTCGAGCAAGTAGAGAGGAAACTGCGGCCCGGGCACGTTCGTCACCGTCATGTTGAACGGGCGAACGCCGGTCGCGAGGCGGCTTGCCATCGAAACGAGCGTTGCGGGGGCGCCGGCCGATAGCCTGACCAAAGTTGCGGCACCAAGAGCCTGGTTGGTCTCCTTAAGGCGACCGGTCGACCGTTTCACAGCCTCGAGCCGGGCCATCGGGTCCGATTCATCAACAGGCAGCGACACCAACCACATGGCGACCTGGTTACCCAGGGTCCCGCGTTGATCCTGGCTTCGCACCGATACCGGGGCCATCGCCCTGAAGTCGACGCCGGCTATGTCGTACTCCCGCACATCTCTGAGGAACCGGCGCACCCCGCCTGCGACAGTTGCCAGCACTACGTCGTTGACGCTTCCGCCGGCGGCATTCTTGATCTTCTTGATGTCCCGGAGCGAGGTTCGCAGTGTCCCGAAGAGACGGTTTGGCCCCACCGTCCCGTTGAGCGGGGTGGCCGACGCGGTCGTCAACCAACCGGATGTGAGCGAGTACCCCGCCGCTCGGGCTCGGTACGCACCGTCGCGCAGAAGCTGGGTGGTGTCATCGTTCAACTGACGCAGCGAACGCATTGCGGCAATTGTCTTGCCCGTGCGCCGTGCCGTTTCCCGGATGAGCAGTTCGCTTCCGGATGGTTCTTGCCGCGGAGTGAATGGCTCCGGGTCGGCGATCTCGTCCGAAGGAGCCAGGTTGAGCAGAACAGCCATGAGATCGACACCGGCAATCCCGTCGATCATGCAGTGATGAATCTTCGAGATGATGGCGAAACGATCATCTTCGAGACCTTCAACGACGTTGAATTCCCACAGGGGCTTCGAACGATCCAACTGCTGAGACATGATCAGGCCGACCAGGTTCCGCAGTTGGTCGAAGTTGCCCGGCAGCGGCAGGCTGTAGTGACGAACGTGGTACTCGACGTTGAAGTGCTCGTCGTCGACCCAAACCGGATGGTTCTCTACTGGCACGCGCGCCAGCCGTTGTCGATATCGGGGTATCAGGTGGAGCTTCGACTCGACAAGGCGCCGGATCCTCGCCATGTCGATCCCCCCCTGTTTCGTCCGCAGTGGCTCTGCGGCGAACGTGACAATCCCAGCAACATGCATATGTGTTGACCGCGACTCCAGGGCAAGAAAGGAGTTGTCGAGAGCCGACAGCCGCTCGTAGTGTCCTGGCATCCGTTACGCCTTCGAGAGATGAGGGCCAACACTACTGACCCTCGCCCCTGCCCGCCTACAGGTTGGGATCTCCCAGCGCCCGCAACGAATCCTCGAGATCTCCCGGCAGAGGAGACTCCACCGTGTGCTCTTCACCATCCGGGAGTCGGAACCGGAGTCGGATCGCATGGAGCCATACCCGTCCCGGATTGCCAACCGAGACAGGGACTTCGCTGTATGTACCATCGCCAACCAGGGAGTGCCCGATCGAAGCGAAATGGACCCGGATCTGGTGGGTACGGCCGGTTTCCAGCTCGACTTCGACAAGCGTGACTTCTTCCCACTCAGTGAGACGCCGATAGTGCGTTCGCGCCGGACGGCCGTCCCGGACGATGGCCATACGGGTCGGGCGCAGCGGATCTCGCCCGATTGGAGCCTCGATAGTCCCCGTCGCCGCCGCCATTGGGCCTGTCGCCAGCGCCCGATAGGTACGCCCGACCCTGCGTTTCTCCAGTTCCTGCTGTAGGTAGTCGTGCATCTCTGCAGTGCGGGCAACCAGGAGCAATCCGGACGTGTCACGATCGAGGCGATGAACCAGGCCCCAGCGGTGATCCGATCCGAGCGCGGCGAGCTCGGGGTAGCGATGAGCAAGCCCATGGGCCAACGTGCCTCGCTTGTTCCCGGCACCGGGATGGACTACCAGCCCAGCCGGCTTGTCGATGACCAGCACCTCATCGAGGGTCAGGGCAACTGTGAACGCAACGGGCTCCGGGACGAAGGGCTCCTCGGGAGGTGGCAACGGGTACTCAATGACGTCCCCGGAATGGAGGGTCGTTGTTCTGCCGGCCTGCTTCCCGGAGACGATCACCTCGCCATCCTCGATGAGTTGGCGGGTCTGGGCGCGGCTCAACCCCGACAGCTTTGCCAGGGTGCGGTCGAGGCGAACCCCGGCGAATTCGTCCGTCACCACAACCGTTGCTCGCTCAGTCACGAGCGACCGCCGTCGACAGTGTGCTCAGTAGGAGAATCGCAACACCAACGTTGAGCGCCGCATCGGCGATATTGAACGTGGGGATGAACCACCAGTCGATCCAATCGACGACTGATCCGTCTAGGAAACCGTCGGCGCGGGCGATGCGATCAGTGAGGTTGCCCAGGGCGCCCCCCAGAATGAGTCCCAATCCGATCGCCTCAGATCGGCGTGTCGACTTGCCGATCACTATCAGCAGGAACACCACCACGCCGATGGCGATGACACCGATCGTCCGGCCCGAGCCGGTGAAAAGGGAGAAGGCCGCACCGGGGTTCTTGGCGTATGTGAACTGAAGCCAGGTTCCGATGACTTCGAAGGGCGGTTCCCCAGCCAGGTTGTCTCGCGCCCAGTTCTTGGTGAGCTGGTCGATCACGAGCGTGACCAGGCCGACAATCACCGAGATCCGATAGGCAGCGCCGGAGTCGAGACTGCGCTTGCTCGAAGTCATACCGACCGGCTACGCCTGGTCGGCGTACTCCACGCGCGTGGTTGCGTAGGGCAGTGCCTCGAGACGTTCCACCGGGATGTTCTTGCCGCTGACGGTACAGACACCGTAAGTGCCTTTCTCCATCCGCCGCTGGGCAGCCCGCACCTTGCTGAGAAGCTCTTTTGCGTTCTCCAGCACCGAGAGGTCCATTTCCAACTCGAGCGCAAGTGATCCACCATCGGCGCTGTTGGGGTCGGCGCTGTGCTCAGCACTGGTCGAGCCCATGTTCACCTCGGTGAACACCTTGTCATATTCTTCGACTATGTCGGCCAGACGTTCTTCCTCGGCGTCGAGCTTGCGGCGAAGCCGGTCCAGAGTCGATTTGGCCAAATCTCGAGTCACGAAGACCTCCTTTGCGACACGGGACGATAACAGGAACCCCAGGATTCTGATCAATTTGTCAAACGATCGAGGCG
>JASJDZ010000040.1 GCA_030065575.1 Acidimicrobiia bacterium
AGTGCCTCAAAGAGGAGACCACCGTCGCCTGCTGCCACTCCGAGGGCGTGAGGAAGCTGGGAAGAGGTGATCAGAATCGCTGCTGCGGACGTGAAGCCCAGCAGAACCGGCTGAGACATGAAGTACGCAACGACTCCGCCACGGAGAATCCCGAGCAGGATGCGAATCCCTCCGATCATCAGAGCAAGCAGGGCCGCCAGCGCGATGTATTCCTCAGTGCCCGGCTCGGCGACCGAAGAAAGGACGCCGAAGGCAAGGAGGGCGCTCATCGCAACCGGACCCGTCTGGAGATACGGGGACGACGCAATGATCGATGCTGCAAGCGGAGGGAGCGCTGCTGCATAGAGGCCTACATAGCCCGGAACACCGGCAATCTCGGCATAGGCCAGCGATTGCGGTATCAGGATGAAGGCGACGCTGATCCCTGCAATCAGGTCACGAGTGGATGGTCGAGGCGGTTTCAGCATCGACCCCAGAGAATCGGACATCAGGCACCCTGCATCGAGGAACTGGCTACGGGGACATTATCGCGGCGTGCTTGCGACCCAGAGAGGAGGACTGCCTACGGTTGGCTCAACTCGAGGGTCACGGTAACGGTATCCCCGATGTCGATTCCCTCCTGCTCCCGAACGGACCGCTTGACCGGCAGCACATAGGCGCTCAGCTCCTTGGAAGGGAACAACGATGTCGACCACGCCGTCTCCCCGATGCTCACATCGACCCGCACCGAACCAAAACCGGGGCGCCACGGCACCATGTCGGCGATCTCGTCGGACTCCTCGCGGGGCAGGGTCACAAACACCCAGGAGGCCTCGCCACCGTACTCCCACAGCTCTGCGGTGAACCTGTAGTCGGTCACTAGACCAACTCCTCCCCGCAGGCGTCGCAGAAGCGTGCGGTTCGGGAATGGACCGCCGACCCGCACGCCCGACAGGCCTTCTCCTGCTGCCCGGAGGTAGCCACCTCAGCCGAGACGATTCCGGTCGGCACTGCAATGACGCTGTACCCGGTGATCATGAGCATGGCCGCCAACACCTGGCCGGGTGGGGTGGCAGGCGCGATGTCGCCGAAGCCAACGGTGCTCATGGTGACAATCGACCAGTACAGGCCGCGGAACATCGAGTCGAATCCGTTCTCCGGGCCTTCGATCAGGTACATCGACGAGCCGACAATCACATTGATCAGAAGGACAACGATGAGGAAGACCACGATCTTGCGAGACGAAGCTCGGATCGCCCGAATCAAGTAGTTGGCCTCACTCAACCAACGAGCCATCTTGAGGACCCGGAAGACCCGAAGCAGCCGCAGTGAGCGAATCACGAGCAGCGATTGCGCTCCCGGCAGGAACAGGCTCAGGTAGACCGGCAGAATCGCCAGTAGATCGACCACACCGAAGAAACTGCGGGCGTAGCGCGCCTTGCTCTCCGCAGTCACCAACCGGGCGATGTACTCCAGCGTGAACAGGATGGTGACTATCCACTCGAGCACGAGCAGCGTTGTGCCATACCGTGCCTCGATCTCGTCAACCGTCTCGAGCATCACCAGCAGCACGCTGAAGACGATCAGGGCCATCAGGCCAACATCGAACCAACGCGACTGGCGCGTGTCGTGATCGAAGATGACGTGACGGATGCGTTCCCGCAGACTGGATCCATGCAACGGCATGAATGCAGCGTAGATCAGGAGCTCGGAGGTTCCGGGGAGCAATCAGCCCCCGAGCGCAACCACCAGTGTGCAGATCGCGGCAACGGTCGTGACCGTTCCCATCAGGTAGCGCTCGATCTTGCTCGACGAAGCCAGATTCCCGAGCGTGTTGATCGCCAGATAGACGAATACCACCCACACTCCGACGTCAATCCAACCCTGGTCGGTTGACACCAGTTCCGCCTTAGCGAGGACGATCCAGGATGCAAGCAGCAAGATCGGCACCGCCACCGCACTCATCGCTCGATAGCCGGGCGGCAGCACCCCCGCAACGGTCTTGGCCCGTCCTCCGTAGGCGTGGTCGCCCCACGGCGCGCCGTATGCAAGACCAACCTGGAATGCTGCAACCATCTGCAGAAGAATTGCAGCAATCACCGCTGCGGTCTCCACTTGCTACCCCTTCGCTCGGCAGCGCCAGACTACCTTCTTGCGTTGTACTGAACGCTCGTTTAGCATATTGAACATGCGTTCAGGGCAAGAAGACCGGACTGCGGCAGCCCGCATCCGCGATGCTGCCATCACGGAGTTCGCCAACAACGGCGTGGCCGGAACCAGCATCCGCGCCATCGCAGCTGCCGCCGGGGTCTCCCCCGGTTTGGTGATCCATCACTTCGGATCAAAAGACGAGCTGCGGGTCGCCTGCGACGAGTTCGTTGCCGGCATCATCCGCGAGGTAAAGGGCGGTGCGATGGCATCCGGGGGCGCATTCGATGTGACGGCGGCATTTCGCACGGTTGGCGAGATCCCGGCTGCCAAGTACCTCGCCCGCACGCTGGTCGATGGGTCACCGCACGTCACAGAACTGGTCGACGAAATCGTTGCCGACGCAATGAAGTACGTCGCCACCGGTGTCGAGACCGGAATGATCAAGCCCAGCAATCACGAATGGGAACGCGCCGCCATCTTGAGTATCTGGTCACTCGGTGCCCTCGTTCTCCACGAGCACCTGAAGCGATTGATCGGGGTCGACATCACAGCCGACCTCAGCCAGGACCCCAAGTCGGCTACCGCCTACATGGCGCCCGCCCTCGAGATCTACAGCGAGGGAGTATTCACCGAGACAACGGTTCAGCTGATGCGTGAGGCGTTTGTCGATAGCACCACCACCGACAACCTGAAGAAGGAAGCAACATGACGGACCAAATCGCCATCCACACCCAGGGGCTCACCAAGCACTACGGCGACGTCAAAGCGCTCGTGGACCTCGACCTGGACATCATCAAAGGCGAGGTATTCGGGTTTCTCGGCCCCAACGGCGCGGGCAAGACAACCATGATCCGAACCATCCTGGACGAAATCCGTCCCACCGCAGGTAGCGCTTCCATCCTGGGCATGGACACACATCGGCAGTCGGTGGAGATCCGCGACCACATCGGCTACGTGCCGGGCGATCTAGCCATGTACCCCAACCTGACGGGTAGAGACACGCTGACCTTCTTCGCCAACCTGCGGGGTGGGGTCGACTGGGAGTTCGTGGACGAGCTCGCCGAACGGCTCGGTGCCGATCTGGACAAGAAGGTGGGTGACCTGTCATCCGGGAACCGTCAGAAGGTCGGATTGATCCAGGCGTTCATGAACCGACCAGACCTGCTCGTCATGGATGAGCCGAGCTCTGGCCTCGATCCCCTGGTCCAGCGAGAGTTCCAGAAGATGATGCGGGAAGTCGCCTCCGAAGGCCGCACCGTGTTCCTGTCCAGCCACACCCTGTCCGAAGTGCAGCGAGTTGCGGACCGCGTGGGCATCATCCGCCAGGGACATCTGATTGCGGTCGAAGGCGTCGCCGACCTGCGCTCCAAGGCCATCCGGACCGTCAATCTCTTCTTCGACGAGCCCGTGGAACAAGGGGTCTTCGTGGGGCTGCCGGGCGTGCGCGACGTTGCAGTCGAGAACCACCACGTGACCCTGTCTTTCGATGGCCAGATGGAGACCCTGCTCAGGGTGGCCGCCGAGCGCTACAGCCTGCTCGACATATCGACACACGAGGCCGACCTCGAAGAGATCTTCCTCACCTATTACGAGGAGGGCGGTGCCTGATGCTCGCAACAGTATTCACCAAGACCATGAGGGACCGATGGCGCAGCATGGCCATCGCCGTCGCCGCCCTCATCGTCATGTTGCTGCTGGCGATGGCGGTATATGCAAGCTTCGACTTCAGCCTGTACGACGACCTGCCCGAGGCGTTCCGCTCGCTGATGAACATCCCCGACAACGCCGATGCTGCCAGCCTGGCGATTGGCGTTCTCTACGGCCTCTACGGAGCCTTCACCCTTGCGGGTCTAGCCATCTCGATGGGATCTGCCTCGATCGCCGGGGAAGAGAAGAACGGGACCATGGGCCTGCTCCTCGGCAACCCCAAGAGCCGCAGTCACGTCCTGGTCTCCAAGATCGCCAACATGGTCGTGTTGGTTGCGGTCGGATCGGTGATCCTCTGGGGCGCAGCGTACGCGGTGGCTGCCGTGCTCGACGTCCAACTGGGCGACATGAACATGGTTGCCTACACATTCCATCTCTTCGCCAACACCGTGTTCTACGGAATGCTGGCGGCGGCACTGGGCGCATGGACGGGCAGCCGCGGGATTGCCTCCGGAGTCCCCGCCGGGATCATGGTCATCGGGTTCATCGCCACCGGGATCTTCCCGCTGATCGAGGGTTGGGAGAATGTTGCCAAGGTGTTCCCGTGGTACTACTTCGATGGTGCCGATCCGATGCGGGCGGGAATCAGTGGCGGGCATATGACGGTGCTGCTCGGCAGTTCCGTTGCCCTCGGTGGGCTGGCGTGGCTTGGCGTGAACCGGCGAGACCTGAAGGGACAGACCGTCGGTACCAATCTCCTGGATCGGCTCCGCGCCAATCCGCTGACCGAGAAGGTCGTTGACCGACTGGCCGGGTCGACCCGGGTCGCCCGCATCTGGATCAAGACGGTCTCTGAGCACCAGGGGATGCTCATCATCGTCGCCTACGTGATGTTCTTCATCATGGGCGTCCTGATGGGGCCCCTCTATGCACTGATGGACACAACACTGCTCGAGTATGCGGACCAACTCCCGGATGAACTATGGGCCTTCGTCGGCTCAACCGGCTCCGGGATGAGCACGCCGGAGGGCTTCTACGAGGTGG
This sequence comes from Acidimicrobiia bacterium, assembly GCA_030065575.1. Lineage (GTDB taxonomy): Bacteria > Actinomycetota > Acidimicrobiia > Spongiisociales > UBA5794 > JAAETI01. The sequence continues at coordinate 4,822 of JASJDZ010000040.1, forward strand.
AGACATTCGGCCTCATGGTTCCAATTGCGGTCATGGTCGTGACCATCGTCATTGGCTCCCGAGGCCTGGCCGGGGAGGAAGCCGGCCGCACCATGGGCCTGCTGCTGGCCAACCCAATCAAGCGCCGCACCGTTGTACTCGAGAAGACGTACGCGATGATCGCACTGGCAGCTGTAGTCGGCTTCGCCACCTGGGCGGGCGTGTGGGTGGGCTCTCTCCTCGGCGGCCTGGGCATCAGCCCGCTGAACATCGCCGCAGCCTCGGTGCTGGGCACACTGCTCGGCCTGGTCTTCGGCGGAGTGTCGATGGTCCTCGGCGCCGCAACAGGCAGGGTCCGAATTGCGGCCTTTGGGACGGTGGGCCTGGCGTTGACCATGTTCCTGATCAACTCCATTGCGATCCTCAACGACACCGTCGACGCCCTGGCGGCGCTGACGCCATTTGACTACTACCTCCAGAACGAGCCACTCACCAACGGGATGGACTGGGGCAATGCGGCGGCGCTGATCGTCGTGTTCGTTGCCCTGATCGCAATCGCCGTCGCCCTCTTCGACCGGAGGGACTTGCGCCAGACCGGGTAGTTCGCACTTCTGTATCTCTTTATAGTGCTAACTATCGCTATAAAGTGCTGGAGTCTGTTTGTTCCGCGCCATCGATCCCGACGGGTTGGCTGAAATCGCCGATCGGCTGGTGCTGCGGGCGGCCGAGCTGCGTCGAGAAGGGTCGGTGGCGAGTTGGCTTCTTCGCTGCCGCACCGGGTCGGATGTGGCCGGTGCCCTCATGCGAGCCGCGCGGTGGGCCGACCAAGCCGCTGCCGACCTCAGATGGCGGGCGAGCGCAATCGGGGTCGGTCAGCAAGCCGGCCTCGACCTGGCCGCTCTCGTGCGCGCCGAGTTTGCGGCCGGCGGCGTATTCGCACCGGAACAGCGTGACGCAGCCCTGATCCCCTGGCTGCGTGACCGCGGCCTCAGTCGGCGCAGGATCGCAGACGCCGTTGATCGAATCGGTGAGTGGCTGGATCAAGGGTGGCTTGACTGGGATGTGACCAACAGTGACCTACACAACGTCCGACGAACCCTGGCTTCGCTCGCCGGGGATGAGCTAGATCAGGTGCTGGCTGCGCTCTCCCCCCGCCAACTAGAGCGCTGGGTTGCAGAAATGGGCAACAGCTACAACGGGTTCTCACGAGCCGAGAAGCAGGACGTGTTCGAGCTACTTGCGACCAACGCCTCAGGAAATACGCTCGTTCGTCTCCATGATGCGCTCCTGACCTCAGGCGGGCAGACGGACCTGATTGATCTCGGGGTCGCAATCCAGCTCCACAGCCCGGACAGAGTCATTGCCGACTTTGTGGTCGGAGTGCTGCGGGCCGATCAAGTTACACAGCGTTTCTCGTCACTCGCACCAGGCAAGGCGATCCAGGGCTTGCAGGATCCAACAGAGAAGACGCGGGCAGCAGGAGCCGTACTGGTACATCCCAATGCTCTCTCCTGGTTCATCGTCGACTCCCTGACTGCCGGAGAAAGCCCCACACCGCTACTCACAGCACTATCCCGGACCACCGCAGGAAGCCATCTGGCTGCCGGATTCGTCAGCGCCCTGACCCTGCTGACCACGCCGGGCCAACTCGACCGGATGGCGGCGGCCCAGCGTTCGAGCGAGGCTTCGTCCGACGAGCACCATTCCCATCCTGGGCTCGACGCGACTGGAGAACACCTCCTGGACGCATCGGTCAGATTCCTCGCGGCCAATCCTGATGCGGTATTCACCGACCTCGCTACGAATGCCGACCCGGATGGCGACCTCACCACCGCCTTCTGGCACCTCCTGGTGAGCAACGGTGACGCCGAGTCCATGGCCGCAGTACTCCAGGGGCTACGAGGAGGAGCCGCGATCGACCTGGACCGCTTCTCGGCGCGGGGACGCGACCCCGGCTACGAGTATCCCCATGCCCGCAACCTGGCATTTGCAGCGGCAACTCTCAACCGGGGCATGACCAGAAGCGCCCAAGACGCACAGGGCGATATCGACGCCATCAGCCGAGTCGCCGGCGTCGCCACCACCGCGGCCGGTTTGATCTCCGGCGGTTCGGCCGTTGCCGAGTCGCTGATCGGCACCGGCACCGGCTGGACAATCGAGAGCTTCGCCGCTGCGGCCAAATCAGACATCAATGACCAACTGGCAGACCTCATCGACAAGGCCACGGCACGATTGCGGCCCCCCGACGGCGCCGATCTCGGTCAGTTCGCCGGTGCTGCGAATGCCTTGCTGGCGTGGACGAGCGTGTACACCCGTTTGCTGCCATACGCCTGAGCTCTCTGCGGACTCAACCAAGCCAATCGGCCCATCGGAGAAGGAGGAACGGTCCCTCACAGGAACAGACAAAATGTATAGGCTGTCCGGAATGGATACCCAGTGCTCTCTTTCCTGGGATCCAAGCAACGCCAGATGCAAATAGACGAGTGCCCGTTCGTTTGGTTGCTCATCACAGATTGCTGAACGGTGATGCGGCTCTTGCCGACATAGAAGAGAGAAGCGTTTTCGATACCCGTACGACGGAGGCGTAAGGCGTGACCAATTCTGTCTCGGCGTTCATGGACCAGGTGACCTCACGTAGTCCCGGTGAACCCGAATTCCATCAAGCGGTGCACGAAGTTGTCGAGTCGATCCTTCCGGTCCTCGATGCATATCCGGACATCCGCCAAGCAAAAGTCCTGGAGCGAATGGTTGAGCCCGAGAGGGTGATCATGTTCCGTGTCCCGTGGGTTGACGACACCGGCGAAGTGCAGGTGAACCGCGGGTTCCGGGTCGAAATGAACAGCGCAATCGGCCCATACAAGGGCGGTCTGCGTTTCCACCCCAGCGTCAATCTTGGGATTCTGAAGTTCCTCGGCTTCGAGCAGGTCTTCAAGAATGCTCTCACCACGCTGCCTATGGGAGGCGGCAAGGGTGGATCGGACTTCGATCCCAAGGGCAAGAGCGACATGGAGGTAATGCGCTTCTGCCAGTCCTTCATGGGCGAGCTCTGGCGCCACATCGGTGACCGCACCGATGTCCCCGCCGGCGATATCGGCGTGGGGGGCCGGGAAATCGGCTTCCTGTTCGGCCAGTACAAGAAGCTGGCCAATGAGTTCGCCGGAGTTCTGACCGGAAAGGGCTACGGCTGGGGCGGCAGCCTCATCCGTCCGGAGGCCACCGGCTACGGGACCATCTACTTCGCTGAGGAGATGCTCAAGGTCAGGGACGACAGCCTCTACCAGAAGACCTGCCTTGTGTCCGGCTCCGGCAATGTTGCCCAGTTTGCGGTTGAGAACATAAACCGCATCGGCGGCAGGGCGGTGACACTCTCCGACTCCGGAGGATTCATCTACGACAAGGATGGAATCGACGAAGAGAAACTCGCCTGGGTCATGGACCTCAAGAACGTCCGTCGTGGCCGCATCTCGGAGTACGCAGAGCAATTCGGCGCCGACTACTACGAAGGGCAGCGCCCCTGGGCGGTCGACGATGCCGACTGCGCCTTCCCGTGCGCCACACAGAACGAACTGGACCTGGATGACGCCAAGACGCTGGTCGCCAACGAGGTGTTCCTCATCGCCGAGGGAGCGAACATGCCGACTGTGCCCGACGGCGTCCGCCTCTTCCAGGACGAAGGTGTGCTGTTTGCCCCGGGCAAGGCTGCCAACGCCGGCGGTGTTGCTACCAGCGGCCTCGAGATGTCACAGAACGCCGGCCACACGTCTTGGGACCGCAACACGGTTGACAAGAAGCTGCGCGACATCATGGTGGACATTCACAAGAACTGCCATCAAGCGGCCGACAGCCACGGCACCCCGGGCAACTACGTCAACGGCGCTAATATCGCCGGCTTCCTCAAGGTAGCCAACGCGATGATTGCGCAGGGCGTTGTTTGAAGGAAGGATTTGGAGGATTCGTGGTCCGCAATAATGCGGGCCACGGTGGAGGCATGAATGACTAGAAAGTCTGTTGGATACTTCGAGGGCACGACCTCGACGCTGTTGACCAGCCTGATTTGTGCTGGCTTCGACACACTGCCCGTTTCCAACGGTGTCGACCATCACGGCAAGAACGTGCGGCGGATCAATCAGCAAGAGAAGTACGACCTGCTGATTGCCTATCCACACAAGCTGTATGCACCGGCGGATTACGACCTGCCATATCAGGAGATTTTCCACATCTGCAAAACGTACGGGATTCCGCTACTCCTCGAGGTGCCTGAGCATCTCAAGGAAGCGGCCCATCGACTGATGCCCGATGCTCCTGATGTTGTCGAGTTCCTCGATCCGTCTGAGATTCTTGAGCGCGCTATGGAATTGTTGGCCTGATATGACACGCAAATCTGTTGGATACTTCGAAGGTACCGATTCACGATTGCTCACCGCTCTCGTTCTGTCCGGCCACGACACGATCCCCCTGTCGAACGGTGTGGATCATCACGGCCTGTATGTCGGTCACTTCAACACCGAGAACAGAACCGACATCCTGATCGGGTATCCGCACAAGATCACGGCGCAACCCGGTGATGAGCTACAGGTGCAGGACGTGTTCCACATCTGCAGGACCTACCAGATCCCGCTGCTGCTGGAAGTGCCCGAGCATCTGCAGGAGCCAATCCGAGCATTGCTTCCAGAGGCGCCGGACCTGGTCGAACTGCTGGATCCCGCCGACACCCTCAATCGTGCCCTGGAATTACTCGGGTAGCTTTCGGTAGTCCGCGGGCGTGTTCACGTCGGTAGGCGCAGGCAGGTCGAACTCGATATCGTCGACCGCCGCCGTTTCGTTCAGCAGGCGCCACACCGCTCGTGGGCCGGTTGCCCGGGCTGCTTCGTCCATAGCCGATGCCGAAAGCAGCAGTGGATGGACCCGGCGACCCCGGTAGGAGCAAATTGCGGCCCAGGGTTGGTGGGCGTGCCAATGAGACACGACCTCGTTGATCATCTCGCTGGTGACTCCCGGCATGTCCGCGAGCAGGACGACGAAGGCCTCGCAACCGGGCAGCGCTTCGCGGCCGGTGCGGAACGAGGTCATGTTGCCCAGCCTGTAGTCGGGGTTGGATGCAACCAGTACTCCAGTGTCCCGAACCGACGCAGCCACTTCTTCGCCGCGATGGCCCGTGACCACCACCACCCGATCCAGATCCGAATCAGCCGCCTGGGCTGCCACCACAGCAACCATGGGGCGGCCACCGACCGGGAGCAGTTGCTTGAAACGGCCCTCACCCATCCGCTCGGAGAGGCCTGCTGCGAGAACGATGCCACCAATCATGAACGAGAAGATAACTAGTCTTGGCTAACCACGTCGAGCTGCGAGAGAGGACCATGAAAGCGATCACTTCCTATCACCGGCCGGCCAGTATCGACGAGGCGCTAGCGCTCCTGGATCGAGCCGACGTGACCACAACCGTGGTCGCCGGCGGAACCGCACTCAACACCGTCGATTTGCCCGACGGCACCGAGGTGGTCGACATCCAGGGAGTCGTTGACTCCGCCGTCGCCCGCTCCGGGGATACGGTCACCTTCGGCGCCATGGTCCGCCTCGCCGATCTTGTGGCGAATCCGAACACTCCTCCCCTGCTGGCGGAGCTGGCGCACCGCGAAGGGCCCAACACTCTGCGCAACGCATCCACGATCGGAGGCACTGTCGCCGAGGGCGACTGGGAAAGCGAGCTCCTGGCCGGATTGCTCGTCCACGAAGCCCGGGTGGCAATCACCGGCCGCAAAGACCCTATCGACCTCCCAGATCTGTTTGCAGATTGGTCGCTGCTCGATAGGGCAATCATCACGTCGGTTTCGGTGACCGCCGGTGGAGAGACCGCCTCGGCCCGGACCGGACGCACCCCGGCGGACACATCGATCGTCGCTGCGGCCGGTCGCATTGTGCCGGGAGACCTCAGGATTGCACTCACCGGAGTTGCTGCGACACCGATCCTGGTTGACCCTGAGAAGCTCTTATCGCTAGACCCGCCGGCCGACTTTCGTGGTTCGAGCGAGTACCGCCGCGAACTCGCCGAGGTGCTGACCAACAGAGTCATTGCGGAGCTGGGAGGTGTGTCATGAAGATCAACGTGACGATCAACGGCGAGCAACGTGCCTTTGACTGCGAGCCCCACGAGTCGCTTCGTGCCGTCCTCCGCCGCGAGGGTTTCTTCAGCGTTCGCTTCGGAGCCGAAACAGGAGAGACCGGTGCCGACGCCGTGTTGCTCGATGGACGGCTCGTGTCTTCTGAGGTCATGCTGGCGGCGCAGGCAGACGGCCACGACATCGAGACCATCGACAGCATCAACCTCCCCCGAGGACTTCATCCGCTGCAGGAGGCCTTCGTCGAGTCGGGAGCGATCCAGTCCGGATACTCAACACCGGCGGCAATCCTCGCCGCCAAGGCACTGCTCGACGGCAATGCCAACCCAACTGAGGCCGAGGTCCGCGACGCTCTCTCCGGGATTCTCGATCGGGAAACTGGCTACCTTCGTCCGGTACATGCTGTTCTCCGCGCGGCAGCCATGATGCGCGGCGAGCAAACGGCGGCGGTGGAGCCGGCGCTGATCGATCCGCTGGTTGCTCCGGGAGCCTCGCCCGACATGGCGGCGGCAAACCCCGCACTCGATCTCGACCCGCTGGCACCCCGAGTCGTCCCCAGCCCGGAAGTCCCCGAAACCGAGGTTGTCGGCAAGCCGGAGCGGAAGGTAGATGCCGTCAAGCTGGCCAAGGGCAACCCGGCATTCGTTGATGACATCGAGATGCGGGGGATGCTGTACGCCAAGATGCTGTACAGCCCGCATGCACATGCCCGGATTGTGAGTATTGACGATTCCCGGGCACGGGCCCTGCCCGGAGTGCGGGCCGTTCTGCACCACGAGAACGTGCCGCGGGTGCGATACGCCTCCGGCGGGCAGAGCTACCCCAATCCCCTCCCCTACGACCAGGTGAGCTTTGACAACAAGGTCCGCCACGTCGGGGATCGGGTAGCGGCGGTTGCAGCCGATACGCTCGAGATTGCCGAGGAGGCCGTGAAGCTGATCGACGTCGGCTACGAGGTTCTCCCGGCGGTATTCGATGAGAACGAAGCCATCTCCGGCGATGCGCCCATCATCCACGATGAACCCGACATGGAAGGGGCATACGACGCCGAGCGGAACATCGTGCAGAACATCGAGGCCGAGGTCGGCGACTTTGCCGCCGGTCTCGCCCAAGCCGATCGGGTCTTCGAGCGGACCTTCCGGGTTCATCAGGTCCAACAGGCGCCGATCGAACCGCATATCGCCATCGCATGGCTGGATAGCGATGAGAGGCTGGTGATCCGCACCTCGACCCAGGTCCCATTCCACGTGCGCCGTATGGTCGCTCCGCTACTCGGGCTCCCGGTACGAGACATTCGCATTGTGAAGCCGCGTATCGGCGGTGGCTTCGGGGTCAAGCAGGAAATGCTGATCGAAGACGTCGTCGGCCATCTCGCCCTGGCGACCGGCAAGCCGGTTCGCCTCGAGCTGAATCGCGTCGAGGAATTTGTATCGAGCCGGACCCGCCACCCGCAGACCATCACGTTCACCACTGGGGTGCAGAAGGATGGAACGCTGATTGCACAGCGGATGCGCACGGTGGGCAACACCGGGCCGTACGGCACCCATGCCCTGACGGTGCAGATGGTCAGCGGGCTTCGCGGTCTCAGCACCTACAACTGCCCCAACAAGAAGTTCGACTGTGACGTGGCCTACACCAATACTCCGGTGGCCGGCGCCTACCGTGGCTACGGAGCGCCTCAGGCGCTGTTCGCCCTCGAATCCCACATGGAGGACATTGCCGACGAGATGGGCCTGGATCCGCTCGAGTTCCGGCGGAAGAACTGGACCAAGGTGGGTGACCCGCTGGATGTGGCAGCCGAGCTGGGCGAGGGCGCAGCCGAGATGAAGTTCATCCCGGTGGTGACTTCGAGCGGCATGGATGAGTGTGTCGTCCAGGGACAGCGGGCAGTGGCCTGGCATCGGCGCAACGACCCCTCGTGGGTTGCCCCTGCCGACCGCCCCAATATCCGTCGTGGGCTCGGATTTGCCATGTGTATGCACGGCAGCGCTATCTCAGGGCTCGACATGGGCGGGGCGAGCTTGAAGATCAACGACGACGGCTCATTCAACCTGCTGATCGGTGCCACCGACCTCGGCACCGGAGCCGACACGATCCTGGCTCAGATCGCAGCCGAGGTACTGGGCGTGCCGACCGCCGAGGTTCTCGTCTATGCGGCCGACACCGACATGACCCCATTTGACGTTGGGGCGTACGCGTCGTCCACCACCTACGTGTCCGGGATGGCGGTGAAGAAGTCGGCAGATGAAGTCGCCCGGCAGATCAGGACACGGGCGGCAATCATGCTCGACATCGACTCGCCGGGGGACATCGAACTGAGGGAGCGCGCCGCGTTTGCCCCCGACGGCAGGTCGGTGACCCTGGCCGAGATTGCCCTTCACTCGCTGCATCAGGACGATCAACACCAGATCATGGCGACGGCGTCGTACGTTGCTCCGGACTCGCCACCTCCCTATGCGGCCCAGTTCGCCGAGGTCGAGGTGGATATCGAAACCGGCCAGGTGACGGTCCAGAACCTCGTGATGGCCGTCGACTGCGGAGTGCCCATCAACCCGCTCACTTCGGCCGGACAGGTCGAAGGCGGCATGGTGCAGGCCCTCGGCTACGGCCACTGTGAGGAGATGGCGCTCGACGAGAACGGCACCATGGTCAACGCCCGGTTTGGCCCCTACAAGATCTACCGCGCGGACGAGATGCCGAAGATCGAGGCCTACATGGTGCAGACGATGGAGAAATCCGGCCCGTTCGGAGCCAAGGCAATCGCAGAGATCCCGAAAGATGGGGTGGCTCCAGCGATCCGGAACGCCATCTTCAACGCCACGGGCAAACAGATCGACAACCTGCCCTTCACCCCGGAACGGGTCTGGCGGGCGTTGCGCGAGCAGTGATCGGAAACGCAGAGATCCTGCGTGAGCTGACTGCGGCCCTCGCCGCCGGCCGCCCGGTGGCGCTGGCTACCGTTGTGGCCACCAAGCGCTCGGTCCCCCGCCGCGCCGGGACCAAGATGCTGGTCTTCGCCGACGGTGAGACCATCGGGACGGTGGGAGGCGGCGAAATGGAGGCCAAAGCGATTGCCGCCGCTCGTAGCGCGATCGAAGAACACAAGCCACGGGTGGTCACCTACGAGCTGATCAACCCCAACGAGGGAGATCCCGGCATCTGCGGCGGTGAGCTCACTCTCTATCTGGAGCCCTATATGTCCCCACACACGGTGTATGTGATCGGGTGCGGCCACGTTGGCGCCGCGGTCATCGATCTCGCCCACTGGCTCGGCTACCGGACGGTTGCCATCGATGATCGGCCCGACCTCGTCGGTGAGGAAGCACTTCCGAACGCGGACGTGAGATTCGCCGGCAGCGTTGTTGACGCCATCGCCGCCCATCCCGTACCGCGTGACGCATCGATCGTCGTCGTCACCCGGAGTCCCGAGGTCGACATAAGGATCCTTCCCGATCTCCTGGCGACGTCGGCGCGCTACATCGGGGTTATGGGAAGTCGGAAGCGCTGGGCGGCGACCCGCGACGAGCTCCTGGCGCAGGGGGTGCCGGCCGATCAGCTGGAACGGCTCCACGTGCCGATCGGGATCGAGATCAAGGCAGAGACTTTGGAAGAGATAGCGGTATCCATAATGTCCGAGGTGATCAAAGAGAACCGGGCGGAGGGCACCTGATGCTGTTCGCCGACCACCTTGTTGTGGTGCGCGGAGGTGGCGACCTGGCAACCGGGGCCATTCACCGGCTGCGACAGGCGGGCTTCCCCATCCTGGTGCTCGAACTGGAGCAACCGCTGGCGATCCGGCGCACCGTGTCGGTCGCCAGTGCGGTGCTCGAAGAACGCGCCCTGATCGAGGACATCGATGCCATGCGTGTCGACGACATCGAAGAAGCCGTCGCCGTTGCCCGTTCGGGCTGCGTCCCCGTTTTGGTGAGCCCCACCTTGCCCCAGCTCCCCTGGGAGCCGTCGGTCGTTGTCGATGCCCGCATCGCCAAGCGCAATATCGACACCTCGATCAACGACGCTCCGTTTGTGGTCGGCCTCGGCCCGGGCTTCACCGCCGGAGTTGACTGCCACGCCGTGGTGGAGACCATGCGGGGTCACTACCTCGGGCGGGTGATCTGGGAGGGAGAGGCAACACCCAACACGGGGGAACCCGGAATGATCGGCGGCCGGTCCAGCGAGCGGGTGGTCAGAGCTCCCACATTCGGAGTGCTCAGCTGGAAGGTGAACATCGGTGATCTCGTGGCCACGGGCGACGTACTGGGAGACATCAATGGTGTCCCTATTCGGTCCCGCATCGGCGGCGTTGTCCGGGGGCTGCTCGCTCCGGGCTACGAGGTGGAGTGGAACTGGAAGCTGGCCGACATCGACCCTCGATGCGACACGTCGGCGTGCTTCGAAATCTCTGACAAGGCGCTCAGCATCGGTGGTGGAGTCGTTGAGGCGGTCCTGACTTGGCTCAACAGCAGGTGACCCTGGCCGCAAAGCTCGGTCTCCGGCAGCGTGAGCTGATCTCGCTGGTGGGAGGCGGAGGCAAGTCCACACTCTTGTTTGCCCTCGGGGCCGAGCTGGCCGGTGTTGGCAGACACGTCGTCCTGACAACGACAACGAAGATGGGCCGCTTCCAGATCGGTGCAGACGACACGGTGTGCCCGGCGGCGGAACTCGATTGCCTCCGATCTGCATGGGCCGCCGGCGCCCCTGCGCTGCTGCTCACCGGTGGCGACGAGCACAAGGTCACCGGACCTCCGCCTGAGGACGTTGACACGTTGTTTTCCGAACCCGACATCGACGTCATCGTGGTCGAAGCCGACGGTTCTCATGGCAAGCCACTGAAGGCACCGGCAGCCCACGAGCCCGTCATCCCGGCCACATCGACCCTGGTTGTGATTGTGATGGGCATTGATGCGATTGGCCGGCCGATGGAAGAGGTGACCCATCGGATTGGCGAGGCGCGACGTTTCACCAATCTGCAGGCCGACCACATCCTGACTCCGGCCGACTGCGCAGACGTGCTGCTTCATCCCGAAGGCGCTCTTCGTAGCTGTCCTCCAGGGAGCCGAGTCGTAGTCGCCGTGACCAAGGTTGCGTCGGAAACAGATGAGGGTGCTGCCAGAGAGTTGGCCACCGTGGTTACGGCGAGAAGCCCCGAAATCGCGACCGTAGTGCTCGGCTCGGTAGATACCTGAGCGAATCACCCCTCAACCAGGGATACCTCGACCAGATTCTCGTGGAAGAAGGCTGATCCCACGTCGTCGTCGGCAACGGTCGGATTGGTCAGAGCGTTGACGCCACGCCTCTCGGGTGTGGATCGGTGCCACCACCCGAAAGGTACGGTGACCAGCCCCGGCTGCAGATCGTCGGAAATCGAGGCCGATAGCGTGAGGGAGCCACGATCGTTGGACACGCGCACCCGATCGCCATCACCGATGTTGCGTTGCCGGGCATCGGACGGGTGAATCTCGAGCTTCGGCTCCCCGCTGCGAGGGAAATGCTCCTCAAACCCGCCGTAGTTGGCATTGAGGAACCGCACATGCTGCTTGCGTGACATCAGGGTTAGTGGATAGCGACGGGCCAGGGCCGGATCGCCCTCCGCCGTCTCGGTTCCGGGCTGATACTCCAGCGCACCGAGTCGGAGCTTGCCGTCTTTGGTATCGGGCGTCGTGTCGACGTAGGGGCGGTGCAAGTCGGGAACGTTCAGCCGCGTGAAGCCCTCGGCAACAAGCCTCTCGTAGGTGATTCCCGCCATCCACTCATGGTCCGACTCGAGTACCTGCCTCACCATCTCCTCATCGCTGTCGACGAGGCCGGGCGCGTCGAGACCCATTGCCACGGCCAGGCGGCGGAAGATCTCGGTATTGGGAAGCGCTTCACCGCGTGGCTCGATGGCCGGCTGGTTGAGGCTCAGATACAGGTGCCCCCAGGCGGGCACCAGGTCGACATGCTCGATCTGGGTTGTCGTCGGAAGAACCAGATCCGCATAGCGTGCTGTGTCGGTCATGAACTGCTCGATCACCACAGTGAACAGGTCGTCACGAGACAGGCCTTCGATGATCGAGTTCTGGCCGGGAGTGATCACCGCCGGGTTGCTGTTGTGCACTATGAGCGCCTCGATGCGATCACCATCGGTGAGGACCTCGCCGAGACGTGCCATGTTGAACGCGGGACGCTCCGGCAGATCGTCAGAGGGTCCGAGGGCGGTATCGAAGTAGACAGCGGTCGAGCGGGCCATGCCGCCGCCGGCGTCACGCCACGCTCCGGTGACCGCCGGCAGCATTGCGATGGCTCTCATGATGTCCCGACCGTGCTCACGGTGCTCAGGGCCAATCAGACATCGGATGGCAGCAGGCCGCCGGGTGGCGAACGTGCGGGCCAGCCGCTCGATACGATCGACCTCGAGGCCAGTGATCGACGCAGCCTGCTCCGGGCTCATGCGACGTGCCGAGTCGAGGAGATCGCTCAATCCCGTTGTGTTCCGTTCGAGCCACTCATGATCGAGCAGGTCTTCACGTTCGAGCACGTTGATCATGGCAACCACCAAGGCAACGTCGGTCCCCGGGATCAGCTGCAAGAACTCATCGACTATCGGGTGAGCGGCGGTAGGGGTCTTGATGGGATCGATGACGATCACTCTCGCCCCATTCGCTTTGGCCGCCTCGACCGTCGGCCAGAGATGGCGGTTGGTGAGCACGGTGTTCGTGCCCCAGAGAATCAGTGTCCTGGCGAGCCGGAGGTTCTCAGGGTCTACCCCGAACCTCGACCCGGAGACGTCGATGGCCCCGAGGTTTGCGGTCACCCCGCACAGATGACGGCGAATGATGCTGGCCCCTATGGCTGCGAAGAACCGATCGGCCATGATCCCCTTCTGGATCAGCCCCTGCGTGCCATCGAACGAGTACTGGAGGACCGCCTCCGGGCTTCCGACCGCACCCAGTCGGTCTGCGATCTGTTCGATTGCGGCACGCCAACTGACCGGAGTGAATTCGCCCGATCCTTTTGGCCCTACCCGTTGCAGTGGCGTGAGCAGTCGGTCGGGGTGATAGACACGATCCAGGAATCTGTTGACCTTGGGACACAACTGCCCACGGGTCACGGGGTGATCCACAACGCCGCGAAGCTCGACAGCCCGGCCGTTGCTGACGGTCACGTCCCAGGCGCAGGTGTCGGGACAGTCGTGATGGCATGCGCCCCTGATCACATGTTCATCGTTCCGGCGAGCCATCCGGTGAGGCTACCCGGCAGCTCAGCTCGCTGCGTCGGACGCGGCCTGTGGTCCGCTGTCGTTCTCGCCCTCGCGGATTCGAGCCCTGAGATTGGCCATTGCCGCCAGAACTGAGCCTTCCTCGTCGCCACCTATCCGCGGGAGCTTCGCCGACTGGCGAGAGTATCGGGACGGCCGCTCAGCTTCGGAACCGATAGTGACCTCGATGTCCGGTCGCGGTGCTTCCCCGCTGGTGCGCAATCGAGCCGCCTCGACCCGGGCTGAGGCCAGCAACTCCCTCGCCCGATCCTCGGCGTCCTTCTGCATCTTCTCCATCTCACCGAACGCGGCGGCCAGCCCATCGTCCAACCGATTTCGAATCTCGTCCGCCTCTCGCAGCATCTGATCAAGAACCTCGTTTGGCTCGGATGGGCCAGAAGTCTCCGCTTCTACTGCACGCAGTTCGGCAACCAGCTCGGCGCCTACATCGATAACCCGCTGGGCGGCAGCGGGAGGGGGTTGTTCCTGCGGAGGTAGCCCGGCGTTGACTCGAGCTTCCTCCTCGATCAACCGCGCCTTCTCTGTGGCGTCCTTGAGAATCCGGTCCTTGGCTTCGAAGACGGCCATCATTGCCCCTTCGACCGCCTGCTCCTCGGTAGCCCGCAGACGATCGATCTCAGCGCGGGCATCGTTCAGCTCCTGAGCGAGGCGCGCTGCGTGCTCTTCGAGTTCGCGGAAGGCATGCTCGTACTCAGCCAAGCATTGATCGACCTCGGCTGGGTTGTAGCCCCTCCGAGATCTGGAGAACCCCGTCGGCATACTCTCTGCGGGCTCGCCCCCGTACTCATCAGTCACCCTCCCTCTATCGGCCTCCGAATCGTCGATCTTGAGGAGCGACCGGCGCAATCTGAGCTAGGGTCCGGAATGTGCGAGAACGGGTAGTCGCCGCAGGCGGTGTCACCCTGCGCCTGGAGGAACAACGATGAGCGACTCTTCGCCACGGGTGGAGATATCGGACAGCGATACCGTCACCGACACGGAGCTTCTGGACCTCTATGAGGCCCTCGGTTGGAGAGCCTATACCCGCGACCCTGCATCGCTTGTCCGGGCCATCGCCAACTCCACCTTTGTCGTGACGGCACGCCACGACGGGCAGCTGATCGGCCTGGCTCGCGGCCTGTCGGATGATGTCTCCATCTTCTATCTGCAAGACATCCTGATCCGGCAGGAGTTCCAGGGTCGAGGAATCGGCAGGCAGCTCATGAGCAGATGCCAGGATCGGTACCAGCATGTCCGGACCCACGTCCTGATGACGGACGACCTGGCTAGCCAGTTTGCCTTCTACCGGTCGACGGGTTGGACCCGGATGCAGGAACTAGAGGGCCCGCCCCTCAACATCTTCGTGCGATTCCTGGATGAACCCGACCAGGGCTAGAGCGAGGCCAGATAGGCAACGAGGGCGTCGAGGTCCTCCGCCGAGATGCTGTCGGCGTAGGTCGTCGGCATGATCCCTTCGGTGAAGCCCTCGGCGATCACAGCATTCGGGTCGATGATGGACGTGAGGATGTATTCCTCGTCAACGCGATCCCCCAGGCCCAGCCAGCTGGGACCAGCGAGAACAGAGCCGTCAACGCTGTGACAGGCGACGCAACCATTGCTGTTGGCGATCGCCTCTCCGGCCGCGACGACCGGATCGACCACGACGGGCTCGTCGGCCGCGGCGGCCGTTGAGGAGCCAAACAGCTCATCGAACAGCGAGCCGACCGAACCGGCGACGCTGATGAGCATCACGGCCACCAGTGCGCCTCCGATCAAACCAAGTAGAGCGCCGCGCACGAAGAACGACTTCTGCTCCTCTTCGACGCCCTCAGGTGTCTCGTTGTCGATGGTCACTGCTCACCGCCACTTCCGGCATATTCAATGTGCGGCAGATTAGTGCCGTTTCTCCGTCCTTCGCTCATCCGGTACTGCCGGCACTAGTCTCTATCTCAACTAGCGAGGACCACTGAGCATGACAGAGAGAACCCGACGCGAATCCATGCTGCTTGGCCTGATCGTCGGAGCCGTGATAGCAATCGGGATCATCGTTCCGATCATCGCCCTCGCCATCTAGCAGTAGTCCACGGTTCCTCCTTAACACCCGTCGGCAGTTGCGGCACCGGCTTATGGTTGAGTGATGAGCGAAGATTCCTTCTACGCCTACCTGAAGCAGGGGGGACGGTCGGATGCCGCAGCCGCGAGGTGCCAGATCCTCGTCGACGAGTTTGCGCACTGGCTGGGGCACGATCCCCTCTCCGCCGAAGCTGCAGACATCGATGCCTACATAGTGCATCGGGGACGGGAGGCGAAGGGGTCGTTGTGGGCTCTCCGCTACTTCTTCGACTACTGCAATCGGTCCGACTTGGCGAGGTTGACGGGAGAACGGCGACAGGAGCTGATCGAGCCTGCCACCCACTCTCTGGCAAGCCTCGAAGGCGTGCCGTCTGACCTCGTCGCCAGGCTCACCGCTGATGGAATTCGCAGCATCGAAGACCTGCGTCGCGCTGCTGCCGATCGGGATGAACGCCGTCGCCTGGCCGAGCGAACCGGACCAGGCTTTGCGGACTTGTACGAGTTGGCGCGGTTCATGGAGATCCGGGGGGTCAAGAACGTGCGGGGCAGGTTGTACCGCGGGTGCGCCGGCACGCTCGAGTACCTCGCCGCTATGGAGCCCGAAGAGTTGATTTCGTGCGCGACCAAATTCATCGACAGCACCGGTTTCGCCGGTGTCGCACCGACGCCGAAGGAAGCCGCCTACACCATCAGCGAGGCGAGGCGGCTCACCTCCTACTCCTCGTAGCCGGGATGACCGATCATGGTTCCGGACACGCCCGCCGTCGGCAAGTGGCCCATCGACGCATCAAGGCCACGCCAGAGTGCGTACATCTGTGCCGCCGGCTCGAGGGACAGGATCTGACCGTCCACCGATCCGCTGCTCGGAGTCGCCGAGACCAACTCGAGCGTTTCGAGCTCGAGCGTCGCCTCGACCGCCGGTGCTGAGTACTCAACCCGGCCGTTGACCGCCAATCGATGAGTCTCCCCATCCCAGCGGGCTTCAACGACGGTGGTCTCACCGTCCTTGGCAACCCAGAAGGCATTGTCCTTCTCCGCCTCGAAGTCGCCCCGATCCAGGTACAAGCGGGGCTTGTCCCGGTAGGGCTCACCAGAGGTCGGGCATGCCGTGGTGCAGTTGCCGCACTCGTTGCAGAAGTCGGTGAGCACCGCAATCTGCAGCGACTGATCGACCCGGAACTCCGAGCCTTCCCCAACCGCCACCGAGCCCGCGTTCACCGAGAGAGCCGGCAGCTGGACCCTGAACGGTGGGGCCTGATACGTCATGAGCGCCATGTTGGGGCACACCCCAACGCAGAGGCTGCAGATGGTGTCGCAATCGAGACAGCGTGACGCTTCGGTCTGTGCCTGTTCCAGCGTGTACGTATGCAACGTCTCATTGAAGTTGTTGCGGTCGGCCAGCGGAGTATGGGCAACGGGCACTCTGTAGTCGCGATGCGCCCGACGAATCATCATGTCCCCAACGCTCAGCTCCAAGGGCTTCCAGGTTGCCGGCAGCGGCACCGGGGTACCTGTGGCTGCGCTGATGATGGCTCGGGCCACGGCCTGACCATCGGCCGCCGCCTTGACGATGGACGAGGGGCCGTCGGCGGCGACGTCACCACCGGCGTAGACACCGGGCAGCGAAGTCTCGAGTGTCTCCGGATCGACCACTATGTAGCCCTTCCGGGTCAGCTCGGGCTCCTCGTCACCAAAGAAGTCGAGCAACGAGAACTGGCTGATCGCCAGGATCAGCGTGTCCAGCTCGATCTCGAACTCCGAGTCCGGGATGTCGAATGGGATCTTCCGTCCCGACGAATCCCGGTCTCCGCGGTACTCGGTTTTGGTGCAGACCAGCCCCGTGAGCTTCCCGTTCTCGGCATTGATCGAGCTCGGATTGGCGAGCTCGATGATGTTGACTCCCTCGACGATGCTCTCGTGAATCTCCTCACGATCGGCGGGCATCTGATCGATGGTGCGACGGTAGATCAGCGACGTTTCAGTCGCCCCAACCCGCCACGCCGAGCGCACGCAGTCCATCGCAGTGTCGCCGGCACCAACGACGCCGACTCGAGGACCGATCTCCATCGGTCGACCTTCCCGGACGCTGCGCAGGAACGCCAGAGCGTCAATGACCCCCTCGCTGTCTTCTCCGGGGAAGCCCAGGTACTTGGGCAGTTGGGCACCGACAGCAACGAAGATGTACTGGTAGCCGTCCTCCCTCAGGTCATCCAGTGAGAAGTCCCTGCCGGCCTTCGCGTTGTAGCGAATCTCGACGCCGAGATCGTGCAGGATCTGCAAGTCCTGATCGATCCGCTCCTGCGGAATGCGGTACTCGGGGATGGCACCGCCGACCATGCCGCCGGCATACGGGTGCGCCTCGAATATCGTCACGGTGAAACCGGCCTGGCCCAACTCGCGCCCGGCGGTTATGCCTGCGGGGCCACCGCCGATGATGGCAACCTTCCCGGTCGTGCCGGTCGCAGCCGAGACACCGGTCTCCGTCTCCTGTTCCATGATGAATCGCTTCATCTCACGGATGGCCAGTGGCTCATCCATGTGGGTGCGGATGCAGGTGGTCTCGCACAGGTGGTCACAGACCCGTCCGAGCATCGAGCCAAGAGGGTTGTCGGCACGGACGATGCCGACGGCCTTCTCGAAGTCACCCTCGCGCACAGCCCGCATGTAGGCCGGGACGTCCTGGCTGATTGGACATTCATCGACACAGGGCGCCTCGATGCAGTCGAAGAAGTGCAGCTCACGGTCGGTCTTTGACCGGTCGGTGCGGAAGGAGCCCTTCAGGTAGCGCCAGTCCGTGCGCACGAACTGGGCGTACTGACGCAGATTGACCCGCTTCAGCGCGTTGAGGACTAGATCGACCAGCGCTCCCGCACGTGCGGCATCGAATCCGTTCTCGGCAGCCCACGCCTCGATCGCGGCAACGGGAGCCCGGCCGTCGGATTCGTAGCGCAGCAGCTCGCTGAGTGACCTGGCTTGATCCAGAGTCACGTTGAGACCGCTCTCGGTAAGTGCCCCGTAGGCCAGCAGCGGGGCGAACTCTCCCATGTTCTCCTGGGCAAGAGCCGTCTTGGCAACAAACTCGGAGAGGCTGCCGGCACCGGCCTCGTCCATCGCCGTGTTGAGCTCCTCGATGTACTGCGGCAGTCGCAGATAGCCACCGGTCTTGAGGAGGTCGGAACAGACAGTGATCGTCTTCATGCCGGACCGCAGCAGGTCTGCGACATTGAACGCATCGGCTCCGCCGGCAAACGAGAGCAGCAGATCGCCTTTGAACTCCTCGCTCAACCGCAGCGCCAGGTTGGTGGTCACGGCGTGGAGCGAACGACCCGACATATACATCATCTCGTCGCGGTCGAATATCGTGCGATGGTTCTCGACCTCGAGGGTGTTGCTCAGCTTCAGGCCAAAGGTCAGCCCGTTGGCCCGGGCCACTCGGCGTAGGTTGTGGAACATCGGGACCGCATCGATGTACTTGAGGTCATGACCAAACGCCTCATCGGGAACGGGAATGTCACCGAAACCCAGGTCGTCGTTGATGATCCCCCGCACCCGGTCGGCTCCGAGCAGAGTCGGATTGCACTTGACCGAAGTGTGGATCTTCTTCTCGTTGAGCAGATACAGGACGATGGCTTCGATCTCATCGGGCGGGCAGCCGTGCATCGTCGACAGGGTGATCGTGTCCGACACCGTGTCCGGGATATCGATGCTGCGAATCTCCGGATAGCGCTCGGCGACGATGTCGACATATGCCTGCTTGTACGCCGAAGAGTCGGCCATTGCGTCGAAGTACCACTGCACATTGGGCTTCTTGATGCCTTCGAGGTTGTACCCCACCGACATGTTGAAGATCATTCCTGGCGAGTCGCCGGGGAACCCCAGCTTCTTGTGCAAGGCGTGGATGAGAACCCAGGCCCGCAGATACTCGTCGAACGACTCGAAGACCTTCAACTCCTGTGACCATTCGACGTTGTAGCCCTCATCTTCGAGATCGATGCATGGCTTGTTGACGTCGAGCTCGTCGAGCGTCTGAATGGTCTTCAACTCGAGGAAACGGGCACCGACCAGCCAGGACACGATGATGTTCTGCGCCATCTGTGTATGCGGGCCGGCGGCGACCCCAAACGGGGTCTCCAGTAGCTGCCCGTACTTCTCAAAACGGAACCGGTCATCCTCCGACGGTACGAAGAACGATGACCGCGGTATGCCAAAGATCGAGTCCTTCTCCTCGAGCTCGGTTAACACCCAATCCGTTAGCTGCTCCATCGTGATTTGATGGAAACGATCCGACATGCGCGGCTCCTCTCAGACTCCGGTCCCGAAGGCAGGTCTATTTACAGTTTTGCGTGCAATCTCTTGGCTTGTTCGCGGGCCTTGGCCCTGATCTCCTCGGCGTCGACCTTGGTTGGTTTGCCGTCGGCGAAGACGATCTCGTCGTCGACCTTCACCTCGATGGGGTAGATCCCCGGCGAAAATGCGATGTGCCACGGATCCATGGGGTCATATGACCAGGTGACTTCGTCGTTGCGAGCCTCGGGAACGATGTTCCAGCCCTCTTCCAACCACGACCATGCCGGATCGGGTCCGACGGTGACATCGACCGACCGCTGCATGACATAGGCAAGACGGAACGACTCGATCATGTTGGCACCGATACCGTCGGTCCCTAGAGCGACCGGGTTGGAGAACCGGGCCGGATTGGCATAACCCACACCGTTGTTCAGGTTCGAACGCGGGTTGTGGAGAATCGTCCCTTTGAGGTTGTGATCGGTGGGCAGATGGACACAGTGGCTGATCAGCCAGTTGTCTTCGGTCAGCCCGTCGAGCCTCCTCGGAGCGTCGATATCCCCGATGCCCTCGCACACATGGATGTGTACTCCGACCCCGAGGTCCCTGGCGAGTCCTGCCGCCGCTTCGAGCGATTCGTCGGTGCAGGTGAAGGCGGCGTGAATGCCGACAAGAGCGTTGCCACCTTCCTTGATGAAGCGCTCGTTCTCGGCCAGGCCGCGAGCCACCTGGTCCGGGCCGTTGCGATCACTGACTCCATATGCCGTCAGCAGCCGCACGCCGACTTCGGCACAGGCATCGGCCAGAACCGATAGCGACCCCTCAATGGCGTTGGGGGACTCGTTGTGGTCGACGATCGCCGTCGTACCCGACTCGAGAGCTTCCAGCGCGCCGAGCCGGGCGGATGCATACAGCATGTCGAGATCGAGGGCGCAATCGAGCCGCCACCAGACCTGCTCCAGGATCTCCTGGAAGTTGGTCGCCACCTTGGGTGGGGCGGGCATGCCGCGGGCGAGCTCGGAGTAGAGATGATGGTGGGCACAGACGAGGCCGGGTGTCTTCGTAGTCACTTTGCCACCTCCAGCGGTTGATGAATGTTGAACGGCACCTGGGTGCGCCGTTTGCCGTCGACTTCGTAGAACGCCCCGGCGACAGCTCCGGCCGTCGGCACCAGGCCGATCTCGCCAACACCCTTCACCCCGTACGGCGACCGGGGCTGGGGCACCTCGACCAGGATGGTCTCGACTTCGGGCATGTCCTTGGCCCGGAGGATGCCGAGACTGCGCAGCGTCCAGTTGGTCGGCCGCGCCTCGTCATCGGTGGGGAATTCTTCGGTGAGGGCATAACCGAGACCCATGTGCACGGCACCTTCGATCTGGCCTTCGGCCAGCATCGGATTGATGGCGCGACCCACGTCGTGCGCCGCAACCACCTTCTCGATCTTCCCGGTCGCCTTGTCGGCGATCACCAACTGGCAGGCGTAGCCAAACGCCGAATGCAGTATTGGATTCTCGACTTCGTCCTCGAGGGCGTTTGTCCAGTCGACCCGGTACTCGCCGTAGTAGTCGACACCGGGAGCCTGGCTGTTCTCATTGGCAACACGGCATGCATCCGCCACCCCGCCGGCGGCCATCAGCGTGCCCCGGGAGCCGGTGGTCTGGCCGGCCCCGAGCTCCCGCGTTGTATCGACCACGACCCGGATTCGATCCGAGTCGACGCTCAGTTCCTCTGCCGCCACCTGGAGAGCCACGGTGTGAACACCCTGGCCCATCTCGGTCCAGCAGTGGCGCACCTCAACCGTGCCATCTTCCTCGAATCGCACCACTGCTCGCGAGATCTCCAGGAAGCCGTTGCCGAGGCCAGAGTTCTTCAGCGCGAGACCGAGGCCGACCGCCTTCCCGTCGGCCCGGGCCTGCTCGAATGCGGGCTTGACCGCATCGAGACACTCCCTGGCGCCGCGACATCCATCGTCCATGATCTGTCCGGGGCCCCAGACAACTCCTGGGCTGATGACGTTGCGGTTGCGCATCTCCCAACCATCGATGCCAACGGCATCGGCGAGACGGTCGATAACGCCTTCCATAGCGAACTGCGCCTGGTTGGCGCCGAAGCCGCGGAAGGCGCCGCAGACGGGGTTGTTGGTGCGGACGGCGACTGCCTCGACATCGACCGTCTCCACCACATACGGACCGGTCATATGCCCGGCGGCTCGCTCCAACACCTTCATGCCGACGGAGGCATAGGGGCCGGAATCGCCGATCATCCGCGACCTGAGGGCGGTCAACCTGCCCTCGGCGTCGCAGCCCGCCCACACCTCGATCTCGATCGGATGCCGCTTGGCGTGAATCCGGAAGGACTCCTCCCGGGACAGCGTGCATTTCACCGGGCGCTGGAGCAGATAGGAGGCAAGCGCAGTCTGCCCCTGGTTCGACATGTCTTCCTTGCCGCCGAACGCTCCACCGTTCGACACGAGCTCGACTGTGACCTCGCCCTGGTCGATAGCGAGCAGTGAGGCGATCTGGTTGCGGTCGTCCCAGACTCCCTGGCCGCCGGAGTAGACCATGAGGTTGCCATCACCGTCGGGCATCGCCAGGGTCGACTCGGGCTCGAGGAAAGCGTGCTCTACTCGCTGCGTCTTGAACACCTCGTGGATTGTGTGGGCGGAGTTGGCCAACGCCTCGTCGACATCGCCACGCCGGTACTTAGAGGTGGAGAGCGTGTTCCCGTCCAGACCCCAGACCGCATCCTCATCCGAAGCCAATGCGCTCTTGGCATCTGCAAACGGGGTGAGCACGTTGTATTCGACTTCAACCAGCTCGACAGCGGCCCTGGCCTGAGCCTTGGTCTCCGCAACGACGATCGCCAGTACATCGCCGTAGAAGGAGGTTCGGCCTCCTTCGGGGATGAACACCGGCCAGTCGGTATGGATGATCCCGACCCTGAGCTCGCCGGGGACGTCGGCGGCGGTGAACACACCAACCACGCCGTCAGCAGCTGCAGCGGTGCTGGTGTCGATGCTCACGACGTCGGCGCGGGCGTGATCGGCCAGCTTGAGGGCGCCGTGCAGCATTCCTTCTGGATGCATGTCGTCGATGTAGCCGCGGTCGCCCAGGGCGAGGGCAGAGGCTTCGTACTTCGCCCCGTTGTCGCCGATCTTCTGGGGACGCTCGGGCTCGGGGATGTCCCCGGCGGCGAGTAGATCGACCGCATCGAGGATCTTGGTGTAGCCCGTGCAACGACACAGATGAGCGCCCAGGCGGCCACGAGCGACCTCAGATGACATGCCGTCACCCTTCTGGTCGAAGAGAGCCTTGGTACGCACGAGAATGCCGGGAGTGCAGAAGCCACACTGAAGCGCACCCGTCACCGAGAACGCATTGGCGAGGCGGTCCCGCTCCTCGGGGTCGAATCCCTCGAGTGTGGTGACGGCTTTACCGGCGGCCTTCTCCATGGAAACGAGACAACTCTGGATGGCCTTCCCGTCGAGAAGAACCGTACAGGCGCCACATTGGCCCGATGGAGAACAGCCATCCTTGGGGGATGTCACGCCGAGTTCCTCGCGCAGTGCGCTCAGCAAGTGGGGATGATCGCTCCCGACCCGGACATCTCGCCCATTGACAGAGAAAGACGTAGCTTCAGACATCGCACCTCCTCCTCAATACAACCACTTCGATCATCTTAGAGGCTTTACTTTTTGTCAAACTATTTGACGAACCGCGCGCGGCTAGCCCGAACTCGTCGTTAGTCTGGCGAAGTCGATCGGGGGTATCCATGCGCAAACTCTTCACAGTCGTTCTAGCAGTCGCCATGTTCACCGCGGCATGCGGTGGCGGCAACGAATCCGGCACCACCGCCGCACCGCAGGCAAGTGGGGCGATCACCAGCTCCACCGAGGCGCCGGCGACGACCGAGGCCCCCGCCACGACCGAGCCCGCCGCCACCACGAGCCCGGGGACACTTCCCGGCGACTCGCTGATCGCTGCGCTCGAGAACGCCGAGCAGATGGAGTCGGGACGCACCGAAGCCAGCATTGTCATCCTTGGGCCGGAAGGCCTGCCGACCAGCACTCAGATGGAGTTCCGTTTCTCCGGCGAGTTTGACGCCGCCGGCAACAGCAGCTTCATCATCGATCTCTCCCAGGCAGCAGCAATGGGCACCGTAACGATCCCCGATGAGTTCGGTGACCTGTTCGGCGAGATGGAGGTTCGTACGATCGGAGATACGGCGTTCTTGCGTTTCGGTCTGTTCTCGATGTTCGGAGTGCAGACGACGTGGCTGAGCCTGTCCGCCGATGACGCCGGCACGGCTGCCGGCTCGTTCGGCGCCAGCCCGATCAATCCCGCCGACGCCATGGCCGTTTTCGGGCGTGCGGTTGCCGAATTCGAAGACCTCGGACGCGAAACGATCCGTGAGGTCGAGACAACCCATCTGCGTGCCGTTATCGACATACAGGACATGGTGGATGAAGCCACCGCCGAAGAGCTCGCCGAGCTCGGTGCCCTGGGAACCGGTCTTCCGGGCGCACTACTGCCGGTCCATTTCTGGATCGACGACGTCGGCAACATCCATCGGTTCCAGACGGCCATCGACGGAACCCTCGACTCAAACGCAACGTTCGTGCAGATGACGATGACGTGGGATATGTTCGACCACGGCGCCCCTATTGAGATCGTCGCCCCACCGGCAGACGACGTGACCGACGGAAGCGCGCTGGAGAACATGTTCACCGGATTCACCGGCTGACCCGCGCCGGAATCTGAGCCGCGCCATCTCAGGCGTTAGAGTGACGGTCCCGGAGGAGGGCACACCGTGTCAAGGATCTGCAGCGCTGAGTTTCTCGTCGAGCCCTTCGAGGAGGGAAACCCGGGACCTCATGTCATTGCCGCAGTTGCGGCTGTAGAGGCCCTCGGCTTCGAGCCGGTCGTCGGCCCCTTCGGCACGACGATCGAGGGGGATCCTCATCTCGTGATGGAAGCCGTCAGGCAGTTGCTCGACGCGGCTACAGACGCAGGCGCCTCGCGCGTTTCGATCCAGGTGAACACCTGCGATGGCTGATCCCGCCAAGGAGCTCTTTGCCTCAATCGGCCCGCTGCTCGACGCAATCGGCGGTGACCCGGTGCACCCTGATGAGATGGTCTCGGGGGATATCCCTATCGAATGGGAAGGGGAACTGATTGGAGCGGTCCGCCTGCCTCCGCTCTCCCACGCTCTCCAGCTGCTCGTCGCAAGAATCGAGACCGAGATGGGCGCCCCCCTTGCCGATCTCGACCGGGTCGGTAAGCAGATGGCGGTGCGCCTACTGGACGAGCAAGGGGCCTTTCAGCTGCGCAAGTCAATCGAGTACATCGCCGATGTGATGGGCGTCAGCCGGATCACCATCTACAACTATCTGAACGCCATTCGCGGCTGATTCGCCGGACCCCACACAGCAATCTGCATGAGTCAACTTGACTTTTTGTAAACCGGGAAGCAGCCTGCCAGAATCACCAAGTCGTGATCGCAGACCGAGGAGGGCCGGTTGGCAACCGTAGGCAATGCTCGTCGCAGCAGTTACCTCGCCTATAGCGTTCCCGTTCTCTCCGTCCTCGCCGCTCTCCTGCTCGGTGCGATCATGCTGGTTCTGCTCGACGCCAGCCCCGTCGAAGGCGTCCGTGCGATGTTCGACGGTGCGTTTGGCAGCGGCGACGCCCTCATCAGCACCGCCCTCAAGGCCACCCCGCTGTTGCTGGTCGGTGTTGGTATCACGATTGCTTTCCGGGCCAATGTCATCAACATCGGCGGCGAAGGTCAGATGGTCGCCGGCGGTCTGCTCAGCACTGCCCTCGCCCTGGCACTCGGCGACGCCCTGCCCGCAATCCTCATGGTCCCGTTGGTTCTGCTCGCCGGCATAGTGGGCGGGGCCATCTGGGGAGCGATCCCAGGTGCGCTCAAGGCCTACTACGGCGTGAACGAGATCCTGAGCACGATCATGCTCAACATCGTTGCCGTGCAGTTGATGAACTACCTGTTGCGCGGCCCGATGATTGATCCCGGCGAAATCGAACGGGGCACCCGAATCCCCCAGACTCAACGCCTCCCCGAAGCCGCCGACCTACCGCTCATCCTCGGCAACGACCGGCTACACATCGGACCGCTGATCGCGGTACTGGCTGCCATCTTTGCGTACATTCTGCTGTGGCGGACACCGCTCGGGTATCGGGTGCGGGCGGTTGGCCAGAACCCGGATGCCTCCCGCTACGCAGGAATCCCGGTGAAGCGGACGGTCGTCCTAGCGCTGACGATGAGCGGGGCGATGGCCGGTCTGGCCGGAGCCATCCTGGTCTTCGGCAGCGAGAGCCACAGGATGGTCACCGATGGTTCGACGGCCGGGTTCACCGGCAGCGCAGGCTTCAATGGAATCGTTGCCGCGCTCTTCGGCGGTTTGCATCCGGTGTGGACCATTCCCGCGTCGTTCCTCTTCGGCGGCTTGCTGGTCGGCGGCAACGCACTGCAGCGAGCCGTCCAGGTCCCCTCTGCCCTCATCCTTGCGCTCAACGGTCTGGTCGTGATCTTCGTGGTCTCCACCGATCGCTACAAGAGGCTCCTGCGCGACAGGGCATCTGCCGCCGAGACTGCCGCCAGGCTCGCAGAACTGGAGGAGGCCAACTCGGTCTCCGTCGCCGCAGGCGCCAACGGGAGCGATCCGCCGGATCGGGCTGAACCTCCACCCGAAGGAACGGGCGCGGCAGAGGGGCGTGACGAATGAGTGACTTCTTCACGGAAGCAGTCCTGATCGCAACTGTCGCCGGGGCAATCCGGCTGGCGGTCCCACTGCTGCTCGCCGCCCTTGGAGAGACGTTCGGCCAACGCAGCGGCGTTCTCAACCTAGGCGTCGACGGGATCATGCTGCTCGGCGCCTTCTCCGGCTACTACACCGTGCTCAAGACGGGCAACGTCTGGTACGGCTTGCTGGCGGGCATCGGCATCGGCGTCATCCTCGGCCTGGCCTCGTCGCTCATCTCCGTCACGCTGCTGGCAGAGCAGGGGATTTCCGGGATCGGTGTCTACCTGTTCGGGCTCGGGATGAGCGATCTGCTCTTCCAAAGACTCGTCGGCACCCCGGTACCGATCTCGAAGTTCCCCAAGATCGACATACCCGGATTGAGCGACATCCCCTGGTTGGGCGGCATGTTCTTCTCGCACAGTGTTGTCGTCTACCTCGCGTTCCTTGCAGTGCCGGCGGCCATGTTCGTGATCAACCGCACCACTTTTGGAATGAACATCCGGGCCGTCGGGGAGAATCCCGAAGCCGCCGACAGTCTGGGCGTGAGTGTTTCCCGGGTGCGGTGGGCAACGGTGACCATTGGCGGAACATTCGCCGGTGCGGCCGGCGCCGCCCTGGCGATCGACCTCGGCATCTTCCAGCAGAACCTCACCAACGCCCAGGGCTTCATTGCCATCGCTCTGGTCTACTTCGGCGCCTGGCGCCCGCTCGGGGTCATGGCGGGAGCTCTGCTGTACGGGTTTGTCAACTCATTGGTCTTGCAATTCAAGACTCTCGGGATCATCCCGCAGAGCTGGTCGGATATCGCAGCAATGGCTCCGGCCATCATCACAATTCTGGCATTGGTGATCGTGGCGAGACGCTTCCGTGCTCCGTCGGCGCTCACCAAGCCCTTCACGAGAGGAACCTGATCCAACTGCGGCACAATCGCAGCTGAACCCAAGGGAGAGACACTTGAGTAGAAACACAATGATATGGCTGGGCGTAGCCGCAGCCGCAGTGCTTGTGATCATCATCGTCGCCGTCTCCGGCGGAGACGACGAGACCACCGACACCACGGCAGCTGCAACGACAACGGCCGCCCCAACGACCGAAGCTCCTGAGACCACTGAGGCCCCGTCAGATACGACTGAGGCGCCCTCAGATACGACGGAAGCTCCCGCAGAGACCACGACGACCGCGGCGGCCGCGGCGCCGATCCGGATCGCCATCGTGGCGCCGTCGGCGTCCAACGATCTTGCGTTCACACAATCGATCGTCGATGGCGTCAACGCCATTGCCGCTGAGCGCGAAATCGCCGAAATCGCCATCACGGACGGAACGTTTGTCGTCGACGACGCGGCAGCAGCCATCCGAGACTATGCGGCCAACGGCTTTGACCTCGTTGTCGCCCACGGCTCTCAGTACGGTGGCTCTTTGCAGGAGATCGCTCCCGACTTCCCGGAGACATCGTTCGCCTGGGGCACTGCCGCCGACACCTTTGGGCTGCCCAATGTATTCGCCTACGAGGCCGCCTCTGATGAGGGTGGCTTCGTGATGGGCGTGATCGGCGCGGCCCTCACCGAGAGCGGCACGATTGGAATCGTCGGGCCGATCGAGGTTGGCGATGCCAAGCTCTATGTCGATGGCTTCAAGGCCGGCGCCGAGGCCAATGACTCAGGAGTGACGGTAAACATCAACTACACCGGGTCGTTCAGCGATGTTGCCCTCGCTTCCGAGGCTGCTCAGGCTCACGCCGCCGCGGGCGCCGACGTCATGTCCGGCACCGCACAGATGGTCGTCGGTGCGATCAGCGTCGCAGCCGACCAGAACATCCTCTGGTTCGGAACGCAGGCAAACCAGGCAACACTCGCTCCGGAGATCGTGGTAGCCAGCCAGGTGTACAAGTGGGAGGTCGTGTTGAGCGACATCCTGGACAAGGTCGCAGGAGGCACCCTCGGTGGCAGCTCGTACGTGATCGACCTGGAGAACGGTGGCCTGGTGCTCGAATTCAACGAGGACTTCACGCTGAGTGACGATGTCAAGGCGCTCGCCGATCAGACCGTCGCCGACATCATCTCCGGCGCCATTGTGCCCACCGAGTAAGTAGCAAGTAGTTGTTCCCGGGGGCACCGCCCCCGGGAACACCGGACCCAGGAGTACCCGTGGCAGACGTCCCGATGCTCGAGATGAAGGGAATCACCAAGCGATTCCCCGGCGTGCTCGCCAACGACAAGGTCGACTTCGACCTGTTCGCCGGCGAGGTTCATACGCTGCTGGGTGAGAACGGGGCAGGCAAGAGCACCCTGATGAAGATCCTGTACGGGCTCTATCAGGCCGACGAGGGCGAGATCCTCCTCAACGGGACGCCGACGCTCATCACCAGCCCGACGGCGGCCATCGAGCACAACATCGGGATGATCCATCAGCACTTCATGCTGGTAGAGACTCTGACAGTTGCGGAGAACGTTGCACTTGGACTGCCATCTAGTCGGGGGGCGCTCACAGATCTCGATGCAGTTTCGGAGAAGATCGTGCAGCTGGGCTCGCAATACGGGTTGGAGATCGACCCCGAGGCCACGGTCTGGCAACTGGCAGTCGGCCAGAAGCAACGAGTTGAAATCATCAAGGCGCTGTATCGGGAGGCCCAGCTACTGATTCTCGACGAGCCAACCGCAGTCCTCACTCCACAGGAAGTCGACCAGCTCTTCGACACGCTGCACCAGATGACGGCGGACGGCCGAGGCCTCATCTTCATCTCCCACAAACTTCACGAGGTGCTTGCGCTGAGCGACCGCATAACCGTGCTGCGCCAGGGGAGGGTGACCGGCTACACCACAACTGAGGGCGCTACACGCAGCTCGCTCGCCTCGATGATGGTCGGCCGAGAGGTGAAGCTGGCTCCAGATAAGCCTGACGTCGAGACCGGCTCTGCTGCGCTGGAAATCAGTGGGTTGAGCGTCATCGGCGACCGGGGCAATGTTGTCATCGACGGCATCGACCTGACGGTGAATGAGGGAGAGATACTCGGTATCGCCGGGGTCTCCGGCAACGGCCAGCGAGAGCTTGCGGAGACGATTGCAGGCCTCCGTCAAGCCGAGTCGGGATCGATCACCATCGCCGGGACCGACGTCACCAATCAGCGCCCGGTCGACGTTCGCGCCGCGGGCCTCGCCTACGTACCCGAAGGACGGATGAAGGACGGCATCATCGGCCTCTTCACGGTCGCGGAAAACCTCCTCTTGATCGACCACAACTCCAAGGAGTTCCTCGACGCCGGTCTGCTGAACTTCGAAGCGATCAGGACTCACTCCCAGGACCTCGTCGACGAGTTCGCCGTCAAAACGCCCAGCCTCGACACGCCTGTCCGGAGTCTGTCCGGCGGCAACATCCAGAAGCTGATCCTGGCCCGGGAGCTCTCGGGCACACCGACCGTCCTCGTTGCCTCCCAGCCCACGCGCGGTGTTGATATCGGCGCTGCCGAATACATCCACAAGCGTCTGGTGCAGCAACGATCGGAGGACACAGCGATTCTCATGATCTCCGAGGACCTCGACGAGGTGTTCGGTCTCTCCGACCGTGTGGCGGTGATGTACGAGGGCGAGATCATGGGCATCGTCGATCCGAAGAAGGCAACCCGTGAGCAGGTCGGACTGATGATGGCCGGTGTCTCACAGGAGCAGGCGCTGGCCTAGCACCGCGATTCCCGCCGATACTTGCCATCGACTCGGGGGACCGGCTACGGTGCGCCCACAATGTACGAAGTTGTCGTCGCTCCGAGCTTGCCGTCCCCAGGGGGCGGCCTTTTTTTGTGCCCGGAGAGCGACACGTCGTGAGGAGTTAGCTGGCTTCCCCAACGACACAAGGAGAGAAGGATGACAACGCGGCGGATAACTGAGCACCTCCCCTTCGGCGAGAAGCGGGACCCCCGCTTCTTCGGACAGGACATCCTGTCTGTATCGCAGTTCGACAGAGACGACCTCGAAACGATTTTTGCGGTCGCTCACGAGATGTACGGGATCGTCGAGCGGATCGGTAGCTTCGACTTGCTGAAGGGCAAGATTCTCACCAACCTCTTCTATGAGCCGTCGACCCGGACATCCTCGTCCTTCGTCGCCGCCATCGAGCGACTCGGCGGGAGCGTTGTTCAGATCAACAACGTCACCTACTCGTCCGTGTCCAAGGGGGAGACGCTCGAGGACACGGTCCGCACGATGGAGTCGTATACCGACGCCATTGTGCTCCGCCATCCTGAGAAGGGATCTGCAGCCCGGGCGGCAGCGGCCGCGGCAAAACCGGTCATCAATGCAGGCGATGGGCCCGGCGAGCACCCGACCCAGGCCTTGCTCGACGCCTACACCATTCGCGAGGAAATGGGCACGATGGACGGCCTCACCGTCACGATGCTCGGCGACCTCAAGTACGGCCGCACCGTCCACTCACTCGCCAAGCTTCTGACCATGTACGACGTCAAGATCAACTACGTCTCCCCGGACATCCTCGAGATGCCGGAGTCGCTCGTCGCCGAGGTGGACGCCGCCGGTATCGAACAGCATGCAACGGCCGACCTGGATGAGGTGCTCGCCGCCACCGACATTCTCTACGTGACCCGCATTCAGAAGGAGCGGTTCGAGGACCCGTCCGAGTATGACCTGGTGAAGGACTCCTATGTCATCACTCCGGAGACTCTCTCGGGCGCCAAGGAGCGCATGGCCGTTATGCACCCTCTACCGCGGGTAGGAGAGATCTCAACAGATGTCGATTCCGACCCTCGCGCGGCCTACTTTCGTCAAATGGAATACGGGATGTACGTGCGGATGGCGCTGCTGGCGCTGGTACTGGGCCGGGCGTAGACCGCGTTGGCTCTGGGAGCACAGTCCGCAGTGGTGACCGAAGGGCGGTCGAACCGCTTCTTCGGCCCACGGGGCCGCCGATGTTGACTACCGTGCCGGTCATGAAATCCCACTTCATCGATGTGGATGGGGCCGTTCACTACCAGGAGGTGGGCGAAGACGGGCCGGTATTGGTGCTCATCCACGGCATCGGAGCCAGCTATCTGTCCTGGTATCCGGTCATGGATGCCCTGGCTGAGCAACACAGGGTTCTGGCCATCGACCTGATCGGGCACGGCTTCACTCCCCCGCACGGGCGCAAGGCAACGGTGCATCGCAATGCGGAGCTGGTCGCCGATTTCGCCGACGTCATGAGCGACCAGCAGGTGATTCTGGTCGGCAACTCGATGGGGGGCCTCGTTGCGATGCTGACGGCGGTGAGCCGGCCGGATCTGGTGGCAGGGCTCGTTCTGGTCAACACTGCATTGCCGATCGTGTCCGTTAGGTCTCTGTCGCGCGAGCGACAACGCCTCGCCTGGCCGCTGCTGCCCATTGTGGGCAACAGCGCGGCCCGCTACTACTACCACGAACGCTCCATCGAGCAAGAGGTAGACGAGACGTTCGCTCTCGTCCTCAGCGAGGGAACGCAGGTGGAGCCTCTCCACAGGGCGGCAGCGATCGAGCTCGCCCGGGCCCGCCGGGAGATGGAGTGGAGTATCCCGGCATTCACCGAGGCAGCCAGATCAATCGCCATCGAACTGGCGTCGGCCCGCCGCTTCCGCAAGACCCTCCATCAGATCTCGCAACCGACCCTGCTGCTACACGGCACCGACGATCAGGTGGTCCATCCCGCCTCAGCCGAATGGGCAGCCAGGGAGCGCCCCGACTGGGCCTTCGAGATGATCCCCGCCATGGGCCACACCCCACAGATCGAAGACCCGGAACTGTTCGTCTCCCTGCTCGAAAAATGGATCGACTCGGCGGTGCTGCAGCCGTTCTGACCCGGGGCTCCCTCCCGTTCTTGCGTTGATTCGTCGGCATATGGGCGACGCTTCTACGCAAGTTCGCTATTCCCAAAGCGATTCGAGGACGGCGGCGACCGTGTCCCGGCCTGCCGCAGCAGCTGGACCACCATCATCCTCTTCGGGAACCCCGGCCACGATCGGGTCGAAGTGCTCGGTAGCCGGCGTGAGGAAACGGCTCGGAACCGCATAGCTGTGTCTGCCATCGCCACCGAACCGTCGGTGATAGAAGCGCTGCGGGAACGAAACAGACAGGTGGTCCTTGGCGCGGGTCAGAGCCACGTACAGGAGCCGTCGTTCCTCATCGACCCCGCCCGGCTCGTTGAGCGCCATATCTGACGGGATGTTGCCGTCGGCGGCATGGATCACATGCACCACCGGCCACTCCCCTCCCTTCGCCGAGTGGATGGTGCTCAGGATCAGGTAGTCGTCGTCGAGATGAGGCGGCCCGACTTCCGTGGTCGAGTGCGGCGGGTCCAGGGTCACCTCGGCCAGGAACCGGCTGCGATCGGAATACGTCGAGGCGATGTCACGCAGCTGGGCCAGATCGGCAACACGCACCGCCGCATCGTCGTAGCCCCGTTCGATGACCGACTGCGCAAACGGCGTGAGACGCTCGATCTGCGCTCCGGGGTCGAGGGCGCTGCCGGCGCAGTCGGCCAGCGCATCCTGAAGCTCGACCAGCATCTCGCGCGCCTCGGCAACCACCGGGAATGACGAATCGCAGAACTGGGCGAGCGGGCTGTCCGCAGCTCTGATCTGTTCCATGATCCGCCGCCCGGTCGCCGGGCCGATGCCGGGGATGAGTTGCAGCACCCGATGCCACGCCAGCTCGTCGGTTGGATTGTCGAGAATCCGCAACATCGCCATCAGATCTTTCACGTGAGCAGCCTCGAGGAAGCGCAGGCCGCCAAACTTGGCGTAGGGAATCTTGCGCCGGCTGAGCTCTATCTCGAGTCCGTCGCTGTGGTGGCCGGTGCGAAACAGCACTGCCTGATCCTGCAGGGGAACGCCCAGCTCGCGCATCTCCAGCACCCGATCACACACGTACTCAGCCTGAGCCGCTTCATCGACACATGTGACCAGGGAAGGCCGCGCCCCGCTATCGCGCGCCGACCACAACTCCTTGGGGAAGCTGTCGGGTGCCTGGGAAATGACGGCGTTGGCCGCGCCAAGAATCTCCGGGGTTGATCGGTAGTTCTGTTCCAGCTTGACGACAGTCGTTCCGTCAAACGTCTTCGGGAATTCGAGCATGTTATCCACCGAAGCCGCCCGGAACGAGTAGATGGCCTGGGCATCATCGCCGACCACGGTCACGTTGCCGTGCCCGGCGGCGAGCAGCTGCAGGATGTCGGCTTGGATTCGGTTTGTGTCCTGATACTCGTCCAAAAGCACATGGCCGAACAGCGAGCGGATCGCATCGCCGTGAGGCGATTGCAGCAGTGCCCGCCAGTACAGCAGCAGGTCGTCGAAGTCGACCACGTTGTGCCTTCGCTTGCGCGCCGTGTACTGCCTGAAGATCTCCTTCAACTCATCACCGTGGTCGCGACACCAGGGAAATCGTTCGTCGAGCACTACCCCCAGCTTCTCCTGGGCGTTGACCGCACGCGAGTAGATGGCGGTGATGGTCTCCTTGCGGGGGAACCTGGTCTTCCCTTCGGCGAACCCGGACTCCGCTCTGAGTAGACCAAACAGGCCGGCGGCGTCGCTTTGGTCCAGGACAGTGAAGCCGTCGGTGAGGCCGACCGCCGTTGCGTGACGGCGCAGCAGCCGATTGGCTATGGAGTGAAAGGTGCCGCCCCACACCCGACCCGTGGCCTGACGATCGACCAGCCCGCCGGCGCGACGCAGCATCTCGGCAGCAGCCCGCCTGGTGAACGTGAGCAGGAGGATGCGCTCGGGGGCAACACCATCGTCGATCAATCGAGCGACGCGGCTGGCGAGCGTCCTGGTCTTGCCGCTCCCCGCTCCCGCGATCACCAGTAGAGGCCCGCCGTCGTGGAGAACAGCGTCGCGCTGTTCTGCGTTTAGACCCGCCAACCAGGCGGGCGACTCAGAGACCGGAGCGAACATGTGTTCGATGCTAGCCGGAGTCGCTCGCCAAACAACCGATTTCCCGGGCTAACCGCCGAATCGCTCCCGGTCGACGACTACTCGCCGGTGGGTACCGTAGGCCACGGTCTCGTCGCCTTCCTTGACAGTGAACTCAAACGAGACGGTGCGCCCGCTGCTGTTGGAGACGACCGCCCGGGCCCGCACCACCCCCCCGACCTGCGTTGCTTTGACATGGTGCAACACGGCATGGGTACCGACCGAGGTTCGACCGGGCGGAAGGTGGTCCGCGATGGCCGCCACTGCGGCTTGCTCGGAAAGCGCCAGCACCCGGGGTGTGCTAAGCACAGGAACATCGCCGGAGCCGTGGGCGATGGCGGTATCGCCGTCACCGACAACCAGCGAAACCTCTGCTGCTGATCCATCCATAGGACGGAGGCTACCGTGGGGCAGCAACTTCGGAGGGCATGCGCATGATCAGACTCGATCGCAGCGACGATGTATTCGTCCTGACTATGGACGACGGCGAGAACCGCATGAACCAGGTCTGGCTCGATGCGATGAACTCCGCGTTGGATGAGGTCGATGGCGCTTCCGACCCTTTGGCCCTGGTCACGACGGGATCAGGGAGGTTCTTCTCCAACGGGCTGGATCTCGAATGGCTGTTCTCGGGCGAGGCGGACATGCCGGTGTTCGTCGCCGAGGTCGAACGACTCTTTGCCCGGGTGCTGGCCGCCCCGTACATCACGGTGGCGGCGTGTAATGGGCATACCTTTGCCGCCGGAGCCATGCTTGCGCTCGCCCACGACTATCGAGTGATGCGCGCCGACCGGGGCTTCTTCTGTTTGCCCGAGGTCGACATCAAGATCCCGTTCACTCTCGGGATGAACTCGCTGATCATGTCGCGTCTCCCGGCGACTACGGCGCACGAGGTGATGGTGACCGGTCGTCGTTTCGGCGGCGCGGATGCGGAACGATCCCAGATCGTGCACCGCGCCGTCGCCGAGGCAGAGGTGCTGCCCACTGCGCTGTCGATCGCGGCCGCCCACGCCGGCAAGGATCGCAACACCCTGGGTGCGATCAAGGAGCGGATGTATGACGAGACCATCCGGCTGCTACGGAACAGCCCGGGAACACAGCCTTCGTGATGGAAGCCGGCGACGTCATCGCTATCCACAACGCTCTCACGGAGGCTCGACTCGACTACTGGGTTGGTGGCGGCTGGGGAGTTGATGCCCTCGTCGGTCGGCAGACTCGCGACCATGACGACCTCGACATCTCGATCCCCGCGGGATCGCTCGCCGCGGTAGTCGACCTGCTCCAGGCCCGCGGCTTCGAGGCGAAGGTTGATTGGCTTCCGAGCCGGCTGGCTCTGCGCGACGCTGCGGGGCGTGAGATCGACGTGCATCCGTTGACGTTCGAACCGGATGGATCTGCCTGGCTTCCCGGGCTCGATGGCAACCGCTTCGTGTACCCGGCCGGTTCCTTCACGACCGGCACGATCGGCGGTTGCGGCGTACCTTGCATCAGCGCCGCGCTGCAAGCATCGTTCCACACCGGCTACCTGCCACAGGAGAAGGACCGTGCCGACATGGCTGCCCTGCAGCGGGCCGATCTGATTGCGGATTGGCAACCGTGATCCACCCAATCGATCGAGCGGCGGCGGTCATGCTGCATCGGGGCCCGCAACGCGTCCGTGTCTTCCCCGGCGGGTGGGGAGAAGAGCGCTATGTGCGGCTGCTCCGCGAGCCCCAGCTGATGCTCACCGAGCCGCCGGTCCTCGATATCTCGTGGGCGCCGACCAAGCATCTCACGGATCGAAGGGTCAGAGACGGGCGCTTTCCGACCGCCGCCGATGTTCCGTGGCAGGCTGCCACCGCCGCGGTCCGAGTGGTGGAGCCTCCCCACGGCACCGATCGGCTCTGCCTGCTCATGGCCGCCTGGAACGACCACGGCTACAGGACACGACAGCAGATCGCCGACGAGCTTCTCCACCACGACATCGGCAGCATCATCCTCGAGATTCCGTACCACGGGAGCAGGCGCGTGGTATCCCCCGACGAGCAGCCGATCCGGACCGTCGCCGACTTCGCTCGAATGGGTCTCGGCGCCGTAACTGAGGGTCGGGCACTGCTGCGTCACTTCGGCAGCGACTACAAGATGGGGGTGTCCGGCTACTCGATGGGAGGGAACATCGGGGCAGCGGTGGGCGCCACCGCCGGGTTCCCGGTTGCGATGGCCCCGCTGGCCGCATCACACTCCCCCGGTCCGGTCTTCCTCGACGGAGCAATCAGCAACAGGATCGTCTGGGAGGCGCTCGGCGGAGTCAATCAGGAGCAGGCTCTCCGCGACGCTCTGTCATCGGTGTCTGTGCTCGAACTCCCGGTCCCGGAATGGGCAGCGGCCGCGGTGATGATGGCCGGAAGGTCGGACGGATTCGTTCCCCGATCTGCGATCGAGGCACTGCATCACCACTGGCCGGGGTCGGAACTGCGGTGGTGCCGGGGCGGGCACGCCACCGTCATCTGGCGCAGAAGGAAGGAGCTCGCCGCCACGATCGCGGATAGCTTCGCTCGTCTCGAAGCTTTGCAGAAGGCGTAGGCTGTGGCCCATGGAGATCATTGCAATCAAGAGGGTCGGCGGCACCAACATCCTGGCTGTTGAGGGCGATGTAACCCGCCAGCCGGTCGAGGGCGTCGTCAACAGCGCCAACGAGAGTCTGCAACACAAGGAGGGCGTCGCTACTGCCGTGGTGCGCACCGGCGGCCGGGTGATCCAGGAGGAATCCGATACCTGGGTTCGCGAGCACGGCCCGGTCGAGCCGGGGGCTGCGGCGGTTACGACCGGTGGAATGCTGCAAGCGTCCCACGTTATCCACACCGTTGCGCCCTACTACGCACCCGATACCAGCGATGGCGTGCTCTGGGCTGCGGTTGCAGCAACCCTCGACGCAGCGGTCGAGCACGAACTCGAATCACTGGCATTCCCCCTCCTCGGTGCCGGACTTCGCGGCTATCCGGCAGAACGTTCGGCAAGCGTCATGGTGGAAGCCGTAGTCACGTGGCTGACGGCAAACCCCGACCTGCTGACGGAGATAAGACTGGTGGGATTCAGCCAGCACGATGCCGAACTGTTTGCCGCTGCGCTGTCGGAATAGGCGCCGGCCGGTTCGGCTAGGTCTCCAATACCCTGCGGAAAGAGTCGCTGAGCGGAGCGGTGCTCGCAAAGCGAATCGGCGTGATCGAGATCATTCCCTCGTCGAGGACCTCGATGTCTGAACCTGCGAGGTCGCCCTCCGTATGGAGAATCCCGTCGAAGCTGTGGCTGTAGGCACCGCTTCCATTGCCGGCAAAGAGGGACCCGTATCTGGTGCGACCGAGGGTTGTGATCCGACGCGGTGTCGTCAGGTCGGCGTCAGCCGGCATGTTCACCGACAGAACATCCACTCCGGTAGGGAACCCCGTCGCCAAGATCCCAGAGGCGATATCGGCCGCGACACCCGCCAGCCGGGTCCACATCTCCAGGGCGTCCTCGGTCTCGACCCACTCCACCCACTGCTCCCAATCGCCCACGGACATCGCGGAGAAAGCGATACCGCCGACCCCGATGTTCGCCGCCTCGAGGGCTGCTCCCAGCGTGCCGCTGCCCGAGGCAAATGCGCTGCCCTTGTTGGAGCCGATGTTGATGCCAGACAAGACAAGGTCGGGTTTCGCTTCCAGCAGGCCGAAGCTGGCGATCTGCACGCAGTCGGCAGGTGTGCCGCCGACCGACCACATCTCCAGTCCGTCCCGCGCCACGGTGTCAGTCGGGATGGTGCCCACCTTGCTGATGGCCTTGCCGATCCAGCTGCGTTCACCGCTCGGTGCGGCCA
Organism: Acidimicrobiia bacterium; assembly: GCA_030065575.1. Taxonomy (GTDB): domain Bacteria; phylum Actinomycetota; class Acidimicrobiia; order Spongiisociales; family UBA5794; genus JAAETI01. The sequence goes on from JASJDZ010000040.1 coordinate 43,033, forward strand.
CGGTCACCGCTCCCAGTCGCTCTACAGCGTGGGCAAACGGGACCAGAGCCGGGGAATCAATACCGTCGTCGTTGGTTATGAGAAGACTCGTCATGGAGCGCAACCTTAACCTCGGGAATATTCTTAGTCGATTCTTACTTGAAATATGAGTCTATATCGCTTAGATTAAGTGAGAGGACAGGAATAGATCGCCTCTTACGGAGGAACATAACATGCAACTCGTACGATTCGACCCTTTCAGCACCATGCGCGAGTTCGACCGCCTGTTCGAAGGTCGCCCTGCCAGCAGGTGGATGCCTCGAGTAGACGTCTTCGATCAGGAGGACAGCCTCATGGTTCGCACCGAGGTTCCCGGCGTTGCCGCCGAAGACATCGAGGTGACCGTTGAGGCCGGCACGCTCACCATCAAGGGTGGCCGCAACTTTGCGACCGAGGAGAGCAAGCCCAACTATCACCGCAAGGAAATCTTCGAGGGGTCGTTCGAGCGGACAATTCTCCTTCCCGAAGGGGTTGATGCGACCGCAGTCACCGCCACCAGCAGAGACGGCCTGCTCGAGATCAACATACCCAAGCTACCGGAGGTCCTGCCCCGCAGGGTCTCCGTTGAGATTCAGCGCTAGCTCCCTCTCCCCTTCCTCCCATCGCTAAGCGCTGACGGAACCCGAGGGTTCCGATGGCCGGCCCGCACCACCCGCTGCGGGCCGGCCTTTCTCTTATCCGGCCCGATCGCATATAGTCGAGAAAATGGAAGAAGAGCCCCGTAGTTCGAGCCTTGCCAGGAAGACCGTTGTTGCCGTTGCCGGCGGAACTCTCACCGCAGCCGGCGTGGTGATGTTGGTGACTCCCGGCCCGGGCCTGCTCGCCATCGCAGGCGGCCTCGGCATACTGTCCACCGAGTTCGATTCTGCTCGGCGCGCTCTCGGCAGGGTTCGTGACCGGCTTCAGAGCTCAGAGGAGTGAAGCCGTAGAATCCTTGCGGCCCGCCCGAAGGAGCATTGTGATCCACACCACTGAAGTAGTCGAGGTCGACGACGAGCTGATCGCTGCGTTCGATCGGCTCACCCCCCAGCTCTCCTCATCGAGCTCTGCCCCGGGCGCCGATGAGCTAGCTGCCATCGTTTCCAGCCCGGCGACGGTGCTGTACGTAGCCCGCGACATCGACACCGGTGGAATCGTCGGTACCCTGACGCTTGCGCTCTTCCGGATCCCCACCGGATTGCGGGCCTGGATCGAGGACGTCGTCGTCGACGAATCCGCCCGTGGCCAGGGCGTCGGCGCAGCGCTGACCGAGATAGCCCTGGAGCGAGCTCGCCGGGAGGGAGCCAAGACTGTGGATCTGACCTCGCGCCCCTCCCGCGAAACCGCCAATCGCCTCTACCAGAGGGTCGGATTCGAGGAGCGGAAGACCAACGTGTACCGCTACCGGCTCGACGGCTGACAGAAGCCGATCACACCCCTACCCGGCAAGACTCGCGAAGTAGTCGGACCAGCTCACATGATCCCTGCCTGCGGCCTCGCGGTAGTGACTGGTGTTGTCGGCCTCGCCTTCCCGGATGCCCTGGTAGATCCCGGCGATGACGGTTCCTAGGAAGTCACCCAGTGCGGCAACCCGGTCCTTGCGGTACTCCTCGACGGTTACCGGTGTGTAGGAGAGGTCGGTGCCAAAAGCACCATTGAGATACTCCGCAAGCTCGTATTGAGTGATGGCCACGCCGTGCAGGTTGTAGGTGTGCCCGTTGTGCTTGTCCTCGGTGAGCATCCGTGCGTAGGCGTAGCCAAGCTCCGGCCGGGTGGTGTAACCACATCGACCGTCACCGGCGCAGTTGGTGATCCCACCAATCTCCTTATAAGTATCGATGTACTCGACATCAGGCTCGATGTAGATCCCGTTGCGCCCGATCGCCCAATCCAACCCGCTGCCGCGCACATCCGCTTCGGTCTGTCGATTGCTCTGAATGATGGGGGAAAAGGCGGTGTCGTCCTCCGCCCCTTGCACGCTGGTGTAGACAAGCTTCCGAACCCCGGCGCTGCGAGCAGCCTCAATCACGTTGCGGTGTTGCTCGATGCGTCGATCCGGAGCATCCATCCCCGACACCAACAGGACCGCATCGATTCCCTGCAGTGAAGCCTCTAGTGCGTCTCTGTTGTTGTAGTCGCCGGGACGAACCTCTGTGCCCAGATGCGCGGCTTTGTCGGGCGTCCGGGCGAGGCCCACTACATCATTGCTCGGGAGCAGGGCGAGCATCGCCTTGACGATTTCTGTTCCCAACTGACCGCTGGCGGCGGTGATTGCTACCTTCATCTGCTTCTCCTTGCGCGGTTCGAGTTCGGCCCATTCTGACGTCTGCTGAGCCTACGCGGTACGTCGCCGGGTGGCAGCCGGTAAACCTCGACGGCGACCGGACCAGCCGGACCAGCGGCGCTAGCGGTGAGTCGTCCTACCGGCTGCGGGCAGGACAACCGATCTCTTGCTCAAGACGGCGAGGGCTCGGTCGAGGTCGGCGATCACATCGTCGGGGTGCTCGCCACCTACGTTGAGGCGAATCAGATTTGGCGGCACGGACGCCAGATCGCGCCCTTCGTCGCCCTGCTGCTGATGGGTTGAGATTGCGGGAATGGTTGCAACGCTCTTGATGCGGCCGAGGTCGGTTGCACGCCAGATCATTTCGAACTCGTCAAAGACCTGACGGGCGGCCGTAGCCCCACCCTTCACCTCGAACGACAGGAGGTGGCCGTAGCGATTGACTTCGGTCCCGTAGTCATCGACCCCGTCGACCAGCCACATGCTCCGGTTTGCCACTTCGTGCCCGGGCATCGATTCGAGCCCGGGATAGGCGACCCGATCGACCATGTCGTGAGATTCGAGATACTGCGCAACCTTCATGGACGAAGTGCTGACGAAGTCCATGCGATGGCGGAGCGTCCGTAGATCATTGATCGTCATCAACGCGTTGAACGGGCTGATGCCCGGGCCGTGATCACGGAAGGGCAGCAGCTTCACGTACATAGCGAAGTTGTCCCTCATCTCCTCGGGGCCGATGTCCGTGGTGATCCCGTGCCTGGCGACCACTGCTCCGCCGATGGCAAACCCGCTGGACGTCATCGACTTGGTTGTCGAATGCACGACGATGTCGGCTCCCAGATTCAGCGGCCGGGTCAGAGCGGGAGTCGCCACCGTGCTGTCGACTATGAGTGGGAGCCCGGCGGCGTGGGCGATATTGGCCACTGCCTCGATGTCCATGATGCTGAGCGACGGGTTCGATGGTGTTTCGCCGTACACGAGACGAGTCTCGCCATCGATCTTCTCCGCCCATTCGTTGAGGTCGAGAGGATCCCGGACCCAGCGGATGTCGATGCCGCGCTCGGCACCGTATCGCTCACCGAAGAGCATGAACGTGCCGCCGTAGCAACGGGCGCTGGCGACGATGTTCGTCCCCTGTTCGGGCTTCTCCAGAAACGGGTTCGTGGCCATGAACACCGCAGCCATGCCGGAGGAGGTGGCAACTGCAGAAACATCGCCGTCAAAGCCATAGCCCTCGAGCAGGGCAAGGGTCTCTTCGAGGTAGTGGACGGTCGGGTTGGCGATACGTGAGTAGACCCAGGCAGGCATGAGGTAGGCGAGCGCGGCCTCCATGTGGTCACTGTTCTCGAAGTGCTCGGCGGAGCTCAAATACCCGGGCTCGATGATGCTGCCCTGATTGGCGGCGGCAGCCTGCATGTCGTAGACGCCGTGGACCGCGATGGTGTCGAACTTCTTCGTCTTCATCAACGCCCTGCGTGCGGCCACCGCTGCGGCCATCGCTTCGCCGCGGGCTACGTACTCAGCAACACCGTCGCTGTACTCGCTCATCTCTCCTCCTGGGCAGCAGCCCCGAGGATCACTCGATGGGCAGCTGCTGCGTCGCCTTGATCTCTATGAGCACGAGGCTCGTGTTGATGCGGGCCATGCCGGGAATCGGTGTCATCTTGTTCACAACGAACTCCTGCAGTTCGTCGCGGTTGCGGAACACCGCTTTCAGCAGGTAGTCGAACTCTCCTGTGATGTGATGGCATTCCAACACTTCCGGCATGTCCTGCACCAGCTCCTTGAAGCGCTCGATGGCCTCGTACTGATGCAATTGCAGCGAGACGTTGATGAAACAGACCATGTCGAAGCCCATGGCTTCCCGATCTAGCAGCGTGGCATGCTGCCGGATGACCCCGGCTTGCTCGAGCCGTCTGACCCGGGCGTGTGTGGCGGGAGCCGAGAGCCCGACCCGACGCGCCATTTCTGCATTGCTCACCCGGCCGTCGGCCTGGAGCATGCGGAGAATGGCCTTGTCGGTCTCATCTATGTCCGCTTGCAGTGAAGATTGTACCAAGATCGACCCCCATTTGTGAATAGATGACTAGTAATGAGTTCAGTAGACCTAAGTATATTAGGTCTTTGGGGATTCTGGAGGCAGATTATTCGTCTGAGCCATGAGGACAGGGGGGCGCGCCGAACAAACGAAGGTCACCGTCCAGGGCGGGTCAGGCGATTGCTAGTCGGAAACGGTCCTGTTGGCCGTTACTCGGATCGCGAGCCGAAGATCGAGCGCAACACCAATAGCGCAACAATGGCAACGACTTGGGAAGCCAGGACGACCTTGGTGGTATCTACCGCCGGGATCCAGGTGACTTCGCCGTCCTTGATGCGATACGCCCCGACCGGGCGGGCCATCACGCCAAAGCCGCCTCCGGATCCGCTGGCCGCTTCGGCATCCTCGCCTTCGCCGCCTCCTCCTCCGCCGCCGACTGCAGCCGCGGGCACGAACGTGATGCCATCCTTCTCGTAGGGATCGCCGTACACCTTGCGGACGGTGATGCTGTCCCGTGCCCCTGCGAGGATGTCGTCGAGTTTGCTCACGGCTAGACCTTTCCCTTTCGAATCTTGCTGTTGCCATCTTCGCACTCTCGATGGTCACGACCACAATTCCGGGTGCCGTCTCACTGGAGACCGGTCCGGTGACTCAATAGAGACGGCGGTACCGACTCGGTACCGCCGTCGTGACCGGGGTGGACAGTCCTTCTCTACCAACTCCTCCGGCTCATCCCTCGACGAGGACCTCGCCATACATGCCCATCGCCAGGTGCGGAGGACCGCCCGCTACCTGGGGTGGCCCGCCTTCAGCTTCGGCTGCTGCGGCCAGGTACTCATCCGGGTTCGCTCCGGTAGGGATGGCGCAGATGATCAGATAGCGCCCGGGCTCGGACAACGTGCCGGTGCCTTCGACCGGGAAGCCGTCGGCCTCAGGTGGAGCAATGATGACTGTCTCCACCAGTGGGAAGAAGGCAGCCAGCTCCTCAGGGGGCAGTTGGACCAACTCGTCTGCAGTCCGCTCCTCCCCCTCCGGCAGTCGGATGGCCACCAGTTCGTGCACTTCGACCGCGCTCTCGTTGAACATGGTGAGGGTGGATCCTGCAGCCACCCGCTCGGGCAGCCCTTCGAATCCGTAGTCCACCGCACGTACCTCGAACGTGGCGGGCTCGAGCTGATCGCTACTGCACGCTCCGACAAGCAACAGCAGGGCGACGACAAACCCAATATGCGTCCTTCTCATGATTTCCTCCTAGTTGAGTGGCTGTGGCGGCGGACCGAGGATCTCGATGCCGTAGGCACGGTTGACTTCAGCGACGTGGGCTGGATCAATCGGCCCCGGCTCGGGCATCGTTGGCGTAGCGACGGTGGTCCCCAACTCGGAGACCATCTGGTCGAATGAGGGCACAACGGTGTTCGACGTTGTTATGCAGGTGAAGCGCGCCTCATCCGAGAGAATCTGGAAGGTATGTGGCCGGCCGTGAGGCAGGAACGTGTACGCCCCTTCCTCGGCTTCGACTTCCAGGTCTCCGGAGCGGAAGACGATCCGGCCCTCGAGGACGATGAACAGTTCGTCCTCGTGGTCGTGTCGGTGCAAGGGAGGCCCGAAGCCTCTGGGCCCGACGAACTCGACCACGCTCAGCGAGCCGGCGGCCCGGCCGCTGACCTTGATCGTGGCGAGATGGTTCAGGAAGTGAAGGTGGTGACCTTCGCTACTCGCGAGCACTACTGGCTCTGGGCGGATGGTTGCGTATTCGGTACTCATGCGGCGATGGTGCCGCACCACCCTTTCGAAAACCTTACGAATCGAAAGGCGCGATCTCGATGTCTAGCTCCGCCATGGCCGCTCGCCACGTTGCGTGGGCTCGCTGCGCTTCACCTTGCTCCCCCGCGGCGAGCAGTACCTCGACAAGCAGCCGGTGGGCGGCCTCGTCGTACCGATCGATGACGATGAGACGGCGAGCAACCTCCGCAGCGAGTTGATAGCGACTGTGATCGAGATGGTGCGAAGCGAGGCGGCGGGCGGCACTGACGAAGCGGGCCCGTGCCTCGTCGCGAACGGGACCGGTCCAGTCCTCGTACACATCCTCGGGGAGGAACTCACCACCGTACGCAGCGACGACTGCAGCGTCATCTTCCGCAGCATGGAAACGCTCGAGGTCCGAATCCACCGCAGCGAGATCGAGCTGGATCGCCTCGCGGCTGGCGATGACGCCGCCACCTAGAACTCTGCGCACTGCGGAGAGTTGAACCGAGAGACGTGCGCTGAGTCGCCCCCGATCTCCCTCATCGGGCCAGAGGATGTCACACAGATGATCCCTGGTCACCGGCCACCCCCGGGCGGTGACGAGGCGTTTGAGGAGCTGCCGGGCCCGTCGAGAGCCCCAGGCGGAAACGGGCACCTCGTCTTCCACGAACACGGCGAACCGGCCCATCGTCTCGATGCGAACCGCCGGATGCAGGTTTGGCATCGCCGGTCGCGGCTGGACGGCTCCCGTCACGAATCGTTCCAATTCGACCATCCATGCCTCGAGGTCGCCGGCGTAGCCGAAGTGGTCCGCTCCTTCCAACTCGACGAGCTTTGCCCCCGGGATGGCTGCGGCCAGTTCGCGGGCGTATTCGACCGGCACGATAAGGTCCTCGGTCCGGTGCAGGATGAGGACCGGTAGATCCAGAAATGGCAGTACTTCGCGCACGTCCATGTCGAGGGTCAGCTCAAGCAAGTCGCGCAGCGAGTCCCTACTGGCGGCAGCTCGCTCGTAGCGCTGATGCCAGGAGCGGAAGCTCTGGTCCGCAGCGAGCGACGGGGCAAAGCCATCGACCACCGGAGAATCCGGCGTTCCCCACACGGCGGCGTACCTTCGCTGCCTCTCTAGTTCATCAGCGCGTTCTTCGGGGTTGAGGTTCTGCGGCATCATCGAAGCCCCCGATCCGAACAGAGTGAGGCTCTCGGCTCGATCCGGATAGGTCGCTGCAAAGAGAATGGCCATCGGCCCCCCTTCGGATGCTGCGAAGAGGTGGGCACGGCTGATACCTGCGTGATCCATTACCGCACGAAGGTCGTCCACCCGCTCGTCGATGTCCTGCACCCGGCTGCGCCGGTCGGAGGCGCCGGTGCCCCGCTTGTCGAAGTGCAGGAACCTGGAGAATGAGGCAAACCTGTCGAACATCCGACGCACCTCGGCTCGCTCCCAAGCCACCTCTATGTTCTGCGCGGTCGGGGGAATGGCCACCATCGTTACGGGGCCATCGCCAAACACCTGATACGCGAGACGGGCACTGCGGGCCGGCGCAAACTGGATGGGCGGGATGTCGGTCACGTCGGCGCCGCCATCTGCAGCAGTTGGACGATGTTGCCGTCCGGGTCAGTGAGGGTTGCCACAATGCCTCCCCAGGATTCCTGCTCCGGTGGCCGCAGCGATCGCGCCCCACGCGCAACCGCCGCCTCATGATCGGTTCGGATGTCATCACAAGCCAGGTTGATCATCACGCGGAGCGGATCGGTCGCTTCTCCCGCTAGTTCTGAGTGAACGGTGACGGTGAGTCGCTGCTCACCAAGCTCGAAGTTGACGAAGCTCTCCCGATCCGACCGCGGCTCGAGGCCGAGGACATCGACGTAGAACGAGCGCATCGCAGGGAAGCGCTCGACGGTGGTGTAGACGATGACTCCTGCCAGGCCGGTGATCATGGCCGGGAATCTAGCCCCACCTGCATAGGCCCCGCGTTCAACCAAGATGGCTTTCGTGCCGATAGCGCAGAGTCCGCAGCACGGGAGTGGAAATGAGACGGACGGCAATCGTGGCAAGCCTGGTGGTGGTGACGGTGGCTCTGCTGCCTGCGATCTCCGAGCCGGCTGCCACTCCGGTCGAGGCCCAGGCGTGCCCGGAGCCGACGCTCACCGCCGATGATCCGCGTGCCCGATGGGTGGAAGGCACTATGGCGCAAGATGACGGCGCCACCCGCGACTACTACAACCGATCGGCGCGGCTCGAATGGGACAACTCTCTGGGCGACTGGGTTGATGCCGACGGGGTCGCCCAAGGTGAGGCCGCATATGCGACATCATCGCTGCCCGATGACAACACCCCGGGACCGCACACCTGGAACGTGACGAACCTGGTGTCGGCCTGGATCGACGGCGAGCCCAACCAGGGCTTCATGATGCGCCAGACCGGCGGCTCGGGCCCGTTTGACTTCTACAGCAGGGAACACTCGGTGGCCTCGGAGCGGCCACGTCTCACGGTCGCAACATCGGCCGGGAACTTCACCCTGACCCCGGTAGCCGATACTCGCCTCGACAGCTCGACCTATCAGGGATTCGGCGACGACACCCGGCTACGAATCTCGTCGAATCCAACACTGATCCGCTTCGACCTATCTGCAACTCCCGACGGAGCTACGGTCAACTCGGCAACTCTCCAGCTGTGGAGCTACGCCGAGTACGGCAGTTCGGCGCTGGAGGTCGGCGTGTTCCGAGTCTTCCATGATCCCGGCTCGCTGCCCGCTGCACAGAACGGTCTGGCGTACTCCTACGACGGGGACAGCGGGGTGGCGAATCACCCGGACGTGTACGAGCAAACCACGTTCACCAGTTCGGCCTGGGCCGATTCATATGCAAACACCGATTCCTCCACGCTGCAGCTGGTCTCGTCGGCCCCCGGCTTTGAGCCACTCGACGGTCAGGCGCTGAAGATCACGGTCCCGGCAGGAGAGAACATGGGATCCGGTGTTGCCTTCAAGTTCGAGGATCAGACCGGTTCGGAGCCGGAGGAGGTCTTCTTCCGCTACTACGTCCGCATCGACCAGAGCTGGGAGAGCACCGACGGTGGGAAGTTCCCCGGGATCTCCGGTACATATGGGGTTGCGGGATGGGGCGGGCGACCATCAAACGGGACCAACGGCTGGAGCGCTCGAGGGCTATTCCAGCCGGTCGTGACCGGCGTTGACAACCCCCTCGCCGGCACCGTGCCCCTCGGCCACTACGTCTACCACCCCGAGCAGTCCAGCCAGTGGGGCGACAACGTCCTGTGGCAGAACGGGTATCTCGGCTATCTGGAGAAGGACCGCTGGTACAGCGTCGAGCAGCATCTGGTGCTCAACACCCCGGGCACAAACGACGGGATCCTGGAAACCTGGATCGACGGGCGCCTTGCCTACCGACAGACCGATTGGCGGTGGCGCGATACCAGTGCGTTGCAGATCGAGCAGATCTGGCTAAACGTCTATCACGGTGGATCCGACGTGCCCGATCGGGACATCAGTCTCTACATCGACAATATCGTCATCGCCGACAGCTACATAGGCCCGATGAAGGGCGCTCCGTGTGCACCGACCAGCGGAACGTTCATTGATGACGACGGCAGCGTTTTCGAGGAGGACATCGAGTGGCTGGCCGCTGCGGGAATCACCAAGGGCTGCAACCCCGCAGAGGGCAACACCCGGTACTGCCCCACCGACTACGTCACCCGCGGCCAAATGGCAGCATTCCTGGTTCGAGCCATGGGCTACACCGACAACGGAAACGGCGACCTATTCAACGACGACAACGGCAGCATCTTCGAGCCCGACATCGACAAGCTCGCCACCGCCGGAGTCACCAAAGGCTGCAACCCCGCAGAGGGCAACACCCGGTACTGCCCCACCGACTACGTCACCCGCGGCCAAATGGCAGCATTCCTACGCCGGGCGCTCGACCTTTGAGGTCACGGGCTACCGGGCACGGTGCACACCAGGGTGAGGCATATCGTCGGTCGGCGTTACTGCCAATAGCGAGAATGTGACCGCAATGGACTCTGGTCGGGTGGCGCTCGGTATTCACGATCTGATCCCCGTCTTCTTGGCGGCGGGAGGGCTCGCCGCGGTTGCGGCGGCAGTCCGGAGGACGCTGCCGGGGTCATACTCGGCCGCCGTCCTCGGAGCTGTGCTCGTGGTGCTGGGAGGGCTGTCCAAGGCCTCTGCCAAGCTGATCGGAGCCGTCACCGCCGACACACCGCCTCAGCTGCTCGATGGTGCGCTGTTTCCGCTGCTGGCCCCCGGCATGCTCCTTCTGGCCGTCGCCGTAGTAGCGGTAGTCCGGGAAGGCGGCTGGGCTCGGTTGAGCGCCGCGTACCCGGCACTGATTCCCGTTGCCGTATGGGCCCTCACCGGAGCCCTGGCGCTGCTGATTGGCTCGACTGCAGCTACGGCGACACTCATCGGGCTTGCCACAATTGGCAACGTAACGCTTGCGATTGCATTGATCGTCTGGTCGCGGCGGCTCGGATTGCACAGACCGGCACTGCTCTTCGGCCTCAACCTGGTCATCGTCATCGGCCTCGCCGGAATGGCCCGAGCGCTTGAGCAGACGACTGCAACCGAATGGATCGAGCAGAACGTCAACGTGGTCGGTCAGTTGGCGTTCTTGCTCGCAGCGCGGTCATTGTTGCGCTCGGTCGGCGGACCGAGACCCGACCATGTCACCCGCTTCTAGCAGGGGTGACACGTGCCGGTTGCGTAGTGACATCTGGCTCTGGTCGCAGCCCGTTCGCTTGGAGACGATCGCGCTAGTGCGATCGGAGGCGAAGGGTGAGCAGCGAACCACGGGGTGAGTCGGTGTTGGTGGATCCAAAGGTGAACGTACGAATCGTGCTGGCGATTCTGTGGATCTGTCACTTCATTCTGTGGATCTTCGGCGACATGTTCAGCCTGCTTCAAGAGATGACGGAGCCGGCGACATCCACCGCGGTTCAGTACGTCGCACCGACGACTGCCATCGTGTTGACACTCCTCGTTGCCTTCACGCTCGTGGGCCGACCCGCCCAGGTCCAACTGGCCACCCTGATCGTGGCGCCTATCTACTTCCTGCTCAACATCGGTTTCTTTGTCGACGCCACAGCAGGATGGGAGTACTACATCGGGATCTTCTACGTGCTCTTCGCTGTGCTGATCTTCTGGCGTGCCTACACGTGGCCGAAGGAGACTGCGAGCTAGCCCACCGGCTCTGGTGTCCCGTCCGGACGGACACCTATCCTCAAACGGAGGATCGAGCCTCCCTTTCTCGAGTCGAGGGATCCCTCAGATCCGGTCTAAAAAGAAGGGAGTACGGGTGCCAACGCCAGAAGTCGCAAACCAACTGCAGGACCTGGTCGACCGGCAGGTCGCCTCGAAGCAGGTTCATAGCATCGTCGTCGGAGTGCAGTCCGGCGATAGTCGGATCGATCTTGCGTCGGCGGCGGGTCACGCCCAAGCCGACACCGCGGTCGCAATGACGCCGGAGACGCAGTACTTCCTGGCGAGCATCACCAAGATGTACACCGCAACTGTGGTGATGAAGCTTGCTGAGGCGAAGGCAATCGATCTCGACGCCCCGATTTCCGAGTACCTCGCCGACGAACTCGTCAACGGGATCCACGTCCTCGACGACACGGACTACAGCGGCAAGATCACGGTCTCTCAGCTGGTCAGCCACACCAGCGGCCTGCCCGACTACTTCGGCGGCAAGACCAAAGACGGGACCAGCCTGGCGGAGGATCTACAGCAGGGCCGCGACCGATCGGTCAGTATCGACGACATTGTCACCACCGCCCGTGGCCTCTCCCCGGAGTTTGTCCCGGGAGCGGGAGCGAGGGCTTTCTACAGCGACACCAACTACGCCCTACTCGGAGCGATCATCGAGGCGGTAACCGGGGTTTCGATCGTTGACAGCTTTCGCACGATGATCTTCGCTCCGTTGGGGTTGACCGACACCTACGTCTTCGGCAGCGCCTCCAACCAGCCGCGGCCCGCTGCCCTGTACATGAAGGATCGCGAAATCGACGTACCGCTCGCGATGTCCTCATTCGCACCGGACGGCGGCTTGGTGTCCACGGTGGCCGAATCGCTGCGTTTCCTTCGAGCCTTCTTCGGTGGAGAACTACTCACATCAGATCAACTGAATCTCATGACGAGCCGTTGGAACCGCCTCTTCTTTCCCATGCAGTACGGCTACGGCCTAATGCGCTTCAACGTGCCGCGCTGGATGTCCCCGTTCAAGGCTGCACCCGACTTGGTCGGACACTCGGGCTCAACAGGGTCCTTTGCGTTCCACGATCGGAAACGCGACCTCTACATCGCCGGAACGTTGAATCAGATGGACAAGCCGAACCGACCATTCCGGCTCATGACCCGGGTAATCAACCTGATCGACTGAGCATCGGCCCCGACCCGACCTTGTTTCCTCCATAATTGGCGGCGTGAGCCGCAAGGAAACCACCGTTGAGGCGTCGGGCCGGGAGATACGCATCTCCTCTCCCGACAAAGTCGTGTTCCCCGAGCAGGGGTGGAGCAAGCTCGATGTGGTCGAGCACTTCCTGATGTGCGCTCCGGGAGCGCTGCGTGGCGTGCACAACAGGCCGGTCAGCCTGAAGCGGTGGACCAAGGGGGTCAACGAGCCGCCGTTCTTCGTCAAGCGAGTTCCCGACAGCGCCCGCAGCAAGATCGACGTTCGCTTCCCCTCAGCGCGCCCGGGACGGATGTTCCTCCCCCTCGACGAGGGTGATGTCATCTGGATGGCGCAGATGAACTGCCTCGACCTCAATCCGTGGAACGCCCGCGGTGACAACATCGACCATCCCGATGAGCTTCGCATCGATCTCGACCCGGCCGACGGCTACGACTTCTTCCACGCCCGCGAGGTGGCTGCGGCAGCGAAGGAGATCCTCGATGAGCTCGGCTACATCTCGTACCCGAAGACCTCGGGCAATCGGGGCCTCCACATCTACGTTCGCGTCGCCCCCGAGTGGGATTACTTCCAGATGCGCCGCGGCGTGCTGGCGTTCGCGCGTGAGCTGGAAAGGCGTCACGAGTTGGCAACCACAGCCTGGTGGAAGGAGGAGCGCGACGGAGTGTTCATCGACTACAACCAGGTAGCCCGGGACCGCACGATCGCCTCGGCCTACAGCATCCGCCACACCGGCTACGTCTCCACACCCTTCACCTGGGACGAGCTCCCCGAGATGAACCCCACCGACTTCGACCTGATGTCGTTCAAGGACCGCTGGGCCGATGTCGGAGAACTGACCGCGGCCATCGATGACGCACACCACAGTCTCGATCCTTTGCTCGCAATGGTCGAAGTCGACGAGGAGAACGGCATCGGCGATGCTCCCTGGCCCCCGCACTACCCGAAGATGCCGGGTGAACCACCCCGGGTACAACCATCGAAGATGCGCAAAGAGAATTGGGAATGAGCATGTTCGACGAGCTGGGTGACGGCATCTATCGCCGCCGGTACGAGTCGCTGGACCTGAACATCGGGGTTGTCATCGGCGACGACGGGGTGCTGCTGATCGACAGTCGGGCTTCGCACCGCCAGGCCGACGAGCTCCGTGATGAACTGCGCACCCTTACCGACCTGCCGGTGGGCTGGGTGGTCAACACCCACTTCCACTGGGACCACACATGGGGAAACGCTCGCTTCCCCGAGGCGACGATCTGGGGGCACGATCGGTGCCGGAGCGAGATGATCGAGAACGGCGAGGTGGCCCGGCAGGGAGTGCTCGAATGGATGCCTGCGGAGTATCACGAGATGGTGGAAGAGGTCGAGATCACACCGCCAACACACACATTTGCGGAGACGGCCAGCCTGCACATCGGTCGCAGCGTCGAGCTCGGCTATCACGGGCTCGGGCACACCAACTCTGACATCGCCATCCGGGTCGGCAGCGTGATGTTTGCCGGCGACCTGCTCGAAGAGGGCGCCCCGCCGTCGTTCGGGGACTCCTATCCGCTCGACTGGGGTCGAACGCTGACAACGCTCCCAAACGCTGAGTTGATCGTGCCCGGCCACGGGGATGTCGTTGGGGCTCGCTTCCGGCAGACGCAGACTCAGGAAATCCAGGCGGTGGCGGAGCTGGCGAAAGATGGCCATCGCGGTGGGAAGCCCTTTGCCGAGTTGATCAACGACGGCCCGTATCCTGGCCCAACCATGGAAGCTGCGCTGGGGCGCGCCTATGCCCAGCTCGACGGAGACCTGTAAGCACTGGATCAGAAAATCTGTCCAAACGTTGCGCCCTCCGGTCGTTCCAGCTGCTCCATGGTGCATTCTGCGGCGTCCTTGTCGGGCCGCCAGCGCTCGAACCGGGTGGCGTGACGGAATCGACCTTCCTGGAGTTGGTCGTAGCTGATCTCGATCACCACCCCGGGCGCAACCGGGATCCAGGAAAGGTCTTTGCCCCCACTCCATCGGCTCTCCGCGCCTGGACGCCGGACCTCATCACCGAAGCTGTCCTCGGTACGGAGCTGCTCAAACTGCCGCAGAATCTCCACCCGATCCTGGTTGCTGAACCCGGAGCAATGCCCGATGAAGTGGAGCTGTCCATCGTCGTTGTAGAGCCCGAGCAGCAGCGAGCCGATCTTGTCGCCGTCCTTGTGCACCCGATAGCCACCGACAACACAGTCGATCGTCCGCCGATGCTTCCACTTGATCCAGTTGCGCTTGTCCTCGACGTACGGCTCGTCGTCCTTCGTGCAGATGATGCCGTCGCAGCCGGCGTGCTCGTATTCGGTGAACCAGCGCTCCGCCTCGTCGAAGTCCCGGGTCACCGGGGTGAGGTGCCACGGGAACGACAGACCGGC
>JASJDZ010000039.1 GCA_030065575.1 Acidimicrobiia bacterium
CAATTTGTCAAACGATCGAGGCGACTGATCAACTCGGCCGTGGTCAGTCCGGAAGCAACCAATCGCTTGCGCCTGGACCCGGCGCCGCCGACCAGGCGTACCCGACACTGCAATGCACTCTCGAGAAGATCGATGACAGCACGATTCGCTTGACCCCGTTCCGCCGGCGCTTTCACTCTGATGCGCAGCGAATCGCCGTAGTACCCATCCAGTTCGTTGCGTCGGGAGGCCGGGGATACCCAGGCGGTGAGCATGGCTCCGTTCGGGTGGCTGCGCACAACATTGGCGGCGGACATGACGGGACTCTAGACAGGAAGTCGTACCTGAACCGGTTCCCTGATCCCGATGTGCTCGTGGTATTGCAGGATCCGCGCTTTCGCTGCCGGGGTTAGCTCCGTGCCCTCCTTCAGCAGGAGCTTCCCATCGGTCGCATAGAGATCGGCAGCGAGGAACAAGCCGGAAACGAGGTCATCGACACCAAGATCCTTGATCGTGTACCCACCGGCGGCCAGCGCCACAGCATCGATAGCATTGATGATTTCCGGGTCGATGTCGGGATGGTTCGATCGGATTCGCCCGACCGCAGCCCCTTCCTTGCTCCCCTCCTGTACGTAGCGGTCGTACAGAGATGCGGCGGTGATGACGGCAACACCGGTCTCCACCCGGGCGTTGCCGGAGGCCGAAGACCCGGGAGCTAGTCGCCCGACCATCTCCGCTACCACTTCGAGGCGGGGGATGTTACTGATGAGGTGGCTGGCCACTGTCGGCTGATTCTCGATCAGCTTCAACTCACCTTCGGTGAGCGGTTCCCCTTCACGCCATCGATCGATGATCTCGCCGGGAACCAGGGCGTATCCAATCTCCGAGAGAGTTGCCGCCACTTCGAGGTCCCACGGACGTTCAATCTCCATCTCGGCGGCGATAGCCTTGACGTAGTTCTTCAGCCGGGTGCCACGATCAGCGGCAGCCGGGTCGCGGATGGCGAGTATCTCGGCGAGAAGCGCAACGCTACCGCGTACTGTCTCTTCGAGTAGCTCTCGTTCGGCCCGGATGAGCCGCCCGTGAGCCACCGCCTCATTGAGTGCGGGCATCAGTATCTCGGGCGGACAGGGCTTGGTCAGGAATCTGAAGATCTTGCCGTCGTTCACCGCCGAGACTGCGTCGTCCAGCTCGGATTGTCCGGTCAGCAGAACCCGCACCGTGTCGGGGAACTCGTCACTGACTCTGGCGAGCAGCTGGGCTCCCGTCATGGAAGGCATCCGCATGTCCGAGACGATCACGTCGAAGGGATCTCCCCCTCGCATCATCGTCAATGCCTCAGCGCCACCTTCGGCGACTTCGATGTCGAAATCGCGCCCGAGCATGCGCCGAAGCCCTTTGAGGACCCTCGGCTCATCATCGACGCAGATGATCCGAGGATTCACCTACAGATCTCCCTCCACTACCTGCTCGGCGATGTAGCGCCAATCGTCGAGCGAGTCGGCGGTGCCGTCGGCCACGAGATACTCATGATCGATCGGAGTCATCTCGACGTCCGGTAGGAACGGTGGTTTGGCGTCTTCGGCAAGCCGGGAGGCAACGTGGGTAACAGCGACAAGTGGCCCACCAAAGCCGCTGACCGGCGACGGATGGAGGTGCTGGGCAACTGCCTCGATCACGTCGTGAGGCAGGCCCCACAGACTCAGCAACGCAGCGGCAATCTGACCGTGATCAACACCGAGGACGAGCTTCTCCACTTCGTGAAGGGTTCGTCCTTGACCGCGTGCTTCGCCGACAATTCGTACCCAGTCATCGGGCAACTGTGATGCAAGAACGAGCAGGCCGATACTGTGCAGCAGCCCTGCCGAGTATGCCGCTTCACGATCGGCAACCGGCACCATCTCGGCAGCGATTCGCGCCGTTGTGACTGCATGCTCCTGGAGGGCATCCGGGTTGAGGCCCTGACTGTGGGGGCCGAGCTCCAGATCACGGAACGCCTCGACGCTCAAGACCAAGGTCCGCAGGGTCTTGGTTCCGATGAAGACCACGGCTTCGCGGATGCTGGCGGTTGGACGAGGCAAACCGAAGAATGCAGAGTTGACCAGCTGCAGCACACGCGCAGCAACGCTCGGGTTCTCCTCGACGATCGCAGCGATGTCCTCCATACCGACATCCTCTGAACGAACCGCACGCATCAACCGGGTGTAGACATCCGGCTGGCTCGGTAGCGCTCGCATCCTGGCCACAACACCCCGCAACGTGGGGTCGTCGAGCAGGTCCCGAAGGTGCAGGGCACGGTCGATGGCGGCCTGCAGCTCCTCAGGAGGGCACGGCTTGGCCAAGAACTGATGGACGAGCCCGACCGCTTCGTAGGTCTGGTCTTTCTTGACCTGTCCGGTCAGCATGATTCGCGCCGTCTCGGGATGACGCATCCTCACCAGTTGCAGCAGAGCAAGGCCATCAACCCCGGGCATCTGCGCATCGGAGACGATTACATCGGCTCCCTCGTGCTCCAGGTGCTCGAGAGCCGCCTCGCTGTCGGACGCAAACGACATCTCCCAGTCGGGATGCGTTGACCGCATGGTTCGGCGGATCCCGCGCAGAACCCGCTCATCGTCGTCTACAAAAAGAACGTGAGTCATAGCAAACCTGTCCGCCGCTGCTGGTTACTCCGCTTGTATCGGCGGTGGGCGGCGCGACTTTAGATGCGACTGGCGAAGCTGCGGCGAGCCATCTGCCGCAGGCTGTTGCGACCCAAGATCGAGATGTTCCCAAGACGCTTCCGCAGGTGTACTATCCCCCGACACGGCGACGACGAGGACGCCGGATTGGTAGTCGGCGAGTCGAGCGAGCCGGGGTTGGTGTGAGCCCGGTACTCGTCCCAATCCGCGCATCACCTCCGAGCTGCGAGAAGAGCCCGGGTTGCCCGGGGGTAGAACTTGCCGGCCACCTCAACGACATGGGGATAAACGAGCGGTTGGGCCAGTCCCAGCAAGCCGGGTGGTACCGCGGTCAACCCGTCCCGGTGAACGACACATAGGTCTTCACCAAGGCACCGCAATGAGCGACTCAGAACGAAACGAAACCACCGGCGACTTCTCGCGAGCTGAGCCTCAGCTCGACCTACCCGGGCTCGACTCCAGGATCCTCCGCTACTGGGAGGAAACCGACGCATTCCAGCAGTCAGTTGAGTCCAGACCCGCAGAAGCTGAGTACACCTTCTACGACGGCCCTCCGTTTGCCACCGGGAGCCCTCACTACGGGCACATCCTCCAGGGTGTCGTCAAGGACATCGTGCCCCGCTACTGGACGATGCGCGGGTATCGGGTGGAACGCCGCTTCGGATGGGACGTCCACGGCCTACCCGTCGAGATGGAAGTCGAGAAGCAACTCGGGGTCTCCGGCCCCCGGCAAATCCTCGAATACGGCGTAGGTACCTTCAACGAAGCATGCCGTGCGATGGTCAATGCGACCACCGACGAATGGCAGGAAATCACGAACCGCATCGGTCGCTGGGTTGACTTCGAGAATGACTACAAGACGATGGACGTCGAGTTCATGGAGAGCGTGTGGTGGGTTTTCAAGGCGCTCTGGGACAAGGGCCTCGTCTACAAGGACTTCAAGGTCCTGCCCTACTCATACGGCGCAACTACACCGCTTTCGAACTTCGAGGCGAACCTGGACTACCGCGACGTCGACGATCCTGCGATCACGGTGCGGCTCGAGGTCGTCGCTGATCAATCGGCCGCTCGCGCCGGCGACTACCTGCTCATCTGGACCACGACGCCCTGGACTCTGCCCGGCAATCTTGCGGTGGCAGTCGGAGCCGACATCGAGTACGCCCGGGTTGCCGGGTCGATCAACAAGCTTGACGGCGTGTACTGGTTGGCAACCGATCTCGTGGAACGGTTCTTTGGCGACGACGCCGACATCCTCGACCGGGCTCGCGGCAGCGACCTGATTGGCCTCGGATATCTGCCTCCGTTTGACTACTTCGGGGAGGAACGCGATCGCGGCGCATTCCGCGTCATCAACAGCGACGACGTGACCGTTGAGGAGGGCACCGGCCTGGTGCATATGGCACCCGCCTACGGCGAGGCCGACTTCTATGCGCTCAACGATGCCGGGCTGGACGTCATGATCGACCCCGTCGATGCCGAAGCCCGATTCACCGACGCAGTGACCGACGTGGCCGGCAAGAACGTGAAGGATGCCGACGCAACGCTCATCAGAATCCTGAAGGATCGTGAGCTGATAGTCCGCCACGAGCAGATCCGACATTCCTACCCATTCTGTTGGCGGACCGGTACCCCTCTCATCTACAAGGCGATCCCAACCTGGTTCGTCAAGGTTGAGTCGTTCCGTGACCGGATGGTCGAGATCAACAAGGGCATCCGCTGGGTGCCGGAAGCAGTCGGCGACAAGCGTTTTGGCAACTGGCTGGAAGGGGCTCGCGACTGGGCCATCAGCCGCAATCGCTACTGGGGTAGCTGTATCCCGGTGTGGGAGTGTGATGACTGCGAGGAGCAGGTTTGTGTTGGCTCCCGCGAGGAGCTGCGCGAGCTATCCGGCGTGATGGTCGAAGACCTACACAAGCACTACGTGGACGACGTGACGTTCCCCTGTCGCAGCTGTGACGGAACGATGCGTCGGGTTCCAGAAGTCCTCGACTGCTGGTTCGAGTCGGGTTCAATGCCCTACGCGCAGATCCACTACCCGTTCGAGAATGAGGAACGGTTTGCCCGCCGCTATCCGGCCAACTTCATCGCCGAAGGCCTCGACCAGACTCGTGGTTGGTTCTACACGCTGGTCGTCCTGGGCGCCGCCCTGTTCGATGAAGCACCGTTCCGCAACTGTGTCGTTACGGGCATGATCCTCGCCGAGGACGGCCGCAAGATGTCGAAGAGCTTGAAGAACTACCCGGATCCAAGTTACGTTCTCGACGAGTTCGGGGCCGACGCTCTTCGCGCCTATCTGATCAACTCTCCTGTGGTGCGAGCCGATCCGCTTCGTTTCTCCGAAAGCGGGGTCCGTGAGGTCGTTCGCACTGTTCTGTTGCCGTTCTGGAACGCATACTCGTTCTTCACTACATACGCGGAAGCCGACGGAATCACGTTGCAGGATCTTGTCGACGC
The DNA here is from genome assembly GCA_030065575.1 of Acidimicrobiia bacterium. Lineage (GTDB taxonomy): Bacteria > Actinomycetota > Acidimicrobiia > Spongiisociales > UBA5794 > JAAETI01. Next base: position 5,115 of record JASJDZ010000039.1, read on the forward strand.
GGCACCGCCCGCGGATCGTGCCGAGATCGACCGTTGGATCCTTTCCGTGTTGCAGAGCCTGATCCGCCGGGTGAACGCCGAGATGGAGGACTACCGCCTATACAACGTTATTCCCCCCATCCTCGGATTCATCGACGACTTGACCAATTGGTACATCAGGCGGTCGCGTCGTCGCTTCTGGACCCAGCGCGGTACCGATGATGACGCCGACAAGCTCGCCGCATTCGCCACCCTGTACGAAGTGTTGATGACCTTTGCCAAAGTGGCGGCGCCTGTCTTGCCGTTCATCGCAGAGGAGATCTACCAGCGGTTGGTCCACGATCTCGACCGGTCAACACCGCAAAGTGTGCACCACACCGACTACCCCGCTGCCGATGCCGGGATGATCGACACGGAGCTGGAAGCCGACATGGCGACCATCCGGATGATCGTGACCCTCGGACATGGGCTGAGGAAGCGTCACGAAGTCAAGGTACGACAGCCGCTCGGGAAGCTCACGGTCATCACCCGGGACTCGGCTGTGGCTGAGGCGGTCACGTCTCACGCTGCCTTGATCCGCGAGGAGCTCAACGTCAAGGAAGTGGCGATCGATCCTGTCGAGGATCACATCGTGAACCTGTCCGCCCAGGCAAACTTCAAGGCCCTCGGGCCGCGGCTTGGGGCGCAGACCAAGGCTGCGGCAGCTGAGATCGCAGCACTGCCCCACGAGGCGATCTCGTCGCTGCTCGATGGCGGCTCGTTGACCATCGCCGGGACAGAAGTCACCGCCGACGACATTGTTGTGCGTCGGGAACCACGAGCCGGGCTCGTTGTCGCTGCCGAAGGAGCCCTTTCCGTGGCTCTAGATGTCACGGTGTCGGATTCCCTCGCCGTCGAGGGACTAGCTCGGGAAGTGGTTTCTGCCGTTCAGGGCGCCCGCCGCGACAAGGGGCTGGACGTCAGCGACCGGATTCACATCCTCTGGCACAGCAATGACGAGGCCATTCGCGCTGCCATCGAAGACCACACAGAGATGATCAAAGGCGAACTCCTCGCCAGGAGCCTGCAGCGGACCGAGGATGAGCAGCCGACTGCCTTCGAGATAAACGGTGCGTCGCTCACAATCAGCTTGAGCAAGGCCTAGGAGACCGACAACGCGGGCGGCGGGCTACTCGGGCGGGTTCCCGCTCTTCTCCAGACGATCCCGTAGACCGGCCAGGCGGCGCTGATAGAACCCCACATCGGGGCTCTTCTCCACCATGCCCGAAATGGGAGCTTCCCCCGGATCTGCGATCACCGGCGATGCCGACTCCGTGAGATCGATGGTCGCCCGATCCGCTGCATGCGGTTCGGCAAGGTCGTCCTCGGCTTCGTTGAGCACTACCTGCAGGCTGCCGAGGTCGTTGGCCGCGGTTGCGGCCAGCCGGCGAAACCTCGCCTCGGCATCAGCAACGGCCTGATGGAGTATGCCCAGACGCCTCTCCAGCCGAACGCTGTCCGCAAGCCGCACCCGGTTCGCCTCATTGGCTTCAGCAGTGGCGCCGGCAACGATTCTCGCCGCCTCATCACGCGCAGCCTCGGTCAGATCGTCAGCCTCGGCAGCCGCCGCCGCTCGTGACATCTGAAGCTCACGTTGCAGTTCGGCGCGTAGCTCGCGACGCTCCTGTGCGTAGCGGGCGCGGATAGCGTCTCTCTCTGCCTGGGCGATCGCGATGAGACGCTTCGATTCCTCCTCGATGTACGACATCTCCTCGCGAGCCACAGCCTGCAGCATGGCGGCCTCCTGCCAGCTGCGCAGCCCCTCGACTTCATCGCCCGAAGCTCCCATTACGTCGCGCAACATGCGCTCGGCGAGGTGTACCGCTTGCTGCCGGGCCCGCTGCGCTGCCGGCAGCTCGTCGGGATTGGGCTCCCGGGTTTCCTCCTGAAGAGCTTCGAAGGCCTGCAGGGCTTCTATCACCCGCGCCCGGAATCCCTCGACCTCAGACGCGTCGTACGAGTGTGAGGTTCCGGAGAACTGGATCTGCCGCGCTTCATCGCTGGAAATACCCACGGGTCAATCGTAACCGGCCTCAGATGGAGATGACATCCTCAATCCCGCGCAGACGAACCCTGGGCTATCCGCAGGCCAACCGCTGCAGGATGATGATGATGAAGAACAGCACCAATGGCGACAGATCGAGGCCCATGCCGCCCGCCCGTACCGGCGGCAACACGCGGCGAATAGGCGTCAAGACGGGATTGATCGCATTGGACATTCCGTCGTAGATCCTGCGGATCGGATGACCCCAGGGCAAGCGGCCGAAGTTGACCACGTAGCTGAGGATGATCCACGCCAGCAGGAAGATCCACGCGAAGTAGAGAAGCGTGCATATCAGGCCCATCAGGCGCGCGCCATGCTCGTGTCGTAGAGCCCGAGAGCAGCCAGCCGCCGCCGCTCCTCGACCCCAATCGTCTCCCCTTGCGGGGTAACGAGGATTACCCCCGTGGCGATCTTGACCATGCGCCCATCCAGCGCGTATGTGAGACCACTGGAGAAGTCAACCAGGCGGCGCACCATTGCCGTTTCCGTGTCGCGCAGGTCCAGTACGACCGACCGCCCCTCTCGGATGTGATCGGCCAGGGTCTGCGCGTCGGACAGCGTCCTGGCTTCGATCACCGCGGCCTCGCTGGAAGTGGCTTGCGCTGCCGGTGATCCGCCGGCGCCGGTGGAGCGGCCCGGCGTTACCAGGAGACCAGCCTCGGCATGCTCGGCGTTCTCGGAAACGCGCCGACGGACTGGGGCCGGCGGCTCGATCCGCCGCCCGGCAACCGAGGGAGCACCGCGAGGAGTACGACCCGGTGCGGGCTCAGACGGGCTCGGCGCGGGCGTATCGACCGTTCTCACCGCCTGCTGCGGGTCGCTGTTTGCCGCTTCGGCAGCCTCGATGTCCTCGTCGTCGACGAGTCCGAGGTAGAACATGGTTTTCTGCCACAGTGATGCCATTGGTCGTCCTCTACGAATCTTCGTTTTGCCCGGGTGCCCCAAAGATAGCCCGTCCCACGCGTATGAGTGTTGCACCCTCTTCGATGGCTACCTCGTAATCGTCCGTCATCCCCATTGAGAGCTCGACCAGGCCCGGATGGTCCGGGAGCAACTCGTCACGTAGGGCACGCAGTGCGGCAAACCAGTGACGGTTCTCCTCGGCATGTTGTACCAGCGGTGGAATACACATGAGTCCGCGGCAATCGATCTCGGTCTCCTGTATCCGTCCGAGCAATTCACCTAGATCGCCAACTGTCGCTCCGTGCTTCTGCGGCTCCTCGGCGATGTTCACCTGGAGCAGTGCGGGCGGCGGGTTGGGGGTGTCGGCCCACCGGTTGATCAGGCGAATACGGTCGAGTGAGTGCAGCAACTGTGTCTCCGGGCGCGCCAGCTTGACCTGGCGGGTTTGCAGCGAACCGATGAAGTGCCAGCGGATGTCGTCGGGGAGCTGCGGAGCCTTTTCCGCCAATTCCGCTGCCCTGTTCTCGCCGAAGTCGCGGTGCCCAAACTGGTAGGCCTCGAGGATCGTATCGACGGACTGCCCCTTGGTGACTGCGACCAGCGTGACCGAGCCCGGATCACGCCCGCAGCGGTCGGCGGCGTCGCTCATGCGCTCGATCACTCTTGTTAGCGCGCGGGCAACCATGCCACCGTCACCTGTCTCTCATCACTGCGGTCTCGCCGCCAGGAGCACATCTCCAACTCAGTAAACGTACATGCGTCACTGCGCCACGTCACGATCCCGGAGAGCTGTCCCGCCAGGAAGCCGGGAATGTCCACACTCGTCGTCCCCCAGGTTGTCGTTGCCTGGTTACCGGGGAACAGGGCGGCAACATCTTCTCCGACCTCGTAGCAACACGGCCCGATCGAGGGCCCGATCGCGGCCCGTAAGGGGACAAACCCTTTGCGCCGCAGCACCGAGAGAGCAGCGGGGAGCACCCCGGCGGCAGCCCCTCGCCAGCCGGCGTGAACAAGCGCAATTGCGCCATCGGCCTCTATGGCGACCGGGACGCAATCAGCCGTGGCGACCATCAGGGGGACTAGCCGCTGGGAGGTGACAAGTGCGTCTCCGTCGCCATGGTTCCCGCCCCCATCCACCACGCTCACCGTGACACCGTGTACCTGGTTGAGGTAGGCCCAATCCGAAGGAAGCCCCAGCTCGGCAGATACATCGGCGCGAGCCTGATGGTCGCGACGCAAGTCGCCCCATGTCGCAGTCCCGAAGACGACGCCCTCGAAGCCGGGCGGGCGGATCATCCGCTGACGAAACCCGGGATGTCGAGATCGTCGTCACCGGCCGCTCCTGCGCTCGGGCGGGCCGTGAATTCGGGATAGGGCGACCTGGTGGTGCTACGCCGATCTCGATCGAAACCAGCGGCAATCACAGTCACCTTCATTTCATCACCCTGAGCATCGTCGACAACCGCACCAAAGATGATGTTGGCGTCGGAGTCACAGTGGTCGGCCACGATCCCGGCCGCGATGGATATCTCGTGCAGGGTCATGTCTTCCGGCCCCGAGATCGACAGCAGGACGCCACGTGCGCCCTCCATCGATGTCTCCAGCAGGGGCGAGCTGATGGCCTTGTCGGCCGCTTGGCTGGCCCGGTTCTCACCGGTCGATGAACCGATACCCATTACCGCAGAGCCGGCGTCGGCCATGACCGTCTTGACGTCGGCGAAGTCAACATTGATTAGGCCGGGCGTAGTGATGAGGTCGGTGATGCCACGGACGCCACTGGAGAGAACCATGTCGGCCATGCCGAACGCTTCCAGCACTCCGGTCCGTTCATCGGCGATCTCGAGCAGCCGCTCGTTCGGGATGATGATGAGGGTATCGACGGCGTCCTTGAGCGACTGGATTCCCTGCTCTGCTTGAACCGAACGACGTCTCCCTTCGAAACCGAACGGCCTGGTTACGACTCCAACGGTGAGCGCGCCGATCGACTTGGCCACCTCGGCGACAATCGGGGCGCCGCCGGTTCCTGTTCCGCCGCCTTCGCCGGCGGTGATGAAGACCATGTCCGAGCCCATAAGGGATTCTTCGATCTCGTCCCGGTGATCCTCGGCTGACTGCCGCCCGATTTCCGGATCCGCCCCTGCTCCGAGACCGCGCGTCGAATCCCGGCCGATGTCCAGCTTCACGTCGGCGTCCGACATCAGCAATGCCTGCGCGTCCGTGTTGATTGCGATGAACTCGACATTACGAATGCCGGCGTCGATCATCCTATTGACGGCGTTGACTCCGCCGCCGCCGACCCCGACCACTTTGATGACGGCGAGGTAATTCTGAGGGGTTGCAGTAGCTTTGCTCACGATCTCCAGCTCCTATCTCAACCTAAACCTTAGCCCGAGCCCGATGTTTGAGTAGTAACTTCCTGAGAAGTCTCAACCTCTGGTTGAGGGTTTGTCACCGCCGGACGGACGGGTGAGACCAGGTTGATCGACGCCTCGGCCGGTACTCCATCGTTGAGCAGCACCGCCAGGGTCACCGCCTTCTGAGCCATGTCGGTCGTCGCGCCGAGGAGTACCTCATGCCCTTGCACGGTTGCCACCAGGTCCGTCTCCTCTCCCCCGATCACCAGGCCGCTCTTCAGTTCGATGGGCAGGGCTGCGACGAACTCGAGAGCCGCAATGATGGTGGCGTCTTCGATCGAATCGCCGGGCCGAAGGGAAACGGACTCGATATCGACATAGGGCTCGACAAGACGCTGACCCCGTGCGACCACCGTTCCCTCCGGCGAAGAGACCAGCCAGGTGGAGCCGCTCTTGACCCGCGCAATCGGAATGTGCTCAACGACCATGACCTCGATCTGGCGGGGCCACACAACACGGACTTTGGCTTCGGCAATCCAGGGATCGGCGCGCAGCTGATCCTCGATGCTCCCGGCTCGGATCGAGATCATGGCTACGCCTTCCTCGACTCCTGCCGCAGACATGATTCCGGCCACGTCTGCGTTCTCTGCGCCTTCGACGGTGATCGATTCCACCGCAAGCCAGGATGATTGGAGCACCGCGATTACCAATCCGGCGACAACTGCCACGGCTAGAACCCAGATCGTCCAGCGGAGCCGTCGGCGTGCGCTGGCCTCCTGCACTTCGCGCCGTCGCCGCGCCAATCGGGGATCGATGCCATCGGTCACGAGCTGGTACCGAAGTCGCCCACAAATCTCACTTCGGGCTCCAGGAGAATGCCCGACGCGTCGGCAACCCTCTCCCGGACCCGATGCACCAGGTCGTACACATCCTGGGCACAAGCGCCTGCCTCTGCGACAAAGAAGTTGGCATGCCGGTCCGACACCGCAACCCCTCCCACTCGCTCGCCCTTCAGCCCGGCATCGTCAATCAGCCGACCGGCAGCATCGCCGGGCGGGTTCTTGAAGACGCTCCCCGCATTGAACGTACCCCCGGGTTGGTACTCGCGACGCCAGCTCGTGATCTCACGCATCATCGCTTCACTCTCGTCGGAGGACCTGGCAACGGTGCGATATTGCGCGCCGAGAACGATCTCTCGAGCGGTGAGCCGGCTGTGCCGGTAGCGAAGATCGAGCCCGGCCGTTTCCTCTTCGACGATCTTGCCGGTCTGCGTGTCGAAGATGGACGCCGAAACAAGCCATTCCGCAGTGTCGGAGCCGTGCCCGCCCGCATTCATCACAACCGCTCCGCCTACCGATCCCGGGATTCCGACGTAGAACTCGAGACCACCCATCGACTCGGCCGCACAAGCTCGGGCCAACCGGGGGAGGGAAACGGCGGCTCCGGCGCGGACCTTATCCCCCGAGAAGGCAATTTCATTGAACTCACCGCTGAGCTTGATGACGAGGCCCGGGTACCCGTCATCGGCAATGACCATGTTCGATCCCCGGCCGATGACGACGATCGGCAGATCGCTCGCCGCGGCCAACTCGCGCAACGTGGCCGTGCTGCCTACTTCGGCGTACCAGGCCGCAGGACCACCAAACTTGTAGGTGGTCATGCCGGCCAGTGAGCGATTTCGCTCCACCAGACCTCGTGCTGCGAGGTCCGCAAAGCTCACTGCCTCTCCCCCAGTGCGGCGGCTATGTCGTCGGCAATACTGTTCACGTCGCCGGCACCGAGCAGCAACACCACGTCGCCTTCCTCGAGCTCCTCGACGACGCCGGCTGTCACATCATGGATTGACGGTACGTAGCGCACGTCTCCGCCCGCGGCACTGACCGCATCAGCGACGAAGCGGCCGGTCACTCCGGGTTGCGGTGGCTCGCCCGCCGAATAGACATCGGTGACCACAACACGATCCGCAGTGGACAGCGGCTCGCCAAAGGCCGGGCCCAGTGCTGCGGTTCGTGTGTATCTATGTGGCTGGAAGACAGCCCAGACGCGCTTCCAACCACCGAGTCGCCCCGCGCTGATGGTTGCTGCCACCTCGGTCGGATGGTGGGCGTAGTCATCGATGACTGTGACCCCGGCGATACGAGCCCGGGTCTCGAACCGGCGGCGGACACCGCTGAAATTGGCTATACCGCGGGCCGTCGCATGAGGGTCGTAGCCCAGCTCCGCAAGGAACGCGATTGTGCCCGCTGCATTGAGCGCTATGTGAACACCGGGACGAGGCACCCGCACCTCGACCATCGCACCCGGGCCTTCGAGACGAAACGCCACCTCGCCAACGCCGTACACCAGATCGTTCATTTGCCATCGCGCACCCGGGCTCTGGCCGTATCCGATGACGTCGGCCCGCTGGGCAAGCCGTTGCACCCCGGGGTCGTCGACACACCCGACCACCGGGCCATCTGCCCTGTTGGCAACTAGAGCAAAGGCCTCTTCGAGTGCATAGACCGTCTTGTAGTAGTCGAGGTGATCGGCTTCGATATTGGTGACGAGCATCCCGCGTAGGTGGAGGTGTCGGAAGGTTCCAAAGGCCTCGTCGGCCTCGAGAACGAACACATCGGGATCACCGTTGTGGGCGAACGTGTTCTGTGCAACCAGCTCGCCTCCGACCAGGAAGGTGGGATCTAGCCCCGCTCCCTTCAGGGCGGTAACCGCAAGGCCGGTGGTTGTCGTCTTGCCATGGGTTCCGGCGATTCCCAACGCAGGCATTCGACGGGTAAAGGCATCGAGCAGAGCGGGACGCTCCCAGACGACCACGCCATGCGCAGCCGCAGCGGTGAGCTCCGGGTCTCTGGCCGGCACCGCTGAAGATGCCACGACGAGATCAGGATCGCCCATGCGCTCCGGCCGGTGCCCAACCCACGTCTCGATTCCGATGTCTTCGAGCGCGTCCAGAACCCGGCTCGGCTTCAGATCCGAGCCCGTAACGGAGTAGCCGAGACCGGCCAGCAGTTTGGCCAATCCGCTCATTCCTGCGCCGGCAACGCCGACCATGTGGATCTTCTCGAAACCATCGAGCGTCTTGTGGCTATCCATCCACAGCCTCCCTGAGTGCAGCCGCGATCACCCGGGCCGCCGCGGGCCGACCGTGACTGGCCATCACCGTGCCCATGGCGGTGCGCCGCGCTCTATCCATGATCAGCTGATCGATAACGATTGGCACCTGGTCGATTTGTGTCTGCGGTATCTGAACGAGTCCCCCGGCGGCTTCGAGCTCCAGTGCGTTTGCCGCCTGGTTCGTCCCCAAGCCCAATGGAACCACAACTGCGGGCGTACCTGTTGCGGCAAGCTCGTTGATCGTCAACGCCCCCGCTCGTGAAAGGACGAGGTCGGATGCCGCGTAGAACTGCTCCATCCTGTCTTCGAACGCCACCGGTCGCCATACGATGGCCGCCCGCTCTGCCTTCTCTTCGATCTCGGCATGATGGGCCCGACCGGTCAGGTGGACGATCGCCAGATGGTCGGGTTCCATCGACAGGGCCAGAGCCTCGGCAACCTCATTGAGTATCTTTGCCCCCAGGCTGCCCCCGAGCACACCGAGCACGGGTCGCTCGTCGGGTATCCCATACCGATCCCTGGCTTCGTCACGCATCGCCTCCCGGTCGAACTGAGCGAAGACCGGTCGCAGCGGGTTGCCGGTGAACTCGGCCTTCTTGAGTTGGCTGCGGGCCGCCGTGAAGCCCACAAACACTCGATCAGCCCAGCGCGCTACGAAGCGGTTCGCCAGACCCGCCTTTGCGTTCTGTTCCTGGACAAACAGGCTCGCCCCAACCTTGCGTGCGGCCATCGCAGCGGGGACGGAAACGTAGCCCCCAAACACGATGCAGGCCTTCGTCGCCCGTTGCTGCATCTCATCGCGCATTTCGCTTCTGGCGTTCCAGACAACACGCGGGATGCCGAGATTCTGCAACGACAGCGAGCGCTTCAGCCCGCGCAGTTCGACCGGTACGAAGTCGTAGCCAGCTGCGGGTACGGTCTTGGCCTCCATGCGATCACCGCCGAAGAAGACAATCTCGTTCGGATCGACTCCGGAGGCCACCAGGGCGTCGGCAACCGCAAGTGCGGGGAAGACGTGACCGCCGGTGCCGGCTGCAGCGAACGCGTACGTCACCTTCGCCCACCCGCCTCGGGCGGGGCCTTCGCAGACAATCTCGCCACGTTGATCAACACTCCAACGACAAAGAGGTTCGCCATCATGGCGCTGCCACCAGCGGAGACGAACGGAAGTGGCACACCGGTGATTGGCAGAACCTTCACAACGCCGCCGATGTTGACCAGAGCCTGGAACGTCAGCCACGCAACCAAACCCGTAGCCAGCAGCCTGCCGAAGCTGTCCTGCGCCCGGTAAGCGATTGCTATCCCCACGACCGCCATGACGATGAAGAGGGCGATTACGGCCAGCGACCCGGCCAGCCCGGTTTCCTCTCCGATGATGGAGAAGATGAAGTCGCTGTGGGCGTTGGGCAAGAATGACCATCGCGCCCGGCTGGCGCCGAGCCCCACCCCGAACCAACCGCCCGTGCCGAGAGCGACGAGGCTCTGGTGAGCGTGATACCCGTCACCCAGCACATCGGGATTGGCGTCGAGGAATGCAGTGAGTCGCTCCAATCGGTATGGCTCGGCAACGGCAAGCAACCCCCCGGCGACGAGCCCGAGGGTCGACAGGGCGAGGATGTCACGAATGCGGGCGCTCGAGGCGAACAGCACTGCGAGGGCGGATGCCGAAACCAGTACGGTCGTTCCGAAGTCGGGTTGCAGCATCAGCAACCCGCCGATCAACCCGAGGGTCGCCGCAACCGGCCAGAACACGTGGCCGAAAGAGCCGAGGTAGGACGACTTCCGGGTCAACACCGCGGCAAGCATGACGACCACGGCAAACTTGGCGAACTCCGAGGCTTGAATCGTCACGGGACCCAGCTCGATCCAACGCTGGGCACCGCCGCGGACGTCGCCGAAGATCAGGGTGGCGATGAGCCCGGCGACTGCAACCACGAAGATCGGCACCGCAGCCCGCTGGTACCACCGGTAAGGGATTCGAGCACCGACAATCAGGCACACGAGACCGATGGCGGCGAATAGAACCTGGCGCTTGAAGTAGTAGAGGTTGTCGTCGAATCCCTCGCGGATGGCCAGCACCGAAGAAGCGGAGAGCAGTGCGCCCAGGCCAATGATCAACAGTACGACCACCGGTAGTAACAGGAGCACCGATATCCGGCCCGATCTGACCTCGCGCCTTGTGGCAAAGGACCGCGCCTCGCTGATCGGCGTGACGCTAGTGGCCATCGCTTCCCCCCTTCCGTTCCAGCACGAGTCGCGTGAACACCTCTCCGCGCTCCCCGTACGACTCGAACATGTCAAAGCTGGCGCAACCTGGTGCCAATAGAACGGTGTCTCCTGGCTGTGCAATAGCGTCGGCGATGGCGACGGCGGCTTCCATGTCTGCGGCATGGCGGAAACGGTCGGGATCCGTGAGGGCCGCCAGCTCGATTGCTGCCTCGCCGATCCCGATGATCATCCGCACCGCCGGCTGGGCAGTGATGGGGGCGAGGTCGAGTCCCTTATTGCGGCCGCCCCCGATGAGAACAACTGAGTCATAGGCACGCACCGAGGCAACCGCAGCATGCGGGTTTGTTGCTTTCGAGTCGTTCACCCAGCTGACTCCATCCCACTCGCCGATAGGGGTCCGCCGGTGTCGGCCGGGCGCAAAGGAATCCATCGTGTTCCCGATGGCATCGGGGGTCGCGCCGAGATGGGCAGCCAGTTCTCCCGCAACGACCATGTCGAGGGTGTAGGCCGGATCCAGGCCCGGATCCGGATACGTGTGCCCGGCGATCTGCAGCGACCCCGAGCCCCGGCCCGATCCTCCCGGGGGAAGGCTCGAACCGCTGGCTGGGACGAGCCGAGATGGCGCACCTTGCACGGCGCCGGTCGCGCCGGGATCGTCTGCATCGAAGACCAACAAGTCATCCTCGTTCTGGTTCTCGAAGATCCGCTGTTTGGCGGCAACGTACTCATCCAGGTTGCGGTGCCAGTCGAGATGGTCGGGGGCGATGTTGAGAATGGTGGCGGCCTGGGGATGGAATGAGTCGATGAAGCGAAGCTGGAAGCTCGAGGCCTCAATGACCAGCGCTTCCGGGGGCTCGGCGACCAGGTCGGAGAGCGCCATGCCGATGTTGCCTGCGGCCTTTGCGTCGATTCCCGAGCGCACCAGCATGTCCGCCGTCACCGACGTCACGGTTGTCTTGCCGTTGGTCCCCGTCACTGCGGCATAGGGGACATCAATCTGGGTGGCGGCGTATTCCATTTCGCTCACCAGTGGAACCCCTGCGGCAAGGACACTTGGGATCGGTCCGACGTGCTCTGGGAACCCGGGGCTGGTGACAACCCTGTCGACCTCGTTGAGCATCGCCGGATCCCATTCCCCGGAGTGCACCTCGAAGTCGACCTCGGCGATGGGACGGCGGTCGTAGATCGCCACGTCATCGCCGTTGGCTCGGGCGAGCCGAGCGGCAGCCAGACCGCTCACCGCGGCTCCGAGGACCAGGGTTCTCACGGGAGAACACCTCCATTGGTGGAGCGCAGGAAATCCGCATAGAAGACGCCGACACCAATGGCAACGCCGAGCCCGGCCAGAATCCAGAATCGGATGATGACCGTCGTCTCCGGCCAGCCCTTCATCTCAAAATGGTGATGAATCGGCGCAATCCGGAAGATGCGTTTGCCAAAGACCCGGAAGGTGAACACCTGGAGGATGACCGAAACCGTGGTCATGGCGTATAGCCCACCGAGGAAGATCAGCAGCAAGTGTGTGTTGGAGAGCAGCGCAAGCGCAGCAAGCGCTCCGCCGATGGCCTGCGAGCCGGTGTCGCCCATGAAGATCCGGGCCGGAGCTGCGTTCCACCAGAGAAAGCCGAGCACGGCACCGACCACCGCCCCTGCGACTATGGCGAGATCCAGGGCCCCCTCTACCGCATAGAAGTCGGGGTTGCGGGATTGCCAGAATGTGATCAGCACGAAGGCCCCGAACACCAGGCTGCCGCTGCCGGCGACAAGACCGTCGAGGCCGTCGGTCAGATTTACAGCGTTGGCTGCTGCGGTCAGCAGGAAGAGTACGAGCACCGTGTACAACCACGGACCTAGTTCGATGCCAAGCCCGCGGGCCAGCGAGAGCTCGGTGCTGGTTCCGAGCGAGATTGCCCCCCAGGCAAACAGCACCGCCACGAGCAGCTGTCCGAGGAACTTCCAGCGCTTTGACAAACCCATGTTCTGCTTGCGGGCGTACTTGACGAAGTCGTCGAGGAAGCCGATTGCACCCATGCCGACGAAAGCCATGAGCGCCAGCCAGCCTTGCCCCGAGAACAGCGGAAGAATGCGGAAGTTCGGTCCAGCCCCCCACTCCCAAACCCGAATATGAGCAACGATGAATCCGATAACAACGGCGAGGATGATGACAACACCACCCATGGTGGGTGTACCCCGCTTGTGATGGTGGCCCTCAACCTCTTCCTGGATGAACTGACCAATGTTGTGCTCGCGCAGCGTTCTGATTGCAATCGGTGTCCCGAAGATCGCAATGACAAACGACACGGCTGACGCAATCAGGATCGAAATCATGCCGTGGCCTCCTCCGCCAGTTGCAGGGCGAGTTGCTCGAGACCGATGGCGCGCGAGGCCTTGACCAGGACAACGTCGCCGTCGCCGACAACCCGGTTGACAACGTCGTAGGCCTCTCCCGGGTCGGCGACACTCCTGGCAATTGGGCCCGCTCCCCTGGCGATGCCGGGCTCATCACCGACTGTGATAACGGCGGCGAAACCCAGGTCGGCGGCAAGCCCTCCAATCCGCTCATGTTCCGAGGTCTCGAGGGGACCTAGCTCAGCCATCATGCCGAGCACGGCGACATGCCGGCCGGGCATTGCGGCGACTGTTCTCATTGCTGCTTCCATCGAATCCGGGTTTGCGTTGTAGGCATCATTCACGACCGTGAACCGTCCGCGGTGGATTTCCATCCGCCAGGCGGAACCGACGGCCTGCCCCATTCCTGCTACCAACCTCTCCATATCAACGCCGACGGCGGTACCGGCCGCCACCGCGGCAGCAGCATTCAGCGCCTGGTGCGCTCCTGCCACCTGGAGATCGACGCGAGCCCGTCGCCCTTCTGCGAAGAGGTCGAAACTCGGATAGCCGCTGGCATCGATTGTGACTTCGCCGATGCGCACATCAGCGCTCTCCTCGGCGCCGAAGGTGATCGTGCGGCCGGCGAAGTCACGGTGGAGCCGTCTTTCCCCCGCCGGAAGCACTGCAACACCCTCTGCAGATAGTCCTTCAATAAGCTCGTACTTCGCGTCGGCAAGATCGTCGGTGGTGCCGAACGTCTCGAGATGCACGACACCGAGATTGGTGATCACCGACACATCAGGCTTGACCGCCGGCATCAGATAGGTGATGTGCCCCCGTCCCCGGGAGCCAACCTCGGCGACCAAGTAGTCAATGCCTTCCGGTGCTCCGAGGATGGTGAGCGGCACTCCGACCTCGTTGTTGAATGATCGTGGAGACGCCCATGCGTTGGGCAGCGCGCACGCGAGCAGATCTTTCGTCGATGTCTTACCGGATGAGCCGGTAACTGCAATCACCGGAACGGCGATGTCGTTGCGAGCGAGTACGGCCAGATCCCGCAATGCCTCGAGCGTGTCCTCGCATTGGATCCTCGGTACGCCGGCAAGGTCGTTTCGGCTCGTGAGGACGGCGGATGCGCCGTTCGCCACTGCACTCTCAACGTAGGCGTTTCCATCGACTGATTCGCCGACCACTGCAACGAAGAGATCGCCGGGTTGGCTGGATCGAGAGTCGGTGCTGATTCGCTCGATGACAATCCCCGCGGCATCAAATGCCGGTGCGCCGAGCTCGGCAGCGAGCTGATGCAACGATCGCGGCCTCATTGCTGCACCCCTTCCAGAGCTGCTAGCTCCTCCCGAGCTACGGTCGCATCGTCAAATGGGACCACTCGGTCGGCGAACTCCTGAGAGCTCTCGTGACCCTTGCCGAGGAGGAGAACCGCGTCACCGGCGGTGGCGGCCAGAAGACCGACACGGATTGCCTTCCTCCTGTCGGGTTCGACCACTACCCCGTCCCGGTCGCCGATACCGGAGAGAACCTGCTCAAGAATCAACTCGGGATCCTCGGATCGCGGGTTGTCGGTCGTCACCACCGTTAGGTCGGCACCGGCCAACGCAGCTCCCATCAGGGGACGCTTCTCCTGATCTCGGTCACCGCCGGCGCCCCCAACGGCGATGACCCGTCCCGCGACGAGGCTCCTGGCCTCAGCGATGATCCCGGATATGGCGTCGGGGGTGTGGGCGTAATCGACAACGACCCACAGTTCGAGCGCGTTTGCGACTGTGTTGTAGCGCCCCGGGATCGGTGGCATTTCTGCCAGCCGCTCGAGGCACCCCTCGACATCCCATCCTTTTCGCCAGGCGCAGGCAAGAGCGATTGCGGCGTTGGCGACGTTGAATCGCCCGGCCAACGCTGTCTTCCCGTCGTGTTCGACGCCGTCGATCTCAACCGAGAACGTGCTTCCCTCGGGAGTGTCGGCCCGGTGGTGAACCACGATGTCGCACGCGTCGCTTGTCCCGACAGAGATGACCGGCAGCTCAGTCTCGCCGGCCAGACGCTTCCCCCAGTCGTCGTCGGTCCAGATCACGGCGGCCGGTGCCCATGCAGCGGAGAACAGCCGCGCCTTGGCCTGGAAGTAAGCCTCCATCGTTCCGTGGTAGTCGAGATGGTCCTGCGAAAGATTGGTGAAGGCCACAACATCGAACCGACAGCCGTTCACCCGGCCCATCTCCATGGCATGTGATGACACTTCGAGTGCGACGTCGGTGATGCGACCGCCGTCGGCGAGACGGCGCAGAGTGCGGTGGAGATCGTTGGCCTCGGGGGTGGTTCGCGGCGACGACGGCACCCCGTCCAGGTTGGCACTCACCGTCCCGACAACAGCCATGTCGTGAGACTCGCTCGGGGCCATCGCCGCCAGCATGTGGGCAACGGTGGTCTTGCCGTTGGTGCCGGTGATTCCGGTGAGTGCAAGCGACTCAGCAGGTCTGCCGTGAACCTCAGCCGCTATCCATCCGAGGGCTTGCCGGGTGTCGGCAACCATGAGGTGAGGGACATCGAGGCTGGGCGGCTTGTCAACCACAACAGCTCGTGCGCCCCGATCGACCGCGGTGGCAACGAAATCGTGCCCGTCGGCGCGTGATCCCCGGATCGCCACGTAGAGGCTGCCGGGTACTACCTCCCGGCTATCGATGTGGACATCCGACACCGCAGCATCCCCATGGCACTGGATCCCCGCCACGGCCGGCTCGATCGCCGTGGCAAGAGATGACAGGGAGACGCTGCGACTACTGGCCATTGGGAGTCACACCCAGCGCTTGCAGAGCCGTCTCCGCAACCCGGGCAAACACCGGAGCCGCAGAAACCCCACCAAACTTCAGCTCGACGGTGCTGCCGTCCTCTTCGATTTCCCCGTGCGGCGAGTCCAGCACTACCGCGATGACAATCTCGGGATCATTGATCGGCGCGATCCCGATGAACGAGGCAATCCGATCGTTCTCGCTATAGACGCCTTCTTCAAAGATGAACTTCTCTGTCGTACCGGTCTTGCCGCCGACTGAGTAGCCGGGAACGGCTGCCCGATGACCGGTACCGTGCTCGACCACGGCATTGAGCAGCCCCCGCATCTGGCGGGCAGTCTCCCGTTGCAGCACCGGCCGCTGACTGGGAACAGTCACCTCGAGCGAGCCGTCGGGATGAATCAACTCGGCCACGAGATGTGGCTGGACCCACACCCCGTCATTGGCGATCGTGCCGAACACCGCGGCCATCTGGAGGGCAGTGACATCCATGCGGTAGCCGATCGCAGTTGAAGCCCCGGCGGTTGCCGATACCCAGTCCCGCACCGGGCGCAGCAGTCCCGGCACCTCGCCGGGAATCGAGTCACCGGAGATGTTCCCGAGGCCAAATGCCTCGAGGTACTGGTAGTGCAGCTCGTTGCCGAGTTGCTCCTGGATCATGATCGTGCCGACGTTGGAAGACTTAGTGATGATCTCGGCAACGCTCATCTTGCGCCCCTCGCTGCGCTTGACATCGGTGTACGGCTCCTCCTTGCCGTCCACTTCGTACTCCGCCGGTACCCACCACGCGTCCTGCGGTGTGATCAGACCCTGATCTAGGGCGGCAGCCACGGTGATCACCTTCGCCGTCGATCCCGGCTCGTAGACGTCGGTGACCGCACGGTTGCGGACTGCCGCCGGATCGATGGATTGGCGATCGTTTGGATCAAACGTGGGGGCCGTGGCCATGGCCAGGATCTCGCCGGTGCGGGGATTGAGCACAACAATCGTGGCCGATGCTGCATGGGTGTCCGCCACCGCCTCCGCAGCAGCTTGCTGAGCCACGTATTGGACCTGCGGATCGATAGTGGTCCTGATGTCGACACCGGCAATGGCCGGCTCCACCTGTAGCTCGCCCAGCGGGATCGGGTTCCCCTCCGGATCCCGCTCGAGAATCTGGGTTCCGGGAGTACCGGTGAGAACGTCGTTGTAGTGCGCCTCCAACCCTTCCAAGCCTTCCTGTGTGTCCTGCTGAATGAAGCCGAGGATCTGTGCGGCGAGGTCCCCTGAGGGGTAAACCCGGTACGGCTCGGTGCGCAGGTAGATGCCGTCGAAGTCGGAGGGGCACGTGGAGGGGTCATCGCCGCCCCGACACTCGGCTACAGCATCCATCGCCGATTGCAGTTGCTCCTCCTGGTCGGACGTTATGTGCTTCGCTACGTAGGCAAAACGGGCATCAGGCCGATCGAGCTTCTCGACCAACTCGGCGACCGTCGCTCCCACTAACGGCGCGAGCACCTGTGCAGTTCCTTCGGGATCGAAGACGAGTGACGGATCAGCGATGACCGTCGGCATGTCAACGGTTATTGCCAGCTCGATACCGTCCCGGTCGAAGATCGTGCCCCGCTTAGCGGCTATATCTTCGACCCGGATGCGCTGGTTCTCGCCATCCGCAACGAACGTGGCCGCCTCGACGACCTGCACCTGGAATAGGCGGTATCCGATCCCAAGCCAGGCAAGGATGAACACGACACCGACCAGAGCCACCCGCAGGTCACGCACGCGCCAGGTCGGGCGCAGCACGTCAGCACCCCGGCGGTGCCAGGAGTCCGTTGTCTCCCAGGCCGCCAGCGATCGGCCGAACAGGTACTTGGTTCGTTGCGCAACTCACCACAGGGATACCGCCCGATACCCAGGTCATGGTTGTGCGCTCAGGATTGCCTCGAGTTGCGCCCACCGGTAGTCAGGGTCGAGCTCATCGATGCTCACCACCGGTACGGAAAGGGCGACTCTCTGGTCTGGATAGATCATCCCCAGATCCGCGATCTGACCCTCGAGCAGCGCGGGGTCCTGGATCTGGGCAAGCTCGTAGCGAAGCTGCCAGTGCAGCTCTTCTTGAATTGCGATCTGCTCTTCGAGCTCCTGAATCTCAAACGCGGAGTGGTCAAGGGAGATGCGGGAGTAAATGAGGCCAAAGAAGGCGATAGTCACGGCGAGCGCAAAGACGACCCAGTGGCTGATCTTGGTACGGGGCCGCCGGGTGTTGCCGGGGATCACCTGCAGGGAAGGCTGTTCGCCGCGTTGCTGATGAGCCAGAGTCATGAGCCCACCTTCTCGACAACCCGCAGCAGTGCAGACCGCGCCCGAGGGTTGGCGGCGATTTCCGCCTCGCTCGGACGTATGGGTTTGCGGACGGGCAGCCGGAGATCGGCTACCCGTCCACAGTTGCACACGGGGAAGTCGGGGGGACACTCACAGCCGGATGTGCCTGCTGCGAAGCGTCTCTTGACAATGCGATCCTCGAGCGAGTGGTAGCTGATCACCAGCACCCTCCCGCCGGGACGCGTCCAACGGATCGCTGCCTCAAGACCAAGCTCGAGCGAGCCCAATTCGTTGTTGACTGCGATCCTGATGGCCTGGAAAACCTTCTTGGCTGGATGCTTACGACGCCGGACGGCAGCGGGGACGGCGTCGGCGACTGTTTCGGCAAGCTGCGCCGTGTCCAGGATGGGCCGGGCAGCGACGATGGCCCGGGCAATGCGCCGGGCCAGGCGTTCTTCTCCGTAGCGCCAGAGGATGTCAGCAATGTCATCCACCGGCCACTCGTTGACGATTGTGTCTGCCCCGAGTTCGGCGTCGCGGTCCATCCGCATATCGATTGGTCCGCGACGCCGATAGGAGAAGCCACGCTCGGGCTCATCGAGTTGGTGGGAGGAGACACCAATGTCGAAGAGGAATCCGTCAATGCATGATGTTGGAGAACCATCAGCAGCCACCTCGCCACAGATCTCCGTTGCGATCTGGTCGATCGAGGCGAAGTTGGCCTGAACCAGCCGGACCGTTGCTGCGGCCGGGCCCTGAGCTATCGCGTCGGGATCCTGGTCGATCGCCACGATCTCGAGTTCCGGGAACGCCTTCAGCAGGGCGCGGGTGTGTCCCCCGCCGCCGTAGGTCGCGTCGACCATCAGCCGCGGCGATACCGGCCGCATCAAATCGACGACCTCGTTCGCCATCACCGGTTGGTGATACTGGTTCTGAACCATGGTCAGTCCCCCGGAGCGCTGGCGCCAAAGTGGAAGCGGGCGGAGTAAGGGGCCTCCCAATTGGCATCCGAGGGACTGACCGTGAGCCAGAACCAGTTGTTGTCATGTCTTCAGTTGTCAATGTGCGGCGCGTCATATCTCTTGACCGCCGGTTCCGATGGGCTGCTCGACGTTCTGGAAGTACGCACCGGCGATCTCCTTCTCGCCGCTCCAGACCTCGGTGGACCAGACCTCGACGAATTCGCCCTGACCGAGCAACGTGACGTCCTTGTCCAGATTCGCCCACTCCTTGAGGGCATCCGAGATGGGGATCCGACCCTGCTTGTCGGGGGTGGCCTCGGTTCCGGTACCGAGGAAGATGCGCCGGAACATGCGCCCCTCGCGGTCGGTCGAAGGCAGATTCATGACCCGGGCGTATTCCTGCTCGAACGCGGGCGGAGTCCAGACGGAGAGGCAGCCTTCCTGACCGGGTGTCACGTAGCAGCCGTCCTCCAGTTTTGGCCGGAACTTACGAGGCATCACCAGTCGCCCTTTGGCGTCGAGTGTGTGTTCGTACGTCCCCAAGAACATGGAAAACGCTCTCCATCTCCGACATCATCTCCCACTGCGCGCCACCCTAACCCACTTCGCGCCACATGACAACCCTATTTGCCCCCGTACTACCCCCAGGAACCACAAATAGTTCGATCGACCCACCACCTCGCCGTTTCGGGCCTCCGATACGATGGCTTCCACCTCTCATGGATGCACTGCGAAGAGAACAGATACTGGGCTACCGCCTCCGGGTGAATCACCTGGCGGGCGAAAGGCTGCCGGCGGGCTCGTTGCCAGTCGCCGCTCGCAGCGGGCTACAAGATGGGTCGCCCCGCTCGGCCTTGCTGTCGCTAGCGGCACGAGTCGAGGACGTGGGCCCGGATGACTGGCGAGCCGATGCTCTGGCGCAGGTCTTCGGGCCGCGGGGTGCGGTCTATGTGGTGCCGGCCGCCGACGTCGGTGTTTTCACTCGGGGGCTACTCCCCCGCCACCCAGCCCGGGTTGCGGAGCTTGAGCAGGTCGCCGGCCGGGTTCATGCGGTGCTTGGCGGTGCTCCGATGCGTCAGGCGGATGTGATGGCAGCGCTGCCCGGGCTCGCCGGCACGAGAGAGCTGCGCTGGGCAGCAACGCTGGGGACGCTCGTCGCCACCTGGGACACGGTCGACACGATCGTGCACCCAGCCCCTCGCCCCGCCATTGGTGCCGGGGAGGCACGCCTCGAACTGGCCCGCCGGTTCTTCGAGTATCTCGGTCCGGCGACCGTGAAGGACCTGCAATGGTGGCTCGCCGGCTCGCGTGCCGATGCCGCAGCGACGGTGGAAGCTCTGGGCAACGAGCTAGCGCAGGTCGTGGTCGAGGGTCGGGAGTGCCTTGCGTTGGCGTCCTCACTCCCCCGGCAGGACGATCGGCCCGATCCTGATCTCGTCCACCTGCTGCCCCCCGACGACGTCTACATAAACCGCCTCAACCGCCACCTGCTCGTCCCTGCCCCAGATCGGCAACGGCTCTTATGGCCACAGGCTCCCCCACCAGGTGCCCTGATCGTCGGGGGTGAGACACAAGGCACCTGGCGCCGTCTTGGCTCTGCCGTCACGATCACCCCATGGGGCGCACTCTCCCCGCAACATCGGGAACGCGCCGAAGCGATCGCCGCAGGATGGCCGCTCGGCGATGATTCGAAGGTCACGGTGTCGTGGGCCGATCCGGCATAGTCGGCGACTTCTTGGACAGAACCTCGTGGGGTGATAAATGTGGAATCAGCGCCTCGATTGGCCCCAGCTATGGCGGGCTCCGGCCGGATGTCGTATAGCGGTGTCGCAATGGTGTGGTGAAGACAAAGTCGGCCTCGCCGACCAGCTCGTAGGTCCAGCCGAAAGTGTGGCGGATGCGGTGATGATGCCTACACACCGGCCCGAGATCCTGAGTGCAGGTGACCTTCCGCTCCGACCACGGAACACGATGGTCGATGTCGCAGTCGGCTGCCGGCATGCGACACCCGGGATGAATGCATGTCTTGTGCAGGGCTTCGACCTTACGCCGCTGCGCAACCGTTGGGCGTCGCCTGGTGACGCCACCGTCGATCGGTTGTCCGGTGTCGGGGTCGCGCAGCGTCCACCGCCATTCTGACCTCTGTTGATGCTCGGCAACCTGGCGGGCGATATCGGCGATCACAGGGCCATATCCGTTGAGATCGCCGGAGTGCTCGTCGAGCCCGGCGAGAGTGGCGAGATCAACATCGAGGTTGACCTGCCCACGATCTGAGTTCGTTCCGCCTTGGGACCTAGTCGATCGTTCTCGCAGGAGGTCGAGGTAGATGTCGGCCCGTAGTTGATCCATTGTTCGAGTGTCGCCCTGGTCCCGCAGCTTGATGGCGGAACGATGGATCTTCCGCTTGATCGCGACTGCGATGTGGGGTGGCAGGTCGAGACCGAGCAGGTTTGCGGTGCCGGACACATTGGCCTCGAGCACAAGCCGGCGATCGTCCAACGACCACTCGTAGCGGGCAGCTGCCGCAGCCGGGTTGGCGTCGACACAGAGCTTGGCGATGCGGTGACGCAACTGGCCGGTCGTGAGCTCTGCGGCGATAGGCAGCACCTCATCAAGCACCTCATGTGCCGTCGGCTCGTCCACCGGAAGTGTTTCGTCGACGAGCACCCTGGCCCGCCGCATGTCGATCCTGCCGAACAGAAGGGCATCGAACACCGAGGACACCCTGCGGTTGAGGTTGATTGCCAGCTCAGTTTCGATCTCCGCGGATCGGCGAGTCAGCCGCAGCGCTGCCCCGATCTCGGCTGCCGCTCCTTCAGCGGCTTCCTCGAGGTCTCGCGGATGATCACTTTGCGGGTCCTCGTAGGCGGTGACGATCTCGTTCATTGTCCAATACGAGGCTGCCTGGTAGTGGGCAGCTTGCCGCTGTTGGGCCTGGAGTACAGACACCAGCTCATGGGGATTCAGACTGGAGTAGTCGATCGATGTCAGAGCAGCCGCGAGCTCGGACCCGGGAGCCGCCTGCTCCAGGTCCCCGACTCCCGTGTCAAGCACTGTATCGAACATACGTTCGATAGTATCAGGTGGCTCTGACAAGAAGAAGGGGTTCGACTTGAGGACGCAGGAAGGTCACGGGCGCTGAGAGCCAGCGCTGAGTTCTCCGCAACGGTAGATGGCGCAGGCAGGAAGAGACCTCTGATTCGCGTATCCTTCGATTCTGACGGCAGGTTGGTTTGCTCAGTGATCACTCTTCGACCTTCGACGGCCTCAGAACGTGATCTGTTCTTCGAGGCCCTTCGTAGCGAACTTCGCGCCGATGAGCAGGTCGCCGTTGTAGGCCGTGGCCTCACATGGGAGTCACTGAGAGAGCTGTTCCTTACCGTTGGCGAGGTGCGGGCAATCCTCGTTGACGCCGCACCGGCCGGTTTCATTTGGATCGAAGTGCACCCGCCCAATCTGTATGTACAGTCTTTGATCCTCAATCCCGCAACGCGTGGGCGAGGGGTTGGATTCGAGGTGTTGCGTATGCTTGAGAGGGAGTTCTGCGAGGTGACCGATACCGTGCTGATCGGCACCCTCGCGACGAATGAGCGCGCAATCAGTTTCTATGAGCAAGCAGGATTCGTCCTCGCCGAGGAACAATCCGACCCGGGGTTTGTGAACTTCTGTAGGACGATCAGGTTCGACCCCGAGCTTTGAGGCAGTGCCTCGATGCTACCTACTACACCTTCAACGAGAGAGGGGTCGGTGGGACGTCATACTCTGACCCCGAGCTGGGAGGATAGGTCGGGAAGATGGCGGCACGGGTGCTGATCAATCGGCTCCAGTGTTCCCGTCCCGTATGTGCCGTTATGGCCGAGGCCAGGAGGGGGGAACCACGCACTCGGGGTCGGGGCCGGCTCCGTCTCGGGGCCTCCTACCCGTTCAAGTACGTACTAAGGATCGATGCGACCGTGAGCGATGCTGCAGCTACTTCGACCTCGTCCTGGGCATCCTGATCCAGAACCAGCCGATACTTGTCTTCCACGTTCCTCAAAGGCTCCTCGTCGGCGGGATCTGGCACAAGGTCGTTCTCCTTGAGCAGCCTCCTTGCTGCAATCGCAACCTCTGCTGCACCTCGGATGTCATCCATGTGAAGGAGGAGATTCGCAATCGGAATCAGTCCAGGGACATCGTCCGTCTCGGGATAGAGCTCATTCGTGAGGTCGTAATACCCCCTGATGAGGTCCCGAGCTTCGACGAAGTTCCCTCTCGATGTCTCCACGATCGACATGTTGAAGTGCTCCGCGGCATACCACCCCTTTGAGCCAATGGACTCGCTGATTCCCATGCTGGTGGCGTAGAGCCGGGCAGCCTCTTCCAGGTCGCCGTTCATCCTTGCCAACTCGGCGTACATGTGCGCTACGACCATCTCCCACTTCTGGTCACCGGTTTCTGCTGCCAGCCGAGACAAATGCTCGCGATATTCACCGAGAGCAGTCCTGTCCCTGTCTCTCAGGGCGGTTCTGCAGAGATTCATCAAGGCGTATCCAGTCAGTGCCTCGTCCTCCAACTCCAGCCCGACTGCAAGTGCGGTGTTGGCGAGATCCTTGGCGGCATCGTTGTTGCCTGCTTTGAACTCAGCTGCAGCGCGGTCCAGGAGGGAATTGGCGTGATCGATTCTCTCTTGTGGCGTCTTCATCTACGCAATCCTTGACTCGGATGGTGCCCGATGGAGGTCGGCGTCCGGGTCCCGAGACTCTACGCCATGCCTGTCTCGCATGCCGGATGTCTACAGCCCGGCGCTGGACGTGACTCCTTCCTCAACGATCAAACCGCGAGAAGTAGTCGTTGCGGTGCAGCACCTCGAAGGCAGCTACCAGTGCCGCCACATCTGCCGTTTCGTCCTCGGAGCGAGTGACGCTCTCCGCTGATTGCATCTCGCCGAGCGAATCCAGGATCCGCTCCAGCGGACGACCATCTATCTGCACCTGCAGTGCTCCCCCCGGAAGACGACTGCGTCGAATCCACAAGTCGATGCAGCCCTCGCTGCTATCTGCCTCGTACAGGAACGTGTCGGTTCGGTCGGAACGTGCCCGTGCCGGTCCGGATGCGTTTCTGAATACGAATCCCGCACGAGCCAATACCGGGTCTACCAGAGTCCGAAGCCCCGAGAGGAACTGCTCGTCGACCGGGAGTACGACTCGTCCATCGAGTTCCTGAACGATGGCCACTGCAATCCAGATTGCCACAGCGATCAACAGGGCGCCAAGCCAGTGAACCGGGGTCACCAGCATCAGCAGAATCCCTGTGATTGCGGCAGCGACCGCAACCGCAATCACCCGATACAGCGAAGGAACGACGTCCTCCCAGAGCAGAAACCATCGGTGGACTGGGCGCAGAGCAAAGGGAGGCCGTTCGTCAACCATCCGCTGATTATCTCATTTGGTCACATCTCCCGACCTGGGAGCGGGCCCCCGAACGCCGTGCCGCTAGCTCTGCCGGATGCTTGTGGCTACTCGGGATCGGTTGACCTACGGGAATGCGGTGGCGCAGAACTATCGACGACGCGACCGCAGAGCGGTTACTGACCGCCCAGACCACCAAGACTGTCTGAGTGCCTGTCGAATCATGCGGCGGGAGAGGCGGGGATGCAAGCAGTTCGTCGGATCGATCCCATTGTGCCGTTCTACTAAACGAAGCAGCCCGCTAGCCGGGGATCAGTGTCGATGACGGCCAGCAACTGATCGAGGCGGTCTCTGCCAGAAAGCACGGTGTGGAAGTCCCGTTTCAAGGTGGGTGCTACACGAATGGCCTCAATCCACTCCTCGCGGATGAAGGGATCTCTGGCAATCGCATCCCAGAAGCCCGTTTGCTCGAGCACACGACCGATGGCGCCGTGGTCTGTGCGGTCCTGGAGGTGAGCTACCAGGTATGTGGCGGTGCCGACCTGGAGCCCGTGGAGCCGGGGCCGCGCGCTGTGGGCGTCCAGCGCATGAGAGATCAGGTGCTCGCCGCCACTGGCGGGGCGGGACGATCCACACACCGCCATAGCAATGCCGTTGAGCATCAGCGCGTTGGCCAGAAGCCGAATTCCTTCCAGATCGCGCTCTGGCCGGGCCATGAACTGGAACACGGTGGAGTCGGAGAGAAGAGCAGCGAAGTCGTCGACATACGTGCCATCCGCGTGAAAGGCGAGCTTCCAGTCTTCCACCGCCGTGATCTTGGCCACCAGGTCGCCGACCCCGGACAACCACAGCAGCTCCGGGGCGGCAAGACACACATCGGTGTCGACTACGACACCATACGGCATGCGGGAGGGCAGCGACCGACGTGCGCCCCCGACCGTGAGGCTCGATTGCGGACTGGAGAAGCCATCGTTCGAAAGGGAAGCCGGAAGTGAGTAGAAGGGCTTCTGCAGAAGGAATCCAACGTACTTGGCCACATCCAGTGCCTTGCCGCCGCCAAGACCGATGAGTGCCTCCACTCGCCCGGGGGATTCGGCGAAGATTCGCTGCGCCTCTTCCACGCCGTTGTTGCGCACCTCCAGCCTCCCGAGCACTGCCACGCCTTCGGCGCGGAGGCTGCTCTCGGCTCGTTCTACGAGGAGCTCGGGAAGACCCTCGCTGTAGAAGAGCGCCGCATGCGCAAAGCCGTGCTGGGAGAGATACAAGCCGATCCGATCCAGAGCTCCCGGCTTGATGCGCACGAGGGATGGGATGTCGACACTACGTAGTGCATTCGGGGGCAACCCTCCGGGCGGAACCCCGCTCATCGGGTCACCAGCATTTGGGCAACGTCCGACCATGCCTCGTACTCTTGGTAGGACTCTCCAGTGCGTTCAAGATGCTCAGCCAACCACTCCCGAGCGAACCTCAGCTCGGGTCGAACCCGCAGCGCAGGATCGACATCCGGGCGCCCGTCGCCGGCAAAGGCCACAGTCTCACCTCGATCCAGATGTGCCTGCACCACAGCCCCCTTGCTGATGCCCACCTCCGGATCGAAGTACGGCGAATCCTCCGGCAGTTCCATGGACAGACCCGATGCAGGGTCAAACGATCCGGGGTTGGAGTACACGACAGCTTCCACCCCGGTCCGGGACAGCAGACGATCGATGTACCACCGGCAACCGTTGGACACGATGACCACACGCCACCCTGCATCTTCGAGCCGCTCGATAGCCGAGGCGAGGTCGGGATCGATTTCCATGGCCTCCATCACGCCGACCAGATCTTCCTCGTCTGCACGGATCCTGGCGAATATGCGACGTAGAGCCTCGAAGTGGGTGATCTCACCCGCGGTGTAGAGGTTCCAAGGATCCAGATCATTGGGCGTGAGGAGCCTGTCAACGGCACAAGAGAAGAAATCCCGGCGCGTCATCGTGCCGTCAAAATCTGTCACGAGAACTCTCGAGCTCAACTGAGACCTCCCGGCTGGCGTCCGGTCGGAGTGTAGGTCGCCGAGTCGATGACACTGACAGGCCTGCATGGTCTCGCCTTCCCCCTACGTCAGGTCGTACCAGTACACGCCCAGTACGAATCCGCCGACCTTGGCGGAGTCCTCTTCGAGAACGAATACCGGATGGGACTCCGGTCCATCTGCGGAGCCAAGAATGGCCGCCAGTCCCGCATAGGCCTCCGGGTGATTTCGATCGTGACCCCAGTAACGAAGACCGGCGAGGGTCATCTCATTGAGAGCATCCCTTTCATCGGCCCGGGCACGTCGGAACGCCACGTCGCCGGGCAAACCGCCTACCTGGTTTCGCTATCGATATCGCCGTCGGGAACCAGCGGCGCAGCCTGTCCGACGGGACTGCCGTAGGCGTCCCAAGGGGCCGCACCTCCGAGTACCTGAAATCCACCCGATCGGCGGCGATCGGTGCGATGTCGTTCCGAGCGAATATGTCGGAAGAACCAAACCGCGACGCCCACCCAGAACGCTGCTGCAGCGACCCCGATGATCCAATCCATCATTCCTCCCGGCGATGTCCTCGTTCGCTCGGCAGCTCCATTATATGGATAGACATGCATTCTGCGCGAGGTTGCGCCCTCACTCCCCCACAAGATCAGGCCGGATCAGCGAGTACTGCAGCGCATCGTGCGGTTGGCCATCGATCCACAGCCAGGACCGCAGCGTGCCTTCGAGCGTGAACCCGCAGCCCTCCAGCAGCGCGATCGAAGCCGCATTGTCGGGGTGAACCTCAGCAACGAGACGGTAGACGTCGGTCGCAGTCAGCAGCCAGCCGCTGACCAGCCGAACCGCCGTCGAAGCCAGCCCTCTCCCCCGCTCGCCCGGAACGATCCAGTACCCCAGCCGGCATTGCCGCTCGACCCTCGTCAAGGACAGGAAGATCTGGCCGATCGCCTGATTCGAGTCGGCCTTCGCAATCGCCATCGCCAGCGCCTGCCCATCGTCGTTGCGCGACCATTGCCGCTCGATGAAGGCATAGCCGGCTTCATCGGTGAACCTGGCGGGCACCGTTGTCCCTTTGGGAATGTCGGGGTCTGCACTCGCCGCTGCGACGCAGGCAAGATCGTCATAGCTCCAGCGACGAATGCGAATCTCGCTGGTGCTCAGCTCGGACTCTGGATAGGCAAGGCGCATGCGCCATTGTGCCACCCGAACCTGGCATGGCGTCCCATCGAGTCGCTTCTCGCAAGCGGGTAATCCCCCGGTAACCGACGGCGGGTGCGGGTAGTCACACCACGGATCAGTTCAGGTATTGCTCCCACTCGGGATCCGGCTCGGTGCCGATCGCAACCAGAACCCAGGAATGACGGCGCGGCGCCCGGGGCCGTGCCCGCAACCTCAAGCCTGCCTGCTCCGGAGTACGGCCACCCTTCTTGGTATTGCAGCGACGGCAGCTGGCCACAACGTTCTCCCAGCTGTGAGTGCCGCCCTGCGCCTTGGGGACAACGTGGTCGATGTTCTCGGCGCTGCGACCACAGTATTGACACTTGTTCCCGTCCCGCATGAAGACTGCCCGCCGGTTGAGCGGAACCCGGCGGGCATATGGGACCTTGACGAACTGGCGCAGCCTGATCACGGAAGGCGACGCCATGTCTATTCGCTCACTTCGCCACTTCTTGCCGTTGGAGACGACCACATCGGCACGATTGCGTAGGACGAGCACGACTGCTCTCCGCACCGGTACAACCGAGAGCGGTTCGTACGAGGCATTCAGCACCAGGGCCTTCATGGCGGGCAGGCTAACACCGCACGATCCCAAGCCCGGCGATGGGTCCGATCGGCTCATCCGCTGGATGGGAACCTCCATCACCCCTCCGAGCGTTGAATCGTTGACCACGGTTAGTCACGATGCAAAACTGTGGGTAGCAGAGAACGCGAAAAAGGGACCAGACGGTGCGAGTCGTCGGCTACATCAGAGAAGCCTCCGCAGAGGGGGAGCCCGCCTTTGCCCAGTCGGAGAAGATCCGCAGGTGGATCAACGAGAATGGGCATCGCCTGATAGCCCTGTGCCAGGACGTGCGCACCCCGGGCCATCCTGTTGGCCGCGAGGGGCTGCAGTCGATCGTCGGCATCATCTCGGCCCGGCAGGTCGATGGGGTTGTCGTGCCTTCTCTGTCCACTTTCTCCAACGACAAGGTCAGCCAGGAAGTGATCATGTCGGCGCTGCGCAGCAACGGGATAACCCTGCTGTCGGCCACGCCCGATGATCTGGACCAGCTGTCGGACCCACCCACCGACCAGGTGCGGTTGATTGTTCGGGACGTGCTGGCCAAACACGCCCGATTCGAAGAAATCCTGAAACTGCCCGCCCCGGTCGAGGCTGAACCTGAGGTCGTCCGTATCGATGACGCACCCGACGTTGTCATCGAGTTGGTGCCGCCTGATCACGGCAACGAGCTAACCACCAGCCGCTCCGCAACACCGGTGGGCGGGTAGGAATCCACCGGTCGGTGCACATGCCCGATAAGGCTGCGGTTCCCCGGCTAGCCCCGCTCCAGCGCCGCCCAGACGGCCCGCGCCGTCACAAAGGCCCGTCCGCCCCGCTGCACCGCCGCACCGCTGAGGCGTTCTTCACCCCGCCCGATGAGGACCGTCACAACGGTGTGAGCCGCGATCTCCGACTCCACAACTCCTAGCAACTCCGCTTCAGGGCTCGCAAAGTGCTCAGCGACAGCTGCGGCCACAGACTCGTCCAGATCTGATCCCATCGGATCCAACGGTCGAGTCGCAACGGCGCCCGTGCTGGTTCGCACTAGAACCGACACACCTTGCCTCGTCTCCTCAACGGCAACGCTCTCCAGCGTGGCTACGGGCTCGGGCGCAGGCTCCTGTGCAACGTGCTCCCCCACGAGGGGGAAGCTGACGACCGAGCCGGGCGCTCCCGGAGGAGGTGGCGGCCCGGCAACGGGAGGTTCGTCATCCGGTGGTGCGGCTACGACGGATGACTCCTCGTCGGTGGCCGTCGAAGGTCGCATGCCATGCGCAATCAGGATCCGGCGCACAGCAACGCCGACGGCGTCGGCATCGGCACCCACGGCAAGCTGGACGCGCACCCCGGCAACCCCCCCGGCGTCTTCGACCTCGGCCCCCGCGATACCCGGCACCGCGAGTAATTCGTTGCGTAGTGCGTCTGCCATCAAACCCTCCGCAGCCCCCTGTGCTGCAGCTTGCGCCACTCGAGATAGGCGACCAGCTCTTGCGGGCTCAAGATACTGTTGGGATCGCCGTGGGCGGTAGCCACCCTCCACGACATATAGCCCGGATCAGGTCGGGGCAGAAAGGGCCTCTTCCGCCACCAATCCTTGGGAGCGACGGCAAGCATGGTGCGAATCCCCTCCCCCCACAGGTCGGGCCGTCGGAGTACAGCGAGGATCATCGGGGGCGACAACATGGAACGATCGTACCGCTATCGTCGTTGACTGATAGTGATTCGAGCTGCCCGGGTGAGTTACGGCGGCGGCGAATACCTCCGCTCACTGATATTCTCACCAACGTTGCTGCCGGAGGAAGGAGCA
>JASJDZ010000037.1 GCA_030065575.1 Acidimicrobiia bacterium
ACGCTACGAGCTGCGTATGGAGCCCGACCTCGGCTCTGCCAGCTTTGCCGGGTCCCAGGTCGTCGATGTTGAGGTCGTGGAACCGGTTACAGAAGTGACACTCAACGCTCTCGACTTGATTGTCGAGACCGCCGAGATGGCAGACGCCGATGGAGTTGCTCACCCGGCCACGTCGATCGAGTACGACGCCGGTAACGAGCGCGTTGTCCTCGGGTTTGCTGCCGGCCTCACCCCGGGTGACTGGCAGCTGCGCACCAGCTTCACCGGCATCCTCAACGACAAGCTGTGTGGCTTCTACCGCTCCACGTACAAGGACCAGGACGGAATCGAGCAGGTCATTGCCACGACCCAGTTCGAGGCGGCCGACGCACGTCGGGCATTCCCTTGCTGGGATGAGCCTGATCTCAAGGCCACGTTTGCGGTCACTCTGGTCGTGGACGAGGACCTCGTCGCCATCTCCAACGCTTCCGAGGTCGCCGCTCGCCCGGCCGGGGATAAGAAGGTTGCCCACGAGTTTGCCGAGACCATGAGGATGTCCACCTATCTGGTCGCCTTCGTGGTTGGTGACTTCGAGGTGAGCGAACCAGTCGACGTTGACGGCATTCCGCTGCGCGTTCTGCACACTCCGGGAAAGAGCCACCTTGCCGAGTTCGCACTCGACGCTGGAGCTTTCGCCCTGAGTTACCTCGCCGAGTATTACGACATCCCCTATCCGGGGGACAAGCTGGACATGATCGGCATACCGGATTTCGCCTGGGGAGCAATGGAAAACCTCGGAGCGGTCACCTACCGGGAGTCCGCTCTCCTCGTAGACAAGAAGCGCGGCACCCAGGATGAGATGGCCCGCGTCGCCGACGTCATTTCGCACGAGCTCGCTCACATGTGGTTTGGCGACCTGGTCACGATGAAGTGGTGGAACGGTATCTGGCTCAACGAGGCGTTTGCCACCTTCATGGAATTGAAGTGCGTTGATGCCTTCCGGCCGGAGTGGAAACGATGGCTCACCTTCGCCCACTTCCGCGCCAGCTCAATGGATGTCGACGGGTTGAGCGCAACTCGGCCGGTTGAGTTTCCGGTTTCCTCCCCGCAAGAGGCCAACGCCATGTTCGACACGCTCACCTACGGCAAGGGAGCAGCGGTGATGCGCATGCTCGAGCAGTACCTCGGTGAGGAAGTCTTCCGCAGCGGGATCCGCCGCTATCTGAAGACCCACAGCTACTCGAACACCGAGACCGATGATCTGTGGGCCGCTTTGGAAGCCGAGTCGGGAGAACCGGTCGGCGACATCATGAGCGGCTGGATCTACCAGGGGGGCTACCCACAGCTCGATGTGACCGAGATCGCCGGCGGCTTCCGCCTGACGCAGCGCCACTTCCGCTTCCTGGGTGAGGGCGAAGCCACCTGGCAGGTGCCGGCCCTATACCGCGTCGGTGCGACGGAAGGCAGGGTCGTCGTTGGGGCTGAGCCGGTTGAACTGAAAGGGACCGATCTCCTGCTCAATAGCGGGGGTGATGGCTTCTATCGCATCAACTACCCGCCCGAAATGCTGGCCGATCTCGCCGCTGAGCTCGCCCGGCTGGAGGCGGCGGAACGCTACACGCTGATCGCCGATGCGTGGGCCAACGTGCTCGCCGGAGCGACCCCGGCAGCTGCGTTCCTGGACCTCGTCGAGGCGCTCGAAGCCGAGCGAGAGCCGGACGTTTGGGGAGTTGCGGTCGGCGGCCTCGCCGAGTTGGGTCGGATCGCCTCCTCGGACGATCGACCGGCGCTGCAGGCCCTGGTGCGTGACCTGGTGTCCGGTCCGGCTGCTGAGCTCGGTTGGGAAGCCAAAGCCGATGAGACCAGTCAAACCAAGCGTCTCCGCGCGCTGCTGTTGCGGGCCCTGGGCAACCTCGGTGATGACGTCGAGACCCAGGCCACCGCTCGCCAGGTGTTCGGTCAGATGCTGGAGGATCGCGATTCGGTCGATGCCGATGTGGCTGAAGCCGTGGTTGGCATCGTTGCGGCCAACGGTGATGAGGCTGAGTTCGATCGGTTCCTCCGGCTGCGCGATTCGGCAGATAGCCCGCAGGACGAGGTCCGCTACCTCCGTGCGGCTGCGGCCATACCGGAGGAGGCGACGGCGCGACGGTTGGTGGAAATGGTCCTGGCCGGCGAGGTCCGCAGCCAGGATGCCAACTGGCTGATGGCCCGGCTGCTCGGCCACCGCGATACGGGGCCACTGGTGTGGGGGCTGGTCAAAGAGAACTGGGACGCAATCCTCGACGCCATGCCTCCGCAGAACCGGCGAAGGATGTTGGACCTGATCATGTATCGCTCGGAGCCGGACATTGCCGACGATATCGAGGCGTGGCTCGCCGAGCACCCCATCGGTGGGGCCGAGAAGTACACCGAGCAGCAGATGGAGCGCCTACGGGTGCGAGTCGGCTTGCGGGAGAGGGAAGGCGCGCGGCTGGCGGAGTCGCTAGCCGATCCTGCGTAACCCGGCGGCCAGCACCGCGAGCGAAACGAGGAAGAGTGCCAGCCCTACATACGGGGCGGTTGTGGAGCCGGTGAGGAACAGGCCGACGATCCCGAGCAACACGCCCAGCTCGGTTATTGCCAGCCTGGTGATGTAGCTGAGCATCAGCCGATTCGGATCGGTGTTGCGCTCGCCCGAACGCGCCGTCCAGACCAGGGCAACCAGCAGGCCAAGGCCGCCCAGCACGGATGTGGCCAGGACCGCACCGTCGACGAGGTCGGGCCTTTCGGGTGTGCCCAAGTCGAGACCGGTCAGCACGACCACGGCCACTACGGCGGCGGCGGCGAAGCCGGCGGTGATCACGTTGAGGGTGCGCTTGACGGGATCCATCGGGGCGGACTGTAGTTGGTTAGTGTTTCCGTAGCGGCCGAGGAGGAGTGCTTGCGGGTGGTCACGATCGACGGAGGTCCGCTGGCGATTGAAGACGTTGTTGCCGTCGCCGACGGTGAGGCGTCAGTTGCCGTCGGGCCCGGTGTTGCTGAGCGGATGAGGCCCGCACGAGAGCTCGTCGAGCACGTCGTTGCGGAGAATCGAACCGTTTACGGGATAACCACCGGGTTCGGCCGGCTCGCCACGACTCACATCGATCCCGAAGAGGCTGCGCAACTCCAGGTCAGGTTGCTCCGCAGCCATGCCTCCGGTGTCGGCGCCCGGCTCCGCGATCGCACGGTGCGAGCGATGTTGCTGCTTCGAGCCAGAACTCTTTCGCAGGGTCACTCCGGAGTGCGTCCGGTCATCGTGGAGCGCCTGGTCGATCTGCTCAACCACGGATTGCTGCCTGTCGTTCCCGGCCAGGGCTCCGTGGGTGCCTCCGGGGATCTCGCTCCCTTCGCCCATCTCGCTCTGCCGCTGATCGGTGAGGGGCTCGTCAGGGTCGATGGGGTCGAGATGGATGCCGCAACTGCGCTGGCCGGAGCAGGACTGAAACCGATCACTCTTGCCGCCAAGGAAGGACTCAGCTTGCTCAACGGCACCGAGGGGATGCTGGCGCTCGGCGTGCTCGCCCTTCACCGTGCCCGGATCCTGGCGAACGCCGCTGACATTGCCTGCGCGCTCTCGGTCGAGGGCCTGCTGGGGTCTGAGAAGCCGTTCCTTCCGCAGATTCATCACCTGCGCCCGCACCCGGGCCAGATCAAGTCCGCTGCCAACATCCTGCGCCTACTCGAGGGCTCGGAGATCGTCGCCAGTCACGCACAAGACTCTGTGCACGCGGTTCAGGACGCTTATAGCCTGCGCTGTGCGCCACAGGTGCATGGAGCCAGTAGAGATAGCCTCAGCCACGCCGAGGCGGTCTTCGATCGCGAGCTGGGCTCGGTGGTGGACAATCCCATCGTTTTCGCAGATGACGGAGTCTTCATCTCCGGCGGCAACTTCCACGGCCAGCCGCTGGCCGTTGTGCTCGATTTCCTGGCCGTAGCGGTTACTGAACTGGGCTCGATATCCGAGCGCCGCACCGATCGTCTCCTCGATCCCGATCGGTCTGCTGGGCTGCCGCCGTTCCTTGCCCCCAACCCCGGCCTCAACTCCGGATTCATGCTCGCCCAGTAC
Organism: Acidimicrobiia bacterium; assembly: GCA_030065575.1. Taxonomy (GTDB): domain Bacteria; phylum Actinomycetota; class Acidimicrobiia; order Spongiisociales; family UBA5794; genus JAAETI01. The sequence continues at coordinate 4,070 of JASJDZ010000037.1, forward strand.
ACGGCGGCGGCGCTGATCGCCGAGAACCGGGTGCTCAGCCATCCCGCCTCGGTCGAGTCGATCCCCACTTCCGGGTTGCAAGAGGATCACGTGTCAATGGGGTGGGGAGCAGGTCGCAAGCTCCACCAGGTACTCGACAATTCGGCAAACGTGCTCGCCGTCGAGATCATGTGCGCGGTCTCGGCCATTGAGTACCGGGCGCCGCTGCGGCCCGGCGAACGGACTGCCGCGGTGTGCAATCTGGTTCGCGAGCTCGTTCCCCCGCTCGATCAGGATCGCCCGATCGGCCCCGACATCGAAACGATTGCCGATCTCCTCTATGCGGGTGCGCTCGACTCGTTGGTTGGTTAGCTGGGGTTGGGCTCCCGATGCATACAATGCGTTACTCACCTAACTGAGGAGCTGGAAATGGGATTCATGGACACGGTCAAGGGCTGGTTCTCCAAGGCCAAAGGCACGGCCGAGGACGTTGCCGGGAAAGCCGGTGACAAGGCCGACGTTGCCTGGGACAAGACCAAGGATGTCGCCGGGGATGTGGCGGAGAAGACTGGTGATGTTGCTGAGAAGGCTTGGGACAAGACCAAGGATGTCGCTGGGGATGTTGCGGAGAAGACTGGTGATGTTGCTGAGAAGGCTTGGGACAAGACCAAGGATGTCGCTGGGGATGTGGCGGAGAAGACTGGTGATGTCGCTGAGAAGGCTTGGGACAAGACCAAGGACGTTGCCGGGAAAGCCGGTGACAAGGCCGACGATGCCTGGGACAAGACCAAGGATGTCGCTGGGGATGTTGCGGAGAAGACTGGCGATGTCGCTGAGAAGGCTTGGGACAAGACCAAGGACTTTGCCGGCGACGTGAAGGAAAGCCTTGACGGGTACGACGACGATCTTGCTGCTGATAGGCCGGAGAGCGACTAGTCCACCAACGTTTGATGAGGAGGTCGCCGGTTCACCGGCGGCCTTCTTCTATGGGGCAACGGTGAGCGTCCTCGTCTCCGTGTCCTTGGCCATCACATATGCGGCGTTGACCCACACCCCGGCTGGGATCTCGTCGGCTTCCCGCCACTCGACGACCTGAAGCCCGTCGATCCACACTGTGCCCGACTGCGACTCAGGCGGCGACAACCCGACTCCGACCAGCGCAGTGTTGGCGCCTTCGGGGGACCCGGGTAGGTCCACCCACAGCTCGTGCCACTCGCCGTCGTTGACCAACGGCAGCTCCACATCGGCGGTGGCCAGCGGTGTTGACTGAGGTGCCCTGGTTGGGTCGGTGTCGTCGAACTCGTAGAAGAACACCCGCACAAAGGGGATCCCCGCCCCGATCCGCTTGCCCCAGACCCGCACGGAATGGGTTGCCGAGCCGTCGAGCGGGGCCCCCTCAGTGTCGAACCAGCGGTGGCGAGGTAGCGAAACCCTTGCCGCAGTTCGGGCCACCAGATCCGATACGTGTTGCGAGGTGCGGTCCAGGCGCACCACCCACTCGCCGGCGGGACTTGTCGGATCTATTGCCAGGCTCTCCTCCGGCAGCGACCATTCGAGCCCACCCTCGTGGATCCCATCACTTTGGTGGTCTTCGAGATTTCCGTACCCGAAGATGTCGCGTCCGATCATCAGCCCCGACGTATGCGCGCCGATCTGAACGAGGGTGTTGAGCTCCGTCGGCACGTCCGCTGTGAGCGAAGCGTCGGATCGATCGGCGGGGACAATTGGCACGATGGTCCCGCGTCCCTGATCGGCAACCACCATCGCAGTAACCGGAGCATCGGTCGGGGTCGAACCGATTCGCCGATCGGGGAGTCGCAGCGACTCGGCGTTCTGGAGCGAAGCCTCGTTCACCCGGGTCAAGATTCTGTCTGCAACCTCGCCGCTTGCCGCCACGGGCCGGTAGCCGTCGAGGATCACCGGGTAGAGCGTTGTTGCGACCACCTGCGAACCCTCGAATACGACCCGGAGAACTAACGATGGGTGGGTGGCCAGGAAGTCCTGATCGAACACGAAGTTGCCCAGACTGTATGCGATCAACTTGCCCTCGTAGATCTCGAAGCCCTGCAGCACGTGCGGATGATGGCCTATCACCAGATCCGCCCCCGCATCGACGGCACCCCGAGTCGCCCGCCCGAAGTAGTCGGAACCGACATCGGCGAACTGGTAGCCGCCGTGCAATTGCACCACGACCAGATCGGCCCCGGCAGCCCGAGCTGCGGCGACGGCGTCCGCTACCGCAGCCCTCGCATAGTGCCCCGCACCACCGTGACCACGACGCGCCACCCAATCCTGCAACTCCGGATACACCCGCACCATGTCCTGCCACAGGTCGGCGGCATCACTGACGCCGAGGCGATCCTCCATCTCCCGATAGAGCCGCCACATTGTGCCCGGGCGGCGATCGGATGTTGGGACGTAAGCGGCATCGTTCTCGGCACCGAAGCCGAAGCTGCGTGCTTCGTACTGCCAGCGGTCTGGCTCGGCGAGCGTGGCCGGCTCGGGAGCGGTGGCATCGGGGAGGCTGTCGTTGACGTAGTCGCCGGTAACCGTGGTCATCGAGATCATGCCGACTCGGACGCCGGCTGCGTTCACGAGGACCGGCCGGATAGCCTCCTCCGGTGAGCTGCCCGCACCAACATGCGGCATGCCGGCAGCATCCAGGTTGCGAATTGTTGAGGCCAGGCCCGCTTCGAGCCAGTCGTTGCTGTGGTTGTTCCCCAGTGTGACCACATCGACCCCGAGCTCCTGGAGGGCGGCGATGCTCTCGGGCGGGCTCTGCAGCAAGTAGCGCTTGCCCGGATAGGCATCGTCTGGCGAGAGGGTTCCAATCACACTCTCGAAGTTGACCGTTGATAGGTCGGCGAGCCCGAACAGCGGAGCGATGCTGTCAACCACCGCCCGAGCGGTGCCACGGTCGGAGACCAGCGGTTCGGTGCCGTCCTCGGTCTCCACGTAGCGACGGCCCATCATGACGTCGCCGGCGAAGTGCATGACTGTTCGATCACCACCGGGGCCGGTCGCGGCGAGCAATCCGATCGTGGTTTCGGGGCGTCCGACGGTGCCGATCACGATGGCGTCGGACAGCATCTCAGGAGCGTCGACAATCGCCAGCTGGGGGGAGCGAAGCTTGACCTCGATCGAGCCATCGGCGCCCGTCACGAAGGTGGAGTCGCCGTAGGCCACCGTTGCTCCCTCTACCGGCATGCCGTCCTCGTCTACCACATTCAACGTGTAGGGCCGCTCCGGCGGAGTGCTGGTCGCCTCGGCGTCGATCCGCCACGCGACGACCAGCGCCACCATCAGCGCAACGGCGAGCGCAGAGAGAGCCGCAGTGCGGCCGTCGATCTTGTTGGTTCCTGTCGCCATGGCTTCCTAGTGCGCCGCACACGCCGCGGCACAGTGTCTCATCGGCCGGATCACGGCGGTCAGTGAGCGATCTGTCCCGACCCGAACCCACTGCTCCGTGGGGCCCCCGAGTAGCCTGGGGCCATCAGCGACCAGGAGGTTCGTGTGTCCGGACCACGCCAGGTGCGAGCTCCACGGGGGACCGAGCTGCGCACCAAAGGATGGCTCCAGGAGGCGGCGCTGCGCTGCCTGATGAACAACCTCGATCCGGAGGTGGCCGAGAACCCAGATGAGTTGGTTGTCTACGGGGGCCGGGGCCGGGCCGCCCGATCATGGGATGCCTTCGATGCGATTGTTCGCAACCTCGAGAGCCTGGAAAACGACGAGACGCTGCTTGTGCAATCGGGGAAGCCCGTTGGGCGCTTCCGTACTCACGAGATGGCACCCCGGGTGCTCATCGCCAACAGCAACCTCGTCCCTGAGTGGGGAACCTGGGAGCATTTCTGGGAGCTCGAAGACGCCGGGCTGATGATGTACGGGCAGATGACGGCAGGTTCCTGGATCTACATCGGCACCCAGGGAATCCTCCAGGGCACGTATCAGACCTTTGTCGCCCTGGCCGAGAAGCGATTCGGCGGCTCGCTGGCCGGCACCATCACTCTCACCGGCGGCCTCGGTGGCATGGGTGGAGCCCAGCCGCTTGCCATCACCATGTGCGACGGTGTGGCTCTCTGTGTGGATGTGGATCCGATTCGCATCCAACGCCGGGTCGATCATCGCTACCTCGATGTGTTCGCTGGTTCGCTTGATGAGGCTGTTGATCTGGCGGTGGCGGCCAAGCAGGATCGCAAGCCTCTCTCGGTAGGCGTTGTCGGCAACGCCGCCACCGTGTTCCCCGAGCTCCTCCGCCGCGGTGTGGAGATCGACATTGTCACCGATCAGACTTCCGCACACGACCCGCTGAATGGGTATGTACCGGCGGGCTACTCGCTGGATGAGGCCGATGACCTCCGCGACAAGGATTCCGATGCCTACATCAAGGCTGCCCGGGAGTCGATGGCCGTCCACTGCGAGGCGATGGTCGGCTTCCTGCGGGGTGGCGCAGAGGTGTTCGACTACGGCAACAACTTGCGCGGCGAGGCGAAGCTCGGTGGTTTCTGGGATGCATTTGAGTACCCCGGGTTTGTCCCCGCCTACATCCGGCATCTCTTCTGCGAGGGGATGGGGCCGTTCCGCTGGGTGGCGCTGTCCGGTGACCCGGCCAATATCGCGGCGACGGATCAAGCTGTGCTGCAACTGTTTCCGGAGAATCGGCCCCTGGCCCGGTGGATCGAGATGGCGGCGGAGCGGGTGCACTTCCAGGGGCTGCCCGCCCGGATCTGCTGGCTCGGATACGGCGAACGACACCGTGCCGGGTTGGCCTTCAACGATCTCGTCGCGTCGGGAGAGGTCTCGGCTCCGATCGTCATCGGTCGCGACCACCTCGATTCCGGCTCGGTCGCTTCGCCCTATCGGGAAACCGAAGGTATGAAGGACGGATCGGATGCCGTCGCCGATTGGCCGCTCCTCAACGCCATGCTCAACACAGCCTCGGGGGCGGCCTGGGTGGCGATCCACCATGGCGGGGGGGTCGGCATCGGTAAGTCGATCCACGCCGGAGCGCAGGTGGTAGCCGACGGCACGGCGCAGGGATCACTCCGGCTGGAGCGGGTCCTTACCAACGACCCGGGTACGGGAGTCATCCGCCACGTCGACGCCGGCTACGAGGAAGCCGAGTACGCAGCCGCCGCGCGCGGAGTGATCATCCCGATGCAGGAGGAGAAGTGAAGACAGGTTCCATCACCCTCACCAACATCGGGCAACTCGTCACCAACGATCCGGAGCGAGACGGCCTGCTCGGCATAGTCGAAGACGCTGCGGTTGCGATCGAGGATGGTCGCATCACCTGGGTCGGCGACGCAGCAGACGTGCCGGAAGCTGCGATAACCCAGGACTGCGACGGTCAAGCGGTCCTCCCCGGCTTTGTCGATCCCCACACCCATCTGGTCTTTGCCGGCGACCGCGCAGGCGAGTTTGCTCGCAGGCTGCGTGGCGAGAGCTACGAGCAGATCATGGCTGCCGGGGGAGGGATCCAGTCGACCGTGCAGGCGACCCGGGCTGCCACGCTCGGCGAACTGACCGATGCTGCGCTCGGCAGAGTGCGTCGCCTGCAGGCCGCTGGGACCACCACTGTCGAAATCAAGTCTGGATATGGGCTCGACCTGGAGAACGAGAAGCGGCTCCTGGCGGTTGCGGCCGCTGCCGGCTCCGCCGTAGCGCTCGACGTTGTGCCGACCTTCCTCGGCGCCCACACGGTGCCGGAGGAGTTCGCCGGCGCTGCCGACGATTACGTCGACTACCTGACCGAGGTCGTGCTTCCGGAGTGCGCCCCGCTCGCTCGCTTCTGCGATGTGTTCTGTGACGAAGGGGCCTTCACAGTCGACCAATCGCGGCGAGTACTTGAAGCGGGGAAGCAGCACGGCCTATCCCCGCGCCTTCACGCCAACCAGTTGGCTCCCTCCGGGGGAGCGCAGCTTGCCGCTGAGGTCGGGGCGATCAGCGCCGACCACCTCGATCACATCGACGATGATGACATCGCTGCCCTGCGCGCCTCGGGCACGGTTGCGGTGCTTCTACCCGGGGTTTCGTTCTCCCTCCGGACGCCGCAGCCGCGCGGCCCTGACCTCTGGGAAGCCGGGGTCACCGTTGCCCTCGGCACCGACTGCAACCCGGGTACGGCGAACATCGAGACGATGCCGTTTGTGGTCGCCCTGGCCTGTCTCGAAATGGGGCTGACCCCTGAGCAAGCGGTATGGAGTGCGACTCGGGGCGGGGCACGGGCACTCGGCCTCGAGGATCGCGGGCAGGTGACCGTCGGCGCCCGAGGCGATCTTGTGGTCCTGCGGGAAGCGTCCTACGTGCACCTCGCTTATCGGCCCGATTTCCCGTCAGTCCGGACGGTCATCAAGAGAGGCCTGGTAACAGCGGGCTAGGAGATCGCCGTTGTGCTCGCCAGCGGCTCCTTGCGGCCGGTCACGTCAGGCGGTCCCAGCGGGAGGCTGAGTACGAACTCGCTGCCGATCGGCTCGTGAGGTCGGTAGGTCAGATCACCAACCATGGCCTGAGCGAGATGACGGGCGATGGCCAGCCCCATTCCGTAGCCGCGCACCCGGCTGCCGTCCTTGTCGCCGCGGTCCCAGAAGCGGAAGATGCGGTCGACCATTCCGGGCGGAATGCCGGCACCGGTGTCGGCAACAACCACCTCGCAAGTAGGTCCCACGATCGCAGCAGATACCGAGACTCCGGTCTTGCCGTACTTGGCCGCGTTCTCGACGAGATTGCGAATGATCTGCACCAAACGATCGGGGTCGGCGACCAGAGTGATGGTGGGATCGACGGTTGCTGCGATATCGATCCTGTAGCGGGCATCGACCATGTTGATGGCATCGTCCACTGCCTTTTTGAGGCCCACCACGCCGAGGTGCAGGCGAAGCCGACCCGTCTCGAGGTGAGACAGGGTCAACAGATCGTCCACCAGGAGTGTCAGGTGAGTTGATTGCCGGTCGATGATGCTCAAGAACTCTGCGATTTCCGGCTCCGTCAGCGACTTCCACTCCGTTCCCAGCATCTCCGCAAAGCCGGAGATGGCAGTCGCGGGCGTCCGTAGCTCGTGAGACACCATGCGCATGAACCGGTTGCGCGCATCGAGCAGTTCCTGTTCCCGGCGCAACGCTCGTTCCCGGTTGCGGGCGGTCCGATAGGCGAGCAGTCCAAGCCCAATCAGGACAAGCAGGAGTAGTGGGGTGACGATCCGGGTCACTAGCTGAGTCTGCTCTGCGGTGGTCATGCTGCCGCTCAGCCGATCCCGGCTCGCTTCGACCGCAGAGTTGAACAACTCCTCGATCGAGCGGTACACAGAGTCGGCTGCGGCGTAGGCCTCGTCGATGCTCACCGGCGGGCCGGGTGTCCCGGATGCGTTTTGTGTAATGCGATCCAGAATCGCAATGGCATCGCCGGCGAGAAGGTTGTTGATGGCTTCCTGGGAGACGCCGAGCGAGGCCATCTCGTTGAGCTGGCCGGCCAGTTCGTCACTCGGTAGCGGGGTGTTCGGGGAAAGCCGTTCCGGTGTGCCGAGGTGCTGGAGAAACCGGTTGACCACTGGGGGGATACCCGGTCCTCGCCGGCTTTCGCTTTCGATCGCGATGTAGAAGTAGTCCCAGGCTGTGTGCGGGATCAGAGCGGCGGCTTCGAGGGCGCGAATTCGCTCGACATGGTGCTCGTCGGACGGCACGATCCCCGCGCAGCAGGCCATCTGCAGTGCCTCGTCGTAGGCGACGAGGCGCCGGAAGCTATCGGTGAATGACGCAGGATCGGGTGTACCGGTGACGCCGCCCAGCCAGCGCTGCGCTTCGCTGCCAACCGAATCGGTTCGGTCGGCGAGGTCGGTCACGGTGTCAGTTGCAGTCTCGAGAGCGGTATAGCGCTGTGCACTGAGCGGGATTGCAGCCATGAGACCGTTGCCGTGAATCTCGTCGACGACGGTGGCTGCCTGCTCCGCGGCAAGAAGGGCGGTGACGGCTTGACGATGCTCGAGGAGATCAACGGCGGCGTAGTCACGTTCCGCTTCCCCGATCCTCTCTGTTGCCGACGCGCTGAAACTGAGCGCAATCGCCACCACGGCCACGGCGAGTGCGCCCAGCCCGAGGATTGCACCAAAAGTTGTCGCAATGGAGGGTCGGCGGGCGGCCATGAGGGTTCTATCGGGTGATTGGTGCGCCACCTGAACTGTCGTGGCAAACTGCGCTAATGGCTGTTCCATACCTGAGCGTCGAGTACCCGCTGCGCTTCGCCCACCGCGGCAGCAGGTTGCTCTGGCCGGAGAACACGGCCGAAGCCTTCCAGGGCGCCGTCGACCTCGGGTACCGCTACATCGAGACAGACGTGGGTATCACTCGCGATGGCGTAGTCGTCGCTTTCCACGACGAAACACTCGAGAGGACGACCAACGGCGTTGGCCCGGTTTCGCAGTGGGATTTTGCCGATCTACAGCGGTTGGATGCTGCGTGGTGGTTCGATCCGGGCAACGGCTACCCGCTCCGGGGCACCGGAGTGAGGGTGCGGTCCCTCGACGAGGTGTTCGCCTCCTGGCCGGATGTGCACTTCAACCTCGATATGAAAAGCCCCAACCTGGAGTGGCCGGTCGCCGATGTCATCAAACGGCACTCGCGGGAGAGCTCGACCCTGATCGGATCCTTCGTCGACTATCGGGTCTTTCGCTTTCGCCGCATCACCCGTGGCGAGATCGCGGTGGCTGCCGGGCCGCTGTCTGTGCTCGCCATGGTCGGAGCGTCCCGGATCGGCAAGACCATACGCCGGCCCGTCCAGGCGTATCAGCTTCCTTTCAACTACGAACTGGTCCCGATCGATAGCAAGCTCGTCACGGCGATCCACGCTGCCGGAGCCCAATTGCACACCTGGACCGTGAATGAGGCCGCCGACATGAATCGCCTTCTCGACCTGGGGGTGGACGGTATTGTCACCGACCGTCCCGACACCCTCAACGAGGTGCTGCGAGAGAGAGGTCACGATGTCTGAGATCAGGCTCGGCGAGGTCGCCCTACTGCAGGTGCACGGCGACCGGGTGAAGCGGCGCGATCGGTACGATCCGGCACCGCTGGTCCAGGTGGAGGAGGCGAGTGTCACTAGTGACGGGATGCTCGGCTGGACGGGTGCCGCCTGGGTTGTCGACAAACATCACCAAGCGTGGCCTGAGCCCGGGCCGCGCCGTCCGTTGTCGATCGGCTTCACGAGCCACTACGCCAAGATGCGGGATCGCTACTGGGACATCTCACTTGGCGCCGCGGGCGAGAACATCGTGATCAAGACGGATCGTGTCATCGCCCTGGGAGATCTGGGCGAGCGGGTGATTGTCCGGGCGGACGGCCGCGAGGCGGTGCTGCTGCCCGTCAAGGTGGCTAAGCCCTGTCTTCAGTTCAGCTCCTATATGAGGCGGCTGCCCGAGGTGGGGGCCTACGAGGATCTCGCAGAAGACATGCGGTTTCTCGGTGAGGGCACCCGAGGGTTCATTGTCACGATGCTCGAGGATGGCGCGCCGGTCCGGATCCGAGTCGGCGATGAGGTGCTGCTGGCACCGTGATGGAAACCCCCTACCGGGGCCATCACCTACGCCCCGGGCGGGGTGTAGGGCATACCCTGCAGTTGGATCAGGCGATGTATTGCGGCATCGCGGGCTTCTTCGAAACTGGCGCCGCTCACTTGGTAGGTGTCCTCGCCCTTCTCCTGGATATAGACGCGGAAGGTATTGCCGTCGTGAAGGATGTAAAGGCCATCTCTGGGGCCAACGCGGTTGCGACCTAGGGCCAGCAGCGAATCGGTGTCGGGAATCTCCGAAATCAGGTCGACCCACTCCAGGTTGAAGGCCTCCTCGAAGTCGGAAGCTCCTGTAGCGCGGCGGCCCAGCACTCGTGATGCCATGCGCTGCGCCCCCAACCCCAGGATGGCTTCTGCTTGTTCCTGTCGTGTCGGTCGGTCCATGGAGGAGCGACGTTAGTAGCGGCGGCTGCAATCGAACTCATATTGGCGGTAGGGGTGAACCGGATCTCAGTTGCTACCCCGGGGGCTATGGTCCTCGCATCGTGACCAGACCACCCGCCCTCCAGGCGTTTCTCGACCTAAGAGCGGCCACCGTCCGAAGGCGTGTCGGCGATGGCGGCGCAGATGTGTGCGCTGCCCTCAGCTCTGGCCTCGACGCGGCGCTGATCGAACTGTCTGCCGATCTCCCGGCGCAGGCTTCTGTTGTTGCCCTGGGCGGCTACGGGCGTGGCGAGCAGTGCATTTGGTCCGATGTCGACATCATGGTTCTGCACGAACGCAACGATCCGGAGCCGTTGGTTCGGCAGATCCTCTACCCCCTCTGGGACGCCAATCTCAAGGTGGGTCATGCGGTGAGGACGATCAGTGAGAACCGGGAGCATGCGGGCGACGACTTCGAATCCCTCACGTCGCTGCTTTCCAGCCGCTTGGTCGCCGGCGACGGCGACCTGTACTCGGCCCTAGAGGAGATGCTCGTTGAGCTGATTCGCAAACGCCCGCTTTCTCCATCGTTGGTTGCCGCCGAGCGGGAACGGCGCCGGATCGATCCCTACCCATCGATGACCACCGATGTGAAGACTGGCCGGGGAGGTTTGCGCACCCATCACGGGTTCTGGTGGGAACGGCGTCGGGCGGAGCTGCTCGGGTTGCGTGATGACGTTGCCACAGCCGCTGAGAACGAGGCCCGCTCAAACCTCCTCCAGATCAGAAACGCGCTCCACGCCGTCTCCGGTCGAGCCCAGGACCGATTCCTCGTCGATCTACGGGAACCGTCGGCGAATTGGCTCGGGCTGGACATACCCGACCTCGCCGTTCGGTACACAGCCGCCATGAATGCCGGCGACCGCTTGGCCGACCAACGCTGGCCAGACCTCCATGCCGAGCAGGACCCGCTGATCGGGTTCGGGCGGAGGATCTTCGGTGCAGTCAAGAGCAGATTCTCTGCGCCGGAGCGGGGGAGCGACGATCGCGTCCTCGCAGTCGCGCTTCAGGCCGCCGCCCGACCCGACGGCGCCTGGTTCACAGCCGAGGAGGAGGCCCGGATTGTCGAAGCCGTACGCGCTCCCTGGACCGCTGCCGATCGTGCCGACTTCGTGAAGCTGCTGGCGGCGGGGGGTCGCGGCCGGACGATCTTCGGTCGGCTCCGTGCCCTCGGATGGGTAGACAAGGAGTTTCCCGAATGGTCTGTTGTGGCGACGGCACCCCAGCTGGCTCCTTTCCACGACCATCCTGTGGGTACTCACCTGTGGCGGGCCGTTGATGAGGCGGTGACCCTGATTGAGGGCGGAGGCGAGGCCGGGGAAATCGCAACCGAGCTCGGTTCGACCGAAGAACTGCTACTTGCCGCCTTCCTGCACGACATCGGCAAGGCACGCGGCGGCAACCATTCCGCCGTCGGCGCCGACATCGCTGCGACCTTGCTGCGTCGGATCGGCTTTGGCCCGGCCACGATCGGCGTAGTGAGTGACGTGGTCCGCCATCACCTGCTGCTTGCCGAGACGGCGACCCGGCGGGATATCAGCGACCTCGATGTGATCAACGACGTGGCCGACCGGATCGAGGATGGCCAGCGTCTCGACGTCCTCTACCTGCTCACGATTGCCGATCTCAAGGCAACGGGGACCGACATGTGGAACGGGTGGAGGGCAACGCTGATTCGCACGCTCTACTCGCGGGTGAAGGACGCGCTTGCCTCTGGAGGAGCCCGGCCGGCAACGCCGGATGTGGATGCGATCGTTGCAGCCGGTGGCACTGATCGCCGTGCCATTGAAGAGCACGTTGCTGCGATGCCCGGTAGCTATCTAGCCGCGACCAGCCCCCGCGAGGTGCTCTGGCACATGGCCGCCGTTCGCGACCTGGCTGCTCCGGCCGCAATCTCCGTAGATCCAGATGATCCCGGGCGCGTCCTCGTCGTGGGAGCCGATCGTGCCGGTTTCCTGCTTGCGGTGACGAGGGCGTTCACCGCAAATGGGGTGGGAATCCTCGATGCTCGTCTCCGTACCCGCAGCGACGGAATTGCCCTCGACACGTTCCATGTCTCCACCGATCAGACGGGAGAGATCGTCCCGGAATCGCGTTGGGAGGCCATTGCTGACGATCTGAGGGCTGCGCTGGCCGGAGATCGTGATTTGCGTCCGGCCATCCGAGAGCGAGTTGCGGCCTACCGTCGCCCTGCCGGGAGGTTGCCGCTCGTGTCAACCGGCGTCGAGGGTCGATACACAGTGGTCGAGGTGAGGGCCCCCGATCGGATCGGGCTGCTCACCGACATCGTTGCTGCGCTGCACGGTGACGGGCTTGACATACACCTGGCCCGGATCGACACAATGGGCGGAGAGGCTCGTGACGTTTTTTACGTCCGCCGGATCGGCGGCTTCCCGATCCGTGACGAATCGGAGCTGGAAGCTCTACGGTCCCGGATCGCAGACGCGCTCGGGGGCTGAGACCTTTCGGTACCCAGCCCCCGGCTTGCTCGTTTCGTTCAGAGGGCGTCTTTGCCCTGTTCCCCGGTGCGGATCCGCACCAGCCCTTCCACCGGGCTGACCCAGATCTTCCCGTCTCCGATTTGGCCACTATTGGCAGTGACCTGGATGGTCTCGACGACGCTGTCGGCGATGTCGGCATCGACAACCACCTCGAGCTTGATCTTCGGGGTGAACTCGATGGTGTACTCGGCGCCCCGGTAGGTCTCGGTGTGACCCCCCTGGCGTCCAAACCCCTTGACCTCGGCAATGGTGATGCCCTTTACCCCGACGGCGCGGAGTGCGTCTTTGACTTCGTCCACTTTGTGCGGCTTGATCACCGCCGTAATGAGTTTCATGTTCTAACTCCTCTCAGCCTGTGACCTAGACCAGTGCCGTTGTGTCGGGACCGTAGCCGGGAGCTCCGTGCTCGACGACATCGAGGCCCTCGATCTCCTCCTCCGGTGGGACCCGGAGGCCGATGGTGGCCTTGATTCCGTAGAAGAGCGCGCCCGCCGCCACGGTGACGAAGATGAACACAGACACAACTCCGACGAGCTGGCTCCACAGCTGGCTGAGCCCACCGCCGTAGAAGAGCCCCGTCTCGGTGGCGAACAGGCCGACCATGAGGGTTCCGAATGCGCCACAGACACCGTGGACAGAGATGGCACCGACCGGGTCGTCGACCCCGCGGCGATCGATGAAGAACACCGAGTAGACCACGAGGACCCCGGCGAGAGCGCCGATGATGAACGCACCCCAGTTGGATACGTTTGCGGTACCGGCAGTGATGCCGACCAATCCGGCGAGCACGCCGTTGCCGGCCATAGCCACATCGGGGACTCCCGTCTTCAGCCATACCGTGACTGTCGCGGCGACCCCACCGGCGGTTCCCGCCAGGAGTGTCGTCAGGGCGATGGCGGGAACTGCGGAGTCCGCTGCCAGCTGGGAACCCGGGTTGAACCCGAACCAGCCGATGAACAGGATGAACACGCCGATGATTGCGAATGGGATCGAGTGGCCCGGGATCGCTCGCGGCTTGCCATCCTTGTCGTACTTCCCGATACGGGGACCGAGGACGATGGCGCCCGCCAGTGCCGCCCAGCCGCCGACCGAGTGAACGATGGTTGAGCCGGCGAAGTCGATCATCGGGGTGCCGAGCTTGGCCAGCCAGCCGCCGCCCCAGAGCCAGTGGACAACGATCGGGTAGATGATGGCGGTCAGCGCAAAGCTGTACACGAAGTAGCTCTTGAACTTGGTGCGCTCAGCCATCGCTCCCGAGACGATGGTCGCCGCAGTTGCGGCAAACGCCACCTGGAAGATGAAGAAGGTCGGCAGCGAGAGGGTTCCGAAGTAGCCCTCGCTGAAATGGTTGGCGTTCAAGAACCATCCCTCGGTCCCGAAGAAGTCATTGCCCGAGCCGAAGGCGATGGCAAACCCGGTGAAGGCGAATGCGAGGACGCCTGCCGAGAAGTCCATCAGGTTCTTCATCATGATGTTGGCAACGCTCTTCGCTCTGGTGAGTCCCGCTTCAACCAGGGCGAACCCTGCCTGCATGAAGATCACCAGCACGGCGGCGATGAGGATCCAGATGTTGTCCAGAGTGGCCTGGAGCGCGTCGACCGAGCTTCCGTCCTGGGCCATTGCCGGAGCGGCCAGCAGCACCGTCGCAATGGCGGCGCCCGTGCCGATAAACAGCAGTCTCCGTTTCATAGTCTCTCCCTTTGCTGTGTTTCAGGCCCCGGAATGGGCACAGCAGCCCGATGCCCGGGACAATGGGAAGAAGCTACGGAGGGTCTGTTTCGAGATGGTTTCAGGCCCGTGAACGAGGCGTTATCGGCGCGTGACGATCAAATGTCGCGAAAAACTGCCACCACGCCGGACGGAGCGCCCTCCGGCTCAGCCCGTGGTGTAGTCGAGGACCTCGGCAACGAGTTCCTCAGCGCCTTTTCCGAATGCCTGGAAGTGAAGCGAGTGGGCGGAGACCACCTTTCCGCCCTTCTCCTCGATGGCGCGACTCATCACGGCCAGGGCCTCAGCGGTCCTCGTTGCCGTGTCGGCAAATGTGTGAGGGAAGAACGTGTAGGTGCAGAACAAGCCGATTGGCTTGCCGTGGAGCTCGGGCAGGTTCTCGATCCAACCCGATGTCGCATGCACGGTCTCTCCACCGAGCGGGGTGTCGATCTTCGCCCAGCATCCCGCGATCAACGCCGGTGCTTCCAGGATGTCATCGGGCACGGCTTCCTCGATAGAGCGGAGGAGGGAAGGGACGCCACGAGCGGCAGCGGCCTCGGCAACCGCCTCTGCCGCCCTTCGGGCCTTGCCCCGACGGCTCTCGTAGACGATGTACATCGTGCTTCAAGCCTACGCGCCGGTTGGGTCGGTTGGGCAGGGTCGTCGGTCTAGCCCAGCGACGGTTTGTGCTCAGCCCGCATCTGCTCGAAGCCGTCGATGGCCTCCCGGTGCTCGAGGGTCAGCGCGATGTTGTCGAGGCCGTTGGCCAGCCGGTGCTTGGCAAACGGTTCGATTGCGAAGCCGGCCTCAAACCCGATTGTGGTGACCTTCTGGGCTTCGAGGTCGATCGTGACCAGGTTGTCCGGATCATTGGCGATCTCGCTGAGCTTGGCGACCTCGTCATCAGTGAGCACGACGGGAAGCAGGCCGATGTTGATGCAGTTGTTGTAGAAGATGTCGGCGAAGGAAGGGGCGATGATGGCCTTGAATCCGCGATCCTCGATCGACCACGGTGCATGCTCCCGCGACGACCCCGAGCCGAAGTTCGGCCCGCTCACCAGCACTTCGGCGGCGGCGTAGTCGGCTTGGTTGAGGATGAAGTCGGGAATCAACTCGCCTTCCTCGTCATACGCCCACTCGTAGAACAGAAACGGGCCAAAACCACTGCGTTCTACCCTCTTGAGGAACTGCTTGGGGATGATGGCGTCCGTATCAACGTTGGCCCGCGGCATCGGGGCCATCTGGCCGGTGATTACCGAAATCGGTTCCATCAGTTCCACTCCCTGACGTCGACGAAGCGGCCGGCTATGGCTGCGGCGGCTGCCATCTCCGGGCTCACCAGGTGGGTGCGGCCGTTGCGACCCTGGCGCCCTTCGAAGTTCCGGTTCGATGTCGATGCCGCCCGCTCACCCGGCATGAGGATGTCCGGGTTCATGCCCAGGCACATCGAGCAACCGGCGTCGCGCCACTCGAATCCAGCATTCTTGAAGATCAAGTCCAGGCCCTCCTCCTCAGCCTGGAGCTTCACCAAACCGGAGCCGGGCACGACCATGGCGTGGATGTCGGAGGCAATGGTCCTGCCCTCGACCACTGCAGCCGCTGCCCGCAAGTCTTCGATCCTGCCGTTGGTGCACGAGCCGAGGAAGATGCGATCGACCGGAATCTCGGTGATCGGGGTGCCCGGCTCCAGATCCATGTAGACGAGGGCCCGCTCGGCGGCGTCTCTCTCCAACGCATCCTCGAACTCGGAAGGGTCGGGGACGGCATCGGTGACGGCGACGGTCTGGGCCGGGTTGGTGCCCCAGGAGACGTAGGGGGCGAGATCGGCGGCTTCGAGGTGGACCTCGACGTCGAACTCCGCTCCTTCGTCGGTGCGGATCGACTTCCAGTACTCCACCGCTTCGTCCCACTCGGCGCCTGTGGGGGCGTAGTTGCGCCCTTTCAGGTACTCGAAGGTGATCTCGTCGGGAGAGATCATCCCCGCCCGGGCGCCGCCTTCGATGGACATGTTGCAGATGGTCATCCGCCCCGCCATCGACAGCGCCTCAATGGTCGAGCCCCGGTACTCGATGACGTAGCCGGTGCCGCCGGCAACGCCGATCCGGCTGATGATGCCCAGAATCACGTCCTTGG
This sequence comes from Acidimicrobiia bacterium, assembly GCA_030065575.1. Classification (GTDB taxonomy): domain Bacteria; phylum Actinomycetota; class Acidimicrobiia; order Spongiisociales; family UBA5794; genus JAAETI01. The sequence goes on from JASJDZ010000037.1 coordinate 20,374, forward strand.
CGGTTACCCCCAGGGGCAGTTCGCCATTGACGTTGACCGCCATGGACTTGGGGCGGGTTTGAGGGAGGGTCTGTGTGGCGAGGACGTGCTCGACCTCGGACGTGCCGATGCCGAAAGCGAGTGCCCCGAATGCTCCGTGGGTCGAGGTGTGCGAGTCGCCGCACACGATGGTCATGCCGGGCTGGGTGATGCCCTGTTCCGGCCCGATTACGTGGACGATGCCTTGCCGGATGTCGTGGATGTCGTACAACTCGATGCCGTGCTTCTTGCAGTTGGCGACCAGCGTGTCGATCTGCTTCTTCGACAGTGGATCCTGGATGCCGAGCTCACGGCCGGTGGTGGGTACTCCGTGGTCGATGGTTGCCAGGGTCAGGTCAGGTCGACGCACGGTGCGCCCCGTCAGGTCGAGCGATTCGAACGCCTGCGGGGAGGTGACTTCGTGCACGAGGTGCAAGTCGATGTAGAGCAGATCGGGCTCGGTGCCACCGCCGTCGCGGACCACATGGTCTGCCCAGATCTTCTCGTACATGGTTCGTGGTGTCGTCACGGCCTCTCCTCGTTGTGACCGGGAACTGTAGCTGGCCGCTGCAAGCGGCTTGGAGTCCGATGCAATCGGACTCTTCTGGGCTGGGCCGCGCCGGTTACGCTCCCTCCGATGGATGATCGCCGCAAACAGAGCATCGGTATTGCGCTTGCGCTCAGTGCTGCGTTGCTGTGGGGTATCAGCGGTGCCGTTGCTGCGGATGCATTCTCCGACGTGAGCCCGGCCCGGGTTGCCCAGGCACGTGCGCTTCAGGCCGCAATGATCCTGCTTCCGCTGGCATGGTGGCGGGGCGAGCTGCGAATGCAGGGGATGGCTCCCTGGCTGGTTGCCTTGGGTGTCAACCTTGCGGCAGTGAATGTCACGTTCTACTGGGCACTGGAACGGCTTGGTGTCGGCCCCGGTGCCACGATCCAGTTCTTGGGCCCGATTCTTGTGCTGGGCTGGATGGTGGTCGTGCAGCACCGCGTTGTCAGCAACGCCGCGTGGTGGGCGGCCGTACTGGCGGTTATCGGGGTGGGGCTCGTCAGCGAGGCGTGGGATGTTGCCAATGCTGATTGGGTCGGCGTTGCCGCCGGTCTTGCTGCGGCGGTTTCTTTTGCCGGGTACCTGCTGATCGGTGAGCACGTGGGCCGGAAGCTACCGGCGGTGACTGTGATGGCCTGGGGCTTCGTGTTTGCGTCGGTCTTCTGGGCCATTGCGCAGCCATGGTGGAGCTTCCCGACGGGTCTCGACGGTGCGGTTTGGGGCAAGCTCATCTGGGTAGGCATAGCCGGCACCGCGATACCGTTCCTACTCGAGATCGCGGCACTGCAGCGGGCCGCCTCTGGGATCATCGGCGTGGTGGCAACAGCGGAGCCGGTCATAGGGGCGACGGCTGCGTGGATCATGCTCGGCCAGCAGCTATCTGTGCTGCAGATCGTCGGTGGCTTGATGGTTGTTGTTGCCGTCGCCTCGATTCAGCGGTGGGGCCTCCCGCAGCACGAAGTCCCGTATGAGGCAGCGCGCTGAGTACGCTGGCCACGATGAACAGCCTGCTCGCCGCCCTCCTCGTTCTACTCCCGCTGTCTGCGCCTTTCGGTGAGGCCAGCGCCACAGCGTCATCTGTCGACGATGGTCTCTGGATCGAGGTCTCGGTCGAGGTCTCCGGGTCGCCGGTTGCAGTCGTCGTGCGGGGGATAGGCCCCGGCGGCAGCGAACTGCCCCCCGTGGCTTTGGCCGATCGGGGCAACGGTCGATGGGAAGGCGTTGTGTCGCTCCCGGTGATAGAGAACATCCTCATCGGGTTTGAGAGCATTCCGGCGCAGGGCCCTACAGAGGTGTCGGAATTCAACACGCTGACCGAGTTGGGGGTGGATCGTGCGATCTTCTCCTTCGACAATCCGGATACCAGCTTGACAGACGATGATGACGAGTCGCTGGTAACGCCGGAAGCGGCGCGCTGGGGCTGGCTCGGTATGGCGGCCGGTGCTGCTGCCCTTGCGCTGATTGCGCTCTGGACAATCGGTGCGGTGCGAGGGAGAGGCCGGGACGACGACTCCGAAGACGAGGTTGCGGCACTTGGAGACCCGGACGAGGGTGACGCTTCCGTTGTCGACGGCGGTCCGGACGACCCCGAGCAGTACTCACCAATCGACGGGGATTGACAAACGGTCGAGATTCTTCGACAATTCGGCAAATGTCGACCGAACCTGCAGCTGAATCCACCCAGGGCCTGGACTATCAAGCCGAGGAGTACGTCCACGCCGAGACTCCCGACCAGCTGAAAGCTCTCGGGCACAGCCTCCGGATGAGGATCCTCGACCTGCTCAACGAGCGGGCCGCCTCGGTGACCGAGCTCGCCGCTGCCCTGGAGCGTCCCAAGGGCACCATCGGCTACCACGTCAAGGTGCTCGAGGAGGCGGGCTTCGTGCGGGTCGTTCGCACTCGCCAGGTGCGGGCCATCACTGAGAAGTTCTACGGCCGCGTGGCTCACACCGTTGTCTTTCATGGCATGCCCGAGAGCAGTGACAAACTCTGGATGCTGCACGAAGCGGCGGAGCGTGCGGTCGTCGAGGAGGGTGCCGCCCTCCCCGCCACCACCCTGCGCTATGTGCGGATGAGCGAGGCACAGGCCGCCGAGTTCTGGGAGCGAGTGCTGGACCTGGCAATCGAATTCGCCAAGGCTCCCCGCAGCGGCGACCGGGTATACGGGCTGCTTGGCGCGGTCTTTCCCACCGACGATCCAACCCTTCCCGACGGCGAGGAAGCATGAGCGAAGCCAAAACGAAGATTCGCCTCGGAGCGCGCTACTGGAAGCTGTGGACCGCCAGCGTCATCTCGAATCTCGGTGACGGCGTTGCCATCATTGCCTACCCGTGGCTGGCATCAGCCGTGACCCGGAACGGGTTCCTCATTGCGCTGATTGCGATTGCGCAACGACTGCCGTGGTTGGTATTCACTCTGCCCGCCGGGGTCATCACCGACCGTGTCGATCGTCGCAAGATCATGGTGTCGATGGACATCGTCCGCACCGTGGTCACCCTTGCCGTGGCCATCGTTGTCTTCGTCAAGGAGGATGTGCTGCCGGCCCCCGATGCCATTGCCCAGGGCGTTGAGGTCGCCACCGAGCCTCTGCTCTACGGGGTGCTGCTGGTGGCATCTCTGCTGTTCGGATTCGCTGAAGTGCTTCGCGATAACGCAGCCCAGACGATCTTGCCGGCAATCGTCGAACCGGAGGGTCTGGAGAAGGCGAATGGGCAGATGTGGGGCGTCGAGATGGTTGCCAACAGCTTCGTCGGGCCCCCGCTGGGCAGCCTTCTGCTCGGCGTCGGTTTCGCCCTTCCCTTCTTCTTCGATGCCGGCACGTTTGCGGTGGCCGCCGGCCTTGTCTTCTTGATCACAGGCAACTTCCGGACCAACGAAGAAGGAGAGCTGTCCGAGAAGATCGATTGGGTCGGCGAGATCAAGGAGGGTTGGGATTGGTTGTGGCATCACCCGCTGCTGCGACCGATGGCGATCATCCTCGGCATCATGAACGGCCTGTTCGCGGTCACGATGGCCACGTTCGTCCTATTCGCTCAGGAAGTCCTCGGGGTGAGTGCCTTCACGTTTGCCATTCTCGGTACCGGGGGAGCGATCGGCGGCCTGGCGGCGACCTTCTGGGCAAGCAAGGTTTCCGAGCGGATCGGCAGCGGGGCTGCGCTCTACCTGACCATCATCGGCAGCGCCGTGACCACACTGGTGACCGGCCTGGCCTCACATTGGGTGCTGGCGTGGGCCATGTTCAGCATCGGGACGTTCACTGCTGTGCTGTGGAACGTGATAACGGTGTCGTTGCGGCAAACGATCATCCCCGATCGA
>JASJDZ010000038.1 GCA_030065575.1 Acidimicrobiia bacterium
CAGGACATCGAAAGGCGTGTGCTGGCGCGGGCGGTCCGATATCACGCGGAGGATCGTGTGCTCGTTGTCGGCAGCAAGACGATCGTCTTCTCCTAGAGGTCAGTTCACCTCGTCGGCGAACTGGATCATTCCCCACTCTCCGTCGGTGAGCCACTCCGGGTCGGTAACGGTTGTTCGCTCGACCACGTGGGCCGCAATGCCGGCGGCAACCGGCGACTTCGGAGTGCGCAACGCCAGCAGGGGTTGGAGCGGGCGAACTATCTCAGGGAAAGGGGTCGTCGGCTCCCAATGAAGGTCGCCGAGTAGCCGGCGATAGTTGGCATCGCCCTTGATCACGACGAGATCGGCGGATGCCATCTCGGCAACTAGGTCGTCCGGGCACTCCCAGAAAGGGAGCGGCGATACCCAGAACGGGTGAGCCTTCTCCTGCAGGGCACCGTTGGTTCGGGCCCTGGCGACGGTATGAGCGATCGCGGCAGCCGCGGTTGGCTCCGCCGCGAGCCGAAGAATGGTCGCATCCAGGTCGGGCAGAGTGACGTCGGAAACGAACGTGGGGTGAGGCTTGGCGTGGAGCGTGACCTTGCCGCCACGGTCCAGAACGCTTGCCGTCACGGCGAGATCGGCCACGAGCTCAGCCCCGGAGTTGTCGAGAACGATGTGGATGTCGGCCCCTTCCGACTCGAGAATCCCGAGGGCACGGTCGGTGTCGTCGACGAGCAACCTTTCCGTGCTGCCGCCCAGCACCGCTGCGGTCCTAGCCTCGATGTCCCCTTCGCCCGCCCGCCACAGGCTCAGATCAACCCTGTTGGCCCAGAGTGAGGCAGCGATCAGCGCCCGGATGTCGTTGCGGCTGTTCCCGAGCTCCCCGGCAAGGCTGAGCGCCCCATCGAGCGCCGTCTTCTTCTGCAACTCAAATGGATCGACCCGGCTCCGCGATGCCGGCAGCGAGTATCCGGTGGCCGAGAGCAGCCTGCGATAGAAGTAGGTCTCGGCGAAGAACCACGGGGCGTCGATCCAGCTCAATCCCTCGTACTCATCGACGTAGCCTTGCCAGTCGGCGAAATCCCCTGCCTCCGGCTCGTCCACCCGCAGGATCACCCCGTTGTTGACGTCGGCGGCAAGCTGTTCAACACGTTCCCGATGGTGGCTCTCGAGGCCGTTGTCGGTGATGGTCTTGTGTGCGATCTCCGGGAGGCGTCGCACCACGGAGTCCTCCGTGAAGGTTCCGGATTCGTTGCCGCGCAGATGGTCGGGGAGAGGGAGAGTTGGATTCAGCATTTTGGTGTAGGTCGGTGGCATGACCCTAACGGCTGTTCGTCGGTGGCCAACCGGTCGGACGAGACCCGATCGGTATGATGCCGCTTCCCGAGCCCGAGCAACGATGGAGCACCCAGTCGACGAATCCGAGGTCATCGCCCTGGAGGGTGTGAGCGTTGTGCGCGACGGCCGCTTTCTGTTGCGCGAGGTCGATTGGGAGGTCCATAGCCACGAGCGCTGGGTTGTGCTCGGTCCCAACGGAGCGGGCAAGACGACCATGCTCCAGGTCGCGTCGACCTACATGGGACCCACGCGGGGGAGGGTTCGCCTGCTCGGCCAGCGCTACGGCAAGGTGGATGTCCGCGAACTGCGAGAGCGCCTTGGCTACGCCGGATCCGGATTGGCGGGCCTGATACGCCCCGATTTACCTGCGCTCGACATCGTCGTCACTGGTCGCCATGCCTCGTTTGTCCCCACCCGTTTTCACAGGTACACCGCGCAGGACTGGAAGTTGGCCCGCCTCCACCTCGATCGGCTGGCTGCCGACCACCTGGCGGATCGCCGGTTTGGCACGCTGTCATCCGGGGAGAAGCAACGTGTGTTGATTGCCCGCAGCATGATGACCCAACCCGAGGTCCTTCTCCTGGACGAAGCTATGACCGGGCTCGACCTCGGGGCACGGGAGCGTTTGGTTGCGTCGCTGGGCGAACTGGCTGTCGACCCCGATAGTCCGGCCGTGGTTCTGGTCACCCATCACGTCGAGGAGATCCCGCCCGGCTTCACCCATATCGCGCTGATTGCCGCCGGAAGAATCGTTGCCGATGGCCCCATCGACGATGTGTTGACCGCCTCAGCCCTCGGAGCGACGTTCGGTCGACCACTGCAACTGGAGCGGCGCGAACGTCGATTCCACGCCTGGTCGTAGCCCGTCCCGATCGATTGGGCGCGTCGTCGGTCGCCCCCGACTCTGGCCCCTTACCGGCTAGGAGCTCACCTCTAGCTTGGCGCAGCGGTAGTCGGCCGAGGATCCGCCGATCCGAACCTCGAAGGTTCCCGGCTCGACGATGTGCTTCATGTCTCGATCGAGCAGCGACAGAGCCTCGGCACCGATCGGGAAGCTGACCGTCTTGGTCTCACCCGCTTCCAGGTGCAGCGGCGTGAACCCACATAGTGACTGGACCGGTCGGGTCACCGTTGCCACCCGATCGTGGATGTAGCACTGGACGATCTCGACGCCGCTGCGGCTACCTGAATTGGTCACTGCAACGCTGGCTGTTGCTGTCTCGCCGGGGGCGATGGCGGCCGGGGTGACTACTGGATCTGAGTAGGCAAACTCCGTGTATGACAGGCCGTGACCGAAAGGGAAGAGCGGTTGGTTCGCCGTGAACAGATAGCCGCGGCTCTTCGACGGTTTGTCTCGATAGGTCATGGGCACCTTGCCCACGCTGCCGGGAAAGGTCACCGGCAGCTTTCCCGACGGATTGGCGTCGCCGGCCAGGATCGCGGCAACTGCATGGCCGCATTCCTGGCCCTGATACCAGATCTGGAGGACGGCGCTACACCGCTCGACGACCTCGGTGAGGTCGAGTGGCCGCCCGCCCATGACCACCGCAATCGTCGGGGTGTCAGCTGCAGCGACTGCCTCCAGCAGGGCGTGTTGCTCACCCGGCAGGGCCAACGAGGTTCGATCGCCCAGATGGAATGTCGACCATCCTTCGCGTGCGGTTGCCTCGTTGCCGCCAATCACCAGAATCACCACGTCGCTGCGTTGTGCAACCGCACGTGCTTCGGCGATCCTCGGCGGTTGCTCGTTCGCCGGCGACGGATAGACCTCGTCGACCCACCATTCGCCGGCACCGGGCGGGCCCTCACTGATTCGGCACCCTTCGGCATACTCAACACGCTCTGCCCCGAAGCGTTCCCGGATACCCTCGAGCACAGAAACCCCCGGTCCGCCCTCCCGGGAATACCCGCCGAGGTGCAGGTCGGCCGCATTCGGCCCGATCACAGCAATTGCCCGGTGTGCGTCGGGATCGAGGGGGAGCAGCGAGTCGGTATTGGTCAGCAAGGTCACGGTCCGAAGGGCAACCCGGTGCGCCAGCGTGCGGTGTTCCGGGCTGTTGACCGCCTCCGCTGCCCGCTTCGCGTCAACCTGCGGTGTGTCCGCCAGCAAGCCAAGTCGCTCCTTCGCACGTAGCACCCGGCTCACGGCGCGGTCGATCAGTTCCATATCCACCAATCCCGATCGAACCTGATCGGCAAGGGTGGAGAAGCAACGAGGCTCCGGGACCTCGCAGTCGATGCCGGCCGCCAGCGCCATCCGGGCTGCTTGCTCCTCATCTTCCGCCACACGGTGATGATCGATCAGCTGAGGGACACCGAACCCATCAGACGAGACCATCCCGCGGAAACCCCATTCGTTGCGCAGGACCTCGGTCAGGAGCCAGGGGTTGACGTGGCATGGGATACCGTCGATCTCGTGGTAGGCGGCCATCAGGGCCCCTACCTGCCCTTCGTGCACGACGGCCGCAAACGGTGCGAGGTGATGCTCCCGCAGTTCCCGTTCGCCGGCGCGCAGCGGGGCGGCGTTCATGCCGGACTCCGGTGATCCGTGTCCGGCGAAGTGCTTGGCGCAGGCGAGGACACGATCTGCGGGGATCAACCAGGCATCGCCTTGCAGGCCGCGAACCGCCGCCAGCCCGAGCGCGGTGACGAGATAGGGGTCCTCGCCGAATGCCTCTTCCAGCCTTCCCCAGCGCGGATCTGTTGCAATGTCGAGGACGGGCGCGTACACATAGTTGCTGCCGCGGGCACGCACCTCCCGGGCCACGGCCGCAAAGACCTCTTCGGTCAATGCGACATCCCACGCCCCGGCCATTGCGATAGCGCTCGGGTACATCGTGGAGTCGACGGCAGCGTGGCCGTGAACGCCCTCCTCGTTGAATAGCGCGGGGATGCCGAGCCGGGTCTGGGTTGCGAGGGCTTGCTGGATCGCATTGGTCAGCTCAGCTGCTGCCGCTGGGCTCAGGTGGTGCGAGGGTCGTCCCACCTGGCCAACACCGTGCGGGTACCGGCGCACCAGGTCGGCCGCTGCTTCGGCTGGGGGAGCGTCCTTCAGCCACGCTGCGTCGGGTACGCGAGCGATGCAGGACAGCTGTGCGACTTTCTCTTCGAGCGTCATCTGGTCCAGAAGCGCAGCTACACGGTCGCCCATGGATCGCAGGGTAGTTGTGCCGAGCCGGCGATCGCCCTGGAGCGACGGTCGTGAGCGGCTTTCGCAGTCGTGGGAGTTATTCGCGACAATCGTCTAATCGAGGGATGCCAGAATGTTGATGGGCACGGAGGAGTCATGGCAAAGCGGCTGAAGTATCTGGTCGGTGGCGAATGGAAAGACACCACCAGCGGCATCTACTACGAGATAACCAACAGCAGTACCGGCGAAGTGATGGCCGAAGCGCCGCGCTGCACCGCTGCTGAGGTAGATGGAGCTGTCGAGGCCGCCGCCGCTGCCTACCCGGGATGGCGTGACACCCCCATTACCAAGCGGGTCCAGGTCATGTTCAGGATGAAGATGCTCCTCGAAGAGAACCTTCACGACCTGGCCATGCTGCTCGCCACGGAGATGGGCAAGACCTATGCGGAGGCAAGGGGCGATGTGCTCAAGGCCATCGAGGTCGTCGAGCTCGCCTGTGCCGTACCGGTAACGATGCAGGGCGACTCGCTGATGAATGTCGCCGACGGCTACGACACGGTCATGTTTCGGGAGCCAATGGGTGTGTTCGCCGGCATCGTTCCCTGGAACTTCCCGGCGATGATCCCGATGGGGTGGATGACCCCGCTGGCGATCGCAACCGGCAACACCTTTGTCCTCAAAGCCGCATCGTTTGTTCCGCAGACCGCAATGGCGATTGCCGAGCTATTCGCAGAAGCCGGGCTCCCTCCAGGAGTGTTCAACCTGGTGACCTGTTCCCGCCACGAGGCCGAGCGCCTGCTGGTGCACCCGAAAGTCCAAGGTGTCAGCTTTGTGGGTTCAACCGAGGTCGGTCGGCACATCTACTCGACTGCGGCTGCCAACGGCAAGCGCGTTCAGGCCCTCACCGAGGCCAAGAACCACGCGCTGGTGTTGCGTGATGCCCCGATCCGGGCAACGGCCCAGCGCATTATCAACTCCGCTTTTGGCTGCGCCGGAGAACGGTGCATGGCCTTGCCTGCGATCGCCGTTGAGGAGGAGATAGCAGACGAGCTCGTTGCGACGATCGCGGAGCTAGCTCAGCAGCGCAAGATCGGTCCCGCATTCGAGGAAGACACCGAGATGGGGCCACTGGTGAACGAAGGGCACAAGGAGTTCGTGACCGAGTGGATCGATAAGTCGGTCGCCGAAGGCGCCGAACTGGTTCTCGACGGCCGCGAGCTGAAGATCGAGGGATACGAGAATGGGTTCTTCGTCGGTCCGACCATCTTCGATCACGTCACCCCAGAGATGTCCTGCGGCAACCAGGAGGTCTTCGGCCCCGTCCTCTACGTGAAGCGCGTCCAGAGCTTCGAGGAGGGACTGCAGCTCATCAACTCGAGTGAGTTCGCCAACGGGGCAACGATCTTCACTCAGAGTGGGCACTACGCCCGCGAGTTCGCCCGGCGCATCGACGCCGGGATGGTCGGGGTGAATGTCGGCATCCCGGTTCCCATTTCCGTCTTCCCGTTCAGCGGGCACAAGAACAGCTTCTTCGGTGACCTGCACGTGATGGGTAAGGACGGAATCATGTTCTACACCGAGAGCAAGGCAGTCACCAGCTACTGGTTCGATGAACAAGCCCTCAAGGGCGAGAAGGTCGGTACCTGGGAAGGCACCATTACCAGGAGTTGATGAAACAGCCGTAAGGTCTCGCCGGAGCCATCATCCTTTCGTGATCAGATCCTTCTGTGCTGCCGCTTCGAGGACCTCCGGGTCGTCGACCAGCCCACCTCCTCGGGCCGTTGCCCCAATGGTGAGGGCAGCCGACACCAGGACCAGGTTCTTGAGGATGTACTGACCCTCGAGCGTGGGCACGAGCGGCTGCGACCAGGTGATTTCCGGGAACAGGAACAGGGGAGTCACAGTACCCATCATCTGCCCGAGAAGGAGGAGCAGCACCAGACGTATGTACCGGCCCAGAATCAGCCCGACTCCGATAGTCGTTTCGAGGATCGCCAGCGAAAGCCGGGCCAAGTCCTCACCGATGAGTCCGAGCGAGAGCTTCTCGATGGTGTCGGTCGCCAGCTGATCGGCCGCACTGAGTCCCGGCCAGAACTTGATTGCGCCAAACCACACGAAGATGACGCCAATGCTGATCCGCAACAGAGTCAGACCGTGCTCGGCCATCCAGCGGGTGATGCGTCGATCGACGTTCTGAAACGTTGTCTGCTTCATGGCAAAACCTCGTGGTGGAAATGGAGTAAAACGCCCTGACGGCGCCCAACGTCGGGTGCGTGGCAACCCCTGCCCGCTATGACTATTCGGTGCGGGCCGCGGTAGTGGTTGGCTTCAACCAGGGCTTGGATGGCGGTCTGCTCGACCGACTAGCTCATGTCGCGCGCTCTCGAGCTGCCGCCCGCTGCATCGCTTCGAGCATCGGGAGCGGTTGGCCGCTGATGAAGCGGACGAGGGCCCCGCCGCCCGTGCTCACGAAACCGATGTCGTCGAGGTCGACGAAGCGCCCCGCGCTGGCCACGGTGTCTCCTCCGCCGATGACCGACTTACCGGGCGCGGCCGCCACGGCTTCCCAGAGCCGGCGGGTACCCGGTTCCCCGGCTGCGGACTCGTAGACGCCGGCCGGCCCGTTGACGAATATCGTGGCCGCCGCCTGAATCATCGACTCGTACCGTGCAATCGTCTCCGAGCCAATGTCGATGATCAGCCGGTCGGTGGGCAGATCCGATACCTGCAGCTCCACCCGTTCCCCGTTGTCTCCGGCAACGGCCACGTCGCTGGGGACCTGAATACGGTCGCCGAACTCCTTCTGCCACTCGGTTGCCTGTGGCAGGAAGCTGTCCAGCGAGCGATCCGTGATGAACTTCTTCGACGGCTCGCCGATGTCCACTCCGCCACCCCACAGCATGACGTTCGCGGTTACCCCGGAGGTGACAACGGAGTCGGCGGTGCCATCTCGGAGCACTTTGGCCATCATCGAGAATGCATCGGAGATCTTCAGCCCACCGAGCACAAACAGGCAAGGGCGTGCCGGGTCTTCGGCAACGCTCGAGAGTGAGTTGACCTCATCGACTAGAAGTCGCCCACCAGCAGCCGGGACGAGCTCCTGGAAGCCAACCAGAGATGGGGCATTGCGGTGAGCAGCCGCAAAGGCGTCGTTCACGTACAGGTCGACGAGGGGAGCGAGGTTGCGGACTAGGTAGGTCTTGGTCATCTGCTCCGGTGTCAGCTTGACCGCGTTTTCAAACGTAGACACTTCCTCGGTGAGGATGCGGATGTTGTCCAGCAACAGGATTTCGCCGTCCTGGAGCGCCTGGATAGCAGCGCGAGCCGCAGGCCCGGCCACATCGTCGATGAACTTGACCTCGCGGCCGAGCTTCGCAGTCAGCTTGCCGGCATGCTCCTCCAGTGACACCAGGTTGTGGTAGTCGAGGGTGTCGCCCTGGTGCGCAATGATCACCAGGCGGGCACCCGCATCGGCCAGGTCGGCGATGGTGGGAAGGCTCTTGTTGATCCGGTTCTCGTTGACGATCTTGCCCGTTTCGCCATCGATGGGGGAGTTGATGTCAGGACGCAACAGCACGGTCCTGCCCCGCACCTCGACGTCATCTAGCGATGTGATCTTCACGTTTGCTCCTCGGCTTCAGGCCCTACGACTCAGGAGACAGGTTAGGTTTCTAAGCAAGGCACTCCGTCACGAGCCGCCCCATTGCGCGACGAATCTCTCGAGGCGCGGGAAGACGGTTTTGTAGTAGTCCGACGGGTCGTCGTGCAGGTTGGCGACATAGTTGACAAACATCACGGATCGGGCAGCCATGAATCTCTCGATCTCGCCTTCGTAGGAGACCGGCCAAACCGCAATCGATCGATAGCCCTCGGTGAACGCGGCCCGAAGGTCCTCGTAGGCGGGATGGTTGCGTTCGTAGAAGAGCGTGATGGCAATGTCCTGGACCGGGTGCCCCCAGGTGACGTCCTCGAAGTCGAACGCGATGAGGCGGTTGCGGTACCGGTGGACATTCCACGGGTGCAGGTCGCCGTGAATGACTTGTGCCGCCGCAGGGTCGAGTCGGGCGAATGCCGGCTCGATCAGTTTGATGGCCCCCTCGAGGATGCGCCGCCTGGCGGGGTCGATGAAGCGCTCCATCCGCTGTTCGTAGATAACTACGGGATCGACCTCTTCCGGCCAGTAGAAGATGCGGTCCCAGGTCAGGGGCCGATGGGGAGGTGTGAAGGTGGCGCCGTGACGGTGCAGGCTTGCAGCCAGCCGGCCCAGCTGGTGATAGGCCGACTCGGTCAGGCTGTCCGCGAGGGGTCGGCCCGGTATCCACTCAAACAGGATGCAGCGGCGCGTCCCGGGCACGCCATCGCTGGTCGCATAAACAAACGGAGCTCCATCGTTCGCCCTCACGAAGCGACACACGTCGAGGTCAGTCTCTGCAGCCAGGGCCGCGAGCCACGCCAGTTCGTTGTGGACATCCTCATCAGAGTGATCCTGGTGAAGATCCACCCGAAGGGCGTACGGTCCGCAGTCGGTCTCAACGCGGAATATGACGTTGGTGAAGCCGCCCACGAGGCGAAGCCGGGTTGGTGCAATCGGGAAGCTGTCGAGAGCTCTCCAGGCCAGAGGCCGCAGTCTCCTGATCTGTCCGACTTCTGTCAGCTGATCCCAATCCTTCATACGGTTCCTCAGTAGCGGACGGTAAAGCCGGCCAGATGCCGATCGAACTGGACCTCGTTGACTGCGACCGTCTGGACGCGTGCTGCCGGCGGTCCTTCTTCGAGATAGTCGATGAAGCGGGAGATGACTGCGCTATCGCCCTGCGCCCACACCGAGACGGAGCCGTCTCGCTCGTTGCGTACCCATCCGACCAGGCCCAGACGCTCCCCAACCCGCTGCGTCGTGTAGCGATAGGCAACGCCCTGAACTCGCCCTCTGACTGCGGCCGAGATAGCTCTTGTGCTGCCGGAATCGTCTGCCATCTCCATCCATGAAAGCACACCGGGCGGGTGCCTCTCGGTCTGTGTGGCACACTGAGCCAATGGACTATCCAAACTACCGTCTCGACGGGCAGGTTGCACTGGTCACCGGAGCAAGCAAGGGAATCGGATCGGACCTTGCTCGGGGCCTGGCCGGCGCCGGAGCGCGGGTTGCGGTTGCGGCGCGTGATGTCAAGGCCCTCGAGGAACTGGCGGCCGAGATCGAAGCCGACGGCGGCGAGGCGATTGCGGTCGAGATAGATGTCAGCTCGGTTGCCAGCATTCGGTCGGCCGTCGATAGCGCCGTCGCTCACTTTGGCAGCCTCGACATCCTGGTCAACAACGCGGGGCTGGGGGCCAACCACCCGGCCGAGGAGGTCACCGAGGCCGACTGGGATGAGATGATCGATGTCAATCTGCGCGGTCTCTTCTTCACATGCCAAGCGGCGGGGCGGGTCATGCTCGCTAGAGGTGCCGGCAGGATCATCAACATCAGTTCGCAGGCCGGCGTCGTCGGAATCCGCGACCACGCGGTCTACTGCGCCAGTAAGGGCGGGGTCAACATGCTCACCAAGGTGCTGGCCCTGGAGTGGTCTGCCCGGGGTGTAACGGTCAATGCGGTTGCGCCGACTTTCATCTACACACCCGGCACCGCTGAGCGTCTCGATCGACCTGAGTATCTGCAAGGAGTGCTTGACCGGCTTCCTATCGGCCGGGTCGGTACCACTACCGACGTTGCCGGAGCGGTCATCTACCTAGCCTCTCCCGCCGGCGGCATGGTTTCCGGCCATATCCTGCTCGTCGACGGTGCCTGGACCGCCCAGTGATTCCGCGGGCATCTAGGGAGATCCGAGCCGCTTTCGCAGCTGCGCTCGATCAGGAGATCGTGGAGATGGCTCCGCTCGGTGGCGGCGATGTTGCCGACGCCTACCGGGTCCTGCTGGGCGATGGTCGTACGGTGTTCGCCAAGACGAAGGCCGACGCTGTGCCCGGCTTCTTCACTACCGAGGCTGCGGGTCTCACCTGGTTGCGTGAGGCAGATGCCGTTCGTGTGCCCGAGGTTCTTGCGGTATCCGATGATCCGCCTTTCCTGATTCAACAGTGGGTCGACCCGGGAGTGCCCAACCGCGACACCGAGGCCGATCTGGGGCGTGAACTTGCGGCCTTGCATCTGAGCGGCGCCCCTTTCTTCGGGCGGGATGATCGACGGAGCACGGGTAGCAGGGGACTACCCAACGATCCGGCCGATACCTGGGCCGAGTTCTTTGCCGAGCAACGCTTGTTGGTTCTGGCACGGCTGGCGCGCGAGCAGAAGGCGCTCGCCGACGCGACCATCCGTGATGTCGAGCGAATTGCGGCACGTATGAGCGATCTCCTCGGTCCTGAGGAACCACCGGCTCGACTACACGGTGACCTGTGGGCGGGGAACCGGTTGGTCGGCCGGGGTGGAGTCAGTTGGTTGATCGACCCGGGGTCTTTCGGTGGGCACCGCGAGTTCGACATTGCGATGATGTACCTCTTCGGTGGATTCGGCTTCGAGTGTTTTGCTGCGTACCACGAAGTTCATCCGCTTGCCGATGGGTGGGAGAGGCGAATCCCGCTTCATCAGCTGGCCCCACTCATCGTTCACGTGCTGAAGTTCGGCGGTCCCTATGTCACCGCCACCCGGCAGGCGATCGCTGAGATTCTCAGCTAGATAACCAGCATTGATGCTAGATTTCTGGCATGACCCGTTTGCGAGAGTATCGAGAGTCCGCCGGCTTGAGCCAGGTGGAGCTTGCCGAAAAGGCAGGGGTGAGCCGGCAGCTGGTTGGCGCAGCTGAGTCCGGTCGCAACCTGCCCCGAGTCGATGCGGCGATAGCGCTGGCAGGAGCCCTCGGCGTTCCCGTCGAGGATGTGTTCCCTGCTTCCGCGCCGCCCTGCGACGTTCTCACCGGGGAGCCAATCGGGGACGGGCGTGCCGTTCGGGCGGGTCGGGTCGGCAGCAAAGTGGTAGCTGCCCCTTTCCCCGCGTCACCGCTGCGCTGGGGCTCACTGGACGGCGTCGTGACTGGGGGAAGCCTCACGCCGGTTGCCGGCCTGCGCAACGGTCTCGTCGTCGCCGGGTGCGAGCCTGCGCTCGATCTGCTCGAGGACCAACTGCGTCGCCGCGGGACCTCGGCACTCTCTGTGATGACCTCGAGTCGGGGCGCCATCGCAGCCCTCCAGGCCGGCAGAGTCCACGCGGCCGTCGTCCACGGGCCTGCACTGGCGAGGGCGGATGAGATGGCCGGCGTGGCCCGGTTCCGGCTGGCGAGTTGGGAGGTGGGCCTGGCGGACGCAGTGGAGGCCCCGTCGGGTTGGTTCGACGCTGCGCTGTCGGGGCAGAGCCCCGTTGTGCAGCGGGAGCCCGGCGCCGGGGTCCAGCAGGCTTTCGAGTCGGCGGTTCACGGGGATGCTGCACGCGTGCCGGGACCAAGGGTGAACAGCCATCACGAATCGGCGGTTCATGCTCTCTACGCGGGGATTCCTGCGGTCACGATTGCACCTGCGGCGGTTGCGGTTGGTGCCCAGTTTGTTGCGCTCGATAGCCACGACACCGAGGTGTGGATCGATCCTCGCTGGTTCGACGATCGGGTGGTCACCGAGGCGCTCGATGTTCTGCTTGGACGCGAGTTCCGAGCCACCCTGGCCCGGATCGGCGGGTACGACCTCTCCGCCTTCGGCACGAAGGTGAGTTGATGCGCCCGATCCTTCTACTTCTCATGGCGGCGCTGGTCGCAGGTGGTTGTGGCGGTGATGCCCGGCGCGAGGTGCGGGTATCTGCGGCGGCATCCCTCAGTGATGCGTTCCTGGCTCTGGAGACTCAATACGAAGCGGAGCGCCCCGAGGTCGACATCGTGCTCAACCTGGGGGGGAGTTCCGCGTTGCGCGAGCAGATTCTCTCCGGAGCACCTGTCGGCGTGTTCGCCTCGGCCAATCAGGCAAACCTCGAGCAACTGGTCACTGCCGGACTGGTCGACGGTCCAGTGGTCGACTTCGCAACCAACCGGCTGACGATTGCAGTGCCGGCCGGCAACCCGGCGGATGTCCGCGACCTAGCCGACCTCGCCCGCGACAATCTGCTGATCGGCTTGTGCTCTCCCGCAGTTCCTTGTGGCGACTACGCCGCAACGGCACTGGCGATAGCCGGTGTCGTGGCTGCTCCCGACACGCTCGAGCCCGATGTGCGCGCCCTGCTGACCAAGATTCGGGCCGGCGAGCTCGACGCAGGGGTTGTCTACGAGACCGACATTGCCGCTGCGGGCGACGACGTTGAGTCCGTTGCCATTCCCGCCGAGATCAACGTACCTGTCGTGTACTCGATTGCCGCAATTGCGGAGGATCACCGGTCGGACGCAGAGAACTTCATCGACTTCGTCGTGGCGGGTAGAGGGCGGCAGATACTCCGCGACCAGGGGTTCTTCTTGCCATGACCCGGCGCCGACCCCCTTTCGTGCTCGCTTTTCTCGCATGTGTCGGCGCAGCGTTCTTCGTCGCTCCTCTGCTCGGCCTGGTTGCCCGCACCCCGTGGTCGGACCTCGGTGAGGTGCTGGGACGGGAGGTTGTAGGCGATGCGCTGCGGCTCTCACTGGTGACTTCCCTCGGTGCGACCATCGTCGCGTTGTTCCTGGGGCTACCCCTGGCGTGGGTACTCGCCAGGTTCGAGTTCCGCGGTCGGGCTCTCCTGCGCGGCTTGGTTCTCCTGCCACTGGTCCTGCCTCCGGTCGTCGGCGGCGCCGCACTGCTGTTCACCTTCGGCCGCCGCGGCGCGCTGGGCGGGCCACTGGAGGACCTCACCGGCCTGGTGCTCCCGTTCTCGATTTGGGGGGCCATCCTCGCGGCATCGTTCGTGGCCATGCCGTTCCTGGTGATTACGGTCGAGGGAGCGCTTCGCAATCTCGACCAACGCTACGAGGGTGCGGCCGCCTCCCTGGGGGCAAGCCGATGGACGGTGCTGCGGCGAGTCACCTTGCCGATGATCGGCCCATCACTTGTCTCGGGGCTGCTGTTGACCTGGGCCCGCGCCCTGGGAGAGTTCGGCGCCACCATCACCTTCGCCGGCAACCTGCCGGGCCGAACCCAGACCCTTCCGCTCGCAGTGTTTGTCGCAATGGAAGGTGACCGGGATGCTGCGGTCGCAATGAGCCTGCTGCTGGTTCTTGTCTCGCTTGCGGTCCTGGTCACGTTGCGCAACCGCTGGTGGGGTGCCCGATGAGTGGCGGACTCGACGCTCGCATCACCGTTCTCCATCCTGGCGGCTTTCACCTCGACGCCGAGTTGCGCCTCGAATCGGGGCACACCGTCGCCGTCCTCGGTCCCAATGGTGCCGGTAAGTCCACCCTGATCGCAGCCCTCGCCGGACTGTTGCCACTGCACGAAGGGCGGGTCGCCCTCGGTGGGCGTGTTCTCGATGACACCGAACTTGGCGTGTGGGTGCCTCCTGAGGAGCGCCGACTTGGCATCGTCCACCAGGACTATCTCCTGTTCCCGACGATGTCGGTTCTGGACAACGTCGCCTTTGGCCTGCGCGCTCGGGGCCGAGCTCGGTCCGCCGCCAACCGGGGCGCGAGAGACCTCCTTGCTCAACTTGACCTGCTCCAGTTCGCAGGTCGCCGTCCGGCAGATCTCTCCGGAGGTCAGGCACAGCGGGTGGCGCTGGCTCGTGCCCTCGCCACCGAACCAGACATGCTGCTCCTCGATGAGCCCCTTGCCGCGCTCGACGTCACCACCCGGGCGCGGCTCCGCCATGTTCTAGCCGACCGCCTTGCTGAGTTCCCTGGGCCCCGCATGCTGATTACCCACGACCCGGCGGAGGCGTTCCTACTCGCCGACCAGATCTACGTGTTGGAGGACGGCGCAATCACCCAGGTCGGGTCGCCGGACGACATAAGACTGCGGCCCCGGACCTCTTATGCCGCTGACCTGGCCGGTGCCAATCTGCTTGTTGGAGTCGCCTCAGCTGGAGAGGTACTGGTGGGATCGCACCGGCTGACGATTGCCGACACATCGGCGCAGGGCCCGGTCCTCGCCACCATCCATCCAAGGGCCATATCCCTCCACGTTGTCGAACCGGGAGGGAGCCCGCGCAATGCATGGGCAACGAGCGTGACCAGGATCGAGAACTACGGTGACAGAGTCAGGGTGCAAACGGCAGGACCGCTCGAGCTGACTGCCGAGATCACGCCACCGGCGCTGCACGCCCTCGGCATCGCAGTCGGCGATCGGATCTGGCTGTCGATCAAGGCAACGGAAGTTGGGGTGTCGGCCGACTGATGGCCAAACCCCTCAAGTGATCGCCAATGAATCCCGAACCCATCTCCATGAGTTCATACCGGGGTTCGCTTCGCATCGCTGCCACCAATGACGTCATCGACGCCATGTTCGTCGTGGACGAGGATCAGCTCACCGTCAATACCGGGGAAGACACCCTCGGTAATTGGCCACTCGACGATCTGGCGCCTGACGACACCGGTACCCAGGTTCTGCTGGCTCTCGACGGTGAGCGAGTGATCATCGAGGTGCCGGATCACGCCTCATTCGTAGCCGCTCTCAACGCCACGGGACGCAAGCGGAAGCGGAGGCGGGACAAGAGGGAGAAGGCCGTTAGCAAGCCGGCCAAGGGCCCGAAGTCGACCAAGCCGAAGCGAGCCCCAAAGGCCCCCAAGCGGAAGCCCAAGGTGGTCCCACCTCCCGAGCCCGTTGCCACCTCTGTGCCCGAGCCGGAGCCGGCGCCCGAGCCGGCGGCCGAGCCGGCGAGCATCCCCGAGCCGGAGCGTACTCCGGAGCCGGCGGCTATCCCCGAGCCGGAAATCGCCGCAAAACAACCGTTCCGAATCAAGCCCGCTAAGCGTGCTCGGACCCGACGAAACCCGGCAGATACCATCCGGACCCTCCTGGATCGTGATACCTGGCGCGAATGGCTTTCGGATCGTGTAGTGCGGTGGGTGATCGCCTCGTTCGCCGTGATCATCGTTGCCCTGCTGGCTCTCTTCGCCACCAATAGCCTGGGCATGATCCTCGTACTGATCGGCATGGTCATTCTGGTGGTGGTGGCGCTGGCCGTCAGCGAGGACCTGACTGCGTACAGCTGGATACCCGGCAATATCTCCGAGACCACACTGGTGATCGCCGGGGTGGCCGCGATGGCGATCGGTGGTCTGCTGATTCTGATCGGCTAGTCAGGAAGCCGACCGCAGCAACGTCAACACCATCACGCTTGGCTCGAGGGCCCGCACTGCGTGCGTCAATCCCGCCGGTATGTGCACCCACGATTCCGGTCCCACCTCGCTGGATTCGCTGCCCAAAGTGAGTTCGAGGCGTCCCTCGACCAGATGGAGAACGACCGGAACTCCGGCGGTGTGATCCGTGAGCTCCTGGCCACGATCGAAACCGAAGATGACCAGCCGGATGTGATCGTCCTTGTAGAGCACGCGGCTGATGGTGCCGTCCTCCGGGATCTCAACCTCGGCTCTCAGGTCGTGGAGGACTGTGCCGGACATCACGGCACCAGCAGGACCTTGCCGGCGGTGAGGCGAGCCTCGAGCGCGCGGTGGGCCTCGGCTGCTTCCGCCAGCGGCATCGTCCGGTCGATCGACAGTTGCAGTTCACCGTTCTCGACAAGCCGCAGCAGGTCGCCGACGCGAAGCCTCAGCTCCTGTGGTGACGCAATGTAAGAGCCCATTGTGGGTCTGGTCACGTAGAGAGATCCCAGTCGCGACAGTGTGCCAAGATCGAATGGCGGCACAACTCCGCTCGACTGTCCGAACAGCGCCATCAGACCGCGAGGCTTGAGCAGCATCAGGCCTCTGTCGAAAGTCGAAGCTCCGACGCCGTCATAAACCACGTCGAGCGATCGGTCGCCGGCCATCTGTTCGATGGCCTCGACAAAATCCTGCTCCTCGTAGTTGATCACATGGGTGGCGCCGGCTTCGCGTGCGATGGCCGCTTTCTCAGAGTTGGAAACGGTGGTGAACACTTCGGCCCCCGCCCTGCGCGCCAACTGAATGAGCAGGCGCCCTACGCCGCCGGCTCCGGCGTGGATCAGACACCGGTGTCCCGACCGCAACCCGAAGGTGTCGTTGGCGAGGTAGTGGGCGGTGATGCCCTGGAGCATTACTGCTGCAGCATCCATGAGGGAGAAGTCGGCCGGCACGTGGACGGCGCGCTCCGCGGCGATCACCACCTGTTCGGCATAGGACCCGACCTGATCGGTCCAGGCAACACGATCTCCGGCCTTGAAATCGGTGACTTCGGCGCCGGTCGCCTCGACGATCCCGCTTCCCTCCAGCCCCGGGGTGAATGGAGTACCCAGCGGGTAGATACCGCTCCGGTGATAGGTGTCTATGTAGTTGACCCCGGCGGCAACGACCGAGACCAGCAGCTGGCCGGGTTGCGGCTGGGGCACCGCAACGGTTTCCCAGCTGAGGCTGTCCGGTCCGCCTGTTTCGTGTACGCGAATGGCCTTCATGTTGCCGAGCATACTGATGGACCTGTCCGGAGGCTGCGATAGTGTTGTCAGCATCGGCGATCTAACGGAGCAGGCAATGGCACTGAGACAGGATGCAGCGGAGTGGGCGGCGCTGCGGTCGCACCGGGATGAGACCTCTTTCGACCTCCGGGGGTTGTTTGCTTCCGACCCAGATCGGGCGGCGCGATTCACCTACGAAGTCGGCGATATGACCGCCGACATGTCGAAGCATCTGATCACCGCAGAGACCATCGAGTTGTTGGTGACGTTGGCCGAAGCGAGCGGCCTACCGGAGCTAATCGAGGCCATGTTCGGCGGGGAGCGGATCAACGTCACCGAGAATCGTGCGGTGCTTCATACCGCACTGCGGGCTGCACCCGGCGATGTCTTCACCGTTGACGGCGAGGACGTGGTCGGTCCGGTCCACGAGGTGCTCGACGCCATGGGACGCTTCAGCGAGAGGGTTCGTACCGGGGAGTGGCGAGGGCAATCGGGAATGCCGATTCGAACCGTCGTGAATATCGGTATCGGAGGCTCCGACCTCGGCCCGGTGATGGCGTACCGGGCGCTTCGTCACTACCGCCATCGCGAGATCGAGGCTCGGTTCGTGTCCAACATCGATCCCGCCCACCTCGTGGCAACGCTTGCCGATCTCGATCCGGCGGAGACGCTCTTCGTCATCGCGTCGAAGACATTCACAACGTTGGAGACACTCACCAACGCCAGGGCCGCTCGCGACTGGGTTCTCGAGCGATACGACGGCAATACGGACGCAATCGCCCGCCACTTCGTGGCAGTTTCTACGAATGCCGAAGCCGTCGCCGAGTTCGGTATCGACACCAGCAACATGTTCGGGTTCTGGGACTGGGTCGGTGGCCGCTACTCGTTCGACTCGGCGATCGGTCTCCCGCTGATGATTGCGATTGGGGAACCGGCTTTCCGCGAAATGCTCG
Source organism: Acidimicrobiia bacterium (assembly GCA_030065575.1). Classification (GTDB taxonomy): domain Bacteria; phylum Actinomycetota; class Acidimicrobiia; order Spongiisociales; family UBA5794; genus JAAETI01. The sequence goes on from JASJDZ010000038.1 coordinate 17,864, forward strand.
CCGGTTTCCGCACCGTTGACCAGCACTTCCGCACTGCGGAACTCGGGCAGAATCTCCCGGTGCTGCTTGCCCTGCTGGGGGTCTGGTACCGCAACGTGTTGGACTATCCCACTTACGCGGTCCTGCCCTACGCCCAGGATCTCGAGCGCTTTGCCGCCTATCTCCAGCAACTCGATATGGAGTCCAACGGCAAGCGGGTTCGAACCGATGGGAGCTGGGTGGACAGCGACACCGGTCCCATCCTGTGGGGAGAGCCGGGCACCAATGGTCAACATGCGTTCTACCAGTTGCTTCACCAGGGCACCACGGTGGTGCCCGCCGATCTCATCGGTTTCAGCAACGCCACCGACGATCTCGGTAGTCAGCACGACCTGCTGATGGCAAACCTGTTCGCTCAGGCTGAGGCGCTGGCCTTCGGCAAGACTCCCGAGGAGGTTGCTGCCGACGGCGTCGCCAGCGAGCTCGTGCCGCATCGGACATTCCCGGGTAACCGGCCGACCTCGGTGATCCTTGCCGACAAGCTGACGCCTGGTGTGCTCGGCCAACTCGTCGCGCTGTACGAGCACAAGGTATTCGCACAGGGCGTCATCTGGGGAATCAACTCGTTCGACCAGTGGGGGGTTGAGCTGGGCAAGGTACTGGCGACACGGATCATCTCCGAATTGGCCGATCCGGCAGGCGATCTCGACCACGATCCATCGACCAACGCGCTAATCACTAGATACCGCAAAGCCCGCCAGGATTGATTTCCTTCCGATATCTGGATTGAAAGAGTTCACTTTCCCGTCATCTCGGGAACGGATTCGGTTCACCTCACCTTTCTAGCTTGCCTGGGTAACTGGGCGAGCGCGTCTCGGAACCCAAGTGAGGAAAGTTAGGAAGGTATCAATGAGGTCCTTTAACTGGAGAGTTCTTGTTGCCCTGGTGGCGGCATTCGCATTGCTGGTGGCTGCCTGCGGCGGCGACGACGATGACGACGCCGGCGCACCGACGACGGCAGCACCGGCCACGACCACTGCAGCGCCCGCCGACGATGACATGGGCGACGATGACATGGGCGAGATGTCACAGTGGGGCCTACCGATCATTGACCCGCTCGATGTCGAAGCCGGAGATATCGGCATCGCTGGTTCGTCGACTGTCTTCCCGCTATCGACAGCGGTCCTGTCGCAGTGGATAGATGAGGGCGGTCCTGAGTATTCGATCGACTCCATCGGCTCGGGTGGTGGTTTCGAGCGCTTCTGCGTCGAGGGTGCCTCAGACATCTCAAACGCCAGCCGCGCCATCAAGGATTCCGAGGTCGAGTCCTGTGGTGAGATCGGACGCAACCCGATCGAGATTCGTGTTGGTTCCGACGCTCTCTCGGTTGTTGTCAGCAGCGGCAACTACTTCGCACAGAATCTCACCCTCGAGGAGATTGCGGCGGCCTTCGCAGCTCCCGCAGGAGCCACCTGGGATACCGTCAATGCCGCCTTCCCGGCGCATCCAATCCAGGCCTTCTCACCGGGCGCCGACTCCGGCACATTCGACTACTTCAATGAGGTCGTCTATGACGAGGCCGAGCCCTCGCCGATCTTGTCTGCCGGTGTGGTTGAGATCGTCGGTGAGGATGACAACATCACCGTGCGCGGGGTTTCCGAGGACGGCTGCACCGAGGGAGACGTCAATTCGACTTGTGCGATCGGTTACTTCGGGTTCGCCTTCTTCCAGGCCAACTCCGACGTACTGCAGGCGATCTCCGTGGACGCCGGTGATGGGCCCGTCGCTCCCAATGCCGATTCCGTCAACGAGGGCACCTACCCGATTGCCCGGCCGCTCTACATGTACACCGATGCCGGTGTCATCGCAGACAAGCCGCAGGTGGCCGAGTTCATCGCCTACTACCTGAATAACGTCAATGACCTGATCGGTGAGGTTGGCTACTTCCCGGCACCCGATGCTGACTTGCAGGGCGCAGCCGACAACATCAAGGCAGCTGCCGGTTGGTAGGAGCACATCGACGGTGACAAGCACCAGCGGGACCCGTCCGGTCGGAATGGCCGGGCGGGCCCGCCACGTGCCAGAATCCATCCGGTTCAGCGCGAAGGGTGATCGAAATACATGACGAGCGAGACCGGCGTCCACGACGCCACGATGGCTGAACAACTCAAGAGGCGAAACCGGCCTTTCGAACGCGTCATCGTAGGTTCTCTCTTCATTTCCGGAGCGATCTCGATAGCGGTGACCATCGGGATCCTCTGGGAGTTGGGGTCAGAGTCGCTCCTCTTCTTCCGCGAGGATGAGGTTTCGCTCGGGAAGTTCTTCACCTCTACTGTCTGGCAACCCCAAGCCGGCGAGTTCGGCATTTGGCCGCTCATCCTCGGCACCCTGCTCATCACCGTGATCGCGCTGCTGGTTGCGGTACCGATCGGGCTTTCCGCAGCCATCTATCTCTCGGAGTACGCCAGTCCGAGAGTCCGCGGTTTCTTCAAGCCGGTCCTCGAGATCCTGGTCGGGATCCCGACCGTGGTCTTCGGCTTCTTCGCCATCACGTTCATGACCCCGCTGCTCAGATCGATCTTCGGGGAGAGTGTGGTCGGTTTCTTCAACGTGTTGTCAGCCGGAATAGTGGTCGGCCTACTCATCGTTCCGCTGATCAGCTCTCTCGCCGAGGACGCGATGGCGGCGGTGCCCAACTCCCTGCGCCAGGCAGCCTATGGCCTGGGAGCATCTCGACTCGAGGTGTCCCTCCGAGTAGTGGTGCCGGCTGCTCTATCGGGAATTGCCGCCGGCATCGTCATCGGCATGTCGCGAGCTGTCGGTGAAACCATGGTCGTGACCCTTGCGTCCGGTGCCGCCCCGCGCAACTTCGATCTGGCTGCCGATCCAGTGTTTGGGTACGTGCTGAATCCCTTCCAGGGTGCACAAACGATGACCGGATACATCGCCATCACCGCTAGCGGGGACATCAGCTACGACACCATCGACTACAACTCGATCTTTGCCATCGGCCTGACTCTGTTCCTCATGACCCTCGGCCTCAACTCGCTCAGTCGACGGATCGTCAAGCGCTACCGGCAGGAGTACGACTGATGGTCCAGTTGCGCGAACAGAGCGAGGCTGCGGAGTTCTTCCCGAGCGACGTCGAGTACCAGGGTCTGCTGTCCAAGCGGTCCCGGCGGGGACGCGTTGTGCAGCTGTCATTCCTACTCATGCTGACGATCGCGGTCGTCGGACTGGGGATTCTGCTCTACACGATCATCGACGACTCATTTGGCCTCGTTGCAGTTGTGAATCAGAACGAACCCGAGGCTGTTGTTTCGGCCTACGGCTACGACCCTGCGGTGACCGTGCTCGATGATCTCAACAAGGAGCAACTCGTTGACGTCCTCCAGGGCAGTGTGAGCAGCGGGGTGGGCCGCCGTCTCGAGCGCGAGGAACGTTTCTTCGCGGATCGGCTCGTCTTTGAGTCTCAGGCGAAGTGGGACGAGGTGTGTGCCTCTGATGAGCCGCCGAGTGGGTGCAGCGGCGGGGTCCGCAGCAAGGGGAACGTGCTCGACCTGGTGCGGGAGCGGGTCATCCAGCCCGATATCGTTGCCGTCAACCGCCTGACCGCTTCGATCTTCAATCCCGATGGTTTCAAGGAGGAAGTTGAGACGGCGTTCGTCGAGAACCCGAGCCGGTTCGGTGAGTACACGTATGACCAGGTTCGCTATCAGTGGCGGGCATGGTTCAGCTGGAAGTTCGTTACGAGCCCGGCCAGCGATCGCCCGGAGATCGCCGGAGTGCGTACTGCGGTGTTGGGTTCCATCTGGCTGGTGATCATCACAGTCTTGTTTGCGGTCCCGGTGGGGGTGGGAGCAGCCATCTACCTCGAGGAGTTCGCTAGACCGACTCGGATCAATGATCTGATCCAGACCAACATCAATAACCTGGCCGGCGTGCCGTCGATCATCTACGGCATGCTCGGTCTAGCGGTATTGGTCCGCATCCTCGAGCCGTTTACGTCGGGGTCGCTGTTCGGCGAGGGGGCGCCGAATGGAAGAACGATCATGTCGGCCGGGCTGACCCTCGGCTTGCTGACTCTTCCGGTCGTAATCATCAGTTCGCAGGAAGCCATCAGGGCGGTTCCCAGCTCGTTGCGCCAGGCCGGCATGGGCCTCGGCGCAACTAAGTGGCAGACCGTGCGCAGCCAGGTGCTGCCCGTCGCCATCCCCGGCATCTTGACCGGCACCATCCTCGCCGTTGCCCGGGCCATTGGAGAAACAGCCCCCTTGATCCTGGTCGGCGCCGCCAGCTTCATCACGGTCAGCCCATCGGGGCCGTTCTCTCAGTTCACCGCACTACCTATTCAGATCTTCCAATGGACGTCATTCCCTCAGGAGGAGTGGCGTCACCTCGCCGCCGCCGCCAGCCTCGTTTTGCTGGTACTGCTGCTGACGCTGAACGCAGCTGCGGTCATTATGCGCAACCGTTTCTCCAGGAGAATGAGCTGATGAACGAAACACCAGAAAGCACGGTTTTGGATCCCACTGCCGCGCCGGCCACCGCAGATGCAGTCGGTGGTGTCGAGGCTGCGGACGATGGTCCCGGTGTGCTGGAAACCAGGAGCATGGACGTCTTCTATGGTGATTTCAAGGCGGTTGCCGATGTATCGATGTCGTTTACCTTCAACGAGATCAGCGCCCTCATCGGACCATCGGGATGCGGCAAATCGACTGTGCTGCGTTCCCTCAACCGCATGAACGATCTCATCCCGACCGCACGGGTCGACGGAGAGGTTAGGTACCACGGGACGAACATCTACGCCGGAGATGTCGATCCGGTGGAGATCCGTCGGAGAATCGGCATGGTATTCCAGAAGCCGAATCCGTTCCCCAAATCGATCTTCGACAACATCGCCTGGGGGGCCAAGATCAACGGCTTCAAAGGTTCCAAGTCGGACATGAAAGACCTCGTGCAGGGCGCTCTCGAGCAGGCTGCGCTCTGGGACGAGGTCAAGGACAAGCTGACCGAGAGCGGGTTGTCGCTGTCGGGTGGTCAGCAGCAGCGGCTGTGCATAGCTCGAGCGATTGCAGTCCAGCCCGACGTGATCCTGATGGATGAGCCGTGCTCAGCGCTCGACCCGATCGCAACGCTGCGGATCGAGGAGTTGATGCTCGAGTTGAAGGAGAACTACTCGATCATCATCGTCACCCACAACATGCAGCAAGCAGCGCGCGTTTCCGACCGAACCGCGTTCTTCAACGTCGAGCTGGACACCACGGGTCAGCGGACCGGCCACTTGGTCGAGTTCAGCCCAACCGACGTGCTCTTCACAACACCAAAGGAAAAGGCGACCGAGGACTACATCACCGGCCGCTTCGGCTGATCTGGGGGGAACCATGACAACCGATCGCAAATCTGTGCCTGTCTCCGCCCTCAGCGAGGGCGGTCGGCAGCGCTTCCAGGAGGAGCTCGACAGCATCCAGCAGGATCTCGTCACCATGGGTTCCCTGGTCCTGGAGAACGTTCAGCTCGCCGGTGACGCGATGGTGGAAGGCCGCCTTGATCTCGTCGAGAGAGTCCGAGAGGCCGACGACAGGATCGACCAGCTCTACCTGGTCGCGGAGAAGAGAACCTTTGGGACCCTGGCCCGACAGCAGCCGGTCGCAGGGGATCTCCGTTTCCTGGTCGCCGCCACCCGGATCCTCTACGAACTCGAGCGTTCGGGTGATCTCGCCTATAACTGCATGAAGATGCTGGAGCGTCTCAACGGCTTTCCCTACCACGCAGCGATTACGCCTCTCCTCGAGGCGTCCATAGCGGCGAGCTGCAAGGTGTTTGCAATGGGCATCGACGCCCTTGATGAGATGCAGCCCGACGCCGGTGCCTCGATCGATCGAGCCGATGACGAGATGGATGATCTTGTCTCAGAGCTCTACAGCGCGGTGGGTCGGCACAGCGACGAGATCGGGCTGCAGCCGGCAATCGGTCTGTCACGGGTCGGCCGTTTCCTCGAGCGGATTGCCGACCATGCGGTCAACATTGGCGAGCACGTGACCTACGTCGTGACCGCCGAGCTGCCTGGCGAAGCCAACACTGCGGAGGGCTCAGC